>JAISYJ010000003.1:0-30224 GCA_031270005.1 Hungatella sp. | reverse complement strand
TGATTTTATGATGGAACGCCGTGTGCTGGGAAACTAGCACGCACGGTGTGGGACGGGGGAAAAACTGGAGATGTATTAATCATCGTATTAATATGTCAAAAGTTTACCTATCGTCATAGGAAGCGTATTTGAGCGGGCGGCCTATTCCACCATTCTGGCCGTACCGGTAATACTGGTTACATTTGTACTGCAAAGATATTTAAAGCCTGATTATTTAAGCGGTTCTGTTAAGGGTTAAGGGAATAAGATGTTTTTGGAAAATTTGAAAATATTAAACGATCTAAATGAAGTATAAGGGAGCTATCATGGGCTTTCTGGCGATTTTATGCTCCATCCAGGTTCTTCACGCAATTGACGGCAAGATATACAGCAATTCCAGGATCCTGTGGGATTATCTGGAGCTGGACAACGTGAGAAATATGCGCAGCCTCCTGACTTATGCCAGAAGTCATGAAATCGAATTGAGCAATCTGGAACTGATCAGCCAGAAGCAGAATGAGCTTGATATGATCGGCCTGATCACCACGGTCAGGGTAAAGGAATGGTAAGAAGAAAAGCTCTTTTTTCAGGTGGAAATGCGATTGCCTGGGGAGGGGGCTTTTTTGAATTTCTGATTAAGCATAGGGTTGGGGTGCTCATGACTGTCAGTTTTCCATTTCTATATAATTGATCATAACAAAACAGTGGCAACCTATAGGCCTTTTTGGTATAATGTAGTAAAAGTAATAAAATGGGGGAATAATTTATGAGCGATGATACGAAGATAATATTTGTGGGAAATTATAAAGGCGGAGTTGGTAAGACGACAAGTGTTTTAAACTTTGCAGAGCATTTAGCCAAAAAGGATAAAAAAGTGCTGGTATTGGACTTAGATCCACAAAGTTCTTTAAGTGAAATTTTAGTTAAAAATAACGGAGCTGTTTTAAAGGATCTGGAGGATGAAAGAACTTTAAATTATGTTTTTGATTTAAATATAAGTACAATAAAAAAATACAAAAGTATGAAATTGAAGTTCAACAGAAAGATCATTCAAGTATTTAAGAAGGATGGCTTCCAGTATGACTTTATTGCTTCCAGTTTATTTTACAGAGACCACATGGGATTAGATGAATTGGCAATTAAAATGGAAGATACTATGGAATATCTTTCAATTTTAAAAAATTATTTGGATTCCATTCTGGATGAGAATCGTTATGATTTTGTTCTGATTGATTGTCCGCCGTCAAATAATTTAATTACAAGGTCTGCTTTTCTTCTTTCCGATTATTATGTAATCCCTACGGTTTTAGATGGGATCAGCTCTAACGGGGTGGCACACTACATAAATACCATAAATGAGACATATCATATGTACTGTGTACATTCCAATGACTTCATGCTGGCAAAACACTATTTTGGAAAGAAACCCAAACTGATTGGAGTTTTTTGTACTTTTATAAGAGGACAAGTAAATTATAATGCAGCAACAAAGGAATTAGAGGATACTTTGACAAAGAACTGCAGAGCTGAAAAAATTCATTTTTTTAAGGAAGAGATTAATAATTACATCGATATTGCTAGAAGTACGGAGATCGGTGAAGCATCAAAGGCAAGAAATGATTATGAGCTGTTAACTGACAGCATTCTCAGGCGTCTGGAAGAGATTCAGGACGCATGACTGAGCAGTATATAAGCAACGGAGATGATGAATATGTGTATTACCAGGAACCAGATCAAAGAATTAAAAGAGGTGATAGACGGAATTAATTCTTTTGAAGATGAGAAGGAAAGAACCGACTTTTTGTATAATCATGTGGAAGATGTTGACTTATTTATGTCAGCCTTAAGAAGCATCAATAAGAAAAAGCTGAGCCCTGTAAAGGAGAGAAAGACTGGGAAGGTAGCGGTAAAGTATGGACAAAATGAGGTCATTGATATTTTTAAAAATAACAAGTTGGAGTCTATTATCAGTGAATATTCCTTAAATGAATTGTCAGATATGTATGTTGCGATTTTTAATTCAACCCCAATTTCGTCTTTTAAGAAAGCAAGGATTGCCCAAACAATAAATAATTATTTATATGCCATGGACAGAGCCAGCGAATTGCTTCATTAAGGAACATGGGAAATCCATTCATAAGAAAATACAATTCTACGCACACAATGGAAAAATAAGAATTTTCGGATTTATATTAAAGCTGAAAAAACGCTCATTTCTAAGGAAATGCAGCGTTTTTTTATTGAAGAAAATAAAGCCAAAATATCTCCTAAATATTTGATAATATATAATAATAAGAACTATTATTATACTAGAAATACAAAATTATTTCATTTAAAGAAATATATATTACATTCATAAAAATATTCTTGACATTAAGCAAAAATGTGCTAAAATTAATTTCATAAGAAAATATTTTTATTACAAACGTAAATAAAAGCTTTCACATACTGATATTCCTGGCTATGGATTAAGATGCAAAAGATTGATACTGTATCTGATTTTAAGATATGACAGGTGATCTGCTTCACAAGGAAATTAAACAGATGGCAGCATCAGTATTTTCAGCATTCACCATATGATCTGCATTTATGGGGAAAAGCCTGGCATTTTTATAGAGGTAGTTGTTTGGGCTGCCACAGGCCTTCACTGTTTCTTTTGATTCTGTGTTTCCGGCCAAAGGAGCCGGAAACTGGGGATAAACAATATAATGAGGAGGATTTACCATGAATAAAAACAAAGAAAGTGGAGTGTTTGCGGTGGTGCAGAAGATAGGAAGATCTTTCTTCCTTCCTGTATCCATTCTTCCCATTGCAGGTTTGCTGCTGGGCCTTGGGGCATCGTTTACAAATGCAAAGACCATTGAAGCATATCACTTGCAGGCGTTATTGGGAGAGGGGACCATTTTAAACGGCCTGCTGATCATCATGTCTCAGGTGGGCAGTACGATTTTTGGGAATCTGCCGCTGATTTTTGCAATGGCAGTGGCCCTTGGCATGGCAAAAAATGAAAAAGCAGTGGCAGTATTATCTTCCGGCATTTCGTTTTTTGTAATGCACTCTACAATCAATGCAATGTTAAAACTGACCGGCCAGATCCTGTCCGATGGAAGCTTGGGGGCAGGGGTTTTAGATGGAGCCATTGCTAATGTCTGCGGAATTGATTCCCTGCAAATCCCAGTGTGACCAGATTCAGCGTGGAAGCCTGCCGGTTTATGACCGGTAAATATGCAGTCATGATGGCAGGGCTTCCGGCAGCAGCTTATGCCATGTATGCAACAGCAAAGCCTGAAAATAAAAAGTTGGTGGGAGGCTTATTGGTATCAGCTGCCCTTACCTCCTTCCTGACCTGTATTACGGAACCCATTGAATTTACATTCTTATTTATTGCGCCGGCATTGTTTATTGTTCACTGCGTATTTGCAGGAATTTCCTTTGTTCTGATGCATGTACTGGACATTTGCATTGGCACCACCTTTTCCTGCGGATTGATTGATTTCACCCTGTACGGGATTCTTCAGGGACAGGCAAAGACAAACTGGCTGATGATTCTTCCCGTTTATGCTGGATATGCGGTCCTTTACTATTTTGTATTCCGTTTTGTTATTTTAAAGTTCAATCTTGCAACACCCGGACGTGAAGAAAATGCAGATGAGATCAGGATGTACTCAAAAGAAGATTTTAAGAATAAAAGCGGCAGTAAAGCAGCTTCCGGCGGGAAAGAAGATTCATTGTCCGCTTTTATACTCCAGGGTCTTGGAGGGTTGGAGAATATTATAGACATTGACTGCTGCGCCACCAGACTGCGCCTGACCCTTTCGGATCCTTCCGCAGTGCGGGAAGATATTCTCAAATCAACAGGTTCAAAGGGCGTTGTGAAAAAGGGGAATGGGGTTCAGGTGATCTATGGGCCTCATGTGTCCATTATTAAGAGCGAATTTGAAGAATACGTCCAGTATTTATCCGTTAATCCGGAAGCAGAGGCAAAAGCCGGAGAAACCATAGTGGCAAGATGGTGATTTAATCTGCAGAGAATAAAACCGTAAGACATAAGAAGGGGATAGTACAGGAATCAGGATTCTGTAATATCCCCTTTTTTCATGGCTGTATAAAACCGGAACATGGATCTTTGAAAGTATGAAAGGAGTACATCCTATAATTCTATTGCATATGAAAATGGAAAATGTTATAATCGAATCATAAACGAAATTCTGATGGAGCAGAACGGAGGAGGTCTAATGACAGATCGGCAGACAAAGATTTTGCAGATTGTGAATGAACAAAAGAGAGTGGAAGTGACCAGTTTGTCAGAACTGCTGGATGTGTCCCAGGTAACCATCCGTAAAGATTTAGATGTGCTGGAGGAAAGAGGGCTGCTGATCAGGGAACATGGGTATGCTGCGGTCCGGAATACGGATGACATTACAAACCGGCTGTCTGTGCGGTATGATACCAAGCTTAAGATTGCCAAGGCTGCGGCAAAGATCGTTGCCAACGGGGAAACCGTTATGATCGAATCCGGTTCCAGCTGTGCCTTGCTGGCAGAACAGCTGGCAAATGAGAAAAAGGATGTTACCATCATTACGAACTCTGCATTTATTGCAAACCATATCCGGGAATCAGCCATCGGAAAGATCATCCTCTTAGGCGGAGATTACCAGACGGAATCCCAGGTCATGGTGGGCCCCATGGTGAGAAAATGTGCCAGGGAGTTTTTCGTGGACAAGCTGTTCATGGGAACCGACGGTTTTATTCCCCAGGCAGGCTTTACCTGCGGGGATATGATGCGGGCAGAGGCTATGAAGAACATGGCGGAGTCGGCCAAGCATTCCATCATCCTGACGGATTCCAGCAAATTTGAGCAGCAGGGCGTTGTCCTGCAGTCCAGGTTTGAAAATATTAATATGGTATTTACGGACAGTAGAATTTCTGACAGTGCAAAAGAGATTATGGAACGGTATAAGATTGCCGTGGAGATTATACAGGCGTAGCAGAAAATCTGCACTCAGACGTAAAGAGATATAACTCCCTGCACCTGCCTTAACAGCAGATGTAGGGAGTTTTCTTACTTTCTTACATCTTAACATCAAACCCTGAGTCTGCAAATACCTGAAAGAATTCTCTCAGATCTTCCGAATGGAGGGCTTTTACATCCTTCATTTCATAACTCATCCCAAGCTGGGCATATTTGCTCTCCCCGAACTGATGAAAGGGAAGAAGATTCACTTCCCTGACTCCAATGTCATGAAGCAGGCCGCAAAATCCCCTGGCGTATTCCAGAGAATCGTTTGCACCAGGAATGACCGGAATGCGGGCGATAACGTGTTTGCCGCCGCTGACGGCTGTTTTCATATTGTCCGTAATTTGTTCATTTGAGGCGCTGGTATATTCCCGGTGCTTTTCCTTATCATAATGCTTCATATCAAACAGCAGTAAATCAGCCAGACCGGTTACCGTCTGAAAGGTCTGGAAAGGAGCATACCCGGTGGTTTCCAAAGCAGTATGTAATCCGTTCTTTTTGCACTCCTTGAGCAAAGCTGTCGCAAACTCCGGCTGGGAAAGAACTTCACCACCGGATAAGGTCACGCCTCCCCCGGATTCTTCATAAAAGTCCTTGTCCTTCATGACTTCTTTCATAACTTCTTCCACAGTCATTTGCTTACCCACATATTCCAAAGCTTTTCCCGGACATTGGCTGGTGCAGGCCATGCAGCCGGTGCAGCGGCTATATTTAAAATGAAAAATGTTGTTTTCAAATGAGATGCTGTTGGTGGGACAGGAGGTTTCACACAGCTCGCAGTGAAGGCATTTCTCACGGTTCCATAGGATCTGGGTATGGGGCATCTGGGACTCGGGATTGGAACACCATTTGCACCTTAAAGGGCAGCCCTTAAAAAAAACCACCGTGCGGATACCTGGTCCGTCGTGTATGCTGAATTTTTGAATATTAAATATGGATGCTTTCATTTGGAACAACTCCTTTTCCTTAAAATTTGAAGCATATGGGGTCTGAAGCTCCATAATATCCCTCTGTATGGCTACTATAACATGTGAGTGAATAAAAGTAAATAAATTTTATATAAAAAAATATTAGTTTCAAATGAAGAAGTTGTGTTGACATTTGGAAAACAGAGAGGTATACTGAAATTACGAAAGAATGGCGCATAAGAAGTGAAACAATGAAGGAGGCATTATTTAAGAACAGGCATGTTGGAACTTGCCAACGGAGTGTAAGAAAAATAATATACAAGCTTAGAAAGGATAATTATTATGGAATTTTTATTTGACTCTGCAAACCTGGAGGACATCAAAAAATACAGTGAGATTTTTCCAATTACAGGTGTTACCAGCAATCCCTCTATTATTAAGAAGGAAGGCAAAATCGATTTTTTCAAACACTTTTGTGAGATACGAAAGATAATCGGTATGGAGCGTTCCTTACATATTCAGGTGACCGGACGGGATGGGGACACCATGATCCGGGAAGGAAAGGTCATCCTTGATAAGGTAGATCAAAACGTATTTATTAAAATCCCTGTTACAGAGGAAGGTTTAAAGGCAATCCGGGCCTTAAAAGCTGAGGGGGCAGGCATTACGGGCACCGCAATTTATTCCAAAATCCAGGGATATTTAGCCATGGAAGCAGGCGCTGACTTCATTGCACCGTATTTTAACCGGATGGAAAATCTGGACATTGATGCGGCTGATACCATTGCCTGTCTTGCGGATCAGATCGCAGCGGGAGGGTATAAGACAAAGATCCTGGCTGCAAGCTTTAAAAATATTGCCCAGGTAAATGCCGCCTTTGCAGCCGGAGCACAGACAGCCACCCTACAGCCGGAACTTCTTCATGAAGCTCTTGGCATGGCTGCCATTGGAAAGGCCATTGATGATTTTGGGAAAGACTGGGAATCTGTATTCGGGAGCGTGGATATTACAAAGCTTTAGTAACAGGAAATGGGCTTAAGCTAAACAGCAGGGGAGCTTTTATAAGTCCACATAAGGATAAGGATTAAAAAAGGGAGTTTTGTATAAGAAAAAACAGATTCTGAAAGAAGTATTTCAAATGAAAAAAGGTGCTTGCCTCTAAAGGAAGCTATATCCCAGGCCGGCAATGAAGGCTGTGGACAGTCTGAGAAATGAGCGAGTATAGGGCCGGAAAGGAGCAGCAGGGCAGAAACCTTGCTGCTCTTTTGTTTTTATGCCCGGTTACTCCGGGGAACATGCCGTTTTCTGTTCTTGTCAAATATGAAAAATATATTTTTAAATATAAATCAAGTATGTTTCGAATGTAAATAGAATGTTGACACAATGAAAATCCAATGATATAGTAAGCTTAGAAGAAAAATAATAAATCAGAGGAAAACGGAGGAAGGCAATATGGAGAAGAATCATTTTGGAAATCTGACACAGAGAATGCAGGCTTTTCGCGAAGAGCTGCTGGAAACAAAACCAATGGTCTGTGCAGAGAGGGCAATCTATACTACCCAGGCATATAAAGAACATGGGCATGAGCCGGTGGTCTTAAAACGGGCATACATGCTGAAGAATATTCTGGAACACATGACGATTTTTATTGAGCCTCATACCCTGATTGTGGGAAACCAGGCATCAGGAAACCGTTATGCGCCTATTTTCCCGGAATATGCCATGGACTGGGTAATTTATGAGCTTGATCGGTTTGATAAAAGAGACGGGGATGTATTTTACATAACAGAAGAAACAAAGGAGCAGCTTCGTGAAATTGCTCCTTACTGGGAGCATAATACCACAAAGGATCGGGGACTGGCGGCAATGCCTGCATCCAGCAGGATTTTTTACGATTTGGGTATCATCAAGGCGGAAGGCAATATTACCTCCGGGGACGCCCATCTTGCGGTGGATTATGAAAAGCTTATGAAATGCGGCCTGAAAGATTTTGAAAAGCGCACAAAGGAAGCGATGGCAGAGCTGGATCTGACGGAAATGGAAAATTTGAAGAAATACTATTTCCACCAGGCCATTTTAGTTGTGATCGGTGCGGTGAGAGCCTTTGCAAAACGGTATGAGAAGCTGGCAGGGAAGCAGGCTGAAACAGCCGGGGAGAAAAGGAAAAAGGAACTGCTTGAAATCGCAAGAATCATGGGAAAGGTTCCTTATGAGCCTGCAGAGACCATGTATGAAGCCGTTCAGAGCATGTGGTTTGTACACCTGATCCTGCAGATCGAATCCAACGGGCATTCATTATCCTATGGCCGCATGGACCAGTATTTGTATCCATACTATAAAGCAGATCTGGAGAAAGGAACAATGACAGAGGATTCCGCCTGTGAGCTGATGACAAATTTGTGGTTAAAAACCTTTACCATTAACAAAATCAGAAGCTGGTCCCATACACAGTTCAGTGCAGGAAGCCCTCTTTACCAGAACGTCACCGTAGGCGGGCAGACAAAGGATAAAGAAGACGGAGTCAATCCATTCTCCTATCTGATTTTAAAAAGCGTGGCACAGACCAGGCTGCCCCAGCCAAACCTTACAGTCCGTTACCATTCCGGCCTGGATGATGAATTTATGAAAGAAGCTGTGGAAGTGGTGCGCCTTGGTTTTGGTATGCCGGCCTTTAATAATGATGAGATCATCATTCCGTCCTTTATTGCAAAAGGAGTGAAAGAGGAAGACGCATACAATTACAGCGCCATCGGCTGTGTGGAAACAGCGGTTCCGGGAAAATGGGGATACCGCTGTACAGGAATGAGTTTCTTAAACTTCCCCAAATCCCTTCTCATTGCAATGAACAACGGAGTGGATCCTGAGTCCGGTGTAAAGGTGGCAAAAGGAGCTGGACACTTCCTGGATATGACCTCCTTTTCAGACATTGAAAAAGCATGGGATAAGATTATCCGCGATTTTACAAGACACAGCGTCATCATTGAGACCTGCTGCGATATGGTGCTGGAAGAGAGTGTTCCTGATGTTCTTTGTTCTTGTCTGGTGGAAGACTGCATTGGAAGAGGAAAGACCTTAAAGGAAGGCGGAGCTGTTTACGATTTTATCAGCGGGCTTCAGGTAGGAATCGCCAATATGGCAGATTCCCTGGCCGCGGTCAAAAAATGTGTGTTTGAGGATAAAAGCCTTACCAATCAGGAACTTTGGGATGCGCTTCAGAATGACTTTGAAGGGGAAGAGGGCAGAAGAGTCCAAAACCTGCTATTGGCAGTGCCCAAGTATGGCAATGACGATGATTATGTGGATGTCCTGATCCGGGATGCATACGATGTTTATATTGACGAAATCAAGAAATATCACAATACAAGATACGGGAGAGGGCCTGTTGGCGGAGTTTATTATGCAGGAACCTCCTCCATATCCGCAAACGTAGGCCAGGGAATGGGGACATTGGCCACCCCTGACGGAAGGAAAGCCCATACTCCCCTGGCAGAAGGCTGTTCCCCCAGCCATGCCATGGATACCAATGGTCCCACCGCTGTATTTAAAACAGTTGCAAAGCTTCCTACAGAAGAAATCACAGGCGGAGTTCTCTTAAACCAGAAGGTCACTCCCCAGGTACTGGAAAAGCCGGAGGACCGGATGAAGCTGATTGCCTTGCTGCGTACCTTTTTTAACCGGCTTCACGGCTACCATGTGCAGTACAATGTAGTTTCTAAGGAGATCCTGCTGGAAGCTCAGAAGCAGCCGGAAAAACACAGGGATTTAATCGTCCGTGTGGCGGGCTACAGCGCATTTTTCAATGTGCTTTCAAAGCAGACACAGGATGATATCATCGAAAGAACGGAACAGGTATTATAAGCTGTCACACCCTATGGTTCTAAAGACCATAGGGTGATTTTTAAATGCGAAAAGCCGTGGGAGGTGTACCCTGGCCGTAATAATAACCCTATTTAAGACACAGCCTGTATCAAAAATATCCGGTAAAAATTCGTATGGAAAATGATGAAAATATGATACAATGGCAGAAGCGGCAGAAGGAAATTTATGCCTAGAACGTTTCATCACAGGAGAAAGTACACATGAAAGAAAAAAAGTCAATGATTAATGTTGTGATTGATGGGATTTCCGGGATTTTCCTGCCAATTATCAACCTGTTAAGCGCGGCAGGAATTTTAAAAGGCATATTAGCCATTCTCACAGCAGCCAATATTGTTTCGGAAATAAGTGAGACTTATTTGGTGTTGAATGCCATGGCAGACAGTTTGCTCTATTTTCTGCCCATGGTGCTGGCATTTACCGCAGCAAAAAAATTTGGCGCCGACCCATTTACTGCAGTGGTCATTGGAGGAGTACTTTTGTATCCTTCCTTAACAGAAGTTTTTGAAGCAGGAAATAACATTTTTTTCGCAGGAATACCCATGAAGGCCGTTATTTATCATTCCGGAGTCATTCCCATTATTCTTGCAGTAGGTTTGCTGGTATATGTGGAACGGCTGGTATACAAAATACTGCCGGATCTGATAAAAGGCTTTTTTGCTCCCTTGATCTGCATTGTGACAGTCGGGCTGGTCACTTTGTTTGTATTCGGGCCAATGGGGAATATAATAGGAGACGGACTGGCTTCTGCTTATGAATTCGTATATCAGGTCAGTCCAATGATTGCCGGTGCGATTTTAGGAGCGGTGATCCAGCCAATGGTTATTTTTGGATTCCACTGGAGTTTTGTACTGGTTGCCATGAACAACATTACTGTAAAGGGCTCTGATACCATACTGGCTTTAATCGGGCCGCCGGTATTTGCCCAGGCAGGTGCGGCCCTTGCGGTATGTCTGAAAAGTAAGGATAAAAAATTCCGGTCACTCTGTCTGTCCGCCGTATTGTCTGCCTGTTTTGGAGTTACGGAGCCAGCCATGTTCGGCGTGAATCTGCCCTTAAAGAAGCCGATGATTGCAGTATGCATCGGCGGCGGTGTGGGCGGTGCCATAGCAGGACTTTCGGGAGCCCAGGCCATGACCTTTGCATTTCCAAGTGTAGTTACATTGCCTGTTTTTCTGGGAAAGGGATTTGGTTTGTTCGTTTTAAGCTGCTTTGTTGGATTTTTAACGGCATTTTTGCTGACATTTTTCCAGAACGTGGAGGGACCGGCTGTCTAAAGACCAGGCAGGCCAAGTCAGAACAGGTTATTAAGACCCATGATATAGAATGGGGAAGAAGGAATAAAGGACAGGCGGTTTATCTGCCTGTCCTTTCGTATACCGGAAAGTTTGATAAGTGTCAGTGCATCCTCATTATTTCATTGGCCCACACCGCCGCAAGATTCACTGCCCCCCGGAATCCCGCAAGGGGAGGTTCATAGGAATGCCGCCAGATGTCATCAGGCGTTGCAATCTGCAGGCTCTGGTCCCTTTTAGCCATACGCAGCAGCTCGCCGCTGCCCATAAGGATGCCCCTTAAATCGCCAGCAATCCTCTCTTTGGCAGCATCATCCAGATAAGCCATATGAGGGCCTGCCATATGAGGGCAGTCGCAATAACAATCGGCTTTTGTGAAACCAAACCATTCTTTACCATATTCACCGATTCCCTGCACGACATCGGCATGTCCGGCAAGGATCAGCCTGTTTTCATTTCTGTGGACCCGCAGGAAACGGCCGAGCACAGCCTGAATGGGAGCGGTCTGCTCCAGGGCATTTTCCTTTTCTTTCCGGATAAACGCCTTGTCAGCGGGCCGGCCCCATAGGGCTGCCCCGTTTTCCAGCCAGTCAAGGGTTCCCTGTATCCCGTAAGGACGTGCCATCAGATAAGGTGTGCCAAAGCGCTCCTGAAGATATTTTGCTGCGGCTTCTCCCTCCCTGCGAATAACAAAGTTCAAATGAGCTGCGCCTAATGTTTCCAGTTGGGAGATGCTTGTTCCAGAGGTCATGGTGCACAAATGCTCCATTCCCAAGGCACCTGAGGCCAGGCGGGCAATCTCAGCGGCATCGGCATGAAAACGAAACATGTCCGCACAGGAGCCGATGATATTAAAGGAGGGCTGTTCCGTCCGGGGCATTTCCTTTGAAAAGGTTTTGCATAACTCCAAAAGGGTCAGTTCCACTCCCTTGTGCCCGCAGATATCAAATCCCCCTGCAGTCAGCGGAATCAAACGTGTGCCGGGGAATTGGGGCGACAGCTCCTGGGCCAGGGCTTTTAAGTCGATTCCAATTACCTCCGGCACGGAGGAGGGCAGAAGGAAAATCGTTTTTATGCCCTGGGTTTCCGATACCCACTCCATCGCACGGGTCAGACGGCTGGTATCCCCCATGGCAATATCGGTTTCTCCGATATGGGTTGAAAAGAGCTTCCCGCCAAAAGAACCCATCCGGTGAAGAAAGGTCCTTCCGTAGGCCATATGCCCCATGCAGCCAAATTCCACCACTGCCGACTGGGCGATGCCGGACAACGACCAAAGTGCTCCCATCCGCCCTGACAGGGGCGGTGCTGTTTTATATAGTCCCATTGGTCTGTTCCTCCTTTTCTGTCTTAAGTGCCCTTGTAATGCGTTCCAGCAGGACAATGGTTCTTTCATATCCAATATGGCCGTATAAGTCCAGTATGGGAACACTGGGAGGATTGTTCTGGCCCCTGCCGCCCCAGTCGCCCATTACCAGATCCGGGCACAGTGCCTCAATGATCTGCCTGTCGGCCTGCTCATTAAGCATCAGACAGATGATGGGGTTTATATCCCGCCCTGTCAGGGCTTTTTTCCATTGTGAGTCCGAGGGATAAAACTCAGGCATGTGTATCATGATGGGAGCCATTCCAAACTCCGATAAATATGCCGACAAGGGCAGCGGCTGGACTGTGCCCAGATTTGCGCTGATATACTGCAGGCCTTTCAGCTGTGCCACTGCCTTTTTCTGCGCCTTTTTCGCTTCTTTCCTCTGCTCGGCAAACTCATGTGCCATTTCCAGGCCCAAATGCTGCCCGATCTGTGAATAAGTAGTTTCTATTTCCCTGACATTGTAAATATCATGGAGGCTGACAAAGGGGATATCATGTTCCTTGGCCATCCATTGGGCAAGAGGATCCATAAATGGGGAAAGGACCAGATTCAGTCTTGCGTTCCCTGAGGCAATAAAGTCATCCAGTGAGGAATCCGGTGCCAAAAAGCGCAGGGGCACGCCCTGGCGTTCCAGAAATGCAATCAGATGAGGCATGGGAACATGCTCCTCCAGGGTACTGCGGCCAAGGACATTGACGGTTGTTCCCTTGTGTCCGGACTTTTTAATGGTTTTTCCCATTGCCAGAAGGGTCTTCCAATATCCTGGTTCGTAGCCGCCGCATTTGAAATTCCCCAAGGGAAGGTGGATGAGCATTGCTTTTACCTCTGGCTGCATCTCATGGCAGATGCTTTCCAGGTCAAGGCCAATGAGCTCAGGTACACAGGTGGAAAGAAGTAAAATAAGCCTTGCACCTGCCTCATCCATTTCCCGGATGGCCTCCATCAGGCCCTTTCTGAATCCAAACACCACCTCTTTGCTGTCAAGGACGTAATTCCAATGGAAAGCCTCTTCCCCATATGGGGAGGAAAGAGGGATGTTGCGGCTGTAGTACCCGCATTCGGCAGTGCCGATAAGGAGGGTGGATACACCTCTTATTCTAGCGGCCAGGGCCAGTGCTGTGTGCATAGGGCAGTGGACGCCGGGAAAAGCAGCAGGTGTCAGCTGGCGGACAGCCGTCATGCTCCTGACAGCTGACAGGCATTTTAAATGCTTAATGTCGTTCATGACAGCCCTCCTTCCAGAAGGAGGCGGGCCAGGTCCTCATAGGTCTTTGCCATATGGCTGTCAGGAAATGCCTCCACCACGGTTTTTCCCTGTTCTTCCGATTGCTGCACATGGGGATCCCGGGGGATATGAAAAAGGACGGAGGTGTCTATTTCATCGGCGGCTCTTTGTACAAGCCCTTCCTCGCCATCAAAGTTTTTTGCGTTAAAAATCAGGCCCCGCAGGCCGGCATAGCCTCTGGGAGCAAAGCTCTTTACTGCTTGGGCGATGTTGGCGGCGGCGTAAAGGCTCATCATCTCGCCGGAAGTGACAATGCATACTTCGTCTGCGTAACCGCCCCGTATGGGCATGGCAAATCCTCCGCAAACCACATCGCCTAATACGTCATACAGCACTACGTCAGGAGAAAACACGGCATAGGCATCCAGCTCTTCCAGCTTTTCAAATGCAGTGATGATGCCCCGGCCGGCGCAGCCCACGCCTGGAACCGGCCCGCCGGATTCTACGCATAAAACACCGGTCTCACTTTTAAATACAATATCGTCAAGTTCTACATCTCCCTTATCCCGTAAGGTGTCCAGTACGGTGGGGATGTTTTTTCCGCCTGTTAAGTTACGGGTGGAATCTGCTTTGGGGTCACAGCCGATTTGAAGTACGGTAAGCCCCAGCTTTGCCATGGCAGCAGACAGGTTGGAAACCGTAGTTGACTTTCCAATGCCGCCTTTGCCATAAACTGCAATTCGTTTCATAGTATTAAACTCCCTTAGTTAATCTGGATATTCGCAATGACCAATGGGTCATCCAATATGTTTTTTCAATGCAGCACCTCCTGAATTATTGGTTAGACGAAACTAACCTCTGGCTAAATATATCAGACCGCAGTGCTTATGGGAATGGCTTTATCCGCAATTTATATGAACATATCCTGAATAACAGTTACCAGCACAAAAAAAAACACCCATGGAAAAACATGGGCGTTTCCTTGTGCCTGCGGCTTATTCTCCCCTGAATTTGCTTGGAGCCACTCCAAAATGTCTTTTAAATATACGGCTGAAATACAGGGCATCCGGGTAGCCTGTTTGCTCCCCAATGATTCCTATGGGAATGGAGGTTGTGACAAGCAGCTCCCGGGCGCGGTTCAGACGGTATGTCCGCAGGTAGTCTGCCGGCCCCATGCCCGCATACTTTTGAAAAACGTAAAACAACCGGTTTTCATTGACTCCGTTTTGCATGGCCAGTGAATTTACGGTTAACCCATCCATGTAGTGGGTATGGATGTACTCTGAAACCGATTCAAAAAGCTCCTGTGCGCCGTACCTCGTCTGGTTCCTGGCACACAAAAAGGTTTCTACCAGCGTCCTGCGGAACAAGGCTTCCGTTTGAAAGGCTGCCAGGCTGCCGGGACGGTTGGCGGTTGCGTACAGTTGATGAAGCATATCGTATAGCTGGGGACTTTGCCCGACGGTTAAGCTGAAATGGGTATTTTTCAGTTTCATGGGAGGTGATTCGTTGCAGGTTTCATAAAGAACAGAAACGAATTCCCAGTCTTCCTCTCCAATAACCCGTTTGCGTATGGCGGTGTCTGCCGAACCATGGACAACAACCCCTGGTTTTATAAAATAGGGCGTATCATTAAACTGGTATTCAGCGCTGCCGGAAAGCGGGAATATAAAGCCCGGATAAGGAGCAGTCTTTTGTATGCCTTTACTGCCGGCCGGTATTTTATAACGGTAAACCCCCTGTATTTTAAAAAGCGTGGAAGCAAAATGCTCCACAATCGTATTTAATTCCATTGCCATGGCTCCACATCACATTCCTTAGATCATAAAAATATTGATAGTATCACAAAGAAAGGTTCATCCGGCAGAAGATCCTTCCCTATCATCATACCACAGGTATTCTGTTATGAAAAAGGTATTCGAAGAAATATTATGGACTTTACAAAAAAAGGCTGTTGAGAAAAAGACTCATTCCTTCTTACATATCTGCATTGACAACAGGTTACCTCCCCGATATACTGAGATGGCAATGGTTAGTTAAGACTAACTGAAAACAGGAGGATGCAATGGTTAAGAAAGAGTTGATTCAAAAAGCAGTGGCACCAATATTGACAGCTGCTTGCGTACTTTCCCAGTTTGGTGTAGCCTGGGCGGGCGTTACAGGCAGTTCCATGGCAATAGGAGAGAGGGGCATATACATACAAGGCGACTGGAAATATGAAAATGAAAGCTGGAAACATTATGAGGGCACAGGAACCTTAAGCGCCGGCTGGATCCAGAAGGCGTCGGGCTGGTATTATCTCCGCCCGGAAGACGGAACCATGATGACAGGATGGTTTCAGGATGATAAGGGAATAAAGTACTATCTGAATACTTCCAACGATGGTACAGAGGGGCAGATGCGCTCCGGCTGGTACCAGGATGGAAACGGAACATGGTACTTTTTTAATACGGCCAATGAGGAAACCTTTGGGGCCATGAAGACAGGGTGGCAGTGGATTGACGGATATTGCTATTATTTTAGTGCTGCTGACGGAACAGACATGGGAAAGATGTATACAGGCCAGACGACTCCGGATGGATATTTTGTTAATGGAGAAGGCTGCTGGGCGGAGCCTGACGGTAAGGTCCATTATGAGGCGGGCAGAGGCTTAGCTTCAGCACCGGCAGCAGAAAATGCAAAGAAAACAGTGTCTTCCGGTGGGGGAAGCAGTTCCTCCGGCAGAAACAGTTCCTCAAGTGGAGGCAGTTCCTCCGGCAATGAGAATAACGGAAGCGGCCCCAACGGGGAGGGGGAAAATCATAACGAAGAAAACAAAAACCAGGAAGGTAAGGAGGTTTTTGTTAATGAGGAAAAGACAAAGCTGGTAGACTTAGGCTGGATACAATATGCAGTAATTGCTTTCCAGGAAGGAAGTATAGACGATTATACCATTGATGTAGATGGGACAGATATTACGGATGTATGCACAAACGTAGACGATGACGGAACTGTGGTTAAATGGCAGACGACCTTATGGAATCCTGGTACCATTCCGTTACCAGGATTTCTGACGGTAAAGAGCAGAACGTAAAGGTTGGAAAGGGCTCTATGGCAGAATCGCCGGAAAGAGGCAGCCTTGTTTCGGCTCCCAGTGCGATCCTGACCAACGGATCCATATCAGTCTTTGACTATTGGCTGGATAATTACGATAATAACGGCAATGTACGTGTAAGGCCTGAAAAGACTACCTTCCGTTTAAGCGGAAAGAGTCAGGAGACTTCTCCTGAGGTACCTGCCGATTATTACCTCCCGGATACCATGATTGATAAAGATGGAAAGGGCAGGATCCAGCTTAAGCTGTCGTTAAAGACTCTGGCACAGGAAAAATGGTTTGACCAGTTAAAAGCTGTTAAGGCTCTGGAGGCTGAGAACTCTATTTTAAACAAGAACCTTGTGTTTACTACTGCAATCGAAACAGAATATGGAAAAACAGGAGTAATTACAATCCAGCTTCCTCAGACTAACCTTTTTACCCGTGGGCGTTATCAGCTGAATCTGTCTTCCGGATACAGCAAGGCAGCCATGAATGTGCCCCTTCATCTTGTGGACAACAGGCTTTTTGTGATGAACTTAAATGCCCTGAACCCCAGTCCAAAGCAGGGAGAAGACTTTGCCTTTAATATTACAGGACCGGCTGGGGAAAGCTTTGGAACAGAGATCCTGTCACCGATTTACAGGGTGGATCTGACAATGCCTTCAGGAAAAGTAAAGTCTCTTACAGAAATAAACCAATGGTATGAGATCGGCTCCATGCTTCATATCTGCGGTACAGATACGGATGACAATGTGATTACGGATGAAAACGGTATCTATACGGTTACGGCATATGCAAATGGCTACCAGACAATGTCTAAGAAAGTGGAAGTTGGCAGCAATTCCCAGTCTGGAGCAGGTGACATCAAAATTCATGCAATGGCAGGATCTTTCAGCATTGACGCAATGTCCAGCGCTACGGTTGTCATTCCAGATGGCGGTTCCGGAGGCTCCGGTTCTTCCGGAGGTTCCAAAATGAACGGATTTTTGATATTTGACCATGACCTGCTGGCAAACGCATTGATTTTACACGAGATTAACCATGTAAGTGAGGACAGCGAGGCGGTAGTGCAGTGGTGGTATGACCAGAAAGCACAGGCTGTTATGGATGAAAATGCTGAGATTTTTTATGATTTCACCCATTATTTAAATGCAGTTAAAGATGAGACGCTGGGGGCTGGAAAATATCTTTCCTTTGAAAAATACAAGGAAATCCAGACAGGGGGAGAAACCGGAAACCGCCCATACCAGATTAAGCGGGTCCTGGAAGACGGAAAATTAGGATCAGTTGAAAGTCTTCTTTCTGTGGTAGGAAAGACGGCTCCGGCCCTTAAGGGTGCAGAAGGAAAGCTGGGCGAGACTCTGGTGCTGACCTCTGATAAGGATTTAGAATATATCTCCAAGATAACAGCACTTTATCTGGACAATTCTGCAATCGCTCTTAGAAGTGACGATTACATTAGAGCTTATAAGATCAGCGAGGCAAAGGAAAGCGTTTCCATTCTGTCAAAAACAGAAGGAGCAGGAGGCGGTACACTTCAGCTTACGGAAGGGGAACACAAGCTGCGAATTGTGGCAGAAGGATACAAGGAGCAGACGGTTGTTTTACATGTGGTTAAGGAATTGGAAAAGTTTAAACTTTCTCTGGCTGATAACCCTGACAGGGCAGATGCTGAGGATGCGACAGCTTACCATGTGGGACAGATGGTTTCCATCAATGCAGCAGCCGATGAAGCCGATGAAAGCCAGGAGAAACTTCGCGGTGATTTTATGAAGAACTTAACAGGGGTGACTCTGACTGGCCCGGATGACAATATAAGGAAAGTGCTTTCCAAGGAACAGGGAGGATTGTTCAGCCAGGACAATTATGAAAAAGGAGATTATTCTCTCACACTTCAGAAAGATCTGTTTCAGAAGGCCGGCAGGTATACGGTTCTGGTGACTGCCGAAGGGTATACTGCCAAGACCCTGACCTTTGAGATCCTGGAAGCTGCCGGGAATCCGGTTGAAAATGAAAAGTCAGCTCCTGATGTGGTAACGACAAAATACGTGAAAAAAGCAATCTTCAATCCGGCATATTATCGTGTAGCCTTTGATGCAACAAATGAGAAGGCAGCAAAAGAGTACCTGAATGCAGATAAAACAGTTTTTGTTAACGGAATTCCTTATAAAAAGGTCATATCGTTCTCAGGGACCAAACAAAATGAATTTAAAGTATCAAAGGATGAAGCCTCTGCAGTTGTGAAATATCTTGACTTCACGGCAGATGGCTTTACCGAAGAAGAAAATGAAGTGGTTATTGAGGTAAATGGCTACGAGACATTGACGTTCATTGTCCCGTTATCTGACCCTGAAACAGATGTGGAAGGAAAGAGTGCTGTATCTCCTAAGGCAGAGGAAGAGGCTGCAGAAACGAGGGAAGATAAGACAGAAGAAATGAAGGAAGAACCGGTAGAAACGGAGGAAGAGAAAACAGAAGAACCGAAGGAAGAACCGGTAGAAGCAGGGGAAGAGAAACCAGAAGAAGCTAAGAAAGAACCAGCAGAAGCCGGAGAAGACAAACAAGAAGAAGCTAAGAAAGAACCAGCAGAAGCCGGAGAAGACAAAACAGAAGAAGCCAAGAAAGAACCGGCGGAAGCAGTGGAAGACAAGACAGAAGACACCAAGAAAGAAACCGTAGAAATCAAGGAGGAAAACGAAAAAGAAGCTGCAGAGAGCAAGACAGAATAATTTCAGAAAGATACTGCAAAAACCAATGAGAAAGCTTCTGACAGCCAGGGAAAAGAGCCGGAGGAAGAAGTGAAAATTATAAAGACGGCTGACGTGTCAGTTGGAAAATAAATAGGTGGATTAAAAGACGGTGAAAAAGAGGGGTACAGTAGATTTACCCCTCTTTTTCATGTTTAATTTAAAATGCTTTTCAACCATTTTTCAAGAACCGGTATTCTGGAAAAGTATTTTCAACCATGGCGATTGCCTGATAAAGCATGGGCAAAACAATGCAAAACTCACGATGCTCATCACCGCCAGATCCATGGGAAAGAGGTGATTGTACAGTAAAACAGAATCAGGTTTGGAGTGGTTTACAGCCATACCGCGCAGAAGAAACGAATTGACAGAAATCTGTAGTCAAGAGTATAATCGTTTCATAACTAGAAACCAGTAATACGAATTGAAGGTAAAAATATGGATTATATTAAAAGTAACAGCCAGCCGGTTTCCGCTGATTATGTTTTCAACAACATCAGAAAACGTATTTTAAAGCTGGAATTAGAGCCTGGAACCAGGATCAGTGAAAATCAGATGGCAGAAGAATACGGGGTATCAAGAACCATCATCCGTAACGCCTTTGCAAGGCTGAATCAGCTTGGGCTTCTTACGGTGTACCCTCAAAGAGGAACCTATGTAAGCCTCATTGATCTAAAACTCATCGGAGACCTGTTGATTTTAAGGACTGCCGTGGAAAAGGAAGAGCTTTACGAGCTGTTGTCCCAGAAGGACGAAGAGAAAATTAATAAACTTGTAAAAGAACTGGAGGATAATTTAGAAAAGCAGGAGGCCTACCGGGGTGTAGAGGGGTATGACCTGGAATTTCAAAAGCTGGATTCGGCATTCCACCGGGCCATTGCAGAAAGCGTGGAACGGTATAATCTTATAAAATTGCTGGAGGATTTAATGCTCCACATTTCAAGATGGCGGAATTTCGACGTGGCACTTGGCAAACGGATGCCCTGCCTGATCGATGAGCACCGCAGGATCGTCGATGAAATCAAAAGCGGCGATTTTGTCAAAGCCCAGCAGGCGATGGCAGATCATCTGGAAACCATATCTGAAATCAGGGCTAAAGCAAAGGAACGGTATTCTCAGTATTTCTTAAACATTTAATTCGGCTGGACAAGAAGAAATGGTCGGAAATCCGCAGCCATATGGATTTTAAGCCGTTTTCAGCAAAAACAGCCGATTATTTGTTTGTAAGGAAAAGATTGTCACAAATTAGACGATTGCCAGGAGAGAAGGAGAGAGGCATCGTTTGAACCAGGTTCCATATAATATATAAAGAGCATCCTGTTTTTAAAAAAAGCTATTGACAAATTGAACAAATTTTGATAATCTATGCATGAAAAAGTGTATCTTACTTACATTTTATTTTTTATATTAACTTGTATACAAGGATACACTTTTTCATAAACGCAACTTGTATACATGTATACATATATATTTTTTTTGAAAAGATTGTTATAAAATAGACAAAGAAAGGAAATAACCATGTTCACATTAGGAGTTGACATAGGCTCTACCACCTCCAAAGCGGTCATTTTGAAAGACGGACAGGAGATTCTGGCTACTTCTCTGGTTGGGGCGGGGACAGGAACCAACGGACCGGACCGGGCAATTGAGGAAGTACTTGCCGCAGGGAATTTAAAGCTTGAAGAGATAACATCTGTCTATGCCACCGGTTATGGAAGGAAGCTGTTGAAAAATGCCGATGGTGAGATGAGTGAACTGAGCTGCCATGCAAGGGGCGTCCACCACCTGCTCCCGGAGGTGCGGACCATCATCGATATCGGCGGCCAGGATGCAAAGGTCCTTTCCCTGGGGGCCGACGGGCGCCTGATGGAATTTTTGATGAATGACAAATGTGCGGCAGGAACCGGCCGGTTTCTGGATGTCATGGCAGGAATCCTTCAGCTTAAGATTGAAGATCTGGAAAAACAGGCGGCCCTTTCAAGTCAGCCGGTCAAAATATCCAGTACCTGTACCGTATTTGCTGAATCCGAGGTTATATCCCAACTGGCAAATGGAGTCCAGATCCCGGATCTGGTTGCCGGCATCTGCCAGTCTGTAGCCAACAGAGTGGCGGCTCTGGCAAAACGGACTGGTGTGAAAGAAACAGTGTGTATGAGCGGCGGCGTTGCAAAAAATGGCGGAGTACGAAAAGCCATGGAGCAGGAGCTGGGCCTTCCAATTACCTATTCGTCAATGGCTCAGCTCATGGGTGCTTTAGGAGCGGCGCTTTACGCTTATGATAAATTATAAAAGGAGGAAGTTTTCATGGGTGAAGGAGAAACAAAACCAAAGTTTACCATTGATCCTAATTCAGCTAAGTTTAAGCTGAATGAGATCGTGGCAAAGCATTACAAAGAGGTCCAGGAGGCCAAGGACAGAGGAGAAAAAATCGGCTGGTGCGCCAGCAATTTCCCTCAGGAAATTTTCCAGACCCTGGGTATTAAGGTGTGCTATCCTGAAAATCAGGCGGCAGCCATTGCTGCGAGAGGGGCTGGGCAGCGGCTATGTGAAATTTCAGAGGCGGAAGGTTATTCCAATGACATCTGCGCTTATGCAAGAATCAGCCTGGCACATATGAAAACCGGGGAGACTCCGGAACAGAACATGCCTCTTCCAGACTTTGTGCTCTGCTGCAATAACATCTGCAACTGCATGATCAAATGGTATGAGAACATTGCAAAAGAACTTAACATTCCGCTTATTCTCATTGACATTCCCTTTAATCCTGATTACGAGGTTTCAGATGCCCAGGTCGATTATGTCAAGAGCCAGTTTCTGGCGGCAATTGAACAGTTAGAGGAGATCACAGGCAAGAAATGGAGCGATGAGAAATTCAAAGAGGTGATGGAAATCTCAAACAGGACTTCCAGAGCATGGCTGGAGGCGACATCCTATACCAGGTATACCCCTTCCCCGCTTAACGGCTTTGACTTACTAAACCATATGGCAGTGGCCGTCTGTGCCAGGGGAACGGTTGAAGCAGCCGAAGCCTTTGAAACCTTGCTGGAAGAATACAAAAAAGCAGTGAAAGAGGGAACCAGTACCTTCCGCGCAGAGGAAAAATACAGGATCATGTTCGAGGGAATCGCCTGCTGGCCTCATTTAAGAGCAACGGCTACGGGCTTAAAATCCCGGGGGATCAACATGGTGGCAACGATTTATGCCGATGCCTTTGGATTCATTTACGATGATTTTGACGGTCTGATCCGCGCCTACTGCAACGTGCCCAATGCCATGAACCTAGAGCACGCCAGGGATAAGAGGGAGGCCATTGTGAATAAGACCCATGCAGAAGGGCTTCTGGTACATACCAACCGTTCCTGTAAGCTCTGGAGCGGCTTCATGTATGAAATGAGCCGCCAGATCGGAGAGGACTGCCAGATACCGGTCACCTCATTTGACGGCGACCAGGCAGATCCCCGGAACTTCTCGGAAGCGCAGTATGAAACAAGGGTTCAGGGGCTGACGGAAATCATGGAATCCAACAAGGGGGGGGGAAAGACTGATGGCAACATTGAATGAATTATTAGAAAATTTTCATGAAATTGCGTGTTCACCGAAAAAACAGCTGAATGCTTATCTGGAACAGGGAAAAAAGGTTGTGGCCTGTGTCCCTGTCTACACTCCGGAAGAGCTGATCCACTCCATGGGGCTTGTTCCTATGGGAGCATGGGGAGCGGATATTGAGCTGAAAGAGTCAAAAAAATATTTCCCTGCATTTATCTGTTCCATCATGCAGAGCATTCTGGAATTGGGAATTAAGGGAGAATACAAAGGCATTTCAGCCATTGTCATTCCTTCCCTCTGTGACTCATTAAAGTGCCTGGGGCAGAACTGGAAATATGCGGTAAAGGATATTCCTTTTATTCCCATGACATATCCCCAGAACCGGAAGCCTGAGGCTGGAAAAAAGTTCACCAAAGCTTCCTATGAGCGTGTCATAAAAGACTTGGAGGCAGCAACTGGTGCAAAATTCAGCGAAGCTTCCCTGGCCCGGTCCAATGAAATCTACAATGAGCACAATGAGGCAATGAGAAAGCTGGCAGAGGTTCTGGAACAGCATCCTTCCATCACGGCAATCCAAAGAAGAGATATTTTTAAAAGTGCTTATTTCATGCGGAAGGAAGAGCATACGGCACTGGTCAGCCAGCTGATGGAGGCTTTGTCACAGACAGAGGAGAAGGAAAGCAAAATCAAGGTAATCACCACCGGAATTCTGGCTGACAGCGAAGGTCTTCTTAAAATCTTTGATGAGCACGGGCTGCAGATTGCTGCAGACGATGTTGCCCATGAATCCAGACAGTACCGTACAGATGTGAACCTGGAATTGGAACCACTAGAAGGACTTGCAGATAAGTTCTCCCGGATGGACCACTGTTCCGTTCTGTATGATCCGGAAAAGAAGAGAGCCGGCTATATTGTTGATCTTGCAAAGAAATACAAGGCAAAAGGCGTGGTGGTTCTGCTGACAAAATTCTGTGATCCGGAAGAATTTGATTATGTAATGATAAAAAAAGCCTGTGATGGGGCAGGAATTCCTATCATTCAGATAGAAGTCGACAGGCAGATGGTTAATTATGAGCAGGCAGGAACTATGATGGAAGCATTTAAGGATATGCTCTAACAGGAGGAGAAGGATATGATCGATAAAAATAAAATGCCGGTAGCGGTGGGCGTTGCATTCGTATGGTTTACCACACAGTTTGGCGGAGGATTTGCATCAGGCGCACAGCTGGTCCAGTATTTCGTTGCGTTCGGTATTTGGGCGCTTATTACCCCGATTCTTGCTCAGGCCATCGGAGCGGTGTTCCAGTGGTATGGACTCCGGTATGCGAAGCTTCATGATGCCTATGATTACAGAACCTTTAACAACAAATTTTATGGAAAATTCGCTCCCATTTTTTCCAACCTTTATGAGCTTGTATACATATTATTGCTGTGTCTGGCTCCCTCTGTTGCATTTGCGACCGGAGGCTCCACCATGCAGTCCCTGACTGGAATCCCATATATGGCATGTACTTTGATCATAGGTTTGTTTATCTTTGTGGTGACCATTTTTGGTACGGATTTTGTCAGGAAAGCTGCTTCTACATTGTCAGTCATTATCATAGCAGGTCTTTTGATTGTGTACATACCAAACATTATTGTAAGCTGGGGTGAGATCGTAAAGAATATCAAGGCTCTGGGAGCTGATCCGGCACCTGCCGGCCCCGCTCTGTGGAGCTGCTTTATTTATGCTTCCTTCCAGCTGGCATCTATCGGATTGCTATACCAGCACGCAGAATCATTTAAAACGGAAAAGGAAGCCGGAACCAGCATGATTTACGGATTTATCGTAAACTCCGGATTGATTATGCTTTCAACTTTGGGACTTATGGCGGTTGCGACCAATCCTGATTTATCCAAGGATCCCCTTCCGGTTATCACTCTGATCAAAGGCGGAGTTGGAGCCAGCTTCATGAACCCGATGATTTCCATACTTATTATTTTGGGAGCAGTATCAACAGCGGTCAACATGATTGCGGGAGCAGTCCAGAGAGTTGTGGTTGCACTTGAAAAGCCGGAGGAAAAGAAAAATGACGGAAAGCCTTCAGCAAAAACCTTAATCTGTGCTTTGTTATGTACCATTCTTGCTTTTGCTATTGCTCAGTTCGGACTTCTTCCGCTGGTAACGGTAGGATACGGATATCTGGGTTATGTAACCATTGCAGTGGTACTGGTTCCGTTCCTGATCCGGATGATCGGAGAAGCCATGGGAAAAATCGAGAAATAATTGACAGAAGCATGAGGCAGAGGTTAGCAGGAGAATGAATATGACAGGCCTTTTATCAGAAACAATCGGAGAACTGCTTCGTAAAAGAGCTGTTCTTACGCCGAATGGAGCAGGAATCTGCGATCAGGACAGAAGCTATACCTGGAAAGAGGCGGATGAAATTTCAGATTTTTGGGCGGCTGACTTTATTAGAAGAGGAATATCGCGGGGGAAACATGTCGCGTTGTGGGGGATAAACAGCCCGGAATGGATCATGGCGTATTTTGCTTTTATGAAGTCCGGGGCAATTGTGCTTCCGGTCAATACATGCTATAAGGAACAGGAATTAAGGCAGGTGTTAAAAGAGGCGGATGCAGACTATCTGTTCTATGGGAAGGGCTGCAGGAATGCGGACTACGGACCGGTCATTTCAAAGGCAGGGTTAGACCGGCCGGACAGCTTCTTAAAAGGGATCGTTTCCCTGGACCAGCTGCCTGGCTGTGAAATAGGTGAAAACAGGGAAGAGGATAAGCGGATTTTAAAAGAGGCAGAACAGAACCTGTCCACAAAGGATACTGCTAACATACTTTTCACCTCCGGCACCTCCGGCGTTCCCAAAGGAGTGATGTTAAGCCACCATAACCTGGTCAACAATTCTGCCGAAATGGTACGTTCCATGCATTGGAACGAGAGTGACCGCATGTGTTTATCTGTTCCTCTGTTTCACTGCTTTGGCATCACAGCGGGCATTTTGTCCGCTGTCCATGCCAGAGCGGCAATTTATATAAATCAGTATTATAAGTCCATTAGAGTTATGGAAAACATAGAGAAAAATTCCTGTACCATTCTAAACGGTGTTCCCAGCATGTTCCTGGCCATGGTAAAGAATGGCAGGAGAAATGAATACGATCTAAGTTCCTTAAAGAGCGGAATTATCGCTGGTTCCGCCATTCATCCGTCAGATTATATCAATATCTGTGAAGAACTGAAGATGGAACATCTGCAGCCTGCTTATGGGCAGACCGAGTCTTCCCCTGCAATTACCATGACCGGATATTGGGATCCAATCTGCCGAAAGGCCCTTACGGCAGGAAAAAAGATTCCTTATACGGAATTAAGGATCTGGGATGAAAGAAGAAAGAGCGCTGCCAAAACAGGCAGTGTGGGAGAAATCCAGTCCAGGGGATACCACATTATGAAGGGCTATTACAACAGGACCAAAGAAACGGAAAAAGTGCTGGACGGAGAGGGCTGGCTTCATACAGGGGACTGCGGTTATCTGGATGAAGAAGGCTGTCTTTATATAACCGGACGGAAAAAAGAGATGATTATCCGGGGCGGTGAAAACATAGCTCCGGTGGAAATTGAAAACTGCATCCTGGAGCTTCCGGAAATCAAGGATGTAAAGATAATAGGAGTTGACGCCCAGGTTCTTCAGGAAGAAATTGCGGCCTGTATCATCATGGAGCCTGGGACAGAGTTTTCTGAAGAGAGGGTCAGGGAACAGGTCCGTCAGAATCTGGCGGATTATAAGGTTCCAAAATATGTTTATCGGTTTGAAGCATTTCCTTTTGGTAACAGCGGAAAGGTTAAGATCCATGAGTTACGTCAGGAGATCGAGAAACGGTTAGCGAAAAGAGGTTAAGGAGGAAACAACATGTATTTTACAAAACAGCATGAGCTTGTCCAGAAACTTGCGAGGGAGTTTGCGGAAAAAGAACTGACCAATGAGATCCTCGATGAGGTTGAGGAAAGCGGGACATTTCCGGAGGATATCCTTTACAAAATGGGAAAGGCCGGTTTTTTCGGCATTAAGACGCCAAAGGAATACGGAGGTTCAGGCGGTGACGCCCGCTGTTACGTGCTGGTAATGGAGGAAATGGCAAGAGTCAGCGGAGTCGCAAGCATTTATGTATCTTCCCCCAATTCCCTTTCCGGAGGTCCCCTGTTATTATCCGGCACAGAGGAGCAGAAACGGAAATATCTTCCCCCATTGATAAATGGGAACAAAAAGCTCTGCTTTGCCCTGACAGAACCGGGAGCAGGTTCCGATGCCGGCGGTATGCAGTCCACCGCGGTAAAGGATGGGGATTCCTACATATTAAATGGAAGAAAGACCTTTATTACCATGGCGCCTCTGGCAGATTATGCAGTGATATACGCAAAGACGGATATGACAAAAGGAACAAAAGGAATCAGCGCATTTATTGTGGATATGAAAAATACCCTTGGTATTTCCTGCGGAAAGCCGGAACATAAAATGGGTGTCATCGGCTGTGCTACCAGCGATATCATTATGGATAACGCAAGGATTCCGGCGGAAAACCTTCTGGGTGAGGAGGGCATGGGCTTTATAAACGCCATGAAGACCCTGGATACCGGCCGTATGGGAGTGGCTGCCCAGTCCATCGGAGTTGCCCAGGGGGCTCTTGACGAGGCGATTAAATACGCAAAGGAAAGAAAACAGTTCGGCAGACGAATCGGAGATTTCCAGGCAATTGCATTTATGATCGCAGATATGGCGACGAAGCTGGAGGCTGCAAAGCAGCTGGTCTATAAGACTGCCTACTTAATGGATACCCATCAGCCGGCAACCATGGAAGCTTCTATGGCAAAGTATTATGCTTCTGAAGTCTGCAATGAAATCGCTTCAAAATCCCTTCAGATCCATGGTGGTTACGGATTTATCAAAGATTATAAGATTGAACGCATGTACAGGGATTGCCGTGTGTTTACCATTTACGAAGGTACCTCACAAATCCAGCAGCTGGTGATTTCCGGAAAACTGCTTAAGAAATAATGACTACACGGAAGGAGTAATGAAAACGATGAAGATTTTGGTTTGTGTGAAACAGGTGCCGGATACCAACGAAGTAAAGATCGATCCGGTAAAGGGTACATTGATCCGTGACGGAGTTCCCAGCATTTTAAACCCTGATGATGCAAATGCCCTGGAAGAGGCATTGAAAATAAAAGACAAAAAGCCTGGGACAACGGTTTCCGTTATCACCATGGGGCCGCCTCAGGCTGATGATATGTTAAGGGAATGCCTGGCAATGGGAGCAGATGAGGCTTATCTGCTCAGTGACAGGGCCTTTGGCGGGGCCGATACCTGTGCCACCTCCACCACCATTGCAGCCGGCATTCAAAAAATCGGAGATTATGACATTATTTTTGCAGGCCGCCAGGCCATTGACGGAGATACGGCCCAGGTAGGCCCTCAGGTAGCCTGGAGACTTGGCATCCCGGTTGTGACCTATGTTCAGGATGTGAAGCTATGCGAAGGAAAGGTGATCGTACAAAGGCAGATGGAAAACGGATATGAAATTCTGGAAGTCCAGATGCCATGTCTCCTTACTGCAGTAAAAGAACTGAATGAGCCCCGTTACATGAGCATAGGCGGAATCATGGACGCTTATGCAAAAAAAGTTACCGTATGGAATCATGAGGATGTGGGACTGGATCCCAAAGACTGCGGTTTAAATGCTTCCCCGACCCAGGTTTTCCGTTCCTTTACTCCCGCCCCAAAGGGAAAAGGGGAGATGCTTGACGGAACAGTGACCGAAATGGCAGAGCTGTTGACAGAAAAACTGAAAGAGAAGCATTATCTTTAAGACCCAGGAAAAGGAGGAAGGTTCATATGGCTGTAAATGTAGTAAAAGAAAAATGCAGGGGCTGTTCCATCTGCGTAAAGAACTGCCCGTTCGAAGCAATTACAATGGAAAATAAACTGGCTGTCATTGGTACTGCCTGTACCGGATGCGGTGTTTGTGTGGAAAAGTGTCCGTTTGATGCAATAGAAAAGTCAGAAGAGCCAAAGGATACGGTTGATTTATCGGAATACCGGGATGTATGGGTATTTGCGGAGCAAAGAGAAGGCGCACTCATGCCGGTAGTAAAAGAACTTCTGGGAGAAGGACGGAAGCTGGCAGATGAGATTGGATGCAGCCTTTGTACGGTATTATGCGGGAACCAGGTGGAAGGACTTGCGGATGAACTGTTTGAATACGGAGCGGATAAGGTTTATCTTGCGGATCATAAAGAACTGGAAGCCTACCGCACCGACGCTTATACGGCTGTGATTCACGATGCGATCAAATCCTATAAGCCTGAAATCGTCCTTTTGGGAGCGACTCACATCGGCCGTGACTTAGGTCCCTGTCTGGCAGTCCGCTGCAATACCGGACTGACTGCCGACTGCACCAGGCTGGAGATCGATGAAGAGGATAAGAAGATCAAGCAGACCCGCCCGGCCTTTGGCGGGAATTTAATGGCGACCATTGTCTGCCCGAACCACAGGCCTCAGATGTCCACGGTACGCCCGGGAGTCATGGAAAAGGCTGAAAGGCAGAAAGGACGGAAGGGTCAGGTTGTTCCTCTTTCCGTAAGTTTTGAAAAAGATGATATCAGGACCCAGATCCTTGAGGTAGTAAAGCAGGCAGGAGAAGCGGTATCCTTAACCGATGCGGAGATCATTGTGTCCGGCGGTATGGGCCTTGGCGGAGCCGAGGGATTTGAACTGTTAAAGAAGCTGGCTGATCGGCTTGGCGGTGTCATTGCAGCAAGCCGTGCAGCCGTTGATGCAGGCTGGATCGACCATTCCTATCAGGTGGGACAGACCGGGACAACGGTACGTCCCAAGCTGTATTTTGCATGCGGCATTTCCGGGGCCATTCAGCATGTGGCAGGTATGCAGAACTCGGAGCAGATCATTGCGATCAATAAAAACCCGGCAGCTCCGATCTTTGAAGTGGCCGATTACGGCATCGTAGGGGATTTAAACCAGGTGATCCCTGCATTGATAGAAGCACTGGACAAATAAAGACTAACTATTAAAAGTCAAGTCTAAAAAAGAAAGTTTATGAATGAATTGCAGAAATGCATTTCAAGTAAATCAGTACCTTGAAAACTGCATGACAAACAGAGCATCTTTGCAGG
>JAISYJ010000044.1:0-77377 GCA_031270005.1 Hungatella sp. | reverse complement strand
ACCGTGGAATGATTGACTTAGCCTACCGAAATGAAAGAATCCAGAGTGTGGAAGCTCATACCGTATATGAACATGATACATTTGAGTATGAGCTTGGGCTTAATCCGAAGCTGATTCACAGACCGTGCATAGAAGACCGTGGAAACAGCAGGCTTTTCTATGCGATTTTCCGGTTAGATAATGGAGGATACCGTTTTGAAGTCATGAGTAAAAGTTATATTGATGCGTATGCTGCAAGATATTCCAAATCGTATGATACAGAGTTCAGCCCATGGAAAAGCAACTATGAGGGCATGGCAAAAAAGACAGTTATCAAGCAGCTTTTAAAATACGCACCGATGAAGTCCGATTTCCAAAAGGCCATCAGCACGGATGAAACGATCAAGACTGAATTATCCACCGATATGAGTGAGGTCTCCAATCAGGTAATTGACGGGGAATTTACGGAACAGGCGGCATAGACAGGCGATATATGGAATGTGGGTACTGGTTTCAATACATACAGTAGGTTTTGCCCTTGCGGTGTGGAACCGTAAGGGCTTTTTGCTACAAAAAAGAAGAGGAGGTGCACATGGAAGATTTATTTGAACAGATGCTTTTGGAGAGAATTGATGTGCTGCTCTCTGAGTGCTTCCATGGGAATATTCAGGAGGAAGAAGCATTTGATACTAAGATGGAAGAATTTATGATGAGCTTGGACAAGAAACAGAAAGAGGAGTTAGAACGGATATTAGATGACTGGATTTCAAAATCAGCGGAGAGTAATCGCTATCTTTATCTTTCGGGTCTGAAAGACGGAATCAGGATTTTTAAAATGATTTCCGGAATATGAGGCGGCAGACGGTTATGAAGTCACAGGGCAGGAAAATGTAAAAATAATGAAAGTCATTCGGAGATCTGAAACGCAGGAAGTTGTATAAAAAAGAATTACATAAGCAGGCAACAATAAATTTATTTAAAAATCATGAAAAACAAGGAGAAAATAAGATGATGAAATATGAAGAATTTGAGAGTGCTATCTTAAAAGAAATCAGAGCTACCATGGGAGATGATTATAGAGCAGTTGTGCAGAAAATAACGAAGAATAACGGTTTAATATTGGCTGGCATTACGATAACAAGGCAGGAAGACCGGGTATCCCCTGTCATTTATCTGGAACCATACTTTACGAAATACAATAGGGGGATGGGCCTGGAAGAAATTTTGGAAGAGATTCTTCGAGTTTATGAGGATAGCAAGAGTCATGGAAAGGAGTTCGCAGAGTATTCCTTTGATTTTGACCAGTTAAGGGACCGGGTAGCTTTCAAGCTCATCTGCCAAAAGTCAAATAAGGAACTACTATCGGATGTTCCCAATACACCATACCTTGACCTGGCTATTGTTTATTACATTCTATGGGATACAAATGATTTGGGGCAGGCGGTCATGCTCATCCGTAATTCTCATTTGAAAAAATGGGGTGTGACCAAGGAAGAATTGCATCGTCTGGCACAAATAAATACGGAACGGCTACGTCCTGCCAATATCAGACCAATACAAGATGTGATGTATGATATGATTAAAGCAGGCGTCGGAGAAGAGGCGGCAAGGGAATTATGCGATATTAGAAAGTTAGATGAAGATGCACGATTTCCAATGTTTGTGTTAAGTAATGAAAAGAGTCTTAATGGGGCCTGCTGTATATTATATGAAAATTTTCTGGGAAAATTTGCTGAGAGGAAAAATGCGGATATTATTATTTTGCCGTCCAGCGTCCATGAGACGCTTTTGGTTCCTGCAAAGCCCGGCATGGATCTTGAATATTTTGAGCAGGTTGTAAGAGAGGTTAATGATACACTGGAAACAGAAGAGATTCTTTCGGACAGCATTTATATTTATAAACGGAAAGATGGAACAATTCATTTGGCAGCATAGATTCTGATTCTGAAGAGTGGGTTTGGTGTATCAGAAAAACTAAACTTATTTGGTAACTAAGGCAGAATTCCTCATGAAAGCCCACATATATTACAAATTCGAATATAGAAAAATACAAAAAAGGTGGTATTAGTGCATTTTTAAGAAAAGGTTTCGGAATATATGTGGGCTTTTTACTACTTTAATAGGGTGGCAGTACAAGAAGTAAGTAGGCATTCTTTTGTACGCTTAAAATTCTTATATAAGTATTGTCTGCTGATTAGTGGAGGCATGGCCTCTGGAATATGGTTATATGTACTAAGAACCACTTTTGAAAAAGATGATGGTAACTTTTCCTCATTGCAATAGCTATAAGAAATAAAGTCTTCACTATTTAACATACCATCTTCTTTACAATCCGAGTTATGAACTCTCATGATTTCGTTTTGATAATAACTTCCATTTATTTTGCTGAAAACTTCATCCTTTGATAGATAATCACTAAGTTCAAGATATAAACTAAGAACATTCTCTGCTTCTGATTTTTGAGGATTTGAGAAGATATCATATAATATTGCGAAGAAATAGCTTTCATAAATCGGGAAAACCAGTTCAGACATATAGTCTACAAAACTATTGTAACAATCTTACCATTGGTTTAAAAAGTTATTTGAATCAGTTATTCTCACTGAACGTTTATCAATATACATCATAGAATCAGGAGAAGTAATCCGCTTGACTAAGAAGGAGGAATCTAGGTGTTGATAGTCACTGCAGGAATCAAAAGCCATTTGGACAAGCAGTGTTCTGCTAAATATATTAGGAAAATTTACAATACTAGTTATGACATCAATGAGAGTCGTATCATCATACATCCGTTGATTTAGGCGTTGATCAAAAAAATCAATATTTTTAGATATACAATAAACAAGATCAAAATTAAATGTTTGTTCTAATTTGTATTTATAATATAAAATATCGACTGGTTTCATATGACTTTTTTTTGAGCCATCAGTCGGCTTTATGGGTTCATATTGAATAAGTGATACACATTCTTTGAAATTATTTATATCTTTTAGTCTAATATTCTTTTGTCCATCGTATAATTTGAGAATATTTGTTAATTCCTTTCCTCTGCCTCGTAACTGTTGTAACAAGGGAAGATTATTAAGGAAGATAGAAATCTCTTTATGCTCTTCATATTTTGATTCTTTCCTGTTTTCTTCAACAGTCTTTGAAATCATAATTTTATCGCTAAGTTTCTTATACTTAGAACAGCAGGATAAATAATTTTTAAGGTTCATAAAGCTAGTGGAGTAATTATTAGAAGCATTGTTAGAAGCGATGTTAGAATCTACTACTCCATATGGTACTTTATCCAACCCTTTATTAAAGATAAACTGATTTTCTGGACCTGCGTCAATACGAAAACCGCTTTCTGCTAAGGAACAATTAACACCCCAACAGTTAAAATGGCGTGAAATTTTATACGGGTCAAGCTCTATATTTTGAAATATAATATTATACAGTTTATCATAAGTAGCAAGAAGACAATGGTCAATAAGCATTGCATTCCAGGTCGTAAAGTAGCGGGAACTTCCAAGAACGGATAAAGGTCCTGGGGGGTATTTTTTTTGAGAAACATCAGGGTATTCATCACCAAAAAAAAGCCAGTGTCTAGAGATTTCAGTTTTTAACCATGCCTTCAATTCCTCAGCTGAACTATTTATGGAGGCATACTGTGAGGGTGTGCTTTCTTTTTCGTTATATTCGGAGTTAAATAGACAAGAACATGCCTGATGCGTGTATTGAATTATAATATCTATTTTATCTGAAAAATCTTTATTTGTCAGTAATTTTTGAAGAACCGTAGGTTCATATGGTAAATGAAGAGTGTATATAAGTGTGTTTCTAGCTTCTTCCAACAGAAAACACAAATGATTTATATCAATGGAATTATACATATATTTAAATGCTCCTAATTGGTTATATATTGCTATTATACTATATATAAGCTTATAAATCAGCCTTTTTTTCTATTTTTACAAAGACGGGGAAAATGTGTCATAATAATCAAGTAACCAGTTAAAGCGTATGGGTGCACACATACCGCTTAGTTATAGGCCAGGAGGAATAATATATGTATATAGGGAGTAATAATTCACAAGTTTTTAACCAAAGTGGTATGCAGCAGCCAATGTCTATGCAGCCCGTTTCGTCCGACCAAAGAAATATGTCCTATACAAGATATCCAGAAGCGGAGTATTACAAAGAAATGGATTTGATTCATGAACGTGCCAATGTAGACATGCAGAAATATGCGTTGAAACGAACAATAGACGAAGAGAGTATAGCCCGCACGATGATGGCGAAAGCGGACTTACTCATAAAGAAAGACATGCTTTCTGATGAGATCCTGATCGAAGAAGGGAGGCTTAGGAGGCGGCAGGAATTCATGCTGGAAACAGGGAAGGACTATGGCTTGGCAAATTTTAGTATTGCCGATCGACCGCTTAAGCTTACTACCTCAGGCGAAAATCGTGAGATTTTATTTATAGAGATTTGTGTTGAGGGAGAGAAAAAAAATTTATATTTTGATTTGGCAAGGGCAGAGGCTGGCTACTATAAAAAGAAGTTTCGAAATAGTGGAATTGTTTTTAAAAAGAGGAGAAAAGACGGAGATGAACTCTTTTTTGACGTAATTGGGGCCATTACAAATCTCGCAGACACAGTAGAGCTGCCTAAAGAATATGGATTTTATATCATGAACGGACAATTATTCTATGCAGATAAAAAGGCGGTACTTTGGAGGGAGGTCTTGGAGAATGCAAAATGAGAGGGGATTTTTAGATGGTCTATATGAATTAAAAGAATCGGGAACTGGAGGTCTGCTCGTTCTGATAGAAAGTGGAGCATTTGCGTACAGCGTTTTACATATGCTGGGATATCGTATGCACTATCCGGTAGCCGCGATCATCCATGACTGGGAAACAGCGGATATCCTTGTGGATATGCTCGGTATTTTTGAAAGAAGATCAATTGACAGCAATATCTCTGCCAGAGCTTTTGCACAAGAACTGAGTCGTAACCACGATGATGTTACGGTACTGATATATTCACCAGGGAGGAACACTGCAAATAACATGGAAACACTATTGAGTGCCTGTGCATCTGGAAAAATTGAAGGGCGGGATATCGTGACACCTTTTGTTGTTGTATTTCTAAAAATCATTCCGGAAGAGTTCCAGGAAAAGTTTTCTTTGGTCCTTGCGGTGGATCAAAAGATTTCTAAAGATATAGTCTCAAATAATAGAGTGGAATTCTTGGAATTTTTGAAGAACTATGTACTGGAAAATTTCCAGGTCTTGAAATATAAATTTGGAAAGGAAAGCAATAATAATAAGAAGCTTCCAGAAGTTAAAGACGCTGGTTTTTGGAATGCGGCCATTACTATGTTAGAGGCTGCTTTTGAAAAGGATATAGAAGAAAGTACTCCTGCAGTGAGAAAATATCTTGAAAATGCAGTAATGAAAGGGAGGGATATGGCCGATTCATATGAATTTATAAGGCAGATTCCAGGTGCCTTTAGAGAATCCTTTATATTGTCTATTCCCCGTATAGGAAGGATGGTGGACAGAACGGAAGCTTCAGATTTAAATGATGATATCCTAAAAAAGACGATTCTGTTTGATTCGTATATTTACTATATCCCTGATGAGGTATTCTCATTTATATGTGATTCGCTTAAAGATATTTGTACCATCAACCAGGTTAAAGAAGCCCTAGAAAAAGAGGGGATCTTATGTACACAGGGCAGAGGAAGAGTTTACAGAACGATAAAGCTTTCTATAGGCACGCATTTGCCAGCTCAAAGATATATATGGCTGAAACGGGAACATCTGGATGGAAACGGTATTGAAATGACATTAGAGGAAAGAACAAATATTAAAACAAAGGGAGAATGATAGAATGAATAGATATATTAAAATTGGGGATTGCATGAATGACAGTGTATCTTTTGATATGGCTCGAAGTGGGAACCGCCACATTGCAATTTGCGGAAAATCTGGTGCCGGTAAGTCAGTTGCCGGGCAGAAAATAATTACCAATGTCATTAAAGGGGGAGGAACTGTAGTGGCGTTTGATATGCATTGGTTGTTTGATGATAACAATATTTTTCCGCCTCTTAAGCCGGAAATCAACAGCATAATGCATGAGATTGATGCGGATTTATCTGGGATACAGTTTCCTTTGTTTACTCCTATGGAATATGCAGATGGCACAAGAGAGGAAAGCTTAAACGTTGTTGCAACAGTGACCGATTTGCTGTCCGGATCGTTGAAATTGAAATGCCGTCAGAGGGACGAGCTTTACCGCGCGATGAATTACGTTTCTGAGGAGCATACATATGCAATGCGCGGAATTTCTGCTTTAGATGACGCTCTTTATATGCTGGAATCAGAGGTGGCCGCCAATATTCAGGGAAAAATACGCACTATTCTGAATAAAAATGTATTCCGGGATGGACCGTGTTTTATTGATGAAGGAAAGTTGAATATGATCCGTTTATCTAAGTTTTCAGAGTTAGATCAGGCCTTAATTGCCAATATTGTTCTGTCATATATCTGGCGTCTGGCTAATACAGGGGCTTTCCTGGAAAAAGGATTGTATCTGTTTTGTGACGAGTGCCAGAACCTGGATTTAGGCCAAAATGGGATTATCAATACGATTTTGGCAGAAGGCAGGAAATTGGGTATTCATTTGATTTTAATTACGCAATCACTTGGGGGAAGCTGCCGGAGCAGAGTGGCTCAATGTCTATTACAAACTGGGCATCAGTTGTATTTTATGCCAGCAGAAGGAGAAGCTGTGACTATTGCAAAATTAATTAGTGCGGCGATGTACCGAGATTGGCAATTGGTATTAAAGACACTTAAGATCGGTGAGTGTGTGGCAGTCGGATCGATGTCTGTAAATGAGGTGGCATATAACAGGCCGCTCAAGGTTAATATTTAGGCCAGCGGTATTGGCGTGTAGGAATGGTAAAGCGGATATATAGGAGATTGAAAAGGGCATTGGTCAAAGATGAGAATATAGGCTCATTTTGACAACAAAAGAAAGAGGACAATTATGATAACAGATAGAAATGAAGAAACTATTGTATATTCTGTGAGCAAGGCTGCTGAAGTTTTAGGTATTTCCAAAGCACTGTTGTATGGAGAATTGAAGAAAAATCCTTTGTTCCCCCGGAAAATGATCGGTGGGCGCATCATGATACCGGCACAAAAATTGAAAGAATATTTTAATAACTAATCCATACAGGGCGGACGAAATGTAAATATCATGATTCATTTTGTCTTCCCTGTATTTTTACAAAGGAGCTGAATTTAAAAATGACAAAAGTACGGGCAATGTATGGTATTGGTACGACATATAAACAGGGAAATAGCTTCGTCTCTCAGCTGTCTTATACTGTGGAGATAGATAGCGAATCGTATACAAAAAGGGTAACTGGAAGTGGAAAGAGTGAGAGCGCTGCAGTGAGAAATAGAAATAAAAATGCAAAAATATGGGAGGAAAAGTTACGAAATTCACTGAAACAGAAGCAGGAAAAAGAAAATAAAGAGCAGGAGACGGGCAGTGAGCTTACCTTAAATGAAGTGTTCGACCTTAACCTGACTGTTAAGGGAGCTACTGCCCAAATTTCCACAACCGATAACTATGAATCTTATTTCGAGGGTTATGTCAGGAATGGTTTGGGTAAAAAACTGATTAACCATATTACGGAAGAAGATTTGCTGGAATTTTATATGGATACCAGAAAAAACGGAAGGAAGCGTGTACAGAGAGACAAACATGGAGATCCGATTAATCAAAAGCCTTTGAGCATCAGCACCATTAATCATATTCGCTTCGTCCTGAATAATACGTTTCTTTATGCTAAGACAAAGGGAATTGTAGAGAAAAATGCGCATATCAATATTGCCCCTTTTAAAAATGGGACTGCGGCAATGCTTGATTTTGACCAAGAAGAAATAGATGTGGATAGTGACGATGCCGATGCGCTGCAAAGAATTATACCGGTAGAAGATCTAGAGCGTATATTAAATTATGCTTTTGAGCATTCAAGGTTTGCTGGTCTGTATGCATGGGCGGTGAATTCGGGAATGCGTGAGGGAGAGTGCTTTGGACTAAAAAGGACTTTGTCTTTGCCGGACAATGGATATATCTTTGTGAAGAAAAGTTTGGCCTATGTTAAGGATCGGAGTGGAGATGCAAAAAAGAAACTAATACCGATATTGAAGAAGCCGAAAAACGGGAAAGAGAGGAAAGTTCCATATAATCAAAGTCTTAGAGATATTTACGCATATCAGATAGATTTAATAGAAAGGGAGAAGCAAGCTGCCGGAAAGCTGTATCACGATAGGGGATTATTATTTGCAGATGAGTACGGTGATTACCTGAGGCCGTGGAGAGTTCTGAAAGATTTCCAGCAAATACTGGAAACACTGGGTATGGAAAAACGACGTTTTCATGATTTGAGACATACATTTGTTTCACTTTTGGTAAAGGAAAGTCAGCGAGCAGGAGAAGGAATCAGTATTTTGGAAGTAAGTGCCATAGTTGGTCACCGCGATCCGACGGTCACTCTTAATGTCTATGGTGGATTATTTCCTAATGCCACAGAGCGAGCTATGAAAATACTGGATGGCTGTACACATATAATACCAAGTCAGCTAAGGGATATTGAAAAGGAACGAGCGGTGTAAATATAAGTTGTGATTCACACTAATATTGGCTATAATAGAAAAAGAAAGGTAAGGCGGTGAAAAATGGAATTTAAACGGGACATTTATAAGCGTTTACTGAAATGGAAAAATGATTATACAGGAAAGGTTCTGGAAGTTTCCGGGGCTAGGCAGGTTGGAAAAACGTACATCCTGAAAAAATTTGCTGATGAAAATTTTGAACATGCTATTTATATCAATATGGCTGAGCTGACTGGAGAACGCTTTAACTTGTGCTTAGACCAAGCGGAATATTGGAAACCAGGTATGCCGATGACGGATGATCCTACCCATGAAGCAGTTCGCTTATTTTACCCAGAATTTGAGGATAGAAAAAATACAATTATTATAATAGATGAGATACAGGAATCTTCCAGAGTGTATAATCTTATACGAACTTTTTCGAGGAGGTTTTCTTGTTATGTCGTTGTAACGGGAAGTTATTTGGGGCGGTTGTTGTCAAAGGAATTTTTCCTGCCGGCTGGTGACTTGGATACTATGACGCTGGAAACATTGAATTTTGCAGAATTTGCAGAAATTTTCGGGAAAAGAAAAATTTATGATTCTTTGGACTTATATGGCGGTTCTGAAGCCAGCCAGTATGATGAATTAAGGGAGTGCTTCGAGCTATACCAAAGAATTGGGGGATACCCGTCTGTAATAAGTACTTATCTGGAACATAAAAGTGTAGAACTTTGTGATGAAGAACTATGGCGTTTGATGACAATATTTATTAATGAATCCAAAAGGTATTTTGATGACGTGATGGAGACCAACGCCTTTGAAAAGTTGTTTCATGGAATAGCCGTCACTTTAATCAGAGAAAAGCAAGGGGTGAGAGATTTGGTAGAGGACCTCAGTAAGATTGTCTATAAGCAGGAAAGCGGAAGATTTACAAAACAAATGCTTAACCGGGCGATTGGATGGTTGCAGGCTTCTCACATTATTGCTTATGCAGGAAAGAGTATTGACTGTGACTATTTGGATGTCAAGGAAAATGCTCGTTTCTACTTCCTCGATGTAGGAGTGGCCCGGTATTTCCTTTCCCAGACCGGAGCAGACGAAAATGTTGTAAAAGGGATTGTGGCTGAAAATTTCGTTTATCTTACATTACTTCGCCATATTAGGGTCGATATTGCGGGCAATTCTCCATGGTTTGCATTTTATGAGAAGACCAAAGGAGAGCTGGATTTTTATGTGAGAAGCACGAAAGATCATAAAAATTATGGCATTGAAGTAAAAAGTACAGATGCCCAGGCCAGGACTGCCAGAGCGTTATTTGATGCCCGTAGGCTCGATTATGTGTATTATTTAAAGGGTGGAAGTAATGGAGGACTTGCGGAAGACGGGCGAATATTGACAGTTCCTATTTATTTAGCGGATCGCATTACCTTTGACTTGGGATAGAGGTATTGAATATAGACTGACATAATGCCTGAAATAATATATATTTTTGTGGAAATATGAATACAAGTTATGGATGAAAAATTTTTAATGATATTTTAATCAGTTATGGCAAGGGAAGAACTTTAAAATTTAGTTGAATTTCTTTTCTTGCCTTTAATGATTTTTGTAATAAATTGCATTTTTTTGTAAAAATATTTTTTGTTGAAAAGCCAGAAATAAATCTATATGGATAGCGATATCTTCAACATTTTTTTGCGATTGGTTTACACTCGTGAACCCAAATGATATAATTATTATAAGATAAGGATTAATATTGAAGGGAGGAGTTATGTTTGAACGCAAGTACGAATAATTTGATTATAAACAGGCTCTTTACCCAAAATGTATTTTATAATTTACTTAATGAACATAGTGATTCTACATACTATACTGTTGTAAAACGCTATATTAATGATGTGGAAGATAAAAATAATGGGGAGCTTATATGTGAGATATATGAATTTATGGCAAAAGCTTATAGGAATGAATACTTTTATCAGAATACATTATTAAATAAGCTTTTGTTAGGGAGACATAGTATCAATACCACTACTGCATTAACGCAAATACCCATAGGAAAATCAAAAGCAGATTTTATATTAATCAATGGAAAAGCAGTGGTTTATGAGATTAAGACAGAATTAGATTCATTGGATAGGCTTGATACGCAATTAAAGGATTATTTTACAGCGTTTAATCATGTATGTGTGGTTACATCGGAGAGCCATTATGAAAAGGTTAAAAGAGCCCTTGGCGATACGCCGGTTGGTATTTATGTTTTGACGGAAAAAAATAAGATTAGTTCAAAGCTAAAGAAAGAACCGTTGGAATGTAACGCTTATTTATCGCATATAGCGATATTTAAGGTTTTGCATAAGCGTGAATATGAGGAAATTCTTATGAGGTATTTTCAGAAGTTACCAGACACATCTCAGGTATTTTATTATAATGAGTGTATGAAACTGTTTTTGGAAATACCAATTCTAGATGCATATGCTATGGCTTTGAAAGAATTAAAAAAAAGAAATAATATAGTGAAAGACCATTTTGAAAAAGTACCATATGAGCTAAAATCGTTGGTTTACTTTTCAAAATCGTCAGTGAAAGAGTTTAAGCAATTATATGAATTTCTTAATAAAAAATTTGGGGGGTAAACACTTATGTATTTTCCATATGTACGAGGTAGACAATATGAGTTATTGGCTTTACGAGAACTAAGTGAGAATAACCTTTTAAGTGAGCTTGTCATACCTATTATTGAGCCTGTTAAGCTTTCGCCAACACTGATTAAAGCTATGGCGACATATATTAATGCCAATCGTCTGTTATCTGTTATTAGAAATCCTGTAGTAGGTGGTTTTTTAAAAGATTTAAAAAATGTTGAAAAAGATTCAAAAGAAGAAGAATATAAAAATAATTTTTTGAGCCTGTATAATGATTCTTCAATCATCAAATCTATAGTTATGCAAAAGAATGCCTCGTCGTTGTTGACAAAATGGGCTAGTACGGGAGTTAATAAGGCTGATTTACTTGTTATTATTACAGAGCGTGAATACTTAGAATTATATGATCTGTTATTTGAGGGTACGATTCCACGCTTTGTACTTTTGCCTGATGAAAGTACTTTTAGGCGAAAAGTACGCCATCACAGAGTTTTGCTTGAAGATAAATTTGAGAAACAGAGTAGAAATGCAGATTATCAAGAACAAGCAGATGAGTTTTTTTCAGATGCACATTTATATTTTGAGGAAGATGGATTTGTTGGTTTTTCCGATTTTTCAGTAGTAGGGAACGAGTATCTTGAAGCAGGATTTGCACCATACGCAGTAGCTATTCATATCGTATATTTTGCTCAGGATATGAGCTTGAGAGTAAAACATTTTGTTTCGGATTCAAATGAGGATATTACTAACCCAGCACTTAAATTTTATGAAGCAGTATCAAAGTTGGCAGATTGGTACAATTCTACCCCTCATCCAGTTCAGATGACGTTGGGATTGAAGATATTTTTACAGCATTATGAACAACAGACGTACCCAGGTCTTGGGACTGTAAAAAAATTGTCGATGATGCATCATATAGAATTGATGGGGAAGTACTTAAGTGGAGAAAGATGATATGAATTGCTGTACGAATTGTTTTATTGACCCTGAAATAAAAGCTATTATTGAAAGTAGAAAAAGAATAGGGGATTGTAGCTTTTGCGGAAAAACAAATACGGCAGTATATGATATATATGATGATCCTACACTAGCCGATAATTTTAAGGATCTATTAGAGGTATACACACCTGTTAAAAATTTGTCGGCCACTTATCCTAAGGGAAAAGTAGATTTATTAAAGAACTTGTTACATAATCAATGGCGAATTTTTAATTTACAACCTGAGGTCATATATACTTTAATAACTAGTCTTTGTCGTGAAAAATATGAAGAAATGCCGGAATTGTTCGATTCACCAGTCGGGATTTGGCAAAATTATGATTTGAACTTTTTACGGGAGAATACCATTATTACAAATAATACGTGGAATGATTTTGTTGAAGCAATAAAATGGAATAACCGCTTTCATACAAACTATATTAATGAGGAAATATTAGATTTATTTATTCGTTGTGTGCGAAAAACTTATCGGGCGGGTTCGACGTTTTATCGTGCTCGCATATCTTCGAATGAAAGAGGATATTCAACTGAAGAAATGTATGCTCCGCCCAAGGGGATTGCGACAGCAGGACGTGTAAATCCTGATGGTATTAGTATGCTATATTTGGCAGATCAAGCTAAAACGACATTATATGAAATTCGTGCAGGTGTTTATGACTATGTAACTATTGGCACATTTATTTTATCTTCTGATATTGAAGTAATTAACCTGGCTGATATTGATAAGATCAGTCCTTTTATTGCAGCCAATTCTTATGGAATAGACTTTATTCGGCAAGCTGTTAATATTGATTGTCTGAAAGTTATTAGCGATGAAATAGCTAAACCATTAAGGCGCCATAGTAGCTTATTAGAATACTTAGATTATTTACCCACGCAGTATATAAGTGATTTTATAAAAAGTAAATCTTATGCAGGTATTGAGTATACCAGTACAATGTGTCCAGGAGGAATTAATACAGCTCTCTTTGATGAAAGGCCCAAATTTATAAAATGTGTTAGTACGTCTGTTTATGATATAAAATCTTTGAAATATGATACATGGCCATCAACCTGACCGTAGGTGTCTATCATAACTATAGAACTTCGAATCTGTTTGCATTTACGGTTTATAATATTAAATATTTCATTTATTTATTCCACCTTATAGATTCCAACCATAGGGTGTAAGAGTAAGTAGATACAGATATATATGGGGGTAGAATTCCAGCGGGAATCACATCGATAATCCGCAAAATTGCTTTGAACAACAGCATTAGCCTAGAAAATGAATTGTGTATGAGCATATGTTTTAGGGATAGCAATTGATAGAGTGAATATCTAGATCAAAAGTTATCGTTCCAACGTGGAATAGAACCGGGGAGAGGGGTTAATGTTTTTAATGAATGGTTAGGTTTCAGCCTGGGGTGTAGCTATATAAATATGGAGGTGATTTAAATGTCTATTAATTTTTCAAAGTTGAGTTCTTTGTCCAAACAAACATCGCTTGAACCACGTGATATTTTTATGGCACTCCCTAACAAGGACAAGAGTTATGGCTACCCGCGCGATGTACAGACTGAAGTCTGGAAGCAGTGGTTTGCAAAACGTGACGAAAAGAATGTAATAATTAAGATGAACACAGGTAGTGGCAAAACTGTTGTGGGTTTGGCAATTCTTCAGAGTTGCCTTAATGAAGGCAAAGGTCCGGCGGTGTATATCGTTCCCGATAATTATCTGGTAGCGCAAGTATGTGCCGAGGCAGAGCGGCTTGGAATCCGTACTGCTTGCGATAAATATGATGCAAATGGAAAACTTATAGAGAAAGGTCAGGATGACTTCTTCTTTATGACGAAAAAGGCGATTCTAGTTGCTAATATTCATAAACTTGTAAACGGTAAGAGTATTTTCGGTTTGCGTTCAAGTGGCAACGTACCAATTGGTAGTATTATCATAGATGATGTTCATGCGTGCTTGGATACTATTGAACAGCAATACACTGTGAGAATTGAATCTAAGCATCAATTGTATTCCCAAATTCTCCAGTTATTTGAACAGTATCAGGAATTGAAAGACAATCAAGGGTTCTATGATATTACGATAAATCAAGATCCTCGCATCAATAAATTAATTCCGTTTTGGATTTGGCAAAAAAGCTGTGAGGATATACGGCGTCTATTGACTCGAATCGATTATGCTGAGGACCCGATTGTTCTTTTTAATTTACCGTTATTGTTAGACAACTGGAAGACTTGTAATTGTGTTATTTCAGCAAGAGATATAGAAATAACTCCCCAAGGAATACCGATCGCAAAAATTGCCAACTTTGAGCAGGCTGAACGGCGAATTTTTATGAGCGCTACGCTTGCGGACGACAGTATTTTTGTCTCAGCAATGGGATTAACCAAGAACGAGATTTCGAATATTATTACGCCGGAGAAAGCCAATGACATCGGCGAGAGACTTATCCTGTTCCCAAAACATCTTAATGCCCAACTGGACGACACCAGTGTAAAGCAAATGCTCGTGGCAATTGCCATAAAATACAATGTTGTAGTTATTGTTCCTTCATTTGATCGATTGGATTTTTGGCAAGATATAGCAGAACAAGTAGAAATGCAGGTGTTGTCGTCACAAGATAAAAACATAGAAAGCGGAATCACAGCTCTTAAACAAGGAACATTTAAAGGCTTGACAATCCTTGTAAACAAATACGATGGTATTGATTTGCCAGACGATGCATGCCGTTTTCTTGTTATTGATGGTTTGCCTAATATGCGTAGCGAATATGACATGGTTGTGCAAGGTATGAACCCAGGAGATAAGCGGATTTGCCGCGAATATATTCAGAAAATCGAACAGGGAATGGGGCGTGGAGTGCGTTCCAATAATGACTATTGTGTTATCGTATTTATGGGTGACAAATTGGCGGATGTCATTGTCAACCAAGGCGGTGATAAATTTTTCAGCAAAGCGACCCGTGAGCAATATAACCTTTCTCATCAGCTATGGGAACAGTTGATGGAATCTGGCAATAAGCCAACCATCAAAGAGGTGTTTGAACTTGCAGGGTATTCAATTAACCGTGACACAAATTGGATAGCGGCCAGTAAGTCGGTTTTGGCGACTGTCGAATATGACAGAACTGCGAATGTTGACAGTACGGCCATTGCTATTCGCAATGCATTTGATAAAGAGTGCATCTGTAGATATGACGAGGCTTTCAACATCATAGAAGCAGAGAAAAATAGCAATACCACTTTGGATGACAAAGCTAAGGGACTTCTTATGCAGCTTATGGCTGAGTATAGGAATTTTACAAATCCTGTTCAGGCACAAGAAATATTGTTATCTGCCCAGAAACTTAATATGGCCGTTTTAAAACCTATTAGCGGAATTCAATTTGAGAAATTACATAGTTTTTCCGATAACCAAGGTTTAAGTGTCGTCCGCTATATTGTGAAAAATAAATTTAGATCAAACGACTACTTGCTTCATGTTTACTCGGAAATTGATAGTCTGATTTTTACTGCTGATTCTTCAAATCGTTTTGAAGATGCATTGAATAATATAGCTATAATGCTTGGTATTCATGCGAACAGACCTGATAAAGAATTTGGTAAAGGTCCTGATAATTTGTGGGCCGTTGGTAATATGGAATACTTCATAATAGAGTGTAAAAATGAGATATCTTCTAGAACGACTATCATTTCTAAAGAATATTGTGGACAGATGAGAGAGCATATAAAGTGGTTTAAAAATCTCTATTCTGGAAACGATGCAACATATGTCCCGATTTTTATCCACAGGAGTAATATACTTGATAAAACTGCGGCTTCAGATCAATCTATTCGAGTCATGAATGAGGAATTGCTTGAGAAGTTTAAAAGTGCTGTGAAAGCGTTCGCAGAAAGTGTTGTTCACAACGATGTAGTTAGCAGCACACAGGAGATTCAGAAACTGCTTATGCAATATAAGTTAAACGGAAAAGCTATAGTTGATACTTATACAATTTCGGCAAAATAACAACCAGGAATTAATTGACAGGAAAAGGCTTGAGATCACCAAAACGGCGGTTTTGGGTCGTTTTCCTGCCTTGAAAATCGGTGCCTTATAATAACATTCCTAGACCTTATATAGAAATCAATGTTCATATATCGTTTTGGTCTTTGCAAATTCTTTGCAAATTTAAAAGTAATAAAGAGTAAAATATAGTTTTTATAGGCATAAATCAAACCAAAACTAATAAAAAAATATTAAAAGGCACTCTAAAAACCCAATAATGGAACTCTTAATCTATTTGTCCAGGGTTCGAGTCCCTGAAGGCGCACCAAATCATGATAATCCGAACCTTGTCCCCGTTGGGGATGGGTTCGGATTATTGCTTTATTTCTAACAATGTAACATCAAAAAGGACGAGGGTTCAACTACCTTCGTCCTTTTTGTTATGATGGCTGATATATTGTTACAAGAATGAGTAATTCACTTTGATTCAATTCCTCGCTGATTTTCCCAATCAGAAATAACTGCCAGAGGATTGGCAAGACCTCTTGCATCAATCATCAGATCCCCTAAAATATGTCTTAGAGAATTTCCATACGACAGATGTGCAAATATTTCGCGTACCATTACGCCGCCTTTCAGTTTACTCAGACTCGGGAGTACAAGTTGAATTGGCTGCTCCGCGAGAAATGTTTCTACCGGTAACCGAAGGTAGAGCCTGCTTTCTGCGCCAGTACTTTCCTCACCCCGGACAATGACAATGAATTCTATTGGAAAATCAGCAGCAGTGATAAAATCATACATGATTTTATACCAATCAAACCCAACCGAAGAGATACGGAAGAACATCTCTTTAGTTGATGAATCCGTATGATGTACACCACCGTGTTCAACTCGCAGAAACTCTTGGTTGAGTTCAGAAGTAATCTCGCTGCACAAGGCGATTAAATCCAGATTTTCTGTGCTAATCGCCTTGATTTCCTCTGCGTGTGCCTTTACAAACCCCTGCGACAAGGGGCAACCGGGCTTTTGTAAAAGGGAGTCGGGCGCATCAGAAACAACATCGCCGTCAACAGAAGCAGAAGCCATCCATGCCGCGGCCATTTCCCGCGCTAGCTGCCGAGATTCCTCGTGCCGCGTGTTGGCATACAGCCATTCTGCCGCAAGTAAAGTCTCCCTCACGTTTTGAGCATTCGCGCAAATATACTGTGAGCAAGGAAAAGCCTTCCCGTCGTTGCGAATCATCCATATGGTATTCATTCATTCACCTATTCTTTCGATCAAGAGTTACGGCTCCTCACAAAATGAACCGGCAGTAATCCTTTCCGGCAAGTCATCAACCATATCCAGACCGTTCTCAAAGATAATTAAATCATTATCAAGCTTCGCACGGAGTGCCTTAAGGGATTGAATCCCGTTTTCAGTCGATTTCCCATAAACCAGCAATTTGGTACGGTTATACAGCGAAAGCTTTCCCGAATAAATCTCACAACCGAAAATCTCGCGCATAATGCTAAAATAGTTTTGATAGGCAGTAAGAATTTGATCCTCTCTTGCCGCCAGATGTGCGTCATACTCATCGAGCTGTTCCACGACTGGAACGTTGTCAAATATTTCCTGTGCAGACCGACCTGCGGATTCTGCTTTAACTCTGCCGTCCCCGGCTTCCTTTACTTCGATAAAGTAGAGTTTGCCGGTGCTTTTGTCAAGAAAAAGCAAATCTACCTGTGTGTTTCGATGATTTTCTTCATCACTTAAGAAAAGTTTAGGAAACCCAACCTCAATATCTAGCAGGATCATACTGGGGGCAGGCTTGATGTATGGTGAAAACTTGCTGTAAAGCACAGACAGAGTAGCGCGTTCGTTGGCTTCACCACTTGCTTTCCTGCCCCACTCCTCACAGCTTTCTTTTATCTTTTTGTAGTCGTGCGGATTTTCGGGATTGAAAGGCCCTTGATTTCTGCTTATCGTTGGAGTTCCTTTTAGATTCCCCTTATATTTACAAAGTAGCGCGCCTCGGTAGTAAAAATCAATTTCTCCGCTATAGCGAAGAGCTGGGAATACTTCTCCTCGTTCGACATCTTCTTTTAGAAGTTTGAACCACGGCATTTCCTGCATTTTTTGCAGCTGCTCAATTCCAAGTTGCCTGTCATAATCTCTTTGATACAAATCCCGTCTAAATTTACCCACATTAACGCCCCCAGTGTGCAAGATTTTACAACCAAATTTTATCACATTCTACCCAAGAAACAAGCTGTACGACATTACATTTGTCTGAAGACAGAAAATGGCCGGTGCTATACTCTCTTCAAAAGCCGATGATTTTTACTCTTGGAGGATATCAAATGATGGACAATCCTTTTGCGGCGTACAGCACAAAAATATACACCGTGTTTCTTTGGGCATACAACGATTGTATGTGGGAGCGGTGCGATACCTCATCCTTTTTCTGCGAAGTGTATGATCGGATGGAGCTTGCCGTTCAGGCGGGAAAGGAGGAGCTCACCCGTCAAATCGAACGGCTGAAAGAAGAATTCACTTCGGATCAAAACAAGGCATTCGACGTTTTTGTCAGGGACAAGGTAAATTATTTGTTTATGGTCAAAGAGCAATATCCCAGACGTGTGCTGTTTTCAAATGCAGGTGATGATAAAGAGTCCCAAGACTGGATCAAGGAGTGCCAAAATTGGAGCAGGCAGTTCCTCTGCGCCAAAAGCCTTGTTACCATCACCCCCGATACGGATCTTTATCAGCTTTGCAGCCAGCAGAGCGAATACATAGAGTACCGGTTCGATTATACCGGTGCTTTAATCAGCCGTTTTGAATCGAGAGGCGGGGGCGGATATTATCGCATGCCTTCGGATTACGAGGAAGATGCCGGAGTGAAATTCGCGGCTGGACAGGTCGTCCGCTTGAAAAGCGATCCTGAAAAGCTTTATCTGGTGGCCGCTAACGCCGGGCGCCTTCGCGATGCCAAAAATGTGTTTACATGGGAAAACGAATATCTATTATATCCCTTTGAACAAATCGAATGCGATTGTATACCGGACTATGATCATATCCACGAGAGTGAGCTTGAAGCCTATGATAGTCAGGAATACAGCGATTTACAGAAAACACAGCTTCAGTTTCTTCAGCAATATTTATAAGGCTGTTGCAACGAAGGACACATATCACGACAATAAGTATGTCTTTTATCGGCAAATGTGGTATGATAAACTCATAACAGCAAGGAGGAAAACCGCATGGAATTGACCAAGACATCCCGCATTCTTTCCGTCTTTCATCTATTCCGGTATTGCAGTGAGGTTTCTTTTAGGGAAATCACCGATTTACTCCCCGTCAGCGAAAAGACCGTTTCCCGGGATATCCTGCTGCTCAGGCAGGCAGGGGTTCTGCACATCCGCTACTCCCAAAAGAGAAAGGCGTTTGTTTTAATCGATACGCAGTTCCATGAACCGCAATTTTCTGAAAACAAAACGCGTGAGCTGTACCTTGAAAAAATCATACGGTTATGCACATTAATGATAGAGATGGACGGGGAAAATCCCGTAGGCTGGTATCGGGAGCATTATCCGGCTTTATCAGACCGCACAAGGCAGCGGGACTTTGCCGAGCTTTTTAAAATTGGCTACCGCGTCCGTTATGAGCTGGCAGACCAATGGGGCGAGCCCGGACATTACAGCTATGAAATTCCGGACACCTATGGATTGGAAACATTTGAAAGGAGATCGTATGAATCATAGAAAAGAGTGCCGTATTTACACAATAACAGGAAAAGCTGTCGGCGGTTTTATTTCCGGCAGCCACATTTACCCGGAATCCGAACTTAACTTATATTATGATTTTCATGGTTTCTATTTGCTGCCGATAGAATCCGACGGTAAATGGGGCTTGATGAACGGAAAAACCAACGAGATTGTGATTTCCCTGCAATTTGACTATACCGAAACGCTGTTCGATGATTATATAGCAGGTCATGCTGTAAAAAATGGTTTGCACGGATATATCAATGCTCAGGGACAGACGGTCGTTCCGTTTGAGTACGAGAATGCCAAGGATCAGCCTTCTTCAAATGGATATTTTGCAGTCAAGCGTGGAAAATGGGGGGTGGTAAACGGGAAAAATGAGCCGATACTCCCCCTTGTTTACGATGGAATTGAACTGGATGGCTGCTTTGACCGCACCATACGCTTGTTTACGTATTTTGAGGGAATCAGCGCCATTCGAGATGGATACTTGGCACTGTTCAATAAATATGGTGAAATATTGGTGGATCATCTGACTACTCACCCGCAAGGATATAGCAGAAATCCGTCAATAGAGGGGAAGTATATGATATTGAAGCGCAAGCGGAAATTCGGAGTTATCTGCCGGGATGGACGGCTCATTACCAACATTACAATGCTCAAACGGGAAGCCAAATATTTGATTCAGAAATTGGAGGGTGCCTGCTGATGAAAGACTTATCCTGCTTTGCCGCAAGGCTGCCATGCAGTTTTCAAGAAAGATTTGAATGCCTGCAAACCATGGCTCGGGTCAGTTATTATCTGCTGGTGACACGGGCAGAGGGATTTCTGGCACTGGACCTTTTCCTTGAGCAGGAATCAGACCCGCTAGTCAAAGCGTGCATGCTCGATATCCTCAACGCTCCGGAGCATGTGGAATTAGAGCGGCGCTTTGAAGAATATCTGACGGCAGGTGATTATCGCGGCAAGGATTTTCTGCATGCGGTGATCGTGTTAAAAGGCTTTTTATTTATTGCTGACCTTCAGAAATTAGAAATACTGTGGAATGAACTGCAAGGCTGCTTTGGCACGGATTTTACACAGGAATACAGCGAAGCATTCCAACAGGAGAAAGAAAACATAAACTGGGTGCATGAGACATTCAGTTGGGCAAATCCACCTACGCTGACAAGATAAGGAGTAGCGAATGTACATAAAAATTCATCGCGGAACGACACAGATCGGCGGGAACTTGATTGAAATCGGAACCGATCAGACCAGGATTTTGTTTGATGCGGGGGCCAACCTGCCGCCTCTTGACGAAAAAGGATCAAAAGATTCCATCGAAATAGAAGGGCTTACTTGCGGCAAGCCTGCGTTTGACTGGGTTTTCCTCAGTCATCATCATAACGACCATTGCGGGCTGGTGAGTCGAATTTTGCCCGGTATTCCAATTCTTTCGGGAGAAGAAACGCACCGTATTCTGGATGTGATCTCGGATTTTACCGATTCTCCCCGCCCGGAAATCTATCTGCATTTTAAAAGCGGTCAGCCGATTCAACTGGACGATATACGGGTCACGCCGATTGGGGTAGACCATTCAGCTGTGGACGCCTATATGTTCTTGGTTCAGGCAGATGGAAAAAGCGTGCTTTATACCGGGGACTACCGTGCGGCGGAGCAGATTCCCTCACAAATCCGACAACTGTTTGGAGGGCAAAAACTGGACATCCTCATCAGCGAGGGAACCAATATCCGCGCAGAAAAACAAAACGGTAACACCCCGCAGAATGAAAAGCAGGTAGAACAGTGGGCTTGTGATTTGATGAAGCAATACGATGGCACAGTGTTCGTCCTGTGTTCCTCTACGAATGAAGAACGAATTCGCGCGATATACCGTGCGGCAAAAGCGGCAGACAGAACGGTGTGCGAGGATTTGTTTTTAACCGCAGTCCGCGCACAGCGTGAGGAAAACACACTGCACTTTGTAGCGCAATATACCAGCGAAGAAAAAACGCCTCGTACATACGCCTATTTTCAGCGTTATTTTGAACGACGCGAGCTCCTGGGCGCAAAAAGTCTTGCAAAACTTCCAGAGAAAAAGGTAATTTTTGTGCGAACCTCCATGCTTCCCTTTTTAAAAAACTATTTGGCGTGCCGCCCTGATGAAAAGAATCTGCTCATCTATTCCATATGGCAGGGATACCGGGAAACTCGCCCTGTCAAAGACCTGCTGGCCTTTTGCAACGTTCGTGAAATCGAGGTAGCAGACCTGCATTACAGCGGACATGCCTATCGCAACACGATTCGAGAATTCACCCGTTGGTTGGAACCGAAAGCGCTCATTCCCATCCACTGTGACGCCGACGACCGTTCCCAGTTCGAATCGCTTCATCCAAACTGCCTGATGGTACGCGATGGCGAGAGATGGGAGGTGTAAAAAATGCTGGAAGGGTGGCTTGCAATTTTATCAGTGATTGGTGTCGTGTCGTTCGGTGTGTATTATAATTCATGGTTACAGCGTACCCGTGGGTGCTCCGCGCTTACTTTCTGGCGGGTGATCGGCGGCATTGCAGATTTGTTTTTGTGGCTGGCCGTGCTTGATGCTGACAGCACCATGCATGGGATTATTCTGTTCCTGATTGCGGCGGGCATTTTTCTTCTGCTGTTTTTGGTCAACTATCAGGATTCCAAAAGTGTACTGCACGGTTTTCTTATGACGCTGTGGGTGATTTTAATCGGCGGAGCGATCACATGGCTTATAGGCGCATTAAGCAATCGGAGCAAAAAACACTGAGCTGGAACGAGAAAGCCTGTCCCTCGGAAAAGAAGATTAAAGAAGACGAAGCGGAAAAGCTGGCGGAGTATTTGCGCCGAAACGCGGTGAAATCCGTCGCGGTCTGTGTGCATTGCTGCGAAAATGAAACGCTGGATGAGGTAGCCGTGATGCTTTCACCTTTTTCTTCTCTGTCAGACTTTTCATGGGACGCTGTGCGGCACGACCAAACAGCCGGAATAGGCAGCTATATGGTTGTCCGATATGCTTTAGGGAAAGGGGAAAACAAAAATGAGCCTTGATATTTATCGGTGGATTCCATCTTTAAAGGTGGCAAAGCATATGCGCCGAAACCGGACGTTTACCCCGATAGAAAAATATCAGCTGATTCACGATGCGCCGCGCCCTTTGGAAGAAAAGCTGGAAGCGCTTCTTAAATTGGAAGCAGAAGCGTCCGAAGAACGGGAAAAGGAATTCATGAGTCGGGCAATAGAGGTTTACCGGCTGGCACTACGATTGATGGAGGAGCAGCCATCCGATAGCTTTTTTCTCGTAAAAGCTTTTTCTGATACGAATGAACTGGTTGGTGCGATTCCCTACGCCACCTTTACACAGGTGTTAGAGCAAGCCGCGGACGACAAAACAGCATCCTCTTATCTGGCAGAATTCTGGCAAAAAACGACCAATGGAGGTCTTACCAATCCGATTGAATATCATTTGCTCCCATTGAACGGACAACTTAGGTCAACCAATTTTTGGATTGATGACGATATGCTGCCGTTTAATTCACTGTCGGAAACAGGGGCTGTATACGCTCCGAATACGCACGATTTGTTTGATTCCAAACTGTATTTGTGCTGTCTGCTTCCGTTTGAAAACGGCGATTTGGTCTGTCTGGAAGTGGACGGTGTTTTCCGGCATGGTTTCTTTTATCAGGAACTTGACGGAAACGGAACTTTGTATGCTTATCTGGGTTATCTTCATGACGGGTACTTAGATTCGTTGGAATTGGGGGAAAACGCAGTCCTGACACTGAACTGGACCCGTCTGCACTCCTTTCATGGCGAACTACCGCCAGAAGAGGGCATACTGCGCGAAATTGGAGATCTGATAAAACGGTTAGGACAGCAAGACCCCATGTCGGTCGAAAAACTGTTTTTTGACACGCTTTTTAATCCCATATCTAGATTGAAAGGCCAATCCAGGCTTTTTTCTTACCGTGTAACGCCTCTGAAATTAGCTGAACTGCTGGAAGAAGCACACTGTGTGAAATATCAAGAATATCTGAAAACTCATTGATTAAAAATTGATGAAGTTATTATGCACGATAATAAAAAATTATCCCACACTCCATAGGTGGTGGCATCACAATAGACGAATTACCGACACCATGTCTCTATTCAAACAGTAAATAGTAACAGGAGGTATATGAATGGTTGCTTATTTTCTTAAACTCCCATACGATGAATATGTGAGTAAAGTGAAAGCGTTGATGAAGCTTGGAGACCCTATGATAGAAGAGGACTTTACAGTGTTTGAGTCTACAGCAAAGGAGGTCTTAAGGGAACTTCATGCGGATGCCGAGGAAAACTTTGTGAACTCAAGACTTCTCTCCACTTTTATAAGTTCCTGGGATCGTCCTGGACCTATTAAGGATGAAGAATCTTTTGGGGTTATTTATGCTACTCTGGAGATGTTATATACCAAACCTGAAGAAGTTCGGAGGATGGGAATTTATCTTGCTAAATTAAATCAACCGATTGTTTAATTTAGCATTGGTATAGATCCCAATCTTCCGTTTGAGAGGAGAGCCCAAATATTTAGCTTACTGCGTAATGAGCAGAACTGCTAAAAGAAGCATACTGCGTGGAATACAAAAAGTATCGGGAATCACATTAGCTCAAGAGAAAGGAGCCTATTATGAATGTTAATAAAGAATTGCTGAATACCCTGCAAGCAACTGCATCAGAATCAACATCACCGGCGGGAAAAGCTGTAACACCATCAGAAGAGGATACCCCAAAGAGAAAATCGAAAAAAGAAATCGTTGCAGGTCTGGTTCTTATTGGTATTTTTTGTTACTTGGCTACGGTTCTTGGCATGAACGGAATTGCCTTTATCGCTGGATCCGCTGCCTGTGGATGGCTGATTTTCCGTACTGTAAAAGGAAAAGCCAAGGCAGTACCCGCTGTTGTTACGATTATTCTTCTTACGATTGCCTTTGCTGTTCCCGGCGCAAGCACGGAAAACATTACACAAAAGCAGTTGCTTAAAAACTTATCCGATGTCATGCAGCCGGTTGGATATCAAATGGTTTCTACGGATAATATGTCGGATAATTCATATTTGATTTATGTCAAAGACAGTCCGAATGCCACACCGCGGCCAAATGGTATTCAATGCAAAATTGTTGAAGAAAGTGGTCACGTCAAATCTATTCTTTTAATTTCTGCAAGCGGTTCAAAGGGAATTCCTATGAGTGCAATGAAGTTTGTAAGTGCTTTAAATCCAAAATGGTCATCTGATAAAGTGACAGCAGTCATAACCAAGACATTAAAAGGAGAATCCGTTCAGGAAAATAGAATTAGTTACACCTTTGAAGATTATGGAACATCTTCGCAATTTTTAATAAAGCTGAAATGAAGCAACTTATTATGAGGTGTGATGCGCTTCTGGTGGATATCTGTCCAGAAAACAAATGGATAGATATCTGCTTTTTATGAGGAAAGGCGGCGGTTCATCTCGAACCACCGCCTTACTTATATATCATTTCGCTTCTTTTGCAGCCTCTTGCGCCTGCCGCTGTTTCCACGCAGCAAACTCCCGCTGGCCTTCTTCGCTTTCAAAGAATTGGCGGATTTTCGGCAGGAGCAACCTTGCAAGACTATCAATCTCCTGCTGAGGGATTTCTATCCCGATGTCGTCTTTTGCCATTTGCCCTCCATAATCTCAGGCAAATGCCACGGCATCCTGTGAAGCTGATAATTCAATTTTTATGGGCATTTATACCCTTTGGTACAATGATTGTAGCGCCAATAAAATCGCTTGTCAAGCTGCTTCCTTAATAGTTTACAAAACACTCATAACCCCTTTGGGTTCCGTCACAGGCGGCGGGAACCCCAAATGGGTGACATTAAGAATAATGTCCAAACCCTTGCTGAATGTCGTTGCCGCCCTTGGCGGCAAGCGGTCTGGAGGGGATTTGGGAATCCCCCTATTCCTGCCTTAACTTCGTTAAGTCTCCCTTGCTGCCTTCGGCGCAAGGGAAAAGCGGCGGGCCAATCGCGGCTACTCTGTGCCGCTTCCGTGTTCACCGCGTACAATTTCCCCAACTGTTGTGCGGCTGATCAGTATGTGAAGTTCTTCAAAAATAGTTTTTGAGATTTTTTCTTGAGAGAAACCTTCCTTCCGCAGTTCCAAAACCCGCAAAATGACCTGCTTTGTCGCCTTTCTCTTGCGACCGGCTCCACGCTCATTGCGCTTTCTGGATTGCTGGTTTTTAATTTCCGTCAATTCCAACTCATGTTTCCGTTGGAGATAAGCAATGATTTTATCGTGCTCTTCTTTGGTGATGCAATTTTTAAGTTGATCCCGCAAGCGGTCGATTTTTTTGTTGAGCTTCTCTGAATATTTTATTTCACGGTCAAGCGCAGCCTGAAGCTGCTCTATTGTTTTCTGCATGGCAATCCCCCCCAATATAACGACGATATTTAATTATCGTCATTCAAGCGGCGGCATACCTCGCCTGTAATGGCCTCTATGCAACGGTCTAACTTTCCGTTAGCATTTAAAAACTCCAGATACTTCGGAAGTTCTTCAGAAAAATCCATGTAGTGGAAATTTTCAAGCAGCCAATCCATAAAACGAAATTGCCTGTGTTCAAAATATTGGATGGCCTGCTCAATATAGAGGTATCGATACTGCTTTCCGTTTGCGGTATTCTCAAAAAATGTCTTATGCACAGATCCAATGATATTGTAGCGTACCTGATAATTAGCGACAACCGTATCTAAGGTTCTAACCTCAGCATAGGTATATTCGAGTAGGGTGTCAGAAACCGCTTTCCTGCAATGCAGATATAGTTCGTCAGAAGATTCGGGCTGACCCTTTTCGTAAATACCGTTCTCCCTAATATGATTCCGGACATCATTATAAAATCTTGTCAGATCCCAATTCTCCATATCAACACCTCCACAGACAGCTTCATAATTTCATTATACCAACGTTTCTGTCTTTTCACAATTACAGATAATGAGGGCCCGTGCCAAACTCAGCACGGGCCTCCATTATCTGTATATCAGATCGTGCACGACGACTTCATCTGCAACTGCCTGCGCCTGTGTGAACACCTGTACCCTTGCCAGTGTATCCTCAAGGGGCGGAGGGTTCTGGTTTAAATACTGCTCTCGTATCCGTTCAGACAGTTCAAAGGCTGTTTTTTCAAGCTCCGCGCAATGTTGCGCCAGTTTGCCGGAAAACAGCAGCTCCCGGTACATTTCCGGCCTTTGTTCGTGCAGGTATTTAAGACGAAGATTGCCGTATTTGCCGAGGTCGCTGTAAAGTTCCTCATCATCCAAAGCAATATTGGGATACATCAGACCGTCTATTTCCGTGTAATCCAATTTCATCATCTCAACCTACCTCCTGCTTACTATGATAGCCGTAAACAAAGCGCGCGTCCAGATGAAATCCCAGACAAAATTTTAACGCTTTAAAGCGATATTTTCGGCAAGGCCGACAAAAGTAGTCTGAATCATAATAGGAATCTACAGCTAATCTGATTTTGGGTTGATTATGACTATATTGTGGGTTAATATAGATATATCAGAAAGCGGGGTATGTGCATGAAAGAGGTTGCGGAAAGAATTAAACTGCTGCGGGAAAGCGTAAATTTATCGCAGGCCAAACTTGCGACATTGGCCGGGGCCACTCAATCCAGCATTAACCGATATGAAAACGACCAGTCTGCTCCGCCTTTGCCATTGCTCGTCTGGTATGCGGATTATTTTGACGTATCTTTAGATTATATTTTTGGCAGAACAGACAAACCGGAGGGCAAGTTATACGCCTATAAACCTAAGTTTTCCGAGGAGAATGAGCAGCTTCGACAGTTTATTGAAATGTGTTTTGACCCAAAATCGCCCATGAACGATAAACTAAAACAGGCTTTGATGGAGATTGTATCGAAAGGCGGTGACAACCAATGAACGGCGTAATTTATGCTCGCTATTCCTCAGATAATCAGCGGGAGGAAAGCATCGAGGGACAGTTACGGGAATGTATGGCGTTTGCTGAAAGTAAAGGTATCAACGTTTTAAGTAGCTATATCGACCGTGCACTGTCAGCCAAAACAGATAATCGTCCTCAGTTTCAACAAATGATTAAAGACAGCGGTAAGGGCATGTTTGAAACCATTATTGTATGGAAGTTAGATCGGTTTGCCCGTAACCGCTATGACTCAGCTCACTATAAGGCTATGCTCCGCAAAAATGGTGTGACGGTGGTATCCGCCACCGAGAATATCTCCCGTGGCTCCGAGGGTATCTTGTTGGAATCCATGTTAGAGGGAATGGCAGAATACTACTCCGCCGAGCTTTCGGAGAAGGTTATCAGAGGATTGACGGATAATGCCCTCAAATGCCGTTACAACGGCGGTACACTGCCGATTGGATATACGGTTGACGGTCAACAGCAATTTCAAATCGACCCGGTTATGGCTTCTGTGGTGCTGGAGGTATTTACGGCTTACAGCGAAGGCGCGACTATGCAGCAGCTTGTTAATCTGCTTAACGAGCGCGGTATTCGCACGGTCAGAGGAACGAAAATTACGCTGAACATTATGGCGCACATGCTGAAAAACCGTCGGTATATAGGAGAATACAGCTATCGTGATGTAGTTGTGCCGGATGGCATTCCTGCCATTATCCCGAATGAATTATTTGATAGGGTTCAGGAACGGATGAGCAAAAACAAGAAAGCCCCTGCTCGGCATAAGGCAGAGGATGATTACATACTGACTACAAAGCTTCATTGTGGCAAATGCGGGCGTTACATGGTGGGTGAAAGCGGAACCAGCCATACAGGGAATGTCCACCGATATTACCGTTGCCATAATACCAAGAAAAAGAAGCTGTGCGATAAAAAAGCGGTAAAGAAGGATTGGATTGAAAATTTGGTCATTCAACAGACCATGCGAGTGGTCATGGATGGTGGGGTTATCAATAAAATTTCCGATACTATATTTGCTTTGCAAGGTAAAGAGAGCGATGCTATCCCCATGCTGAAAAAACAGCTTGCCGAAACACAGAAAGGCATCGAAAATATGCTCAATGCGATACAGGCAGGTATCTTTAATGAGTCCACCAAAAAGAGGCTGGATGAATTGGAGGAACGCAAAAACCAGTTGGAAGTCAGTATTCTACAAGAAGAATTACGGCACCCGGTGCTCACAAAGGAACAAATACTATTCTGGCTACATAAATTCCGTTCCACTGACATTTCGGATAAGTCAGAACGGCAACGGCTGATAGACAGCTTTGTGAATGCGATATATCTGTATGACGATAAAATCGTACTGGTTTGGAATTACAAAGATGGCACAAAAACGGTTTCCCTCCAGGACATTGAGGGTTCGGATTTATCATTAAACACTGCACTCAAAAGTTCCGGTTTTGCAGACAGAGAGCTGCGGGGTTGGGGCTTTTACTTTGTCTGGATTTATGGGGATTTAAAAGGTTTTATTTCGTTTGAACAGAATAGACGGGGAAGCGGATGCCTGGAGGGTGTTCGCTTTTTTTATTTAGGTCATCCCACTGAGACCCAAAAGCAGCCGGTCTGAGCCCTGTCAAAGCGTGTTGAAAAATTCTTGTGCCCGGTGGGCTGCTGTAAGGCGGCCTGCAGGGCACAATGACCTTTCAAACGTACTTTTTTCGTTGCTGTTACTGCTGCGCCAGTGCATGCATGAGTTCAGCTGCAGCAGGATAAAGCCTGTCATAAATATTCTGGTATATGTTGTAGGCTTCGTGATTTTTTGCGTCTGGACGGTAGGTTTTGCCGGGCTTGATAAACTTGGTCAGGGCGGCAAAATCCTCAAATCCGGGATACTTTACGGCGGTAGCTGCCATCATGGCATCCCCAAAGCTGGCGCCGATGGTCACAAGCGGTGTATTGATCTCCTTGCCGGTCACATCCGCCACAATCTGCATCCACAATGGATTCTGCACTCCGCCTCCTACGGCGAATATCTGGTCGATTATTACGTTGTCATGGGCTTCCATAAGGCTCAGCTGCTGGTTGACGGAGAATGCCACGGATTCCAAGGCACTGCGGTACATATGGGCTCTGGTGTGGGCCAGGGTCAGTCCAAGCAGGCAGCCGCTGGCCAGGGGATCGTTGATGGGAGTCCGCTCGCCGGCGAAATAGGGCAGTGTGATCAGCCCGCCGCTTCCTGGTGCAATTTGATCAACACCCTCCAGCATGGCCTGATAGGCATCCGGACCGCCAGCCTGCTCGAGTGCCAGGGCATCCGGGAACAAGGTGTCACGGTACCATTTGGTCAGAGAACCGGCTGCGTTGGTCCCTGCGGAAATGTCGCATAGACCCGGAACGATAAATTCTTCCCGCCACAGGCGGTCATCGTCCACCAGCTCCTTTGTTCCCAGAATCATATAGATGGAGGAACCGAACTGAATCATCATCTTGCCAGGAGCTACCACGCCGATGCTGATGGCCTCTGCGCCGGAATCATCGGTTCCTGTGATGACCGGAGTGCCCTCTTTCAAGCCGGTTTCTGCTGCTGCCCGGGCGGTCACTCTGCCTGCGATCTCGTTGGCCTCTTTAATCTCTGCCAGCTGGCCGGGGCGGCAGATGGGAGCGCACAGTCCGGGATTTGGCATCCCGTCCCGGTCGTACAGGGGATTGAAGCTGGACAGCCCCAGGAACCGGTCCACCACATAATTCCCTGTCAGCCTGGCGGTGATAAAGGTGGAAGCTGTAATGAATTTGTATGTTTTTTCATAGACCAGGGGCTCATTGTTCTTGATCCAGAGAATCTTGGGCATCACATCCGAGGAACAGAGCGGTCGTCCGTACCATTTCTTGATCTGTTCCTCACCGTAAAGCTCTGTAAGCTGTGCCATCTCCCTTGTGGCTCTGGAGTCGATGCCATAGAGGATGGCTTTTCGCAGGGGGCGGCACTGCTCGTCCACAGGCAGGCAGTCCGCGCCCAGTGCGCTGGCTCCCACAGCCAGAATGTCTGCAGGGTCCACCTGGCTTTCTGCGATCAGCTGCCGGCTGATGGTACAAAAATCCCCCCACCAATCCTCATCCGCATCGTGCTCATAATGGCCGGGCCTGGGATTGGTCATGGCGTGTTCGGTAGTTCCGGTGGCGATGATGTTGCAGTCTTGGTCAATCAGTACGCCTTTGCTGGAGTTGGTTCCCGTGTCAATACCCATAAAATATTTTTTGCCGATCATGTTTACCTCCATAAAAAATGTTATTCAACTGTGTCCGCGGGTCTGCGGGACAGCCTGGGTTTGGAGCCGATTATGTAACGTGTCAATTCATCTGTTTCCTTAGATAGTGCGATGGACAATTTTGCCGTCCACCAGTGTCAGGCACACTTTAATGCCGCGTATCTGGTCCATGGGGGTCTCAAACACATTCCCGTCCAGCACTGCGATGTCTGCCAGATTGCCGGCTTTAAGGGTGCCCAGCTGGGATTCGCAGCCCAGGTTGTACTGGCCGCCGTAGGTCCAGGCCTTTAATAACTCAGCAGTGGTCAGGGTGTTCTCTTCATTGAAGGGCGCACCTCCTTCGGGGAACAGGGCGCCTACAGTGTGGTAGATGGACTCAGGAATATTGTCATAAAGCAGCGGCAGGTCCGTGCCGCAGGAAATTATTACACCGCTGTCGGCCATTTTCCGGCGGTTCCAGTAGTTTTTTCCGCGTTCCAGACCAATCGTTTCCTGAATCATTGCCAGCTTGCTGTCACGGTTTGCGATGGACATGATCTGGGGATAGACCTCTGCAACTATGCCGAGAGCTCCCATGTGCTCCAGATCAGCAGGATCTGAGCACTCCAGGTCTGTGATTGCATGGCGGTTTTTCACCTTACCATCTGGTCCCCTTTGACACTGGTCAAAGATATCTATGGTCCTGCAGATGGCTCCATCGCCCTGTGCATGGAGAGAAAAGCGGAAGTTCTCCCTATCGGCTGCCAGGGTATCCTTTCTTAAGCCTTCCCAGTCGATATCTTTGGCACAGCAGGTGTCCGCGCAGAGGTAGGGAGACTTCATTTCGCCTTCCAGCTGGCTGATGGATCCGTCGGTCATCTGGTTATAGCCTGAGAAATGTACGAAACTGCCGGGGAAGAAATCCCGCATCTCCTTTCCGTATTCCAGATTCATGGGAAAGCCTACAGGCTGACTCATGAAATGTACTCTGGCAGTCAGTGCTTTTTCCTGTTCCAATTTCTTAAGTTCTTCTGTAAAACCGTAGAAATCGTCAAAACCCATTTCCTTGATAGAAGTAATGCCTCTTGAATTCATCATAGACAGATATTTCCTGAATTCCGGTACGGAAAATTCCTTCTGTCCCAAAATATATCTCAGAAGGCGCCAGTAGCTTTCTGACCAACAGGTGTCCGGGGTGAATCGGTACTCCCTGCGGGCGGCGCTGTTCATATAGCAGCTTTCGCCTCCCTCCATAAAGAAGATGGCAGGCACGTCCCCGAACTCCTGGTCTAACCGGCCGCAGCTCAGTTCTGTGAAGCCGGGGCGCACCCCTCTTGCAAGCACGGCTGCGCCGGGGGAGAGGGTTTTCTGGTAATCCTTAGCTGCTGCCACCAACTGGTCTGCGTTCTGGCATGCGCTTAAATCAGCGCCAGTGATGGTAAGCAGATATCCGGTGAAAAAACAGTGCACGTCTGTAAAGCCCGGGCAGATGAGCCGATCTCCTAAATCCATCACCTGGGTGTCCGGTCCGGTGTACTTAGCTCCGTCCGAGGGACCAACGGCCAGAATGCGGTTGCCAGATATGGCTATGAAGCCTGCTTCCGGAGTGGAAGCAAGGCCTGAGAAGACAGCGTTGGAACGTAATAGAATGTCAGCTTTCTGCATAATGCAGCCTCCTTTGATAAAAATAGCAGTATTAATAAGTTGATAATAATTTTATACCAGTTCTGAAATCATCATAACACGGTAGGAATCTGGATTCAATCAAAAAAAGGGCTTTACGGAAAAATTGTAATAAAGGTAAAAAATAATGCATAAAAATGTGCATATTGCACAAAATATGTAATTAAGTGGGTGAGAAAACTGGAATGATGTTGACAATGGGGCTTTCGTTTGATATTGTAAAAGTGGTATTAAAATATAGTGTACATATATAGTAAAAATAGGAGGAAATAACACATATGCTTTGGACTGAAAAAATGTTTCATACCAAAAAACCGATTATTGCCATGCTGCATCTGGATCCACTTCCAGGAGATCCCATGTATTCTTCAGATAATGATATGAAGACAACGGTAGCACACGCCAGGTCAGATCTTAAGGCGCTGCAGGAAGGCGGTGTGGACGGGATTTTATTCTCCAACGAATTCAGCCTTCCCTATGAAAGGAATATGAGCTTCGTCACACCTGCCAGCATGGCGAGGGTTATCGGAGAATTGATGAGTGAGATCAGAGTGCCTTTTGGTGTGGACTGCATCTCGGACGGTCTGGCGACCTTGGAGCTGGCTGCTGCCGTGGGTGCCGATTTTGTACGGGGAACTTTCTGCGGCGTCTATGTGGGAGACGGCGGACTGTACAATAATGATTTTTCAAAGCTTCTGAGGCGCAGGGCTGCCCTGCCCCTTGAAAAGCTTAAGATGCTCTATTTCATCAACCCGGAATCTGACCGGAATCTGGATACCAGACCGCTGAAGGATATTGCCAAGTCCACAATTTTCAAAGCTAATCCGGACGGGCTATGCATCTCTGCCTCAGCCGCCGGGCAGGATGTGGACGATGAGCTGATCGCACAGGTGAAGGCTGCGGCTCCGGAGGTGGTGGTTCTGTGCAATACTGGGTGCCGCAGGGATACCATAGAGCGGAAGCTTTCTGCAGCGGATGCTGCAGTGGTGGGGACTACATTTAAAGAAAACGGTGATTTCTACGCTCGCGTGGACGCGGTCCGCGTGAAGGAATTTATGGAAGCAGTAAAAGCATACAGGGAGAGTCTGTGAGCAGAAAACTGATTAAAAAGATTGGGCTGGAGGCAGAGAGGTCATCCCCCGCCGGGCTGTACACGACAGTATTTGGCGGGGGATGACCTTTTTGGTATAAAAATTATTTATACATATATAGATTATGGCTGGATAAATGGAAAATATTACCACTAGATCAAATAGTTTATGTGTAATATGCACTATTATTTGGGCGTATTTATGTGAAAAATAATAAATTGACACTAATATACTGATCTGATATACTTCAAGTGGTATAAAAAACTAGAAACATATATACATAAAAGGAGGGAAAATGAAAGTTGCTGCTATGGGAGACAACTGCATTGACGTGTATGAGCGGATTCAAAAGAAATACCCCACCGGCAATGTGGTAGATACGGGAGTCAATATTCAGAAGCTGGGAATTCCCGTATCCATTATCAGTACTACCGGTTCTGATGAAAACGGAAAATGGATGGTGGAGACACTGTCCGGAGAAGGACTGGATTTGAGCCACTTCAAAGTGGGGAACGGGCCGACTGCCATTACATACATGGATATGGACGGGCTGGACCGGGTGCATGGTGATTATGTGGAAGGGGTGCTGGAACATATTGTGTTTGACGATGAGGATGTCCGTTTTGCCGCTGCCCATGACCTGGTGCATACTGCGCTGTGGGGGAAGGCCGAAGAAGCCCTGCCGAAGATCCGCCAGCTTTCCGGCGCGCGGATCAGCTTTGACTATGCAGACCGGCTGGACCACGAACTGGTTGAGAAAACCCTGCCATTTGTGGATTATGGATTTTATTCCTACCACAAGGAGCGGGATGCATTTATTGAATCCTACTTAAAGGATAAGGTAGACAGAGGCATGAAGGTTGCGGTGGCCACTTTTGGCGATCAGGGGAGTTTGGCCTATGATGGCAGCCGGTTTTATGAGGGAGGCATTTATCCTGCCTATGTGGTAAATACTGTAGGAGCGGGCGACAGCTTCATCGCTGGATTCCTTTATGAAATTCTCAATGGGTCTGACATTGAAACATGCCTGGACACAGGCTCGAGAATAGCTGCCAAAGTGGTCAGTACCTTCAATCCCTGGGAGGAATGAGATGATAAGAAAACGGGTTCTCTGTTATGGTGATTCCAATACCTGGGGCTACATGCCCGGGACCGGAACCAGATATGAGGAGAATGTTCGGTATCCGGGAGTTATGGCTCAATCGCTGGGAGGGGAATACCGGGTTGTGGAGGAGGGGTTAAACGGACGGACTACTGTGTTTTCCGACCGGATGGAGCCGGAGCGCTGCGGAATTGAACACCTGCTTCCGTTTCTGCTGTCCCACCTGCCTTTTGATTATCTGGTGATTATGCTTGGGACAAATGATACGAAAAGCCATTTCCACGTCAATGCAAGAGAAATCGGATACGGTATGGAAGAGCTTCTGATCCGGGCCAGGCACATTCTGGATACCAGGGGATTTAAAACTGAGATTATACTGGTGGCCCCGGTTCCCATTCAGCCTGAGGGAGATCCCATGTTTGACCGGGAGTCCTGGAAAAAGAGTGGAGAACTGGCACTGGTTTTCCGGGAGCTGGCCCATACATGCGGATGCCTGTACCTGGATGGCGGATCCGTCACCAGGGATGTGGGGGAGGATGGAATCCATCTGAGCATACAAGGCCACCGGGCATTGGGAGAATCAATTGCAGAGATCATAAAGGCACACGAGCAATGCCAACTTACTAAGCGTATGAAGAACCCGTCTGAGTAAGCCGGCATGTATTGCACATAAGCGGTCAGCATACAACCGCTTCGTGCTCATAACAAAGGGGGTAATTAATTATGAAACTTGGAATGTTTACTTCTGGTTATCAGCGCAATCCGCTGGAACACTGCTTTCGGGACGCAAAGCGTTTCGGCTATGATTTCATCGAGCTGTGGGGCGGCAGGCCTCACGCCTTTGCACCGGATCTGAAGGCAGGGGAAATTGAGGACTTGAAACGCCTGATCCATAAATATCAGATGCCGGTACTTGGATTCACACCAGAGCACAACGCCTATCCTTATAATTTTATGATTGGAAGCGAGCTGCAGAGGAGAGACGCAGTGGATTACCTGAAGCTGTGTCTGGATATGGCGAAGGAAATGGGTTCTGATTATATGCTGGTGTCACCGGCCCATGCCGGATACCTTTCAACTTATGAGGAGATCTGGTCCCGCATGGTGAGTACCTTGAGAGAACTGACCGACCACGCTGAGAAGGTTGGCGTAAAGCTGGTAGTAGAAACGCTGACGCCCTATGAGAGCAACGCGTTCAAGAGTGCAAATGACTTAATCGAACTGTTTAAACGCATCGATTCCCCCTATATTGTGGGCATGTGTGATGTAGTGCCGCCTTTTGTCCAACATGAAAGCATCATGGCTTACATTGATAAGCTGGGCGAAAAAATGTATCACATGCATATTATTGACGGGGATCAGGGGACAGACAGCCACATTGTTCCCGGCGAGGGTTCCATACCGCTGCCGGAGCTGTTTAAGGAGCTGAAGGATGCCGGATATGAGAAGACTGCCACATTGGAGCTGGTGACAGGATATATCAACGAACCCAGGCTGTATGCCAGGAGAGCCATCGATAATACCCGCGCCTATATGAGGGAAGCTGGCTTCTGACAGACGGGCGGGAAGGGAGACTGATCATGTTTATTGACATTCATGTACATCCGGCGTTTTATGAGCCGATTAATGAGGATGCCAAGGTGGAGGAGTTAAGGCATAATGCCCTGGACATCCACTTAAACGGAACGGCACCTCTGCAGCACATATTCAACCAGATGCGCTGTGCGGGGCTGGACCGCCTGTGCCTGCTGCCGGAAGATTACTCCGCAGAGTACGGCAGGCCGCTGGTGACAAATGAGGAGATCAAAAGGCTGGTGGATCTGGCGCCGGACCGCTTTATTGGTTTCGCAGGGGTGGATCCCCTGGCAGAGGGAGCTGGGGATAAGCTGGAGCACGCGTTTGGAGATCTGAAGCTCAGAGGATTGAAGCTTCATCCATCCCGGCAGCATTTTTATCCGTCGGATGAGCAGCTGAATCCGATTTACGACATTTGCGAGAAGTATCACAGGCCCATAATCTTTCACAGCGGACTGTCCTGGGAGCCCAATACTCTGGCAAAGTATTCCAGGCCCGTAGAGTTCGAGGCGCTGGCAGCCGCCAGGCCGGGCCTTAAGATCTGCCTTGCCCACTTCGGCTGGCCCTGGGTACAGGAGACAGCCATGCTTATGCTGAAATATCCCAATGTTTATGCGGATACGGGGCTTCTGTATTTTGACAATGCTTTGGAGTTTTATAAGAGGGTATTTAACCATGACATTCCTGCCACATGGATTGACCGCAGCCTGAGGCACCAGGTAATGTTCGGAAGCAACAATCCGCGTTTCGAGCAGATCCGCATGGCGGACGCCATTTCGCGTCTGGGTTTCAGAGAGAGTACCCTGAAACTGATCAAAGGCGGCAATGCTATCGAATTCCTGGGAGGATTAGAAGACGCTTTCTCCGGCGGTGTTACAGGGGAACAGTAAGGAGGGATACCAGTGGTAAGCACAAGTTCAATTACACTTCTGACAACGGAATATAACCAGATGATCCGGATCACCGGTGAAATCGAAAAAGCCGTGAAGGAAAGCAGAATTCAAAACGGGATTGTCAACGTAATCAGCAGGCACACAACCACCGGAATTACGGTAAATGAGTCCCTGGAATGCCTAGAAAGTGATATAGCGGAGTTTCTGGCCAGGATGGCTCCTGAGGACTGGCCATACGCCCACGCCAGGATGCTCCGTGACTATGGTTCTACGGCCGGCAATCCTACCGGTCATCTGAAATCACTTCTAACAGGAAACCACTGCCATCTGCTGGTAAGCGAAGGCTGCATTCAAAAGGGCGGGGCTCAGGAGGTTTACTTTTGCGAATTTGACGGACCGGCCCAGAGAACTATATACATCCAGGTAATGGGGGAGTAGGGGTTTTAAGCAACAGATGCACGTCCTGGGGGACATGTAGTCGTATACGGTTAAGGGAAGCCTATTGACAAAAATACGAATAAAAAGGAGAAAGAGTATGTCGAACGTTAAAACACCGGAACAAAGTACCAACGAATTAAAGCGGAAGCTTGGTCTTGGCACCGTAATCGCTCTCGGAGTCGGAACAACAGTAGGATCCGGAATCTTCTCATCACTGGGTGAGGTGGCGGGAGCCGCGGGAAGCAGCCTGTTTTTGGTGCTGTCTTTCCTGATCGGCGGAATGCTGCAGATCCCGGCCAACTTCTGCTATGCGGAGTTGGCCAGCGCCTTCCCTGAGGACGGCGGACAGTATGTTTACTTTAAGGAAGCGGGATCACGTCCTCTTGCATTCCTCTGTGGCTGGATCAGTTTTTGGGCTACCGATCCGCCGTCCATTTCCATCATGGCCCTGGCCATTGCGAACTACCTGGCGTTCTTTATTCCGGTGCACGGCTTGATTCTCCGCCTGGTGGCAGTTGGTTTCGTGCTGATTTTCATGGTGCTTCATCTGCGCTCTGTGGAAGGCGGTGGTAAATTCCAGGCCATAATCACCGCTTTGAAGGTTATTCCCTTTGTGCTGATCATCGGCATCGGTATCTTCTTTATTAAAGGAGACTTATTCCTGTCATCCGCGCCGCTGGCAGGAGTGACCGCAACCGGTTTTACCGCCCTTCTGGCAGGTATTTCCGCCACCACATGGTCCTTTGATGGAATGGCGGCGGCCTGCTATATGTCAGGAGAGATCAGAGAACCCAAAAAAAATCTGCCCAGAGGACTGATCCTTACTGCATTTATCGTACTTGCCCTGTATGTCGGCCTGACCCTGATCGCTTCCGGTCTGCTGTCTGTTGGCGAACTGGCAGCCTCCGAGGCTCCGATTGCTCTGCTGGCCTCCAAGATCCCGGTTATTGGCGGATATGCGGGAACCGTCGTGGCGGTAATGGCAGTGATCGTGGTAATTGGATCTCTGTCCAGCTGTATCATGTTCCAGCCGCGTATTGAGTACGCCATGGCAAAGGATGGCCTGTTTTTCAAGGCCTTCGGCAAGGTTCATCCCAAGTATGAGACCCCTTACTTCTCCATATTGGTTCAGTGTGTAGTTGCGATTGTTCTGATTTTCGCCACCTCCCTTTCTGACCTGCTTGGTTACTTCACTCTGGTAGCCCTGTTAAAGAACTTCCTTATCTTTGGAACTATCATTGTGCTGAGAAACAAGGCGCACTATAAGCCTGCATACAGGATGCCTGCAAGGCCTCTGATGGTTGGAGTGGCTATGCTGATCACAGGAACCCTGATCTGGTCAACCTTTATCTGGGCGCCTATGGCAGGTATCGCCTGTGCGCTGATCGCCGTGGTTACAGGACTTCCGGTATATTACTTCTGGGAGAGCCGGAATAAGAAGGCGGCGGCCATGAAATAGGGGGTCTCCAATTAGAGAGATTGACACTTTGAGGCAGATGTTCTAAGATTGAAGATAATGAAACAATATTTGTATTTTAAATATGAAAATAAAAGGAATGTCTGCCATGAATTTAGATCGCCAGAAGCCCCGTGATGAGGCAATGGAAAAAATTGAAAATTATATAATAAAAAATCATTTAAAACCGGATGAGAAGCTTCCTTCCGAGCGGAGCATGTGCGAGATGTGGAATTTTAACCGGTCCACTCTAAGAAGCGCGATCAAGCAGCTGATCCTGGAAGGCAAAATCTATAACAAGAATGGGTCGGGAACCTACGTGGCCAGGGAAAAATTAGTCCGCAACCTTCAGGATGTCTATGGGTTTTACCAGACGGCACAGATTGCGGGGCGAAAGGTTGATACAAAGGTGCTTCTCGTGGATTTCTGTGAGACTTCCAAGGATATCGGACGCAAAATGAAACTGCCGCTGGGGCACAAACTGATACGGCTTGTGCGCCTGCGCTATCTGGATGAGATACCGGTACTGATTTCCACCATCTATCTGGACGCCCAGCGCTTTGCCGGACTGGAACAGGTCGATTTAGACAAGGTTTCTCTCTATGCTGTGCTGAAGGAACAGTATGATGTAGAGGTTTCCGGCGGTATGGAGAAGCTGAGCATCGCCTACTGCGATGAGGAGGAAGCGGGTTATCTGGAAATTGAAGAAGGTGCTCCTGTAATTTATCAGTCGGGTGTAACGATGGATCAGCAGGATGTGGTGTTTGAATATTTTAAGGAGATCACCCGCTCAGAATACGTTTGCTTCGCAAGCGAGCTTACGAGAAGGTGAGTTCCTTTCTGGCAAATGGAGGAATAAAATATGAAACTGGCTGCAGTTGGCGATAACTGTATGGATGTCTATGACAATACCGGGAACGCTTACCCGGGTGGCAATCCTGTAAACGTGGCTGTGTATTTCGTGCGGCTGGGAGGCAAGGCTTCCTACACGGGCGTGGTGGGTACAGATAAGTACGGCACGCTGATGAAGGAGAAAATCGCAGAAAAAGGTGTGGATGTATCCCGCATCCGTTTCATGGAGGGGAACACGGCCATCACCCATGTGGAGCTGGTGGATGGTGAACGCGTTTTCGGAGATTATGAGGAGGGCGTGCTGGCCGGATTTAAGCTGACCGAAGAGGAAAAGGATTTCATCTGTGATCATGATATGATCGTGACAGGATTATGGGGAAACATTCATGACGATCTGGCGCAGTTAAAAGAGCGGGGAATCAGGATTGCGTTTGATGCAGCCACAAGGCCGGGAGATCCCGCGGCTGTTGCGGCAATTCCCTCTGTGGATTACCTGTTTTTTGCCACGGACGACGGAGATACCGGGGAACTTCGGCAGGCCATGAAGGAGCTTAAGGAAAAAGGCCCTGTGCTGGTGGTCGCCACAATGGGAGAAAAGGGCAGCATTGCCTATGACGGAACCGGGTTTACCACATTCGGGATCGTGCCCTGCAACGTGGTGGATACCATGGGAGCCGGGGACAGCTATATTGCAGGATTCTTAAAGGGGATTCTGGAAGGCAGAGAATTAAAAGATTGCATGAGAATGGGTGCTGCCAATTCCAGTGTGACATTGGAGTACAACGGCGCCTGGTAATATTGCACATAAGCGGCAAAAAGATGACCGCTAAGTGCTCATAACAAGGAGGAAAAAAGTTGGCCAAAACAGCAGAGGTAGCTTACAATTCACCTATTTATCTTCAGCTTAGGGAAGTGGTACGTTCTAAAATTGAGGACGGGGAGTATGCTCCCGGTACGGCTATCCCTTCAGAAAATGTTCTGGCAGGTACCTACGGAATCAACCGTCTGACCGTCCGCAGCGCAATTGACGCGCTGGTGAACGAGGGTTTGTTAAAGCGTGTCCAGGGTAAGGGCGTGTATGTTGTGGCCCAGATCGAGAGGGACTTAGAGGTGCTGGGCGGATTTACCCAGACCATGGATGAAAAGCATGTGCAGAATAAGCGCAAGATCCTGTTGAAAGGCCAGCGGAAGGCCGGAGAGAAATACGCGGCAATCTTTGGAATCAACGAGGAAGATATGCTGTATTATATCAAGCGTCTGGACTATGCGGATGAAGATCCCATTGCCATTCAGGAAATCTATATTCCCTATAATCTGGTACCCAAGATGGAAGGGATCGATCAGAGCGTGTTCAGCATGTTTGAAATTTATAAATTTTATGGGATTAACCCTGTGAGGGCATGGCAGACCCTGGACTTGGTCCAGCTGACCCAGTCCGATGCCAGGCTGATTAATATCAACAAAGACCAGACGGTATTCCTGTTCTCCTGTACCACCTATGACGAGGATGACCGTGTGATAGAATATTCGAAATCTTATACTCGTGGAGATAAGTGCAACTTCAAGGTGCATTTCCATAAGTAGAAGGAAGGAGCAATTATGTTAAAGTTTGATGAACAGAAGCAGATTGACAATGTAAACGGCGCTCTGGCGCTGCGGCCGGAGATAGAGAAAGTTGTGGACGAAATTCAGCAGAGAGGTTTTGATGGAATTTATTTCATTGGAATCGGCGGGACCTGGGCTTCCGGCATGCAGGTAGAGGTTTATATGAGGGGCAGAAGCTCCATTCCGGTATATGTGGAGAACGGCGCGGAGTTCATCACCACCGGCAACAAGCGTTTCACCAAGGATTCCATTGTGATCTTCTCATCTGTAACGGGAAGCACTGAGGAGATGGTAAAGGCCATTGAGAAGGTACGGAAAACCGGCGCCAAGGTGTTTGGCTTCATCGACAAGCCGGATGCCCCCATGGTGAAACTGTGCGACTGGTGCATTTCCTACCCTATGAATGAGCAGCTGAAGTTCTATATGGTGGCCAACCGTTTGATGTTCAACAACGGGGAGTTCCCTGAGTACGACCAGTACAACGCAGAGATGGAGGGTTATCTGGCCCGGGCCCTGGTGGAGGTTGAGAAGGAAGCAGACCAGTGGGCAGCTGAATTTGCCAGGAATAAATATGAATATTTCAAGGCCCGTCCGGATATGCCTCACTACTTTGTGGGCGGCGGTAACCAGTGGGGAGCTACTTACTCCTATGCGATGTGCTACTGGGAGGAACAGCTGTGGATCCGCACCAAATCCATCACCAGCGCTGAATTTTTCCATGGCATGCTGGAGGTTGTGGATGCGGAGACTCCGGTCACTCTCTTCATCGGAGAGGACGAGCAGCGTCCCCTGTCAGAGCGCGTGAAAGGTTTTCTGCCCAAGGTCTGCAAGAATTACACTGTCATTGATACGAGGGATTATGAACTGAAGGGAATCAGCCGGGAATTCAGAGGCTCTGTTTCACACCTTGTGATGCATGCGGTGAATAACCGTGTGGATGCCCATATGGAGGAGGAGTTCCGCCATCCCATGGTGATTCGCCGTTATTACCGCCAGTTTGACTATTGATGATGGGAGGACGGCGGAAATGTCAAAGATTACGATGGATCAAATCGGAGTAATGAGCGTTCAGTACATTCATTATTCCCTGGAATATTATCTTGACTCCATGAAAAGATGCGGTCTGAAGCACGTGGATCTTTGGGGGGGGAATTCCTCACTACTGCAGGTTGGACTATCCCTTTGCGTAAGATGCAGGAGCTAAACTGGACTCTATCCCGCAAATGATGGATGAACGGGGGCTGGATGTGGCGGTTTACACCCCGGAGACCTTATCTTATCCCTATAGCTTTTCAGATCCACAGGAGGCGGTGAGAAAGCGTACAGTGGATTATTTCAGAATGGCTATGGACGATGCCCTAATAATGGGCACCAACAAGGTTTTTCTGAATTCCGGCTGCAGGCTTCTGGATCTGCCAAGGGAGGAGTCCTTTGCCAGGCTGGTTGATACTTACAAAAAGATAGCGTCAATTGCTGAGGAAAAGGGGATTGAGCTGGTACTGGAACAGCTTCAGCCTTATGAAAGCAATCTGGTACTGAATCTGGCCGATGTCAAGCGTGTTCTGGATGAGGTCAGTTCCCCGGCGCTTTGCGTATGCGTGGATGTGGTAGCCATGGCTGCGGCAGGGGAGGAGCTGAAGGACTACTTTGCTGTCATGTGAAATAACTATGATTTTTGTAACCCTCCTTATTGAAGGAATGAACGGCACAATAACAAGATAGACGGATTCCGTTAGGGATCCGTCTTATTTTTATATTCACACTACGGGCCAACTTGGCCTGTAACTGCATAACACTTACTACTTATGAAAAATGCCGGAGGAAATGCTGGAAGCCATGAAAATGACGCACCCGCTGCTGCGGGGCACATTATACATTCGATACAGGCGAGGCATTAATAACGAGTGGGGTGCCCGCATGAGTAAATAAAATGCGTTATGTAAGGTATTTTTATTTAGACTGGTCTCCAATTCCATAATTTAAAAATCTAAAAAAAGAATATGAATCTGAAGATCGTTTATTCCATTTCTCCAATTCTTCCTATATAATGATAATAACTAACAAAATAATCAATTACGGAAGAGGGGGAACAAGATGTCAAAGGAACAGTATTTTGAAAACAGGAACAATTATATTACCTGTGAGGACAAGGCATGGGTCGCAGATTACTGTCAAAGGAACTGGCCTGAGGAAGTGAGCCATATCCTCCGCATTGCAGATGATGCAGTGGAGCATACATTTTTGTTTGATCTGCGGTGGGATATGGAACGAACCTATGTGCCGGTGCATTTTGACCGGGAAGTGGTTTGGGACTACATGCCGGGAGATGATCCGGAATTTATTTTTCAGTTCAACCGCCACCAATTCTTTATATGCCTGGGACAGGCATATGCCATAACCGGCGATGAAAAATATGCAAAGGCTTTTGCAGAGCTTTTGGATTCCTGGATAAAGAATAACCCTCTGACAGAAGAAACCAAGCAAACTACATGGAGGAGCATTGAGGCCGGAATACGGGCTGAAACCTGGGTAAAAGCCATGAGCTATTTTAAGGACAGCCCCTCTGTGGATGACGGACTTGTAAAGGCATATATGGATTGTCTCACCGTTCACGCGGAATACCTGATGACAACCTACAAACATTTCCAGATCAAGAGCAACTGGGGAGTTATTGAGAACCGGGGGCTTATGGAGATTGCACTGGCCCTTCCTATCTGCGACCGGACAAAGGAATACTTGGATGCAGCGCTTAGGCGTCTTAGTGAAGAGATGGATGTGCAGGTTACTGATGACGGAGTGCACTGGGAGCAATCCCCCATGTACCATAATGAGGTGTTTCACTGTTGTCTGGAAGTACTGCGGCTGGCAAGGCGATATGACATTAAGCTTTCAAGGAAAAAGACTGAGAAAGTCCGGCAGATGGCCTATGCAAATATTGCATGGAAAAAGCCGAATCATTGCCAGCCCATGCAGGGAGACAGTGATGAAACCGATCTCAGGGACTTATTGGCTCAAAGTGCCTGGCTGTTTGCAGACCCGGTGTTAAAGTTCTGCGCTTATGACAAGATGGATTATGACGGAGCCTGGGACTTCTTAAAAGAGGGAATCGAGGGCTACGGAAAGCTTAATGCAAAAGAACCGGATTTCTTAGACAGGGTTATGGAAAGCACCGGAAATCTTTTTGTCCGGTCCGGATGGGATGAAAATGCGGATTATTTCCATTTTCGCTGCGGTTTCCTTGGGGGAGGCCACGGCCATTCCGATAAGCTGCATGTGGATCTTGTGATCAACGGAGAAGATATTCTTATGGACACAGGACGTTACCATTATGTGCCCGGTGAAGCAAGAACCTGGTTTAAAAGCGCCCTGGGCCACAACGTTCCTCTGGTAGACGGCCGTGACTATTTAAAATGCCGGGATGCATGGGGCGTGGATAAGATGTCCGCAGCCTATTTTGGCGGCTATAAGAAAAAGGGCGGATACCGCTATATCCAGGGAAGCCACGGTGGATATTTAAATGGAGAAGAGGGAAATGTGTGGATCACCAGAAAAGTGCTGGCAATTGATACGGACCTTTATCTGATCACCGATGAATTTTTCTCCAGAGAAAAACACACATACCAGCAGCTTTTCCATTTTAACAACCAGGGAAAGGTATCGCGCTCCGGACGAACTGTGCGCTATTTTGGCAGCAGGACGGACGGGGAATTGACGGTTCTGACAGAAGGCTGTGAGCTGAAACTGTCAGATGGCCGGATTTCCAGAAATTATAACCAAATGGAAACAGGTAAGCAGCTTTTGGCCGGTAAAGAAGCAGAAGGCTTTACTTCCATCATTTCTGTTGTTTCAGGAGGGGAAAAAGGGAAATACGAATCACCGGAGCTTTCTCTTCTTCCTGTATTCGGTACGGATCCAACGGTTCCATTAGACCCTTCTGATGCAGAAGCGGTATCTGTTGGCTGGAAGGGAAAGAGCTATGTAGTCATTTTGACCCATGGTGATATCGGGGATTCTTCTGACCTGCTTACAGCAGGAGGCGTGAAGGGACTTGGAACGGTGATTGTGTTTGATACGGAGAAACAGAAAGTGGGAGGCACGGTCCTTCACTGGTAGTGAACTGAAAAGTGAAAGATATGAGAGGAAGCAGCGTTTATCCGAAAGGAAAAACGCTGCTTTCTGCATTGGTGTATGTAAATCATGGCATACTTATCTTAAAGGGAAATCCGCGCTTCAATCCAGTGCAGGACATCATTGATGACCTCATCCCTGCAGTATTCATTAAAGATCTCATGGAACAATCCTCCGTAGATCTTCATCTGCTTATCTTTTGATGGAGCAGCTGCAAAAAACTGATAGGTGTCCTGGGCGCTTACCAATCCATCCTTTTCCCCATGAAGCATGAGAATCGGGTATTCAAACCTTCCCACTGCCTCCCCAAACCAGGCAATTCCCTGGCAGAGGGCGTAGCATAAGCCGGTAGTAAAGGTTTTTGAGTTATAGGGATCCTTACCGTACCAGTCAACGACTTCGGCTACGGAGCACACGCCGGCGCCCAGTTCGTTGGGAAGCTTGGTGTGGGGATCCAGGTCTTTCGGAACACTGCTTATGAGCCCCATATTATCCTTTGTCAATGCTCCACTTGTGATAATTCCGCGAAGCCTCTTATCCGGATATTTTGCACCGTATAGGGAAACGGTAAAGCCCCCCATGCTGTGACCGATTAAAAATACCGGGATATCCGGATTTTCCCGGATTGCCATGTCTACTATCACATTGGTATCGTCAAGCAGCTCATGGAAGTCATCATAATAAGTCCGTTCCCCCTCAGAACGCCCGTGCCCCCTGTGATCAAAGCGGTAGGTCGCGATCCCGGCTTTATGAAACAGCTCTGCAAAGTAATCATACCTTCCCTGATGCTCACATAACCCATGGACAATAACGGCTGCCCCCCGGGCGGCCTCTGGAACTTCCTTGTTTAAATACAGTTTGGTCCCGTCAAATGAAGAAATCATTTCTCCCATAAAAATACCTCCTTTAAAACAATGGCTTTACATTTCCCTTATTATACCAGAATTATTTCTATTTTAATAGGAAGAAATCCATGAAAAACAGGAAAAGTTTTTTGCGTGACATTTGTAGGATTTGATAGCCATATAGGAGGGGAAGGACGGGAGCATATCCTTTTTCTCTATCTAATCTTATCTATTTATAATTGCGTTAGGTACTAATGACGGTGAAATGAAAAAAAGCAAAAAAAACATAGTCAAATTCCACAAATTATTAGAAAAAAATTCAACATAAAACCTAGAAAAATTCGCTAAAAATAAAGTTCTTTGGGATCTGAACATATTTTGGGTTAAAAAATTAATAATAATTTTAGAATTTCAGACGAAAAATTGTTTCAAATGTTCAAACAATTAACGGCATTAATAAGATGTTATGAAATTCGCAAAAAGTTGACAATTTCCGCAGATGAAAGTATGATACACGTTAGACCTCTGCAACATTGTATATTTAGGAGTACAATCTGTAAATCTGGTAATATATAAAGGGGAAGACAGTTTAAGAAAGGAAGTGAGCATTACGGAGGATTTGGCAGAGAAGTTATTAGAGGAACTGAACTGCGAAACGGTGTTTACCATTCCCATATTCGGAGGCATTCCCATTGCTGAATCAGTAGTGGTGACATGGATTATCATGGCAGCACTGACACTCCTTTCCATCATTCTGGTGAGAAATCTTAAGGTTGAGAATCCTGGAAAGAAGCAGCTGGCGCTTGAAATGACAATCGGTGGAATTTACAATTTTTTTGAAGATTTAGTGGGGGAAGAAGGGAAGAGGTATATTCCTTATCTCATGTCAGTGGGAATTTATCTCGGAGTGGCTAATTTGATTGGCCTGGCAGGCTTCAAGCCGCCTACCAAGGATTTAAATACCACTGCAGCACTTGCTGTCATGAGCATACTTCTGATAGAATATTCAGGCCTTCACAAAAAAGGGGTAAAAGGTTTTATAAAAGGCTTTGCAGAGCCGTCACCTATCATAGCCCCTATTAACGTCCTGGAATTATTTATTAAACCGCTTTCTTTGTGCATGCGGCTTTTTGGTAATATCCTGGCGTCATTTGTAGTTATGGAATTGCTTAAGCAGTTTGCAGCACTCCTTGTACCAATTCCGTTCAGTTTTTATTTTGATATTTTTGACGGATTGATTCAGGCATATGTATTTGTATTTTTAACTGCCCTTTTCATTAAGGAATCGGTAGAGTAAACAATAGTAAATTAAAAGGAGAGATTATTATGTTAATAGCAATTGGAGCAGGAATCGCAGTATTCACAGGTATTGGAGCAGGAATCGGAATTGGAATAGCAACCTCTAAAGCAGTGGATTCCATTGCAAGACAGCCGGAAGCTGAAAGCAAGATCAGCAAGGCCCTTCTGTTAGGCTGTGCGCTTGCAGAGGCAACTGCCATCTATGGTTTCGTTATAGCCCTTCTCATCATTTTATTCCTTAAATAATTAACAAGGTCAGGATTAAGGTGGAAAAATTGAAAAGAAAGGCAGGCGGTACAGATGCTTAGACTGGATATGAACTTTGTGTGGACTATCGTGAATCTCATCGTCCTGTATTTTCTGCTTCGGCATTTCCTCATAGGGCCGGTTATGAATGTGATGAATAAGCGGCGGGAAATGATTGAGCAGAGCATTTCGGATGCCAGGAATAAGGAAGTTCAGGCAGCGGATATTAAAAAGCAGTATGAAGAAAAGCTGGCTGCCTCTTCGGATGAGGGATCAAAGCTTATTGAAGAAGCGAGAAACCAGGCAAAGGCCCAGTATGACCGGATCTTAAAGGAAGCTGGGGAAGATGCAGGCCGTCTGATGGCCGAAGCCAGGAAACAAGCTGAGGCTGATCAGGAAAAGGCGATGCGTGAGGCCAAGGCGCAGCTTGCGGGCATAGTTATCGCAGCAGCGGCCAAGGTGGTTAATCAGGAGGTGAGCGCCAGGGCAAATCAGGCGCTTTACGATACATTTATAGCAGAAGCAGGTGATTTTCATGATGCAGGCAGCAATTAATTACGGGCAGGTGCTTTATGAGCTTTCTGTTCCTGAAACGGCCATTGAGGAAACGGCTCTGGCACTAAAGAGTGTGCCGGAGCTTAAGCGTGCTCTTAACAGCCCTGTGGTTGCAAGGAGCAGCAAGCACCGGATTATTGACCGTGTTTTTCCTGCTGAGATCAGAACCTTTTTAAAGGTTTTGGTGGATCGACGGGATATAGATCTTGCAGATGATATTTTTCATGCATGGCGTACCTGCGTTTGCAGACAGGAAGGAATCCTGGAGGCTTCCCTTTTCTACGTGACAGAACCGGAGGAAGAACAGCTTAGCGAGATTAAAGCAATGCTGTGTAAAAAATATGAAAAACATGATGTAAGGCTTCGCCTCATTCAGGACCCCGGTTTGATCGGCGGATTTATTATCCGCGTCGGTGATATGGAGACTGACTGGAGCTTAAAGGGACGCCTTAGAGAATTGGAACAAAAAATAATGCGGAGGTGAAAAACGTGGCTTCCATCAATTCAGATGAAATTATTTCTATATTGAGAAGTGAGATTGAAGATTATGACGCTCATGCCAGGGACCAGGAAGTTGGAACTGTTATAAGCGTTGGCGACGGCATTGCAACGGTTTATGGAATCGACCGTGCGATGTACGGCGAAATCGTTATTTTTGATAGTGGAATCAAGGGCATGGTACAGGACATCAGAAAAGAAGATATCGGATGCATCCTGTTCGGTTCCGACCGGGACATTAGGGAAGGCTGTAAGGTAACAAGAACGAAAAAGCGTGCCGGAATCCCGGTAGGTGAGAAGTTTGTGGGAAGAGTAGTCAATGCTCTTGGTGCTCCCATTGACGGGAAGGGAGAAATCATCTCTGACGATTACCGTCCCATTGAACATGAAGCATCAGGCATTATTGACCGTAAGAGCGTGTCTGTTCCAATGGAAACAGGTATTCTTGCCATTGACTCCATGTTCCCCATCGGACGGGGGCAAAGAGAGCTGATCATCGGCGACCGACAGACTGGTAAGACTTCCATTGCCATTGATGCCATCTTAAACCAGAAGGGAAAAGGCGTGATCTGTGTTTATGTTGCGGTTGGACAGAAGGCATCAACCGTTGCAAAGCTGGTGAATACCCTGACACATTACGGCGCTATGGAATATACCATTGTGGTATCTTCTTCGGCCAGTGAACCGGCGCCTTTACAGTATATCGCACCTTATTCCGGTACTGCTCTTGCAGAGTATTTCATGTACCAGGGAAAAGATGTGCTGATCGTTTATGATGATCTGTCAAAGCATGCGGTGGCTTACCGTTCCCTGTCTCTGCTTTTAGAGCGTTCTCCTGGCCGTGAGGCTTATCCAGGCGACGTATTTTATCTCCATTCCAGGCTTTTGGAGCGCTCCAGCCGGCTGAATGAGGAAGCAGGAGGCGGTTCCATTACCGCACTGCCGATCATTGAAACCCAGGCCGGAGATGTATCGGCTTACATTCCCACCAATGTTATTTCCATTACTGACGGACAGATATTCCTGGAAAGCGACCTCTTTTTCTCCGGTATGAGACCGGCAGTAAACGTAGGCCTTTCCGTATCCCGAGTTGGTGGAGCGGCTCAGACCAAGGCCATGAAAAAGTCTGCCGGAAGCATCCGTATCGACCTGGCACAGTGCCGGGAGATGGAGGTGTTTACCCAGTTCAGTTCAGATCTGGATCCGGCTACCAAGGAGCAGATCCAGTATGGAAAGGGACTTACGGAGCTGTTAAAACAGCCCTTATGCCATCCTTTAAGCCTTCATGCCCAGGTAATCAGCCTGATCGTGGCCAATAACCGTCTGCTTTTGGATGTAGAAGTTTCAAAGATCAAAGAGTTTCAGAGAGAATTGCTGGCTTTCTTTGATGAACGCTATCCGGAAATCGGAAAGGAAATTGAAGAGAGCAAGGCGCTGTCTGACGAGCTGAAGCAAAGAATTCTTGATGTGACAGCCGAATTTAAACAGAAACGGGTGTAGGATATGGCAAATGCGAGAGAGATACAAAGCAGGATGAACAGCATCAAAAGTACCATGAAGATAACCAATGCGATGTATACCATTTCCTCGTCAAAGCTGAAAAGGGCAAGGAAAGCCCTGACTGATACGGAGCCTTACTTTTATGCGCTGCAAAGGACCATTGCCAGAATCATAAGGCATACGCCCGATATTGACGACCCGTATCTGGATACCAGGCCGCATATTAAGAAAGAAGACCGTAAGATCGGATACATTGTGGTAACGGCTGACAAGGGTCTGGCCGGTTCATATAATCATAACATTTTTAAACTGGCTCAGGATCAGATTGACAAGGGCGGAAATCCCATGCTGTTCGTAGTGGGTGATCTGGGGCAGCAGTATTTTATGAAAAAGGGAATACCGGTGGAGCAGGATTTCCGGTATACCGTTCAAAAGCCAAATATGAGCCGGGCCAGAATCATTGAGGAAAAGATCGTGGATTACTTCCTGTCAGGAAAGCTGGATGAGGTATATATGATCTACACCAGGATGGTGAATGCCATGAAAATGGAGGCTGAGATCGAACAGCTTCTTCCCATTCCAAAGCGCCAGTTAAGCCAGAGCGTTCCCATTAACGTGCATTTGGAAGAAATCACTATGAAGCCATCTCCACAGGCTGTGATCAATTCCATTGTGCCCAATTACATTGCTGGTTTTATCTATGGAGGTCTGGTGGAATCCTATTCCAGCGAACAGAATTCCAGAATGATGGCGATGCAGGCCGCAACAAACAGTGCCCAGGAGATGCTTGACGAACTGGCGATTACCTATAACAGGGTCCGTCAGGCGGCCATTACCCAGGAGATTACCGAGGTAATCAGCGGTGCTAAGGCCCAAAAGAAAAAAAGGAAGAAAGCGTAGTATCATCGGATGTTCCGTTTGACTTTAGAGAGGAGGAGTCCTCACGACTGTGAGTAACAGAATATGAATATAGGAAAGATCGTTCAGGTCCTTGGACCTGTAGTAGACGTTGAGTTTTTGGAGGGCAGCGACCTTCCCCGCATTAAGGACGCCCTTGAGGTGAATAATGAAGGGAAACGCTGCGTAATGGAAGTTGCACAGCATATGGGAAACAGCACAGTCCGCTGCATTATGCTGGCTTCCAGTGAAGGGCTGTATAAGGGCATGGAGGTAACCGCTACCGGGGAAGGCATTAAGGTTCCGGTAGGTGAGCAGACTCTTGGACGCCTTTTTAACGTACTTGGAGAGACCATTGACAATGGTGGTGCCTTAAAGGGCGGTTCGGAATGGGTCATTCACAGAGATCCTCCGGCCTTTGAGGAGCAAAGCCCTGTGGCAGAGATCCTGGAAACGGGAATCAAGGTCATTGATCTTCTGGCCCCTTATGCAAAAGGCGGAAAGATCGGTCTGTTCGGCGGTGCCGGTGTTGGTAAGACGGTTCTGATTCAGGAGCTGATCCACAACATCGCCACGGAGCATGGCGGATATTCTATTTTTACCGGTGTTGGAGAGCGTTCCCGTGAGGGAAATGATCTTTGGACCGAGATGGGAGAGTCCGGCGTTATTTCAAAAACTGCCCTGGTATTCGGCCAGATGAATGAGCCGCCGGGAGCACGTATGCGTGTAGCTGAAACAGGACTTACCATGGCGGAATACTTCCGTGATGAAGAGCATAAGAATGTACTTTTATTTATTGATAATATTTTCCGGTTTACCCAGGCTGGTTCTGAGGTTTCCGCCCTTCTTGGACGTATGCCGTCGGCGGTTGGATACCAGCCTACCCTGGCTACGGAAATGGGCGAGCTTCAGGAGAGGATCACTTCCACGAAAAATGGTTCCGTTACTTCTGTTCAGGCGGTTTACGTGCCGGCCGATGACTTAACGGACCCAGCTCCGGCAACTACCTTTGCCCATTTGGATGCCACTACGGTTTTATCCAGAAAGATCGTGGAACAGGGAATTTATCCTGCGGTTGACCCTCTTGCATCAAACTCCCGAATCCTGGAACCGGATGTGGTTGGAGAAGAGCATTATGAGGTAGCCCGTAAGGTACAGGAATTACTTCAGAAATATAAGGAACTTCAGGATATTATCGCTATCCTGGGTATGGAAGAGCTGGGAGATGACGATAAGACTACGGTTTACCGTGCAAGAAAGATCCAGAAATTCTTATCCCAGCCTTTCTCTGTAGCTGAGAACTTTACCGGTGTTGCAGGTAAATATGTTCCTCTTAAGGAAACAGTCCGGGGCTTTAAGGCAATTGTGAGCGGAGAGATGGATCAATATCCGGAGGCTGCATTCTTTAATGTGGGAACCATTGATGAGGTAATTGAAAAGGCCAGGACATTAGAGGCTTAGCTTGGAGGTGCTGCCTGTGAGTAAAAATACATTTTTCCTTCAGGTCCTTGCCAGTGATAAGGTGTTTTACAAAGGCTCATGCCAGGAGCTTATCATTCCTCTTGCAGATGGAGAAAAGGCAATTCTTCCCCACCATGAGGATATGGTCATTGCAGTATCCATAGGGGAAATGCGTCTGTTGAATGAAAAGGATCAATGGGTTCAGGCTGTTGTTGGCAATGGCTTCATCCAGATCGTCAACAACCGTGTGACGCTCCTTGTTGATACTGCTGAGCAGCCGGAGGATATCGACGAACGCCGCGCAGAGGAAGCCAGGGAAAGGGCTGCCGAACAGTTAAGGCAGAGTAAAAGCCTTCAGGAGCATTCTCATTTTGAGGCTTCTTTAGCCAGATCCATGGCCAGGCTGCGTACAAAACACAAATATGGGCTTTGACAGGAAATGATGATAAAAAAAGGATATCCGGGAGGCAGAAAACTGCCTCCCGGATATCCTTTTTCTTATCCCAAAGCCACGTCTAAAATCATCATGATCAAAAATCCAAACATAACCCCAAGGGTTCCCACGTTGGAATGTTCTCCTAAATGAGCCTCAGGAATCAGCTCTTCCACCACCACGTACATCATGGCGCCGGCTGCAAAGGACAGAAGCCATGGCATCAGCGGCTGGATGCTGCCTGCCACGATTACGGTCAGGATACCGAATATAGGCTCCACGATCCCGGATAAGCTGCCTCGCAAAAATGCCTTTCCGGTAGAAAGCCCTTCCTGCCTTAAGGGCAGGGAAATGGCAGCGCCTTCCGGGAAGTTCTGGATTCCGATGCCGATAGCAAGAGCCACGGCAGCAGTATAAAGGGACGGATCGCTTCCATGCTGGGCAGCCAGGGCAAAAGCCAGTCCAACGGCCATGCCTTCCGGAATGTTATGAAGTGTCACAGCCATGACTAACAGGGTAGTCCGCTTCCAGGTGGAAGAGAGTCCTTCCGCCTCATTGTTTCTGCTTCCATTCATGTCTGGATGAAGGTGAGGGAGAAGGGTGTCTAGCAGTATAAGAAAAAGTACTCCCAGGACAAATCCTCCGGCAGCGGGTATCCAGCCTGGAGTCCCGCTTGCTTCGGCTTCCTCGATGGCCGGAATGAGAAGCGACCATACTGAGGCCGCGATCATAACACCGGCAGCAAAGCCGAGGAAGATCCTCTGAACAGACTGGTTTACGTCCTTCCGGAAAAAGAATACGACCGAAGCTCCCAGAGTAGTCATAAGAAATGTAAAGCCGGTACCGCCGGCAGCCCACAAAACAGGCATCATATTAAGCCCTCCTTTTCTGTTAAAAAAACAGCGGTTTTGACTGTATTTTCACTGCTTTAACTATATCATAACCTCTGTTTGGACGCAATGAGATAAATTCCCTTTCCATTTCCGACAGATTTATGCTAAAATAGACCTGATTTTACATATGAAATACCCTTCGGGTATCCCTTTATGCCCAAAAAGCATGGGCAACAAATAGGAAAGGAATTTGGTTTATGAATATAAAAATAAGATGGAAAAGGCGTTCTGCCTATTCTGTGTTTTTGGCAGCAGCAGCGGTTTCCTTGTTGGCAGGATGCAGTAAAACAGAAACCGTCACCGAACTTGGAAAGGATGCCACGCCATCCATTGCCATATTGACAGAAAATGAGCTGCAGCCTGTTGGTGCACTTACTCCCGGGGGAGATCTGATGCCAAGGCTTCTTAAGGTGCCGGAACAAAAGGAAAATCCCATCCCTGAGTATTTGCGGAACGGGATAGAGCATCCGGTGGTTGCCAGCCTTCAGGAGCGTTTGATGAATTTGGGCTTTATGGATAATGATGAGCCCACCCAGTACTTTGGAAATGTGACTGAGGCTGCTGTTAAGGTCTTCCAGCGCCAGAACAGCCTGGCTCAGGATGGAATTGTAGGGCCAGAGACCCTGACAGCCATTATGACGCCGGACGCCAAATATTACGCCGTGTCAAAGGGAGTGGAGGGCGACGACATATCACGAATCCAGAGCCGTCTTTATGAACTGGGGTATCTTGCCAGTGCGGGCCAGGTATCCGGCTCTTTTGGAGATGAAACGGAGGCCGCGGTCATGAAGCTTCAGGAGGTCAACGGCTTAAACACAGATGGTAAAGTAGGACGTCAGACCATAAATCTTCTCTACAGTGAAGAGATCAAGCCCAACTTCCTGTCATATGGAGAAAAAAGCGATGTAGTTTTAACCAGCCAGCAGCGTCTTAAGGAACTGGGGTATTTAACAACTACTCCGGATGGGGCTTATGGCGATGATACGGTGACAGCGGTAAAACAGTTCCAGTCCCGGAATGACCTGATTGTGGATGGGTATTTAGGACCTTCCACCCGGATCACCTTGATGAGCGCAGGGGCACAGCCAAACGGCCTGACCCTGGGAGAGCAGGGAGAATCGGTTACCAGGATCCAGCAGCTGTTAAATAAATACGGATACCTGTCTTCCGCAAATGTTACAGGATATTACGGTGAGTTGACAGAAAAGGCGGTTAAGGCGTTCCAGAGTAACAACGGACTGAAAGCGGATGGTTCTGTGGGACAGCTTACCATGAGTAAACTGACTGGGAGCGGCATAAAATCCGCAGGCTCTTCCGGATCTTCGGGCGGTTCCTCCAAAGGCGGTACGGTTAAGGGCGGTTCCGGTGTAAGCGGTCTGCTTTCCATTGCCAGATCCAAGGTGGGACGTCCTTATGTATGGGGAGCTAAGGGCTCGGAGTCCTTTGACTGTTCGGGATTCGTCTACTGGTCTCTCAATCAGGCCGGCGTCAGACAGAGCTATCTGACCTCTTCCGGTTGGAGAAATGTAGGTAAATATACGAAAATCACCAGCTTTGGAAACCTGAAGGCAGGCGATATCATCGTGGTAAGCGGCCATGTGGGAATTGTAGCCGGAGGCGGAAGCGTCATTGATGCTTCCTCCAGTAACGGACGGGTAGTAGAACGTTCCTTAAGCTCCTGGTGGAAGAACAACTTTATCTGCGGCTGGCGTATATTTGGATAGGAATGGTTCAAAATAATGAGTATGAAAACACAGAAAAAAGCAATTAATATGGTAACAGATTCACCGGGAAGGGCCCTTTTGCTCTTTGCCCTTCCCCTGATTCTTGGGAATTTATTTCAGCAGTTTTATAACATCATAGACTCTGTGGTGGTTGGACGGTTTGTGGGGGAAGAGGCCCTGGCATCGGTAGGTGCCTCCTATTCCATCACAAACGTGTTTATTGCCATCGCGGTAGGCGGCGGAATCGGCAGTTCTGTAGTGGTGTCCCAGTTTTTAGGGGCAAAACAGACCGGAAATATGAAAACCGCCATATCCACCACTCTTATTAATTTCCTATCCATAGGAGTGATACTGGGCGGTCTGGGACTTCTTTTCAATAACCGGATTTTAAGCTTCATGAACACCCCGGAGAATGTATTTTATGATGCCTCGGTGTACCTGGGGATTTATTTTATAGGGCTGCCCTTCCTATTCATGTATAATGTGCAGGCATCTGTTTTTCAGGCTCTGGGAGATTCAAAGACTCCCTTATATCTGCTGGTCTTTTCCTCTCTTTTAAATGTAGTACTGGATCTGTTGTTCGTGACCCAGTTTTTCATGGGGGTAGCAGGTGTGGCGATTGCCACTTTAATAGCCCAGGGGCTTTCTGCTGTCATGTCTTTTCTCATTTTGATAAATCGGTTAAAGGGGTATGAGACAACAGAGCCGTTTCGGCTTTATGACTGGAACATGATGCTCCATATGATGCGGGTCGCCATTCCCTCCACCCTTCAGCAGTCCATCGTCCACATCGGAATGCTTCTGGTGCAGTCTGTAGTCAATGTATTTGGCTCTGCAGTCATGGCGGGCTTTGCAGCAGGAACCAGGATTGAATCCATCTGCATTGTTCCCATGCTTGCCCTGGGCAATGCCATGTCCACCTACACGGCACAGAACATAGGTGCAGGAAGGACAGACCGGGTAAAAACAGGCTACCGTTACTGCTATCTGATGGCAGGGGTTTTTGCAGTTGTCATATGTGTTATTATGGAAACTTGGGGAGATTGGTTTATACGAAGCTTTTTAAATGAAGGCAGTGCGGAAACTGCATTTCAGACAGGCATGGATTATATCCGGTTTATTTCATTCTTTTATATCTTCATTGGCTGCAAGGCGACCACAGACGGGCTTTTGCGCGGCGCAGGAGATGTGGTGGTATTTACTGTCGCCAATCTGGTGAATCTGGCGATCCGGGTGTCGGTAGCGGCTGTGTTCGCTCCCATTATTGGCGTCCAGGCCGTTTGGTTTGCAGTTCCAATGGGCTGGACGGCCAATTATATCATATCATTCCTTCGATATCTGACGGGAAAATGGGAGCGGATACGGCTTATTTCTTGACAGGGAAGGCCACGCCTGCTTTAAATAGATCTCCGTCAATGTAGAGCCTTAATTCCCCGCCCTGAAGCTCGGCCAGGCTTTTAGCGATGGAGATCCCCAGTCCGCTTCCTTCCGTGGTCCGTGCAACATCCCCCCGGACAAAGCGCTCGGTCAGCTCGTTCGCGTGAATGTTTAACGGGTTTTGGGATATATTCTTCATGGTAAAAACCGCCATATCCCCTTCTACTGTAACCTCTACGTATACCCGGCTGTGTTCCATGGCATATTTGAACGCATTGTTATAAAGATTTTCAAGCACTCTCCACAGATACCGGCCGTCCGCCTCGATCAGGATGGTTTCGGCCGGAAGGGTGGAAACCAGTTCCAGGTGACGGAGGGCAAACTTTTCTTCAAATTCTCCGTTGGTCTGATGGATGAGCTGTACAAAGTCAATGCTGGTGATCTCCAGCTTTAAATTTCCGGAGCTTGCCTTTGAGGCCTCCACCAGATCTTCTGTCAAAGTCTTTAGCCGCTGGGACTTCTGTTCCAGAACTTCTAAGTATCCCTGAATCTTTGGATCCTGAATCTTTTCCCTTTTTATAAGGTCCACATAATTTATGATGGATGTAAGGGGAGTCTTAATATCATGGGACACATTGGTGATTAAGTCCGCTTTTAAGCGCTCACTCCGTACCTTTTCCTGGAGTGCGGTTTCAAGTCCGGTGCTGATGTGATTGATGTTCTCAGCCAGTTCCCGTTCTTTTCCGTTAAATGTCAGGGTATCGATCTTATAAGTGGTGTCTCCTCTGGAAATGTTAAAGAGGGCTTCATTGATCTGGTCCGTTTCCCATGCATTTTTGTACATCTGATGAAATACCCAGTAATCCATACAGAAAAGCAGCAGAGCAACCGAACCCATAAGGAACCGGGATGCTAAGCTGTTATAGGTAAATAAAAGGAAGGCAGAAGCCATTGTCATGGCAATGTTAAAAATCAGGAACATGGCATAAGAAAGCATGATCCGCGTGGTAAAACGGCGATTTTTAAAATACAGGGACAAGTTTTTAAGTCCCCGGTGCATAAGGCTTCCGGTCCAGAGGTTTCCTGCTTTATAACGTTTTAAAAGGCTTAAGGCGGCGGACAGTCCGGCTGCGTAATAAATGAGGACACGAAGGGCCAGCTCTCCGTAATTCCATTGGTCAACGGCAAAGAAGAGGTGGATGATCTTATAGGCCAGCCGGTTTGCAAGAAACAAGGTGAGGAGGGCAGCAGCGCAATGCAGGAGCAGACAGCTTTCTGCAGGAAGCCGGTCAATTCGTTTTAAGGGGCTGCGGTCTTGTTCCGTGTCCGGTTGCCCGGTCAGGCTTATCAGGGCGTACAGGGTCGCCATGCAGCCTAAGATTCCCAGGCACAGGCTGATCATTCCGACAATGAATAACAGACGCATACGGTCGTAGGAAGCGGAAGCCCGGGCGTAAGCATCGCCATAGGGGTAGGAAGTGTCCACGGCTACTGTCATATGATAATTGCCGTTGTTATAGGGGTTCATCTTTTCTAACTGGGAAGAAACATTCTTGGGGACTGTTGTTAAGTTGGAATCCACGTAAAGCGCTTCTCCTGTTACGTAAAGGTATCTTCCCATGGCCTTAAAGTCATTGATGCCTTTACCGGAAACGTTGTTGTATAACTTATAATCCTCCTCAGTATTCTGATAGAGTACTTCAAACTTTAAATTGCTGGGGTTCTGGATGAAGCGGTAATAAAAAGAGTAGTAGTTGCCCAAATGGGTCAGTACCTCATAGGCCACCTGGTCCATGGTGAGAAATGCTTCTCCAGGCTCCGTTATCTTAAAATCCGGTTCATAGGCCCGGTAATCCACACGTACATACGAATCCGTGTCATCCGCAGCCGGCTGTCCTCCGCTCACCTTAAATTGCTCATTGAGATAATAGCCAAGGGATTTGGCCCTGCGCATCATCTCATCCACCGTATATTCCCTTGTGGTCCCAGGGCCTTCCATGACCCGGACTATGGGCTTTGAATAGTCAAGCTTTCCGTTGGTCTCAAATATTTCTTTATATTTTACATAATTAAAAATATCATCGATATCAGATTTAAGCTGACGGGTGAATTCAGGCGTGTCCTCATAGGTTTCATGGGTGACCCAGCGGATCCCTTCTCCGTAGTGGGAATTGCTGTACATAATGGATACGCCGATGACAACAAGAAGGGAGAAGAGCATATGCATAAGAGCTGCAAAATCTTTTCTTTTTTTCATAAACGCTCCTATTGTTTCTCAATCTTATAGCCTACACCCCATACCACTTTTAAATAGCGTGGCTCCCTGGGGTTGATTTCAATCTTTTCCCGGATATGCCGGATGTGTACTGCCACGGTGTTATCGGCACCGATGGCTTCTTCATTCCAGATCTGTTCGTAGATCTCGTCAATGGAAAATACTTTTCCCGCATTCTTTACCAGAAGCAGAAGGATGTTGTATTCAATGGGGGTCAGTCTGATCAGTTCCCCTTCAACAAAAACTTCCTTATTGTCGTCATTAATGGCCAGGCCTCCGCATTTATACACTTGTCCGGCTGGCTGCTGGTTCATATTGCCAAGCTGGGTATAGCGGCGCAGCTGGGATTTTACCCTTGCTACCAGTTCCAGCGGATTAAAGGGTTTGGTGATATAATCGTCTGCCCCGATATTTAGTCCCAGGATCTTATCCGTATCTTCGGATTTGGCGGAAAGGATAATGATGGGGATGCTGCTTGTCTCACGGACCTTTAAAGTGGTCCGGATCCCGTCAAGGCCCGGCATCATCACATCCAGAATCATTAGATCTACGTCCTGTCCTTCCAGAAGCTTTAGGGCGTCGTATCCGTCATAGGCCTTGATCACATGAAATCCTTCTCCTGTTAAATATATGTCAATAGCTTCCACGATTTGTTTGTCATCATCACATACTAAAATATTCTGCATACGAAAACCTCCTTTTTCAATATTATACAACGAAGGCTGTAAAAAAGCACATTACATTTTTATGACTTTTAAAAAAGTCCTTTATTTATACGTGTTTGAGGGCCGTTGTCTTATCATTTGGCTGCATTATAATATGACTCCAGTTTATCCACTTTTCCATCTGCGTATCCAAAATGCGTGTAAGTGTCCAGAGCGGTTTTTATATCATCGTGACCGGAAAAGGCCATGTTACATGTTTCATATTATGTCACTTATGGGAATAGTTTGAAAACATGGATTGATAGTGTAGAAACAATGGAAGAACTGCGGGAGATCTTTTATGGAGCTGATATTCCTCTGGAGTACCAATCTGAGGTCCTGAAAACATATCTGGCGCAGATTGCTTCCATGGCCAAAGAGGAAGGGCGAAACGGTGAAGCAAACATATAAATATTTATTCCTCTGGATGGTAGGAGGGTTTATTTACATAAGTATGGAGTTGATATTCCGAGGCCGCTCACATTGGACCATGTTTCTTTTAGGCGGCCTCTGTTTTGTGTGCCTGGGTTTAATCAATGAATTAATTCCCTGGCAAATGCCCCTCTTAAAGCAGATGTTCATTGGTATGCTAATAATTACATATTTTGAGTTTATAACCGGTTGTGTAGTTAATATATGGCTGGGCTGGGGAATTTGGGATTACAGCAATATACCTGGCAATATCCTGGGACAGATTTGTCCCGTATTTTCATTTTTATGGTTTTGGATCAGCGGCGCTGGGATTATACTTGACGACTGGCTGCGTTACTGGTTATTTGGAGAAGATCGGCCGCATTATACAATAATCTAAGAAAGAGTGAGGACTGCGAAAGTAAAAAATATATTATGTGCGATGGCAGGAGCAGTAGGTAACTTCATAATATCTTTGTTTGGGGGCTGGGATACCGGGATTGTGACAAAGGTAAAGACTATAGTGGAAATGCTTTTGGAGCCGGTGATGCTCTCGCCGGATCAGGATGGCGTCCTGCAGTATCTGGAATTGGCTGAGTAAAAGATAGGCGGCATTGCACTTATACACACCTTGTCTACGTGTCCCATATAATATAGTGTAGTACGGCATGAAAGGAGTCAAAGTATATGAGCAGTGATACTTTTAAATGTAGATGTAAATGTGTTAAGAAATGTGACCCCAAATGTGAATGCAGACCCAAACGTGAATGTGAATGCGAACACGAATGCGATTGTGAACATGGCAAGGACTGCGAATGGTTCAAAAAAGCATTAAAAGAAGCTTACTGGAGAGGTTTTAAAGACGGCTGCAGAAAATGCAGACGGAAAGAAAATGAATGTAACGAATGTGAAAAGTATGAAGGATATGAAGAGTATGAAGGGTATGAAGAGTACGAAGAGTATGAAAGATAGTCTTTGATAAGAGCGGGCTTCGGTATTCCGGGCCCGCTATATTTATATAATTTATATCATGTTCTGATGGCGTTTTGACTGTATGATGCTTGGTTCTGACTGTTTTCAGGTGGGTAACAGGTGGTGAAGCCAAAAGTTTCTAAAACCTTAATTTTAACCCTCAAAATACAGATTTAAAGTGTTTGCTTATTTTTAATGAAAAAAGCACATTGCGTTTTTCTAAAGAAACCTGAAATGGTGTCTGTTTCTGTCATGTTTCGGATTTTTTATCATATGCTTTACCAATTCTGGTAAAAGGATGCTTTTATGAAAATATATGTGGTAAAGCGGGGAGACAGCGTGGACACCATTGCCGAATCCCAGGGCATTCCGGTACAAAGCCTTATATTTGATAACCAGATTGGTTATCCATACCGCCTGGCTGTAGGCCAGGCACTTTATATCAGGGATGACAGCCCTTCGGAAGAAAGGACTCCTCTTTATGTGTTCGGTTATGCATACCCGATCATCAGTCCGGATAATCTGGAAAATACTCTTCCATTTCTGACGGATATATATGTCTTCTCTTATGGATTTACCATGGAGGGTGATCTGGTTCCGCCCATGAGCCCGGATGACTGGATGATTGAAAGGGCCTGGCAGCTTGGAGTGCGTCCCATTTTGACCCTTACTCCTCTCGGTCCTGACGGGCATTTTAACAACAATCTGGTCTCTGCGGTTGTACATAATATGGAGGTTCAGCAGCGGCTGATCTGGAATCTGGGTCTTACGATGCTGGAAAAAGGGTTTGGAGGACTGGATTTTGACTTTGAATACATTATGGCAGATGACCGGGAGGCCTATGCAGACCTTGTAAGGCGGACTACCCAGATCATGAACCAGTTTGGCTATCAGGTTACGGTTGCCCTGGCCCCCAAGACATCGGCCACACAGGCGGGGCTTTTGTATGAGGGGGTTGATTATGCGCTTTTGGGAGAAGCGGCTAACCGGGTTTTTTTGATGACTTATGAGTGGGGCTATACTTTCGGCCCCCCAATGGCCGTTGCCCCCATCAACATGGTCAGAAGAGTGGTAGAATATGCCGTGACAGTCATCCCCACAGAAAAAATCAGTCTTGGAATCCCAAATTACGGGTATGACTGGCCGCTGCCCTATGAGAGAGGGGTGACAAGGGCAAGGACCATAAATAACTTGGAGGCGGTCCAGATTGCCATTGATCATGGCGTGGAAATCCAGTTTGACGAGGTTGCCATGTCCCCGTATTTCCGCTATTGGCAGTATGGAATTCAGCATGAGGTGTGGTTTGAGGATGTGAGAAGCTATAAGGCCAAGTTTGACTTAATCAAGGAGTTTGGACTGACCGGGGCAGGATATTGGCAGCTCATGCAGTTTTTCCGGGCAAACTGGCTATTGCTGGAGCAGATGTTTGATATTAAAAGGATTGGAGACTGATTTTACCAGTTTCCATGAAAAGTCCGTTGCAATTCTTCCATTTTTCTGTTATATTGATTTGTTAAACGGTTAGTGGAGAGGATTTCAGGATGTTTTTATATCAGATTACAGATGACCATGTACGGATTCTGGGTTGCCGGGGATATGATGGTTCCATACGGATCCCTGAGAAAATCGGGGGTTTGCCGGTGAGGTCACTGGCTGCCTATGCATTTTCTGATGGCTGGGGGAAAAAAGAGATGCTTTCATCGGCAGGAAAAGAGATACGCCTGTGCGATGAAGAAGGCAACCCAATTGAAATAGAAGAAAAGGATATTCCGCCGGAGATAAGCTGTGAAAGGCTGAAAGAGATATATTTACCGGATACGATTAGGAAAATAGGAAACTATGCATTCTATAACTGTTATGAGTTAAGCCAAGTGGAATGCTTTAGTTCCATTTTTGATGTAGGTTCAGGACTTTTTACCGGCTGTACGGGAATCCGGTTTTTGGATATTCATATGATCGATGGAAAACGCTCCTGCATGAAAGAACTGCTGGCGGAATTGCGGCAGGAACTTTATGTAAACTATTATAGCAGTAAAGGGAATGCAAGGCTGGTTTTTCCCGAAATGTTTGAGGAATCTGTGGAACATACGCCAGCCAGAATCATCCTCAGGGAAATGCATGGCTGCGGGCATATGTACCGTTACTGCTTTGACAAGACGGAGTTTCAGTTTCATAAATACGACGCCCTGTTTCCTCACATCCTGGTGCAGGAGCCGGAGCGGGTGACCGCAGCCCTGGTTCTGGGGAGGTTATTTACTCCTGTGGAACTTCTTGAAAGGGACAGGGAGGTGTACGAGGCTTACCTGAAGGAGCACTTTATAGGAGCGGCGGGACTGGCGCTTAAGGAAAAGGACCCGTCCCTTTTCCTCTGGCTTGCCATGGAGTATGGTCATAAGCAGGAGGACTTCGATGGAATGGTCGATATGGCGGCAAGTGCAGATAAGCCCGAGCTTTTAAGTATCCTTATGAATCTCCGCCGCCAACGCTTTACGGCAGGGAAACGGAAGTTTTCCCTGACATAACTTACTTAATGAAGGCAAGGTGAATCGTCCTTCCTTGTATAGAATAAAACAGAAAGAGGGTGGAAACATGATCGATCCGGTGAGACAAAGGCAGCTTGATGAGCTGGCAGAGGTAGAACTGGGCCATGAGATCCTGACCAATGCCCGCAACGAACTTTATTTAAGCTTCCGCTATCTGGATGTGGCCTTAAGCAGCTTTGGATTTGAGGCTGACTGGACAGGCCGGGGTGTGGGGACAGATGGGTTTGTGATCTATTATCAGCCGGAGCACTTGTTTTCCATATATAAAAGAAGCCGGGCCCTGGTGAACAGGGCCTATCTGCATATGCTTTTCCACTGCCTGTTCTGCCATTTGAATGGAAAAGGGGAACGGGAAAAAGAATACTGGGATCTGGCATGTGATATCACCATTGAATCCATATTGGATGGATTTTATGTAAAACCCGTTTACCGGCACCAGACTTCTTACCGAAGGGAGGTATACGGCAGGCTGGCAGAAAAGAGAAAGGTATTTACGGCTGAAGGGATTTATAAGGAGCTTCAGGATATGAAACTGACCGCAGAACAATATGGACGAATGGCGGCAGAATTTTATGTGGACAACCATGAACGTTGGGAAGATGAGGCTCCTCCGGGATTTCAGATGGAGCGCCAGAATAAATGGCAGAACATCAGGGAAACGATGCAGACAGAAATGGAGTCCTTTGGAGAGAAAAATGAGGATTCGTCAAGAAACCTTCTGGAACAAGTGAGGATAGAAAACCGGGAAAAATATGATTACAAGCAGTTTTTAAGAAAGTTTGCAGTGTTAAGGGAGGAGGCCGAGATCGACCCGGATTCCTTTGATCCCGTGTTTTATACTTACGGCATGTCTCTTTACCGGAATATGCCTCTTATTGAGCCCCTGGAAACAAAAGAAGTTTATAGAATTGAGGACTTTGTAATTGTGATCGATACATCCATGTCCGTATCCGGGGATCTGGTGCGGCATTTCCTTCAGGAAACCTACGGCGTCCTTGGAGAGTCGGAAAGCTATTTCCGTAAGGTCAATATCCATATCATCCAGTGTGACGAGGAGATCCGCTCTGATGTGACCATTACAAGCAGGGAGGAGATGGAAAATTATATGGAAAATTTTTCATTATCCGGATTTGGAGGGACGGATTTCCGTCCGGCTTTCGAATATGTGAACGGACTTTTAAGCAAAGGGGCTTTTAAGAAGCTCCGGGGTCTTTTGTATTTTACCGACGGAAAAGGAATATATCCGGTGAAAATGCCGCCCTATGATACGGCCTTTGTCTTTATGGAGGACCAGTATGAGGATATTTCCGTACCGGGCTGGGCGATGAAGGTGATCCTGACAGAAGAGGATCTGGAAGTTACATGACAGGAGATTTTAATATGAATATTAAACGAGCAAAAGAAGAAATTAAGAATACCATAGAAGCCTATCTGCTAAAGGATGCATACGGCGCTTATGAGATACCGTCGGTCCAGCAAAGACCGGTGTTTCTCATGGGACCTCCGGGAGTGGGAAAGACCCAGATCATGGGGCAGGTAGCCAGGGAGTGCGGGATCGGACTGGTGGCTTATACCATCACCCACCATACCCGCCAGAGTGCGGTAGGACTTCCTTTTATAAACGAAAAGGAATATGGAGGAAATACTTACCGTGTAACAGAATATACCATGAGCGAGATCGTGGCCTCTATTTATGATAAGATCGAGAGCACCGGCCTTAAGGAAGGGATCCTTTTTATCGATGAGATCAACTGTGTGTCCGAAACCCTTGCGCCGACCATGCTCCAGTTTCTCCAGTATAAGACCTTCGGAAACCATAAGATTCCCGAAGGCTGGATCATCGTTACTGCGGGAAATCCGCCGGAATATAACAAGTCAGTCCGGGATTTTGATGTGGTTACGTTAGACCGTATTAAGCTTATCTATGTGGAGCCTGATTTTGAGGTATGGAAGGCCTACGCCTATGAGCAGGCCCTGCATCCGGCGGTCATTTCCTATCTGAATACCAGAACCGAATACTTCTGCCGGATTGAAACGACTGTTGATGGAAAGTTTTTCGCCACTCCCAGGGGTTGGGAAGACTTATCAAAATTTATTGAAATTTATGAACGCCTGGGCAAAAAGGTGGACCGGGATGTGGTGGGAGAGTATATCCAGTTTCCTATGATTGCCAAGGATTTCACAAACTATCTGGAGCTATACTATAAGTACCGGGATGATTATCAGATTGATGAGATTTTGTCCGGCATTATTAGAGAGAGCCTGTGCAACAGGCTGAAGCGGGCGCCTTTTGATGAGAAGCTGAATGTCATCGGCCTTCTATTGTCCAGGCTGGGTCAGAGCTTTCGCTCTGTGTCCGATCAGGGAGACAGAACCGGCCTTTTAATGGAAGAATTGAAGAAAATAAGCCCGGAAACCGGCAGCGGTCCGGATACCTCCATGTTAGCCCGCCTTGCAGACTTAAGGAATCGTTGGAATGAGGATTGGGACAGAAAAAGAAAAGCCGGCCTTTTAAACAGAAGAGAAGATTATTTGCGCCGGGATGTGGAAGCCATTCTCCTTAAGTATGAGGAAACCCTCCGAATGGAAGAAGCCGGAGAGAATGAGTCGGCCTGGAACCGGATACGGGAGATGTTTGAGGAAGAAAACGCCAGGTATGAGACGCTTTTGGCAGAGGGAGGAAAAGCCCTGGAGCATGCCTTTGATTTCATGGAAGCTGCCTTTGGGGACGGGCAGGAAATGGTGGTATTTATAACGGAACTAAATACCGGGTATTACAGCGTCAAATTTTTAAAAGAGTACGATTGTGAACGATATTATCAATATAATGAGCGGCTTTTATTCAAGGACCGGGAGAATGAAATAAAGGCCAGGATCGATAGTTTGGGAAAATAATGTATAAAAACCAGAAAGCTTCTCCATAATAAAGAAAGAAAAGGAGGTAGTGCCATGGGAAATAAAGCATTGAGTTATACAGCTCTGACCATAGCCATTATCGGCGCGGTTAACTGGGGGCTGGTAGGTTTCTTTAACTTCAACCTGGTGTCATTTATTTTCGGAAGCATGACATGGATTACAAGAATCGTGTATGCTCTGGTAGGAATTTGCGGGTTGTACCTGCTTACCTTTTTTGGCCGTTCAGAAGCAGGCGCAGAGGATAGCAGATGATTTAAACAAAGGCATTGCAGCATGGGCGGACCATTTATCATGCTGCAATGCCTTCGTTCATTTTACGGGATATTCCCTGGGCTTGCCGGGGAGCTTTTCATTATTTACATAAGGATAAGGAGAATTAGGTTTTTATGATATTCTTAATATAAAGGCTCATTAAAACCAAATTTTACTGAACGGAGGATCACAGATGGAAATACAAACGCAGTTTGAATCATATCTTCATAAAGAAAATTTATCAGAAAGCACCATATTCTCTTATATGTCTGCGATAAATTTTTATTTTTCCCATTACGAGAACATAAGTAAAGAAAATCTTCTTGCTTATAAAGGATATTTAATGGAGTATTATAAGCCGAAGACAGTAAACTTAAGGGTTCAGGCTATTAATAAATATCTGCTTTATATCAGGCAGGAACCGCTGCAGTTAAAAAATGTCAAAATACAGCAAAAGAATTTTCTGGAAAACGTGATAAGCAATGCGGATTATAAATTTTTAAAAAAGCGGTTAAAGCAGGATGGGAATATGCAATGGTATTTTGTTGTATGGTATCTGGCTGCTACGGGAGCAAGGGTGAGTGAATTGATCCAGATCAAGGTGGAGCATGTGGAAATGGGGTATGTGGATCTTTATTCAAAGGGCGGAAAAATCCGGAGACTCTATATTCCTGAGAAATTAAAGGAAGAGACTATAAAATGGCTGGAGGAGATAAATATTACCTGCGGGTATCTGTTTTTAAACCGTTTTGGAGAACGGATTACAACCAGAGGGATCGGGCTGCAATTGAAACGCTATGCGGAAAAGTACGGGATTGACCCACGGTTTGTCTATCCTCATTCCTTTCGCCACCGGTATGCAAAGAATTTTCTGGATAAGTGCAATGATATCGCATTGCTGGCGGATCTAATGGGGCATGAAAGCATTGAGACTACCCGTATTTATTTGAGAAGAACGGCAACGGAGCAGCAAAGCCTCATTGACAGGATCGTTACATGGTAAAAAAACAAGGCGCAGCATCATGGCAAAGTATGGTCATGATGCTGCGCTTTTTATTTCATAAAAAGTATCTGTGATTCTTATGGATTAATTCATAAAAAGGATCGGTATGTTCTGATAATGTGTATTATAGGAACATAAAGAAGTTTATTTGCTCTATTTTATCCTTATAAACACATAATTTCTGTACTATTTCATATATCGTCATTCCAAAAGATTTCATAAGTATTTTTTGAAAATTCTTTTTATTTTCCTGCAAATATCCGTCATTCCATCGTTATAAGGCATTTGTTGTAATACACATTCTGGGAAGATTTGTAAATATGTTAATTTTTAAACAAATTGAAGTTCGCAGAATAACAAGGAGGCGATGCGAATGCTATCGTTAGGAAGGAATCCAGGAGAGTATCTTGTCATCAATGGGGATATTGTCATTCAGGTGGTTTCTGTGGAGGGGGATTTAAGACTTGCTATTGATGCCCCCAAGGATATTTCCATTGTCAGAGGCGAGATATATGAAAAACGCCATCCAATGCCCCAATGCTTAAAGCGTTTGAAAGAAAAGAGTATGAGATGGTGAAAGGAAAACTGGTTTCAGCTTCTTATTCAGGGCCCGAATGAGAAGTTTGGAATAAATAAAAAGAAACACGGGGGAAAAGGAAGTCCCCGGCATAATTCAAGGAGGTAATACATATGAGAATTCAACACAATATTGCGGCTTTAAACTCTTATAGAAACTTAACAGGAAACAATAATACCGTCTCCAAAAATCTGGAGAAATTATCATCTGGCTACAGGATCAACCGTGCAGGCGATGATGCGGCTGGCCTTGCTATTTCTGAAAAAATGAGAGCACAGATTACAGGTCTTGAGACCGCTCAGAAGAATGCTAATGACGGTATTTCTTTGATTCAGACAGCAGAAGGGGCTTTGACAGAGGTTCATTCTATGTTGAATCGTATGATAGAGTTGGCCCACCAGTCTGCAAATGGCACTTATCAGGATGCTGTGGATCGCGAAAATGTTCAAAAGGAAGTAAGATCTTTGCAAGATGAGATTGATCGTATTTCTGAGGGAACAAACTTTAATGGCATTAAATTGCTGGATGGTTCTATGGGAACAGGGACAACGGGAGCAAGTGTTACTGTTACTGCTGATGGTACAGCAAAGAATAATGCATTTAAATATGAATTGAGCGGAGTTGATATCGGAGTTGCCGTGGAGTTTGTAGCAACAGCAGGTGCAGATGCAGGTGCTGGAGTTACTGCTTCATGGAATGGTTCAAAGCTTACTTTCTCATTACAGAGCAACACAGCAGGAGATAATTCAATTACTCAGGAAGATATTAATAATGCAATAAAAAATGCCAGCGGTGCACCAGATTCGGCAAAGAACATTAAGGTAAAACTGGATGATGATATTACATTCTCCGCTGCCAGTGGTGCTCAGACTACAGCTTTTGGTACTGGTACAGCAGCTGAGGCAAAAAAAGCTGGCTTTACTAATGCCACTACGGGGGTAACCATAACATCAAATCATGCAGGAGCAGATACAAGAAAACTTACATTTTCTACTGCTGGAAATCAGGGGGTTTCTATAGATGCCACTGGAGATATAACACTTGGTCTGGATTCTAATAAGGAATATACGGCAGCAGAAATCAACAACATGCTGGCTAAATCAGGAGCAGATATGTCTGTCAGCTTTGAAGGAACCAGAAAGGCAGGGGCTGCAGCCGCAGATACATTTGGAACTGCAGATTATGTTCTTGCTGGCGGTACAGGACTTTCCGCAGGCGGCGGTTTAACACTGCAGATTGGTGACAGTGCAGAGAGTTTTAACCAGCTCACCGTTAAGGTCGGCTCTATGTCAACCGCTTCTTTAGGATTAAGTGCTGTTGATGCCGGTACTCAATCAGGTGCAAAAAACGCGGTTGATTTAATTAAAAATGCAATTAACACAGTATCTTCTACCCGTGGTGACCTTGGCGCCCTTCAGAACCGTTTGGAGCATACAATAAATAACTTAAGTGTTACCTCAGAGAACATGACTGCGGCTGAAAGCCGTATTCGAGATGTTGATATGGCTAAGGAAATGATGTCATATACAAAGAATAATATTCTTGTTCAGGCATCCCAGGCAATGTTGGCTCAGGCAAATCAGGTACCTCAAGGTGTATTGCAGTTATTAAAGTAATCAGATTTGTTCTGTATCTGATAGCATAATAAGAAAGGTGCCGCAGAATGACTATAATCTAGTCGTTCTGCGGCATTTTTGGCTTTGCAATTTCTCCTTTATGGGGCAATGATACAATCGTTATCCCACATATTGTGACTTATATCTATGTTTATAGATCTATAGACCGTTTAATCCTCTTTTATATAGAAAGGTTTTAATAGATAAGTGTTTTATAGCAGTACGAAAGCACCTTAGCTGATTGCCATGTACGTGGACTATTATAAGTTGTCAGCTATATAGAATTATGCTAGAATATTAACATGGAACAATCGTGTTACAGGGTGTGTTGTCCTTCATTCTATAAGAATGGAGATGATGTCTATGAAAAGTCAAAATAATTTTGATTTTAAGGATTTATTGACCTTTGGCCTTTTCCTTTTAGCATTACTTACATTCGTTTTTACATTTTGTAAGTAGCCATACATAGAAAAACCACCCTGATACTTGGCAGTTGAGAGGGTGGAATTTCTTCTTCTATAACGGTCAACCACCTTGTGGACGGTTGTTCCTTTTCTAACTGTATTGTAGCATAATACACATAAAAAATCAACGTTTCATTTCAGGAGGAAATTATGTTTTTCATATGCGGCATGAGCCAGGGAAAGAAAATACTCGATTACACCAAAACAGTGATCTGCGGCCTGTGCGGAGGCTATGGCAGATATCAGGTGTTTATGACTTACAGCTATTTCAGTATTTTTTTCATTCCCCTCATAAAATGGGACAGACGTTATTACGTCCAGATGTCCTGCTGTAATACTATTTACCAGCTGGACCCGGAAAAAGGGAAAAGACTGAACCATGGGGAATCCGTGGATATTAGCGAGCAGGATTTAACTCTGGTGCAGTCAGGCCGCAGGACCTCAGACTGGAACCGGAAGCAATGCTCTCACTGCGGCTATGAAACCGCAGAGGATTTTGAGTACTGCCCCAAATGCGGACAGAGGCTTTAAGAGGGAGGAAAGAATGTCCCCTCCCCACCGTTTGGCTCCAGCCCAAGCAAAGGAGCTTAAAGAGAAGAAGAATGAGCCGTTCCTGTTTCAGCTAAATGATGATATCATCAAGGGCTCTTTTGGGAACATAATGCACCTGATTTTCATCCCGGTAATAGCGGGTATCTCCGTCTTCTTTCACCGGGACAATGACCACCTGTTCTTTGGGCTTTCCAAGGGCAAGAACTAAGTCGATGGAGTACCGGGAAGGATCAATGGAAAGAGCGTCTGCCAGATCATTTCTCCGTACAGTCCCAAATATACATCCGCCATATCCCTTTTCCGCTGCTCCAAGCATGATGGTCTGGGCAGTGATTCCATCATCATACAGCTTGTTTTTCCCAAGGGACAAGTCGCATAGAATGATGATGTAGGCAGATGGGCGTTCCCCTTTTTCAGGGCCGTCCCAGTCCGGCAGAGCACCGGCCCAGCTAAGGGTATCGAACACTCTGGCATTTTCTTCCGGGGTGTTGCAAAGCCGGAACTTTAACGCCTGGGAATTGGCTGTTGAGGGGGTGAGCCTGGCTAAATCCACCAGCTCCCTCAAGTCTTTCGTGGAAACTGCTTCATCCTCATAAAACCGGCGGCAGGTGCGGCATTTTAAAACCAGTTCTTTTAACATATAAATTCCTCCTGTCTTGTCTGTATTTTATCCGTTTTCTTATTATAAAAGTATAGCAGGTATTGGTCTGTCCTGCAATGGACAAGGGGAAGGAAGGGAGAGAATATGATGAAAACCAAAGCGGAACTGATTGCTTATTGCCTAAGCTATGCTGATGTTTACGAAGATTATCCCTTTCGTGACCACCAGTGGGCCGTTATTCGGCACAGAAAAAACAAAAAGGTATTTGCCTGGATTTATGAACGGGATGGACTGGCCTGCATTAATTTAAAATGTGATCCTGAGTGGGTGGAATTTTGGAGAAATGCATTTTCCGGCGTGCTTCCAGGTTACCATTTAAACAAAAAGTATTGGAACACAATCCTTCTTGACGGATCCGTACCGGAAGAAGACATCAGGAGAATGATTGGGGAAAGCTTTGATCTGACCATCTGACTATCCTGCTTTGCCGGGAAAACAGTAGTTAAATTAAACAAAAAAATATTGATTTATATATAATTATTGTTAAGTTTTTAGAGTGGACAAAATCAAAAACTGTGAAATAAAAAAAGTTCAAGAGCATAATTTCATAATTTATTGTGAAAATACACGGTGAAAGTTGTAATTAATTTTTAGATTCTGTTAGTTTTTGAATGGGGAAAAAAGCGAGTTGGAATCATTGACTTTATTTTCCTAAGGTGTTAAACTGAGACTCAGTTTCAGGGTCATAGGACAACATGAAACCGCGACAGATACATGAAACAATAATACCTATGTAGTCGCAAGGAGGAGAATAATTATGAAATTAACAGCAAAAAAACTGGTACTTACAGGCGTAGCCGTATTAACAATGGCATCTATCTCTGCATGTGGAAGCACTAAGACTGCAGAAACAACAGCAGCAACAGAGGCTACTGTTACAACAGAGGCTACGACAGAAGAAGTTACAACAGAGAACGAATCTAAAGAAGTTGTAGAAGAGTCTGATGCAGAAGATGTTACTTTAGAAGAATCTTCTGAAGAAGAGAGCAACGAAGATGCAGCAGCAGATGAAGCAGAAACAGAGTCTGCAAAAGCAGAAGTAGAATCTACAAAAGCTGCTAACTAATCGGCAGGATTACCGGATCGGTCAGGAATGCCAAATTTACGGAGCGGGGACAATTGTCCCCGCTCTTTTTACGTTCACCTGCTATGCAGAGTGACAGCTGTTGTGATATAATTCTTCCAAATAGCTATAAAATAAGGAGGCCTTTTCCAATGAAAATCACTTATATCCATCACAGCGCATTTCTGGCGGAGCTTAAGACAGTAAGCCTGCTGTTTGATTATACAGAGGGGACTTTGCCAAAGATCAGTGATAAGAAACCTCTGCTGGTTTTTGCAAGCCACCGGCACGGAGATCATTATTCTGAAAAAATTCTGGAGCTTATAAAGGAGCATGAGAAAACTAGGTATATTCTTTCTGATGATATTTCAAAGGGACGGCTGCCCAAAGAGCTTCTCGATGAAGTGGTCTTTATGAAGCCTGGGGAAAGGATTGGTTTTTCCGTCTCAGAAGGGAATCTCACAGGCCCTGTCACGGAGGAAGAGAAGGCGGATGCAGAGGTTCTCACTTTCCGCTCCACTGATGAAGGTGTTGCGTTCCTTATAAAAGCGGAGGGAAAGGCCATTTACCATGCCGGAGATTTAAACAACTGGAGATGGGAAGGGGAGCTGGAAAGCTGGAATGATCAAATGGCAAAGCAGTATTCCAAAGAAGTGGACAAGCTGTCAGGCATGCATATAGATGCAGCTTTTCTTCCTTTGGATCCCAGACAGGAGAAAGCCTTTTTGCTGGGCTTTGACGAATTTATGAGAAAAATCCGGGTAAGCCATGCATTTCCCATGCACTTCTGGGGGGATTTTTCTGCGATCGGCAGGTTAAAGGACATGGATATTTCAGCACCTTACCGGAACCGGATTGTGGAGATCCGCGAAGACGGGGAAAGCTTTGAAATCGGGTAGGAGACAGGGGTTTATGGAAAACGAGAAGGAACAGCCAGGGGAGCTGACCCCTGAGGAGCAGAGAGATGTTTTAGAGGCCGCCATGAAAGCAGGTCATATTTTATTGGAAAACGGGGCGGAGATCTTTCGGGTGGAGGAGACCATGGACCGTATCTGCCTCCACTATGGAATCAAATCCGGGAATTTCTTTGTCCTCAGCAATGGGATTTTTATGACCTCAGGCAATGAGATAGAAGAAATATTTGCAAAGGTCCAGCATATTCCGGTTAGCGGGACCCATTTGGACCGGGTTGCGGCGGTAAATCAGCTTTCCAGGGAAATTGAGACAGGATTTTTAAGTCCTGGTGATGTGAAGCACCGGCTGGATCAGATCAGGGTCATGCCGGGAAAACCAAAAACCATGCAGATCCTCGCTTCCGGCCTTGGAAGCGCCTGCTTTTGCTATTTGTTTGGTGGAAACTTAAGAGACAGCTTATCAGCTTTTGGCTCAGGGATTCTTCTATATGTATATGTGATCTTTCTAAGCGCGCCCCATCTCTCTAAGATCGTAGGAAATATCGGAGGAGGAGCTCTGGTCACCTTTTCATGTACGGTTCTTTATCTGCTTCATTTTGGGGAGAATTTGAATTTTATGATCATTGGTTCCATCATGCCTTTGATTCCGGGGGTTGCTTTTACCAATGCCATCCGGGATATTGCAGACGGGGACTATATCTCCGGCTCTGTCCGGATGCTTGATGCACTGCTGGTATTTTTCTGTATTGCCATGGGGGTTGGACTGGTATTCAGCCTGTTCCACCGGCTGACGGGAGGTGTACTTCTATGAGCGTGGTTTTGGAAGCTGCTGCTGCGGTTGTGGGAACGGTTGCCTTTTCACTTCTGTTTGGGGTTCCCGCCAGGTTTTATCCATATTGCGGGCTGATCGGCGGAGCAGGCTGGCTGGTCTATGGGGGGCTTATGAACAGCCTGTCTGCTCCGTCAGCCGCTTTGGCGGCCACTATTGTGGTAATTTTTCTTTCCAGGACCTTTGCCGTAAGGGAACGGTGCCCTGTCACCATATTTTTAATATCCGGTATTTTTCCTCTGGTACCTGGGGCGGGAATATACTGGACGGCTTATTATATTGTGACGGATGAACTGGCTCTGGCTGTCCGGACCGGTTTTCTTGCGTGTAAGGTGGCGGTTGCCATTGTGCTTGGTATTGTATTCGTTTTTGAGCTGCCCCAGAGATTTTTTAAATTTGCTGCAAAGAAACAGGAGAAAGTGGACGATAGATAAGAGAGAAAGGTAGGAATAGATGATGATTTGGATTAAAAATGCTCATGTAGTAGACCCTGGGAACCAGGTGGAAGGAAATATGGATATCTGCATCGCAGATGGGAAGATTGCCGGTATGGGAGAACAGCTTAAGCTGCATGCCGTTCCTGTTTCAAAGGAGGATGTAGTAATCGATGCTTCCGGTTTTATCGTTGCCCCAGGGTTTGTTGATGTCCATGTTCATTTCCGTGATCCTGGTCTTACTTATAAGGAGGATATCCAGACCGGAGCCAGAGCGGCGGCAAAAGGCGGATTTACCGCGGTTGTCTGTATGGCAAATACCAGGCCTCCTGTGGATAATGTGGAAATCCTTCAATATGTGCAGCGGGAAGGGGAAAAAACAGGCATTCATGTGCTGCAGGCAGCAGCCGTATCTAAGGGCCTTCATGGGATAGAACTGACGGACATGGAGGAATTAAAGGCCAATGGAGCGGTGGGGTTTACCGATGACGGGATTCCTCTCCTTGATGAGAAGCTGGTTAAGGAAGCCATGGAGCGGGCGGCAAAGCTGAATGTTCCATTGAGCTTTCATGAGGAGGACCCTGCTTTTATCATAAATAATGGGATCAACCATGGTAAGGTATCTGATCAGCTTGGAATCTTTGGTTCCCCTGCATTGGCAGAGGACTGCCTTGTTGCCAGAGACTGCATGATCGCCCTTCACACCGGTGCGGCGGTGGATATCCAGCATATCAGCTCCGCTGCTTCCGTTAAGATGGTGAAGCTTGCAAAGGAGCTTGGGGCCAATGTATATGCAGAGGTGACGCCCCATCATTTCACCCTGACAGAGGAAGCGGTATTAACCCATGGAACCCTGGCAAAAATGAATCCTCCCCTTCGGACGGAAGAGGACCGCAAGGCCATTATCCAGGGATTAAAGGACGGGAGCATTGATATCATTGCAACGGACCACGCTCCCCATAGTACAGAGGAAAAGTCAAAGAAGCTGACCGAGGCTCCGAGCGGGATAATAGGACTTGAAACCGCACTGGGGCTGGGTGTGACAAACTTAGTCCGGCCCGGACATCTGACTATGATGGAGCTGATGGAAAAGATGAGCTTAAATCCTTCGAAGCTGTACCGGCTGGAGTTTGGCTGCATAGAGGAAGGAAACGCTGCGGATCTGGTGATTTTTGATCCCAATGAGGAATGGACGGTAGGAGAATATGCCTCCAAGTCTTCCAATTCCCCGTTTACGGGAGAAAGATTGTTTGGAAAGGTGAAATATACCATCTGCGGCGGCCGGATCGTTTACCAGGGTGCGACTCGTTCCTAACTGAAAAGGTTAGGCACGCTAGAGTTGTGAATTTTCAACAAACTAGTGGAGAACTAGTAATCCAAAGTGTAGAATGAGAGGGTAACGCCTTGAAA
>JAISYJ010000025.1:0-10507 GCA_031270005.1 Hungatella sp. | reverse complement strand
GATTCCTCAGACGGAATCAGGAAAAGAATTAATGTTTTCCAATCCCTTTTACGGTGATTTCATGTCGGCGGCGGAGTATACGGCCCGCAAAAGCGGTTATCACATTATGATTTCCGGAGTTAATTCCGGTCAGACTTACGCGGAAGTGGCCAGAACCCGGGGACTGGACGGTGTGATTGTGGTGGGGATGAATGACGATGAGGAATGCCGTCAGTTAAAAGTTTTAAATATCCCTGTAGTATTGGTGGACAGCTACTGTGAAGCTTCCGGTTTCCACAGGATTAGTGTGGATGATATGCAGGGCGGATATATGGCGACGAAATACCTGCTGGAAAGAGGGAATAGGAGGATCGCCCACGTAACCGGGCATATCAATGATAAGGGCGTGGATTTTATGCGTTATAAAGGGTATGAAAAGGCCTTGAAAGAGTATGGGCTGAGTGTAGAGAGATCTTTGTTATTAGTAGGAGAAGTGTCATTTGAATATGGTTGTGAGATAGGGGAATATCTGGCGGGGCTGGTCGAACGGCCTGATGGAGTGTTTGCTTCGGCAGATATTTTGGCGGCAGGTTTATGTATGAGACTGCGCGGGCGGGGGGTAGGGATTCCAAGGGATATTTCTGTTATAGGCTTTGATGATTCGCTGCTTTCTAAAACCTGTGATCCGCCCCTCACCACCATTCATCAGGATGTAGCGGCAAAAGGAGCAAAAGCGGTAGAGCTTCTAATCAATGAAAACCGAACACCGCAGAACAAGGTATTTCCGTTAATTTTGGTAGAAAGGGGATCGGTCCGCTGATTCTTTCGCAAAAGCAAAACAACTTAATTTAGTAGGAGGGTAAATTATTATGATGATGAAGTTAGCAATAAAATGCAAATGGGCCGTAGGTGTGATGGCATGTGCCGCAGTTTTGCTCTCAGGTTGCAGCTCCAAAACCACAGAGCCTGGAAGTAAAACAGCAGATACTCAGAGGCCGCAGAATGCGAATGAAGAAGCCACCATACGCCTGGATCAGTTTTCAGGCAGCGGTGTGTCTGAGGAAGCATTGAAAGAGATGCTTGTAAAATTTAATGAGAAGTATCCAAATATCAAGGTGGAATTGCAAAGCTTTGGCTATGACGACTATTTTACTCAGCTCCAGTCTAAAATTGTCGGCGGCAGCGCGGCAGATGTGTTTGAACTGAATTTTGAAAATTTTATGGCCTATGCATCGGAGGATGTACTTCTGGACATCAGCGATTTAACAGGGGATACTTCCGGCTTTAATCAGACGGCCCTGGAAGCCTTTCGGTATAAGGGGAAACAATTTGGAATTCCCAATTCATTCTCTAACGTGGTTCTGATATACAACAAAGATTTATTTGACAAAGCAGGGGCGGCTTATCCTGCCGATGACTGGACCTGGACGGAAATGCTGGAGGCCGCGAAGAAAATCCGCTCCCTTTCCGGAGATACTTATGGTTTGTACCGTCCCATAAGCTTTACTGAATTTTATAAAGGGGTGAAGCAAAACGGAGGAAGTTTGTTAAGTGAGGCTGGCGGGAAATTTACAGTTAATTTACCGGAAAATGTAGAAACCCTGGAAATTATGTCCGGCTGGGTGACAGACAGCAATGTGATGCCTTCGGACGCGCAGATGGGAGGCATGGGTGACTGGGATTTGTTTAAGTCAGGACGTCTTGGTATGATTGTAACCGGAATTTGGGCGTTCAGTGACTTTGCGGACAACTGTGATTTTGCCTGGGATGTGGCGATGGAGCCGGGAAATACCGCAAAAGCTACTCACTTTTTTTCAAATGCCTATGTAGTAAACAAAGAAACTGCCAATCCCGAAGCAGCAGCCGCTTTGGCCGCTTTCCTGGCAGGAAGCAAAGAGTCCGCACAAATCCGTGTGGAGTCAAGTTGGGAGTTGCCGCCTGTTACCTATCAGGACGTACTGGATTCTTACTTAGAGGTTACTCCGCCGGAGAACCGTGAAGTTGTGTTTAAGTCCTTGGATTATCTGATAACAATGCCGGTGGTAAAACAGCAGTCTGAGATGCAGGAGATCATTACCAAACATTTAAACAACGCTGTTTCCGGGAACGTCAGTGCGAAAGACGCTCTGGATGAGTGTCAGGCAGAATTGGAACAAAAGATTCAGTTAGATTGACGTTTGCCGCGTCGGACAGGAGGGAGCTGCTATGTATAAAAAACAGGGGATAAGGGCTATTTTCTTTCTTTTTCCAAGTATGGCCTGACTTGTTCTATTTAATTTGATACCTATATTTGCCACGTTGCTGCTTAGTCTCACCGATTGGTCGGGGATGAGCAGAGTAAGGCTGTTTCACGGTTTTTTTCAATTTGTAGGCGACAAGTTCGTTGGGGTTTCCAATTACGCCCAACTAGTCAAAGATCCTGAATTTTGGGTGGTTTTGGGGCATAATGCTTATTTTATTCTGCTGTATCTTCCGCTGGTTCTGCTGTTTTCCTTAATGGTTGCCCTGATCATTCAGAGGAAGAGCCATATGGCTAGTATTTACCGGATTCTTTACTACATACCGGTGCTGACAAGCTGGGTGGCGGGAGCTTTGATATGGAAATGGATGTTAAGTCCGGAGTACGGGCCAATCAATAGTGCATTGTTAAGCCTGGGAATTAAAGGGCCTTTGTGGCTCCAGAGCGAGGGTTGGGCAATGCCCTCCATCGTCCTTGCCAGTGTGTGGAAGGATATGGGATTTTATGGAATGATTCTGCTTAGCGGCCTTTTGTCCATAAATCCGGAGTACTACGAGGCTGCTGACATTGATGGGGCAGGATATTTTCAAAAGTTTAAAAATATCACCCTGCCGCTGCTGTCGCCGATTTTGTTCTACGTCATTATGCTGTCCTTAATTAATGCCTTTCAGCTTTTTCCGCAGATTATGGTCATGACCAAGAACGGCGACGCAGGACCGAACGGAGCCACCATGGTTATGGTGGAACGGATTTATAAATATGCTTTTAAATTTGGCCGTATGGGCTATGCTGCGGCTTGGTCCTGGGTGTTGTTTGCCATTATTTTTGCTTTTACCGCACTGCAAAACGTGCTGCAGAGAAAGTGGGTGACTTATGAGTCGTAAATGGATAGCGGAAGTATTGTATCATTTGATGGCTGTTTTGTTATCGCTGGTGACCTTGCTTCCATTTTTCTGGATGTTGTCTACTTCTTTTAAGAACTACGGCGCAATCATGGCTTTGCCCATACAGTGGATACCAAAAAATCCGACTTTTAAGAATTTCTCAGATCTATTCAGCAAAGAGGGAATGACCATTTCCATGATTAATTCTCTTGTGGTTTCCATTAGCTCCGTCGTTGTGACGGTTATAAGCTCTGCTATGGCTGCATTTGCTTTCGCGAAACTGGATTTTAAAGGGAAAAACTTCGTTTTTCTCGTTTATCTGACAACCATGATGATCCCTTCCCAGGTGCTGTTCATCCCCCTTTATCTGCTCATGGGAGAACTGAAACTGGTGGATAGCCTGGCGGCTTTGATATTGCCAAGCGTGTTCAAGGTGTTTGCAGTATTTATGCTTCGCCAGCACATCATGACGATTTCCAATGTCTATTTGGAAGCGCCCGCCGTTGACGGCGCAGGAATTTTCACTGTCTTTTTACGGATCATATGCCCTATGTGCAAGTCCACCTTGGCCACCCTGGCAATTATCTGCTTTATGGATGCATGGAATGACTATCTTCTGCCGCTGGTAATGCTGACCACAAAAACAAAGTTTACTCTGCCCATTATTCTAAGCTCTTTAAACGGACAGTACAAAAGCGAATATAACTTACTAATGGCTGGTGCTCTGGTTTCTATGCTTCCGATACTGGTGGTATATGCTTTTGCACAGAAGTATTTTGCGGCAGGATTGCAGGTAGGAGGTGTGAAAGGATGAAATATTTGCTTGCAGGCCAGGCCATTTATGGCTTTGGCGAGCGATTTGATGCACTGGATCAAACGGGGCTTGTGCGGGAGAACCATGTATATGAAACCTTTACAAATCAGGGGGCGTGTACATACCTCCCGGTTCCGTTTGCCATAACTGACAGTGGCATGGGCATGTATGTGGATAGCATGGAGAAATTTTCTGTTTCTACAGAAAAGACCAGTGGAGGAATTGCTGTTACGCTTTCGGAAGGATATGGGCTGCGTATATTTTCAGGAAAACCTCTGGATATTCTGGAAGAATTTGTAAAGCTTACAGGTCTTCCGAAAATGCCTCCGGACTGGGCGTTCGGGCTTTGGATGTCCGCAAATCGCTGGAATAGCCAGGAACTTGTGGAAGAACAAGTAGAAGAGGCAATCCGGCAGGGAATGAAGCCATCTGTAGTAGTGCTGGAGGCGTGGAGCGATGAAGCTACGTTTTACCGTTTTGATAAGGGACGCTTTCCGGATCCGCGGGGGATGATAGAGCATCTGCACAAGCAGGGAATACGGATTGTTCTATGGCAGATTCCTGTTTTGAAAAAGCTGAACCAGGGGAATACCTGCCCGGAACATGAGGCAGACTGTGCGGAGGCTGTGGCTAATGGGTTTGTGGTTAAAAATGCCGATGGCTCGCCTTATCTTATTCCCGAAGGGCGCTGGTTTGGCGGGGCTATGATTCCTGATTTTACGAATCCGGCGGCCTGTGACTGGTGGTTCGGGAAGCGCCGTTACCTTTTAGACATAGGCGTGGACGGCTTTAAGACAGATGGCGGAGAGTTTATCTATGAGGACAGTGTCCGGTTTTTTAATGGGAAGACAGGAGCTTCCATGCGCAACGGTTATGCTGTGGGGTATACAAAGGCTTATACAGATTTTGCAGGCAGTGACAGGGTATTGTTTTCCCGCGCCGGATATACCGGCAGTCAAATGACACCTATTCACTGGGCAGGAGATCAGCAATCTACATGGGAGGAGTTGCGCCATGTCCTGACGGCCGGACTGAATGCCGGGGTGTCGGGGCTGCCCTTCTGGAGCTTTGACATAGCAGGCTTTGCGGGAGAACTGCCCTCTGCGGAGCTGTATCTGCGGAGTTTTGCCCTGGCTTGTTTCTGCCCTGTCATACAATGGCATTCCGAACCGCCGGGAGGCCAGTTTGCCGATATTTTAGCGGTTCAGGAGGAATTGGTGAACGACCGCAGTCCCTGGAATATTGCGAAAATTGCAAAAATGCCGGAGGTTACACAGCATTGCCGCAGGCTGTGTGAAGAACGGGAAAAGCTTTTGCCTTATATTTTAAAAGAGGCGGAAATAAGCGCCCGGACAGGCCGTCCGATGATGGCTGCCCTTATGGTAGACTGGTCCGAGGATAAGCAGGCATGTGCCATTGACGATGAATACATGTTCGGATCGGAACTTTTGGCGGCCCCGGTACTGGAACGGGGAGCGGTCGGCCGTGAAGTGTATTTGCCTGCGGGGAAGTGGAAAGATTATTGGACTGGTGAAGAAACACAGGGGCCCTGTCGCGTATTTAAGGAGTGCCCCCCTGGTGGAATACCGGTTTGGCGTTTGACCGGAGCCAATTGAAATAATTACGAATGGAGGGTACAAATTGAAGAAGAAACTTATTGCGATTTTATTGTGTATGTGTTGCGTTTTAATGAATTTCCAACAGGTATTTGCGTTGGAAGGAACATGGCATGATCCATATGGTTTAAATGACATCTATGAAATAGAACCAACCGAGCGCGCGCCCAGAGATCCGATTGCAGGAGAAACGGTACTTATACACAGTACTACCTGGCCGGTGGAATCCGGACAGACTGCCTGGATTTCCTATAAGGTAAACGGAGTGCAGCAAACAGATATAGGAGCAAGCTGGTCCTACAACAGCGGTAACAATTCCTATTGGGAAACCAATATGGGCTCCTTTGCAAAAGGAGATGTGGTAGAATATACGGTTTATGCAGATGTAAGCGGTAGTGATACACAGTCCATAGGACCGTTTACCTTTCACGTGACAGACTGGGAAAAGGCCCAATCCGTATCGCTGGATTCACAGACCGGTGGGAAGATCGTCTTTGATATTACTCCGGATACGGGCAATTTTTCTCCCAAAATGGCATTGAGCTTTACAGATGATGAAACTGTGCGTTTTCAGCTTTCGCCAAAAGGCGATGCACAATTTGCTTCCGGTTTAAACAATTACACCGTGACAGAGACGTCTGCGGATGTAAAAATTGAAACCAGTAAACTGCGGATTACGGTGACAAAGAATCCTTATGCTTTGGAGGTATATAGTTATGTTTCCGACAAAGTTCTTACCTCTAATGGTACAACAGGGAAGGAAATGTCCTGGCTGACGGACGGAGTCGATGTAATACAGCAGTTCAGGGATGGATACCTGACCCCTTCGGATGAACGGTTCTATGGTTTTGGAGAGCATTATAACGGCATACAGAAACGGGGACAGATCGTTGAAACCTATATTTACAACCAATATCAGAATCAGGGAAGCAGGACCTATCTGGCAGTGCCGTTCTTTGTTACCAGCAGGGATTATGGAATCTATTTGAATACCACCTGTTATTCTAAATTTGACATGGCTTCTACCAATACGGGACAGTATGTCTTTGAAGCAAATGCAGCAGAAAGCGGTTCCGCCCTTTTGGATTATTATCTCATTAGCGGAAACACCCCTGCAGACATTATAGGCAAGTACAACGGAATATCAGGAATGCCTCAAGAACTGCCGAAATGGGCCTTTGGGCTTTGGATGTCCGCCAATGAGTGGAACACCCAGTCGGATACTTTGGGAGCTATGAATAATTCCATTAACAACGACATTCCGTCTACTGTCTTGGTACTTGAACAATGGAGTGATGAAAATACATTCTACATCTGGAACGAAGCATCGTATACCCCGATACCGGGTTCTGATGCTTTTAAAAACTCCGATTTTACTTATGGTTCCAAATGGCCGGATCCAGAAGCAATGACACAAACGCTCCATGAGAATGGATTAAAGCTTGTTTTGTGGCAGATTCCGGTACTGAAATATACTCCTAATCCCTATGCTCAGAAAGACAACGATGAAGAATATATGATTCAACAGGACTATGCAGTTTCAGACGGACATGGAGGACAATACCGTATACCAGAATCCGGGTGGTTTGGAAACAGCTTGTTGCTTGATTTTACCAATCCAGATGCTGTGGACTGGTGGATGAGCAAGCGAAACTATCTCTTTGACGATATAAAGATAGACGGTGTGAAGACAGACGGCGGAGAAATGGTTTGGCGAAAGGATACTTCTTTTTATAATGGCACCACGGACATTGAAATGCGTAATGCTTATCCGAATGCCTACATAAAAGGCTACAATGACTTTGTCCTGGAAAAGACGGGAGAAGGGATTACCTTCGGCCGTTCGGGAACGGCAGGCGTTCAGTCTACGGGAGCTTTTTGGTCAGGAGATCAGGCATCCAGCTTTTCGGCATTCAGGGACTCTGTCAGCGCCGGATTAAGCGCCGGCATTTCTGGAATTCCGTTTTGGGGCTGGGACTTGGCAGGCTTTACTGGGGATTTCCCTACGGCAGAGCTTTACAAACGCAGCACTCAGATGGCAGCTTTTGCTCCGATTATGCAGTTCCATTCCGAGAAAGCAGATCCCACCCCCAGTGAGGAACGCTCTCCCTGGAACGTACAGGCCCGTACAGGCGATACCACTATCATTCCTGTATTCCGAAAATATACCAATACACGAATGAATCTGCTGCCTTACATTTTCAGTGAGGCGCGAAACAGTGCGAATGGCGGAGCGGCTCTCATGAGAGCAATGTTTTTGGACAATCCGGACGATACTGACACCTATGATCTTGAAGAACAGTATATGTTCGGACGCAGCCTTTTAGTTGCCCCGGTGATGTATGAAACACAGACTTCCAAAGATGTGTATTTACCCGCAGGTGATTGGATTGATTTCTGGCACAACGCACTGACTGCAGGCGGAGGTACAAAGAGTTATTACGCAGATGTGGATTCTATTCCTGTTTATGTAAAGTCCGGCAGTATTCTGCCTTTGAATTTAAATGAACGGTATGAACTGGGAGGAACCATTGGAAATGATGTGGACAATTACAGTAATCTGACTTTCCGCATCTATCCGGAAGGAGACAGTGAGTATACGTTGTCTAACAGTGACCGTACTACCATGAATATCCGGGCTTCCGAGAATTTTGCCGCAGGTCTTGTAACGGTAAGTCTGCCGGCAAGTACCATACCGATTACTACTCAGGTGTTTGGCAGTGATCCGAGCGGTGTTACCCTAAACGGTCAGCCTATGCGGGAAGTGTATACTTTGAATGATTTTATACAGGCTGGCAGCGCGTATTATTTCGATATAAATGAAAAGCTTACCTATATTAAAACGCAGCCTGGTTCAGCCAACACGATTCAATTAAATGGTATCCACAAAGCGCCTTATGAGGCGGAACATGCGTCTTTAAACGGAGTTTCCACCAATACGAATCACAGTGGCTACTATGGGGAAGGCTTTGTAGATAATTTCACAGATATCGGAGATTGGGTTGAATTTACCGTATACGCAGAACAACCAAAGGCAGTACAGTTGTCTGCGCGCTATTCTTCTGGTGTTGCCGCAGGGCAGCGTTCCCTGACGGTAAATGGAACTCTTATAGGGACGTTGGCTTTGCCTGTGACATCTGACTGGGATACCTGGAATACCGTCAATACTCCTATTAACCTGGATAGCGGCAGGAATTTAATCCGAATTTCCTATGAAAGGGGGGATTTTACAGGAATCAATCTAGATTGTATTTTTGTTGAGTAACTAATTGGCCGGGGGAGTATATGAAGTCATCCGGCTCCCCCGCTTTTTAATATTTTGGAGGTGTAGGAATATGAGAGAAATAATAGGGTTGAAACAAAAAAGGCGTCTTATGTCCCTGGTTTTAATCGTTATCCTTTTCTTGCTGCCTTTAGTGCCGATGACTCCGGTACAGGCAGCTGTACCTGCTCTTGGAAATGTGATTGATGCAGAAGTGGACGGGACGACTTTGATTCTTACGGTAGATAACGGTTCCACTCCATCCGATTTACTGACATTGGAAGTTTGTGCAGACGATGTTCTCAGGATAAATTATCAACCGGATTCGGTTGCCTCAAGCCCCCGTACGCCTATTATTGATCCTAATTTGGCATGGAGCGGAGCTGTCGCAACCATTGATGCGAGTTCGGATCCGATCAGCATACAGACCAATGAAATGCTGATTGAGATTGAGAGAAACCCTTGCAGGATGACTGTGAAAAAAGCGGACGGCACCACGTTATTTTGGGAACCTCAAAGCGGAGGTATTTATCACGATGGAGTTCGCTTTATTCGTCAGGAATCTACCAATGTATATGGCATACACAGTTTTGATTGTTTTGAAGAAAACGGCGATTTGCTTCGCAATGATAACGAAGATACTGCTTCGGCCGGACAGCAGGGCAATTCGGGAGGACCTTTCTTGTGGTCTACTGCAGGCTATGGTTTGGTGGTTGACTCTGACGGAGGCTATCCTTATACAAATTCCAATGATAATAAGATGGAATTTTATTATGGGGGAATTCCGGTAGAAGGACGCAGATATGAAAAAGACAATTTGGAGTATTTCATTTTACTGGGCGAACCGAAGGAGATCATGAAGAGCTACGCCAAAATTACGGGGAATTCTCCTATGTTTCCCAAATGGGCGCAGGGTTTTTCCAATTTTGAATGGGGAATCGATCAAAACGAATTAATGGAAATGGTAGATACCTATAGAGCGAAAAACATTCCTTTAGACAGCTATGCTTTTGATTATGACTGGAAGCGTTACGGAGAAGATCATTATGGGGAATTCCAGTGGAATACGGGAAACTTTCCGTTGGCTGCAACCACAGCCTTGAAAGATGCCATGGACGCTAAAGGCGTCAAAATGATCGGAATTACCAAACCTAGAGTCGTGACAAAACTTTCTGACGGAACACCCACCGAGCAGGGGAATGACGCTGAAAATGCAGGATATTTCTATCCAGGACATTATGAGTACGTGGACTATTTTTTGCCTGTAACGGTACGAAGCATTGATCCTTATAATCCGGGTGAAAGGGCTTGGTGGTGGAATCACTCCATTGACGCCTATACGAAAGGGATTGTAGGCTGGTGGAACGATGAAACAGACAAAGTTTCTTCTGGCGGAACAGAATATTGGTTCGGAAACTATACTACAATGCATATTGCGCAGTCCCTTTATGAAGGGCAGCGCACGCAGTCTAAAAATAGTGTCCGCGTATGGCAGACAGGAAGGAATTACTATTCAGGCGCCCATCGCTTTGCCACCAGCATATGGTCAGGTGACGTTGCCACACAGTTTTACAAAGGCGAACGGGTAGACTGGGCGGCAGGCTTAAATGAACAAAAGGCAGTCCTGCTTTCCACGATCAACAACGGGCAACTGAAATGGGGTTCGGATGGCGGAGGTTTTAATCAAAATTCCGGCAATATTGAAAATCCCAG
>JAISYJ010000024.1:0-21427 GCA_031270005.1 Hungatella sp. | reverse complement strand
TCTTAACCTTTGAATATTACTTATATTTATTCTTAGCCACGGGGATCTATGAGTGGGGAGGGAAAAAGGGGTGCTTTTGCATCTGATTGTGCCATGCGGGCAGGGCCTTTTATATTGCTGCAGTTTAAAGGCAATCCCATGATGCTTTATGATACAACAGCAGATGTTAGTCAAGCGGATATTGGCAATCTGCTTCGTTACTTGCTTGATTCGGTTAAAAAATGTTTACATCAGGACAAAATTCGTGTATAATTTAATCTTACAAATGTAAGATTAAAGGAGAACTAATTTGCACAATTATAAATTATGGAAAGATAAGAATGTTTCCGGACCTAAATTGCCGGACCGGATACCAAGGCTGGCGATCTTAAGTGTTTTTTTCGGATTCCTGTTCCTGGTGCTTATTATCCGGCTTTACCGTCTTCAGATCCTGGAAGGGGCAGTGAATCAGGAAGAGTTTATGAGTTCCATTATGAAGACCCAGAGACTTGCCGGAAGCCGCGGAAACATCTATGACAGGAATGGAAATTTACTGGCTTCAAACCGGCTTTCCTATGATATTACCCTGGAGGATTCCCAGAATTACAGGACAAAGAAAGAGCGTCAGCGGTCCCTGAACGGAATTGCTTATCAGCTGATCCGCCTGGTTAAAGATGAGGACAAGCTGAATGCAGTTATGCCTGTAACTGTGGATGAACAGGGGAACTATGAGTTTACGGAAGAAGGGTGGAAGCTCAGCCGTTTCAAAGCTGATTTTTATGGAAAAAGCACGGTGGTTGAACTGACGGAAGAAGAAAAAACCGAAACAGCAGAAGAAATCATGAATAAACTGTGCGGCAAGGAAAAGTTTCTGATCGAAGAGACTTACACAGAAGAGGAACAGGAGCAATACGGACTGCCCCAGGCCCTTACACCAGGGGAAATTCTGCAGATTGCCAACATCCGCTACGGCCTTTCCCTGAACGCATACCGCAAATACCTTCCATACCTGGTAGCATCGGATGTATCCGAGGAAGCGATGGTGGAGGTGCTGGAAAAGAAACGTAGCCTGCCGGGGGCGGATATCCAGGAGGGCAGCGTCCGCGTTTACTACGGAGGAGAAAGCCTTTCTTCCATATTGGGATATACCGGGCCAATTTCCGCCGCTGAACTGGAAGCAGGGAACCGGGAAGGCGCCGTTTATATGAACCAGTCCATGATAGGAAAAGGCGGAATTGAAAAATCCATGGAAGACCGGCTTCGGGGCCAGGATGGCATGGAGCAGTTTTATACGGATGTAGTGGGAAACCGGAAATCGGACCCGGAAATTACCAGGGTACCCCAGACCGGGAATGATGTTTACCTGACCATTGACATGGATTTGCAGAATGCGGTTTATCAGATGCTGGAACAGCAGATTGCCGGAATCCTCCTTGCTAATATGGTAGAAGGAAGAAGAGCGGACCTGTCCAAAGCAGCCAATGCCTCCCAGATCCGGATTTCATCGGATGAAGTGTATTTTGCCTTAATAAAAAATCAAGTCATTGATACCGGGCGTTTTCAGGAAGCAGATGCAACGGATATGGAGAAGGCTGCCTATGAACGGTTTGCCAATAAAAAAGACCAGGTTTTTCAAAGCTTTTCTGATTCCGTTGATGTCTCAGGCCCCGGATATGACTCCTTAAGCAGCGAGGTGAAAGGCTATTATGATTACCTGCTGGCCGCAGTAAGGAAGAAAAAAATTCTTTCAGAAGATAGCGGGGACTGGGACCGGAAGGAAAAAAGCTTCCGTCAGTATCTTTCCGACTGCATAGCAAATGGGAGGATTGATTTAAGCCAGGTGGAAGCTTCTGAAAAATATATGTCGCTTGAAAACAGCAGACGCCTGATTGAAGAATTGATCTTAGACAGTTTAAAGAAAGATTCCGGTTTTGATTTACTGATCTACCAGGCAATGATAATGGAAGGCACTCTGGCCGGAGAGGATGTGGAAAAACTCCTTTATGATCAGGGAATATTATCAAAGGAGGATCCGGATTATGGACTTCTTATAAACGGTCAGCTGAATGCCTGGCAGTTCATACGCCAAAAAATAAAAAACCTGGAGATCACCCCTGCCCAGCTGGCGTTAAATCCCTGTTCAGGTTCGGCCGTGGTGGTCCGGCCCAAGGACGGCCAGGTGCTGGCCTGCGTAAGCTATCCGGGCTATGATAACAACCGGCTGGCAAATCAGATGGACACGGATTACTATCAGAAGCTTGCAGCGGATTTATCCCTGCCTTTGTTTAACCGGGCCACCAGCCAGCTGACGGCTCCTGGATCCACCTTTAAGCCGGTAACGGTAATTGCAGGACTGAACGAAGGGGTCATCAGTACAGATACCAGTGTAGTATGCTCCGGTGTATTTGATAAGGTACAGCCTCCTTTGCGCTGCTGGAAACGGTCGGGACACGGCTCCATTCTTTCCAGTGCCGATGCTCTTAAAAATTCCTGTAATGTTTATTTGTCAGAAATTACTTACCGGATGGGAACGGTAGAGGACGGGACGTTTTCAGAAGGAAAGGGATTAAATAAGCTTCGGGATTATGCCGGTTTGCTGGATCTGGATAAAAAGACTGGCATTGAAATCGGAGAAGCAGAACCCCATGTAACGGACCAGTTCGCCATACCTTCTTCCATTGGACAGGGAACTCATAACTATACGACGACACAGATTGCCCGGTATACCGCGACGCTGGCAAACCATGGGAACAGCTATGATCTTTCTCTTATTTATAAAGTGACGGATTCAGATGAGAATACGGTCCAGTCCTTTAAGCCAACGGTTCGGACCAATGTATCCATTCCGGACTACATATGGGGGGACGTGGCGAAAGGGATGAATGAACTGGTAAAAACCAATGCAACCTTAAAAGACTTGAAGGTTAATGCAGCCGCAAAGACCGGAACGGCAGAGGAAGCCAAAAACCGGCCCAATCACGGGCTGTTCATAGGATATGCCCCGTTTGAGGACCCGCAGATAGCCATAACAGTGCGGATCGCCAATGGTTACAGTTCCGGCAATGTAGTCGGGGTAGGAAAAGAGATATTTAATTATTACTTTCATCTGGAAGATCCCGCTGATATCCTTACGGGGACAGCTTCCGGCGTGTCCAATAATCTGCGGACGGATTAACAGGAGGTATGGGATGAGGCATAGAAAAAGGAAATTTTTATTCAGTACTGTTTGCACACTGTTTATTTTGCTGGCCGGCCTGGCTGGAGCGGTTCTGTTCTTTCGGATTCAGGGGAAAATCGGGGCGTCAGGGAAAAAACCGGATGCGCTGTTCCAGGAATATGTGGAATGCCTTTCTAAGGCAGATTCTAAGGCCATGTATGGGATGTTAGATGAGCAGAGCCATTTCAATATCAGCGAAGAGGATTTTATTAACAGGCATAAAAATATCTACGAGGGAATTGAGGCCTCCAGAATAACCGTCCAGATCAGTCAGGTAGAAGAAAAAGACGGGGAGGCAGCGGTCAGCTACAGCATGAGCCTTAGCAGTATTGCAGGGGAGATCAGCTTTAACAATCAGGTGAAATTCCGGAAGGAAAAGAAAAAAGGCTATGAAATGGTATGGGATGACAGCGTGATCTTTCGGGAGCTGGGGCCTACCGATAAAGTGAGGGTATCAACGGATAAGGCCCAGAGAGGAAGTGTTTTCGACCGGAACGGCCTGCTTCTTGCAGGAAAAGGCACCGCTTCCTCTGTAGGCCTTGTTCCCGGAAAAATGAGCGGGGATCCGGAAGAAGATCTGGAGAACCTTGGGAACCTCCTTGGGATGTCTGCGGATGCGATCAGGAAGAAACTGTCTGCCAAGTGGGTGAAAGAAGATTCCTTTGTACCGTTAAAGACCATTAAAAAGGTAGATGAGCTTAATTTACATTCCATGGAGCCACGGGAGGACAATGTTAAAAATAAGGAATTCCAGGATGAGCTTCTGGCTGTTCCGGGAGTCCTGATCACAGATACGGCTGTGCGCTATTACCCACTGGGGGAGAGCGGGGCCCATCTGGTGGGCTATGTCCAGAATGTGACGGCAGAGGATCTGGAAAAGCATCCGGATGAGGACTATCTTTCAGACAGTGTTATGGGAAGGAGCGGAATGGAAGCATTGTTTGAAAAGGAACTGAAAGGAACCAATGGACGGACAGTCACCATTACTGACTCCGGCGGAGCCATTAAGAAAACCCTGGCAGCAAAGCCGCGGACAGACGGATCGGATATTACTCTCACCATTGACAGCACCCTTCAATCTGAGATTTATCAAACATTCAAAGAGGATAAGAGCTGTACGGTGGCCATGAATCCTTATACCGGCGAAGTTCTGGCCCTTGTCAGCACGCCGTCCTACGATGATAATGATTTTATCCTTGGGATGTCTGAAGAAAAATGGGCTTCTTTAAATGATGACGAGAGAAAACCCATGTTTAACCGGTTCCGCCAGAGATTTGCCCCGGGATCTGCTTTTAAGCCTATAACCGGAGCCATCGGGCTTACCACCGGAGCCATTGATCCCAACGAGGATTATGGAAATGTGGGGTTAAGCTGGAGAAAGGATGAAAGCTGGGGAAATTACTATGTTACCACCCTTCATGATTACAGTCCTGTCATACTGGAAAATGCATTTATTTATTCAGATAACATTTATTTTGCAAAGGCTGCCTTAAAAATCGGCTATGATGATTTCATGTCCGGTCTGGATAAACTGGTATTTAATCAGGAGATTCCTTTTGATATATCCGTAACAAAGTCACAATATTCCAATGCGGAATGGATCGAAACAGAGGTGCAGCTGGCTGACAGCGGATACGGACAGGGTCAGATGTTAGTCAATCCCATACACTTAGCGTCCCTTTATACCATGTTTGCCAATCATGGAAATGTCATAAAGCCGTATCTGCAGTACAAACCGGAGCTAAAGCCTGAAGTCTGGCTGCCCGGTGCATGTTCCCCGGAGATTGCGGACAGGATCCGGACAGCTCTCTATAAAGTAATCAGCTCCGAGCATGGGACCGGACACGCGGCATACCGAAATGATATAGAGCTTGCAGGAAAGACAGGAACGGCTGAGTTAAAGGCATCAAAAGGCGACACAAGTGGAACGGAGCTTGGCTGGTTTGCTGTCTTTACAACGGATCCAAATCTGGAGACTCCCATTCTTCTGGTCAGTATGGCAGAGGATGTAAAGAATCGGGGAGGAAGCGGATATGTGGTAAGAAAGGACAAAGCCATATTAAATTCCTATATTCCAGGAGGACAGTAAAAAGAAGGCTGCCGTACCGGTATGATTTCGCCGGTACGGCAGCCTTTTATGGTGACTGGGTATAGATTTTTTTATCATTTAAAATATCCAATGTGATTTTTCCTGCTGTGCTGCCGTTAGCCAGTGTCTCTCCCTGAATGTTGGCTGCAAACACATAGGTTTCTTTTCCGGTCTCCACAAAGCCGATGAACCAGCCGTTTACATTTTCCCCTTCCACGGTTCCGGTTCCGGTTTTCCCGTACAGGGAGGCACCACCGGATGAAGAGAGGAATAAGGTTTCTTTTACCGCCTTTATGTTTTCCTGCCGGAATGGAAGCTTATCCTGACAGAAACGGGCCAGAAGCTTTACCTGTTCCACCGGTGAGATCTTTAAGGAGGACTCCAGCCAGTAACGCCCCAGGCCGCCGGATAAGTCCCTGTTGCCATAGCCTATGGTGTCCAGGTATTGTTTTAACCTGGGAAGGCCGGTCTTTTCGTCCAGGGAAGTGAAATACCAGTTGACCGAACGCTCCATGGCAGTGTCCAGAGTCTGATCCTGGTTCCAGGCTTCAAAAGGATAATTGGTTCCATCCCAGGAAAGCATGGAGGCTTCCGGGGTTATGGACCCGTTTTCCAGGGCGGCTAAGGCACTGTAGATCTTATAAGTGGAATTCGGGGAAACCCTCCTTGTTCCGGCTTCCCGGTTATAGATGGAGTACTGCCCTGAATTTAACTCATACAGGACGAAGCTTCCATTGTATCCGCAGAAATAGGAGGATAAATCCAGGGAGGTTACATTTTTTTCCTTAAAGTCATATCCTGCACCGGTGTAGGCATTTGCAGACAGCACCGGGGTACAGCCCAAAACAACTGCTGCAATCATGGTGAAGAGGATCCTGCCCTTCACCTTATGCCAGCCGGATTCTTTATGGTAACAGGCAATGTTTAAAATGCGCTTTTTTATTTCTTTTCTGGTACCGCCCATTCTGGCTGCGGAATAGGAAAAAAGGGATATCTTTTCAGCAAAATTTATCAGCGTGTTTCCATAATCCAGGCAGCTGTCCGCATCAAGAAGGGACAGGACCGACGAATCGCAGGCGATTTCCCGGTCGCTCCGCATTTCGCTGAAAGCAAACCAGACAAAAGGATGGAACCAGTAAATGATCTGTGCCAGGGCCATAAGCCTGTTCACCAGAAGGTCTTTGTATTTGCAGTGGAAAAGCTCATGGAGAAGGATATACCGGATTTCTTTTTTGGAAAGCCCGGAAAGCATATGAATGGGAACAATGATGCAGGGGTTCCATAATCCGGCTGCAATGGGAGAGGATACATAGGCGCTGCTATAGAGAGGAATTTCTTTTTTAATCCCCGCTTCTTCCCTGCATTTTGTAAACAAATCCCGTATCTCTTTATTCTGAAGAGGAAGAGAGGACTTTTTCAACTGCCTGATTTTTAAACAGGAATAAATGCTAAAGCCGGCCATCAATACCATGCCGGCGATCCAGATTCCGGTTAAGGCAGAAGGAAGGGCCGGATGGGCTGCACGGTTTACGGAAACAGAAAAATCCTGCAGGAAATATTCGGTGGCTGCCCCAGTATTATAGGCAGCTCCCATGGTTCCGGCATTTTCAGACGAAAAGGAGCCGCCCAAAAACCGCAGCAGCCTGAAAATATATCCGGTAAAAAGATCAGAAAAGGGAAGAAAGGGTACAGCCAGCACAAACAGAAACAAAAACCACAGATTGTACCGGATTCTTGCTGTCAGATGATGTTTCAATGATTTCCTGACCAGCAGGATCGCAGCGGGCAGAATAGTCAGGATGATGCTGTTAAGAAAAAGGCGTGTCATAAATGAATCGGGCATTGTCAGTGTTCCTCCTCCTGACCGTTTAAAAGCAGCCTTCTAAGCTCTGCTAAGTCTTCCCTTGAAACGTGGTCACTGTTTAGATAGCTGGTCACCATGCTGGAGATCTTTCCATTATAAAAGCGGTTTAAAAAATGATCATTTTCTTTTTTTAAGTATTCTTTTTTTTCTACAAGCGGTGTATAGACGAAAACTCGGCCTTCCTTCCGGTAAGTGGCGGCGCCTTTTTGGACCAGCCTTTTTAAGAGCGTGTGGATGGTCTTTGGGCTCCAGCTGGTGGTCTTTTCCAGTTTATCCGTCACTTCGTTGGTACTGATGGGGGCATCATTCCATAACACCTTCATTACTTCATACTCTGCTTCGGATATTTGCGGCAGATGAGTCATATGCTTTCTCCTGTTCTTACAATTGTAATAACATTATTATAAGAGCAGGCCGCTCCCCTGTCAATGGGATGAAAAGTCTGTTGATCCGCCCCGGGATAACCGGCATTTAAATATAAACTGATTTTAAACATAGGACTGTCAGATATTGCATTTACACAACAACCTTTTTTCCGTAAAATGAAACCATAAATAAACACGGGAGGTTAAAGGGATGAAATTAAAGAGATTAAACGGCATTCTGATAGCAGCGCTGATGGCGGCAGGAACCCTTGCCGGATGTTCGGGGTCCAAGGCAGATACCACAACAGCGGCAGCAGGCGGGCAGACGGCTGCTCAGACAGGAGCGGAACAGGCTCAGTCCGGAAGCGGGGAGAAAATCGTTATTACAGTCTGGTCCAAAGACCGGCACGATGCCACTTATGTTCAGAAAAAGGTAGATGAATACAATGCAGGCAACACTGATAACATTCAGGTAAATTACCAGCTTTATACAGATAATTACGTACAGGCCATTGATATGGCGGTACAAAGCGGGGAGCTTCCTGATATTTTAGTTCAGCAGGACCAGATGTTTGATAAATATGTAAACGAGGGACAGTGGGCAGACCTTTATGATTACATGGATTCTGATATGAAAGAATACTTTAAGGACGTGATTTATCCCGGTTACAATGAACTGGATGGAAAGCTGTATTTCATCCCAACCACCGGAACCACCTGCCGTCTTTTCTATAACAAAGAAATCTTTGAACGTGCAGGGATTACGGAGCCGCCAAAAACACTGGAAGAGGTGGTGGAGTATGCCAGAAAAATCAATTCGGAATTGTCCAGGGAAGGGATTTATGGGTTTGCAGAAAACATGAAAAGTGCCAGCTCCGGCCTGCAGCGTTCCATGAGCATTGGCCTGGAGAGAGAAACCGGACTGGTTCGTGGGTATGATTTCGCAAAGGGGGAATATGACTTTTCTCAGTGGGCAGATACCTTAAAGCTTTGGAAGGAACTGCTGTCTGACGAATGTGCCTTTCCTGGCTGTGAATCCCTGGATATCGACCCCTTAAGAGCCCAGTTTGCAGCCGGCAAGATCGGCATGTATATGTCCTACAGCCACGCAGAGCCAGGGGTATACCAGAATCAGTTTCCCATGGATTCCTCCAAATGGGACTGCGTTCCCATTCCTACCGTGGGCGGAAAAGCTACAGGAAAGCAGTATTTTACCGGTACAGGAAGCTATGTTTTAAATGCCAAGAGCCCTGACGTGGAAAAGGCCTTCAAGGTTTATAAGGATATCTTTGCAAATGAGGATTATCTGATCGGATATTACGAAGGCGGATTTGGCGTAAGCATCCTTCCAGGCGTTATTGGAAAGGCAAAGCCAGGCGAGGATTTCCAGAATAAAAAGTGGCTGCTCATCAGCGACATTGATGCACTCCTTCCAAAGCCTCCTCACAGTGCCTTTGCATCTGGCATGGTGGTGGAAGGTGAGGATATGTATAAAACCTGCGAATCCATTTATTATGGTGACGCCGATATTGACTCTACCTTAAAGGATTTAACAGACCGTTACAATAAAGCGTATCAGGAAGCAGTGAAAAACGGAAGCGGTCATGAAATAAAGATTGAGAATTATGACCCGATGAATCCAACCTTACAGTAATACCAGAAAGAGGGGCGCAAGATCAGCGAGGCCCCTCTTTCTTTGAAAAGAAAGGAGTATGCAGATGAAAGACTGGAATGGCAGAAAAGCCCTGCATAGAAGTAAGACTGTGAAAAGAAACCTGCAGGCCTATTCATTTATGCTGCCCAACTTAATTTTGTTCACCGTCTGTTCTCTTTATCCGGTGGTGTGGACCTTGAAATACGTGTTTTACCAGTATGGAGGATATGGAACAGGAGTACCCAGATTCGTGGGCTTAGGGAATCTGGCCCGGGTGTTCCGGGATAAAGTTTATTGGGAAAGTGTGATCCATACCTTTACCTACGGTTTCGGGAAGGTGGTTTTTATCATACCTCTGGCCTTTTTTCTGGCGTTTCTCCTAAATCAGCAAAAGCGGGGGAATGGTGCGGGCCGGGAGTCTGCTGCAGAAAACAGGCATGAAAATTCAGGAGGTGGCAGACCAATGCGGTTATGATAACCAGAGGTATTTTGCCAGCAGCTTTAAGAAGTTTTATGGCTGTACTCCTACAGAATTTAAAAAAGTGGTGGAAGAAGAGCATTTATATTAGGAGGGTCAGGAAAATGATTCAATTTACGGAACAGGAGATCCGGCATTTGAGGGAAAAATTCCAAAGGCAGGGGTCAGCCGTTAATCGTATAAAGGAAGATGTAAAGGATACCATGGCAGAACCGGTTGTGGTTCCAAAAACAGGGATTGCCAACTGGTCCCTTTATTATTACTGCCCGGATTGTTCCGTGCAGCTTAACTTTGACCGGAATGACAGACATCACCATGGCTGCCCCTCATGCGGACGGGTATATTCCGGTGAACCATATGACAGTGCCTGGTGGGGGATCATGAACAGCAGGAATTATACGGCGGCATTTCAGATGGGACTGATCCATATGATCACAGGGGAAAGTGCCTATGCCAGAAAAGCCGTGGATATGATGATGGAGTATTCCGGTTATTATAAGGATTATGAGGTCCACGGCAATATTCCTTATAACGGGCCTGGAAAGGCCGGAGCACAGACCCTTGATGAGGCCAATTTCCTCAGAAGCTTTGCCATGAGCTATGATCTGCTGTCCGATTACATGACAAAAGAAGAGAAGGAGTTCATCGGAAGGGAAATGCTCATTCCCGGGGCAGAATTTCTCATGGAACACCGGCATAACCAGCTTCACAATCATGAAGTGATCATTAATTCCGCCATTGCGGTCATTGGCCTGATCTTCGGGATTGACAGGTATATCCAGTTTGCTGTTTATGAACCTTATGGGATATTGTATCAGCTGGAAAAGGGGATGCTTGCTGATTATATGTGGTTTGAGGGAGCCTTTGGATATCATTTTTATGCTCTTACAAGCTTCTTTGCCTATGAAAAGTTTGCCCTCCATACGCCTCACAGCCATATCACCCATCCCAATTATAAGGCAATGATGGAGCTTCTGGTGTCCTATGTGGAGCCGGGATTCTGCATTCCCATGCTGAATGATACGAATTACGGGCATACATCCTCAAGCCTGTATTTATATGAATTTGCTTACAGGGAGCTGGGAGGGGAAAAGCTTCTTTTTATACTGAACCGGCTTTATGAAAAAGAAAAAAGGGACAATCTGGAGGCGCTTATCTATGGGGTTAAAGAGCTGCCTGCGTGCAGTATGGAGCCTGGAAATTATCATGTGGAAGAAGGGCAGTCAGGAAGCACTGTTTTAAGGGGGAAGGATGGCAGATACCTGCTGTTTAAGCATGACCGCTACGGCGGGGAGCATGACCATTACGATCGCCTGGGCATCAGCTATCTTGCCTATGGAAAAAGAATTTCCCCGGATCTTGGAACCACAGGATACGGTGCAGTCATGCACTATGATTATTATAAGAACACAGGCACCCACAATACGGTAAACATCGGAGGGGAGAACCAGGCGCCGGTAAATGCAAGGCTTACCCGCTACGAAGAAAAGGATGGGGTCATATATGTGGAAGCCGAGGCGGACTGGACCATGCCTTATGAAATACCTGACAGCTTTACCATCGTACAATGGAAGGAAGAAAATTACCGGCCTGTGAAAATGGTGAGAAAGATTGCATGGGCGGAGCATTATTTTGCGGAAGTATTCCAGGTTAAGGGAGCAGGAACGGATCTGCCTGTGGACTGGGTCATGCATTTTTCCGGAAACCGGATCAAACAGCCTGAGGGAATGGAAATAGAAAAATTTTCTTACAGGAAGCCATACAGCTATCTTCATCACATGAAAAAGGCTGTTCTGTCAGAAAATCAAACCAGTGCGGTCCATGATTATGAGGATGGAGGCATCCATACACGGGTATATACCTGGAGCCAGGGGAAGGAATTGTATGCCGGGATGGGGCCGGATAATCCTTCTGTATCCCATATCAATTACCAGATCGAATGTGCATATGGCCAGGAGATTGTATTTGCCCATGTGATCGCCAGCAGCAAGGGGCCCTGCCCCATCAGGAATGTGACCTTTTCCAGAGATGGGGACTGCATGTCAATTGAAGTGGAAGAAGAAAGGGCCGAAGGGAAATGGAGCAGGATCCATAAGATGTGAACCATAGGAATAGGGCGGCCCAAAAGTTGATAATCAGCTTTTGGGCCGCCCTATTCCTGGATTAAGCCGCAGGGATTGACCAGAACTTAAAAGCATGACCCAGTAAACAGGATACCTGGGCAAAAGCAGTGTGAATAAAATGGAACCTGATTTTTATCTTCTGCATATGTTAGGATATGGAAACATTTTATAGGGAAATGGAGGCAAAGGGATGTCAGAGAATATTTGTTTAACAGATTTAAAAAGGGGACAGAAAGCGGTGATCGCAAAGCTTTCCGCCTATGATGATATGAGAAGGCGCTTGCAGGATATTGGCCTTATTGAGGGCACCACAGTGGAATGTCTGGGAAGAAGCCCTTTAGGGGATCCTACGGCATTTTTAATACGCGGTGCGGTGATCGCCCTCAGAAGCGAGGACTCAGGCCGTGTTCTGGTGCAGTCAAATAGAGAGGAAAGGGCGAAGCGCCATTGTGGTGAGGAGATGGTAGTCGCGAACCTTTCGCTGGAGGAAAAGGTATGGGATTAAGCAGGGAGTCAATGGGAATAAAGTCTGTGGACTGCGGTCTGGAAATCAAAAAGCGGAAGGAAGAGGATAAGGTCATTGCGCTGGCCGGAAATCCCAATGTAGGCAAGAGTACGGTGTTTAATCAGCTTACAGGAATGAATCAGCATACAGGAAACTGGCCGGGAAAGACGGTAGCCAATGCCCAGGGCTGGTGCACCGATGGCCGGCAGGGATACGTTATGGTGGATATTCCGGGCTGCTATTCCCTGATGGCCCATTCCACGGAAGAAGAGGTGGCCAGAGACTTTATTTGCTTTGAAAACCCGGATGCAGTGGTGGTAGTCTGTGACGCCACATGTCTGGAGAGGAACTTAAATCTGGTACTGCAGATCATGGAGGCCACGGCAAATGTTGTGGTATGTGTAAACCTTATGGATGAGGCGAAAAAGAAGAAGATTCTTTTGCGCCTTGATCTGCTGGAACAGCGCCTGGGAGTCCCGGTTGCAGGGACGGCCGCCAGGAGCAATAAGGGACTGGATCAGATTTACACAGGCTTAAACCGCTGCATGGAAGAAAAGGAGGAGGAAGAGGATGAGGAGAAAGCAGCTCTCATCCAATACCCCCAATATATTGAAGACGCCATTTTAAAGCTCCTTCCTGCAGTGGAAAATATGACTAAGGGAAAGACAGAGGCCCGCTGGCTGTGCGCCAGACTGCTGGATGCCAATGAGAATCTTATGGAAGCGTTAAGGAAATATCGAAAGGCTGTTGCAGAGTCGGAAGAAGCAGCTGCCTGCCTTGCCGGAATTTGGGAGGAATGGAGGGAAGCCGGGATCAGCCAGGAGCAGGTAAGCGATGATATGGCCACTGTTTTCATAAATAAGGCGGAAGATTTATGCAGCGGTGTAGTGGAATATGAAAGCCAGACCTATGACCGGAAGGACCGGAAGCTGGATCAGCTTTTTACCAGCAAGGCTACGGGCTTTCCCATTATGTTCTTAATCCTCCTTGGAACCTTCTGGCTTACCATAACAGGAGCCAATTATCCCTCTGAGCTGTTAAGCAATGTGTTGTTTAAAGTGGAGGATTGGCTGTTCGGGCTGGCTAACGCTGCCGGTGTGCCGGTCATTTTATCAGAAGTGCTGATTCACGGCGTGTACCGGGTTCTGGCCTGGGTGGTATCGGTTATGCTGCCTCCTATGGCAATCTTTTTCCCGTTGTTCACTCTCTTGGAGGATTTTGGATACCTTCCCAGAGTGGCATTTAATTTAGACCGATGCTTTAAAAAGTGCTCCGCCTGCGGAAAGCAGGCGCTTACCATGTGACAGAAGAAATCTATGCTTTTTTGTTGGTTCTGCAATGATTGTCTTGACACGTTTTCTTAGAAATGATATAGTTACACCTGTAAACTGTAACTGAAAATAGTACAGAATCTTTGCAAAAATTATCAAGAATCAGTAAAAAATAGCACAAGCTTAAAAGGAGGTACCGTATTTGGGATTTTCTATTGACGTAAGTATTCCTGTTTTAACCGTGTTTCTACAGGGGATTATCAGCTTCTTTTCCCCCTGCGTGCTTCCCCTCATCCCGCTTTACATAGGGTATCTGTCGGGAGGAACGGGAGTCCGTGGGGAGGACGGGCGGATTTATTATAAACGCAGCAAGGTCATGGTTCACACCGTTTGCTTTGTTATTGGTGTCAGCTTTGCATTCTTCCTGCTGGGGCTGGGGTTTTCTGCACTTGGAAGCTTTTTTAAATCAAACCAGCTTCTTTTTGCAAGAGCAGGTGGAATCCTGGTAGTTTTATTCGGCTTATACCAGCTGGGAGCCTTTGGGACCTCTAACCTGCTGGGAAGGGAACGCAGGCTGCCATTTTCCCTTGATGTCCTGGCCATGTCTCCCTTAACTGCGCTTATAATGGGATTCACCTTCAGCTTTGCCTGGACGCCCTGTGTGGGTCCGGCCCTTGCCAGTGTACTTCTTATGGCTGCTTCGGCCTCCACAAAGACTATGGGTTTTGTCCTGATCGGAGTGTATACACTGGGATTTGTTCTGCCGTTTCTGGCAGTTGGATTCTTTACCACCACGGTGCTTGAATTTTTTAAGTCTCACGGCAATATTGCAAAATATGGGGTAAAAGCCGGGGGAGCTCTCATGGTATTTATGGGAATTTTAATGTTCACCGGAAAAATGAATGCGGTGACCGGATACCTTTCCTCCATTCCTTCTCCAACGGCCACAGAATCAAGAGAGGCACCGGAGCCGGAGACAGCTGCAGAAGCATCAGAAGAAGAATCCCCATCTGAGCCGGAAAAAACCGGGGAAACAGATGAAACAAAACAGCTTCTTCCGGCAGTTGATTTTACATTAACAGACCAGTACGGCAATACACATTCTCTTTCTGATTATAAAGGAAAGACGATCTTTTTAAATTTCTGGGCAACCTGGTGTCCCCCATGCAGGGCAGAGATGCCGGACATCCAGAAAATATATGAAACCGCTGATACAGAGGGAGATAATGCGCTGATCGTTCTGGGAGTAGCAGCCCCTAATTATGGAAATGAAAAGGATGAAGCGGGAATTAAACAATTCCTGGAAGAAAACGGATACACATATCCGGTTCTGATGGATACCAATGGGGATTTATTTGACGCATATGGAGTATTCTCTTATCCGACCACGTTTATGATTGATAAGGATGGAAATGTATTTGGTTATGCAAGCGGCCAGCTTTCCGAAGATACGATGCGCAGCATCATTGAGCAGACCATGAAGGGGCAGCGGAAATAATCTGTCGGCATTGTTTATAAAAAATAGTAAAATTTAAGGCATTCCAAAGTCGAAAAAGGATCTTTGGAATGCCTTTTTTATTGAGCAGGATTACCGGGGGTACTTTTTTCCCGGGCCTTGCGCAGGCGGTCCCGGTTGTAAATGAGATGAAGGGTCATGGCATCCTGGGCGGCAATGGCATCGTTATTCTCCATGGCATTTACAATCGCCATATGTGTTCTTATGGTTTCTTCCTTTAACTCGGAATGGGTAATGTCAATAAACATATCAATGGCATGCATGATAAGAGGCTCAAGCTGGGGGACGATGACATTTCCGCTGATCTCTGCGATCCTGGCATGGAAGAGGGCATCGGCTTCTGAGTGGGACGTTCCTGCGTCATAGCATTCCGCCACCCGGTTTGCCAGTTGGAGAAGCTCCCCGGCCTGAGCCGGGGTTGCCTTTGATGCAGCCAGAGCAGCCACCCTTGGCTCGATCATCATGCGGAATTCTAAAAGATCAGATACCAGTTTTTCTTTATTTTCAATAAATGTGAAACCCAGGGGATCATCAGCCACGCCTGTATTATGGCAGACGTAAATGCCGGATCCTTGCTGAACCGTCAGAATATTGCGTGAAACAAGGGCGCGTATGGCTTCCCGCAAGGTGCTTCGCCCCACTCCCATAAGAGAGGAAAGCGTGGTTTCGTTGGGAAGCTGTGCGCCTTCCTTTAATTTGTTATCAATAATGTATTTGATGATTCCTTCGGCTGTTGTATCGGCAAGAGATTTACGTGATGAGGTCATAATGAATTCCTTTCAGTTCGTAGTAGTCTTATCTGAATTATAAACGCAATTCATGATTCCTTCAAGTGTAAATAAATCAGATGAATTTTGTATATGACAACACATTGATCAGATGATTTTAGATTAACAACAAGACATAATGAGGCGATGTGCATAAAAATATGAAGCAAAAATGAGAAAAATAATAACAAGAGCCAAAGGGATAGTTGACAATCATCTGATGACTTATTATAATTAGAATATCAAATATAAGATGAATGTGAAAGGAGCGTTGTTATGGTTAGTCAGGAGATTCGAAAGCTGGCTCCGGAAATGGACCCTCTCCGGATGGGCATGGGCTGGAAGGCCGAAGACCTTTCAAAAATGCAGATCATGGTGGAAAGCACCTTTGGTGACAGCCATCCGGGAAGCGCGCACCTGCTGGAGCTGGTGACCAGTACCGTAGATGGAGTGAAGGAGAAGGGAGGAAAGGCGGCAAGATATTTTACAACAGATATCTGCGATGGAATGGCTCAGGGCCATGACGGCATCAATTATTCCCTGGTATCCAGGGATACGATCTGTAATATGATTGAAATCCACGCAGGCGCAACTCCCTTTGACGGCGGGGTATTTATTTCAAGCTGCGATAAAGGAGTGCCTGCACATCTTATGGCAATCGGCCGGGTGAATATGCCGTCCATTCTGGTAACCGGCGGTGTTATGGATGCCGGTCCGGATCTTCTTACCCTGGAACAGATCGGAAAGTACAGCGCCATGTGCCAGAGAGGTGAACTGGAGCCGGAAAAGCTGGAATATTATAAACAGCATGCCTGTCCATCCTGCGGGGCCTGTTCTTTTATGGGAACGGCATCAACCATGCAGGTCATGGGAGAGGCCCTTGGCCTTATGCTTCCAGGATCCGCTCTTATGCCGGCAACCTGCCCGGATCTAAAAGAGATGGCTGCAAGAGCCGGCCATCAGATCATGGAGCTTGCAGCAAAAGGGATTAAGCCAAGAGATATGGTTACCATGGAATCCTTTGAGAATGCCATTATGGTCCATGCTGCCATATCAGGTTCAACCAATTCCCTGATACACATTCCTGCCATTGCTCATGAATTCGGTCTGGAAATAGACTCTGAAATGTTTGACAGGCTGCACAGGGGTGCCCATTACCTTCTTGACATCCGGCCAGCCGGAAAATGGCCGGCCCAGTACTTCTATTATGCAGGCGGAGTACCGAGGATTATGGAAGAGATCAAGTCAGTACTCCATTTGGAGGTAATGACAGTGACAGGAAAGACCCTGGGTGAAAATCTTGAAGATCTGAAACAAAATGGTTTTTATGACAAATGCGATGAGTATTGCGCAAAGGCCGGGGTGAAAAAAGAAGAAATAATCCGGCCTTTTGAGGAAGCAATTGGAACTGATGGTGCAATTGCCATTTTAAAAGGAAACCTTGCACCGGAAGGTGCGGTCATCAAGCATACCGCATGTCCAAAGGAGATGTTCCATGCAGTGTTAAATGCACGTCCTTTTGACAGCGAGGAAGAAGCCATCGACGCGGTTTTAAATCACCGTGTGAAGCCAGGGGATGCTGTATTCATCCGGTACGAAGGCCCAAAGGGAAGCGGGATGCCGGAAATGTTCTACACGTCTGAGGCCATCTCCTCAGATAAGGAGCTTGGACGCACCATTGCCCTCATTACAGACGGGCGTTTTTCCGGGGCTTCCACCGGTCCTTCCATCGGCCATGTTTCACCGGAGGCAGCAGAAGGCGGGCCCATTGCCCTGGTAGAGGAAGGGGATATGATCCAAATCGATATTCCAAACCGCTTCCTTGGAATCGTGGGCGTAAAAGGCCAGCGGAAAACAGAAAGCGAGATGGAAGAGATTCTTAAGGAACGGCGGGAAAGATGGCAGCCAAGACCGTCAAAATACCCGTCAGGAGTATTGAAAATATTCAGTGAACGTGCAGTATCTCCGATGAAGGGCGGATACATGGACTGATAAAGTGGAGGGGAAGTTATGAATGATGCTTTTACAGCTGATCCAACAAGGCTTGTGATTGCCGCAATATGCGGTTTGGTAATTCTGTTATTCTTGATAACAAAGGCAAAGTTTCAGGCATTTATTGCAATTTTAATATCAGCTCTGGCAATCGGCTTAATAGCAGGGATGCCGGCAGAACTGATTACTGACACAGTGACAAAGGGAATGGGGGAAACCTTAAAAGGAATTGCGCTGCTTATTGGACTGGGGTCCATGTTCGGCGCAATCCTGGAAATCTCAGGAGGTGCTGAACGGGTGGCCGCCACCATGATGAGCACCTTTGGCGAAAAGCGGGCCCCCTGGGCTTTGGGGATTACGGGCATGGTGGTTGCCATTCCCGTGTTTTTTGATGCAGGACTGATTATCCTGATTCCCCTTGCTTTTTCCCTTGCCAAGCGTTGCAAAAAATCGGTCATGTTTTATGTAATACCGCTTTTGGCCGGTTTGGCGGTTGGCCATGCGTTTATTCCTCCAACCCCTGGCCCGGTTCTGGTTGCCAACATGTTAGAGGTTGATCTTGGGATTGTAATTGGCCTTGGAATTATCTGCGGTGCCTTTGCCATGGTGGCGGCAGGCCCAATCTGGGGAAAATACTGTGGCAGCCATTACGATGTGCCGGTTCCTGCCCAGTATGCAGAAACAAAGGAGTTTGACATTGATAAGATGCCTTCCTTTGGTACGGTAGTGACTATTATTTTGATTCCGCTGATTTTGATTATAGTCAATTCCATTCTTGGCGTAATTCCAAAAGGCAGCAGTGTGGACTTTTTAAGACCAGTATTCAGTTTCCTGGGAACACCGTTTGTGGCTCTTCTTCTTGCCACCATTGCATCAGTATTTCTCCTTGGCACACGTCACGGCTATACCAAGGAGGAACTGGAAAAGGTAATGACAAAATCCCTGGAGCCGACAGGCATGATTATGCTGGTGACGGCAGGCGGCGGCGTTCTCCGTTACATGCTCCAGGATTCCGGTCTTGGAAATATTATCGGCAACGTGATCGGAGCGTCCTCCTTCCCCCTCATTGTAGTTGCATTCCTGATTGCATGTGCGGTTCGTGTTTCCGTAGGCTCTGCAACAGTTGCAATGACAATGGCTGCCGGTATTATAGCTGCTATGCCGTCAGTTTCCGGTTTGTCGCCTTTATACAAGGCATGTCTGGTCATGGCCATTGCAGGTGGATCTACCGTATGCTCCCATTTTAATGATTCCGGCTTCTGGCTTGTGAAATCATTGTGCGGACTGGATGAAAAGACAACCCTTAAAACGTGGACTATTATGGAGACCATTGTGGGATTGACCGGTTTTGGCGTTGCGTTAATCATTACATTATTTATACGCTGATAAAATAAATAAAAAAGGGTATGGTACAATAGCTTCCATGCCCTTTTTCCATCCCTGAAGGGGGCTATATGGGACTTTGGCAGTGCATGACCGGAGTGCTTTCCAGCATATGGTACAAACCGGCAGGAATAAGTTTTCTCAGGAGGTGCATGAAATGGATTCATCAGATCAGGTAACCTATGAGGAAGAAAACATGACCGTAAAGGTGGAACGGGTTTTTATTGGTGAAAAAACAGCAAAAGAGCTGGTTTTGGAATTATTGAAGAAACGGCGGGAGGCAGGGGAGTTTCAGTCATGACCTGAGCCAGCCATGATTGTTACTTAGGGCAATATAAAGCAGTGCTTTCCATGTACCTGCCAGGGGATAATGGTAATAAAAAAGGACTTAACCGGCCCTCCAATGAAGGAGGGGCCGGTTAAGTCCTTTTGTGGGTAAAAGTCGGTGACAAATGGATTAAGGGCTGCGGCTATCAGAATATGGAGTACGCTGCCAGGAATGTCTGCCGGCTAAAGATTTATCGGACAATTACTGGAAATAGTTGGAGATATGAGTAAATTACTGATGGAAATATTTTAAAATGTAACCGGTTTGTAATTGTAGTTGTGTATGATATACGAAAGATAACATCAAATCCTGGAGCTTTCCAGGAAGATTGCCATTTTGAGATTGGTCCCTCCAATACGTAAATGAAAAGGAGGTAAGAAAGGAAATGAAGAGGCGTTTACAGGATAGGATAAGGAGAGGCATGTTTTGCCCCTGAAAATACTTAACATTATTGGAAGAGCTTAGGCTGGAAAGGAGAATTGTATGAAAGGGCTAAAAAAGAAGTTCAGACAGAGCCTTGCAGGCATCCTTGCATTTTGCCTGACTATGACATCATTTAATATGGTGTCCTGGGCAGATGTGGAGAAGGCGTTTGAAAATGAGAATGCCATTTTTTTGATAAATGGAGAGGATTTGAGGGATTCTGCACAAGCTGCGATTGATTCAGGTGAAACATTCCAGGTAGAGGATTTAGGCCTTGGGGACAGGGATTTGTCCCTGAAAAGGGAATACGAAAAATTACTTGGGGGAGGCATGGTATATGAATTTATGCCCGTCTATGACATGGATGAGGCTGCCAACGCCGATGGAGCGGAGCTGCGCATGTTTATCCGTGTACCTGACAACCATGACGGTTACCGGCTGACAGGGAATGAAAAGGTCATATTCCTGTATGTAAATGGGTCTGAAAACAAGATCACTTTCAGATCAAATATTGACGGATATTTAACTCAAAAGGTCAGCGTAAAAGCCTTTTCCCAAAATACAGCGGTTATTCCCGGTGACGGCGCAAACGGTGGCTCCGGAGTAAATCCAGATGGGGCAATACCTGGTGAGAGCGGTACAAGTCAGAAGGAAACCACAGCCGTTGATGAAACAGCAGGTAATGGGACCGAGGTGAATCAGGGCGAAACGACAAATAATGGGACCGAGGCAAATCAGGGTGAAACGTCAAATAAGGAGACTGAGGTAAATCAGAGTAAAACGTCAAATAATGAGACCGAGGTAAATTCTGGTGAAACGGCAGATGACGAAACCCAGGTAAATTCTGGTGGAACAGCAGGCCATGAGACCCAGGGGAACTCCCATAAAACAGGGGGAAATGAAAAGCTAACTGATCCGGCTGGAACAGCAGCTGGTGATGAGGCTCCGGCAAGCTCCGGTGGATCTTCTGCAGATGGCGGAGCTGCAAAAGCGCCGGATGCAGGAAAGGCGGTTAATAACAGCAGCCAGGATACAAAAAACAATAACAGCCAGCCTGACCATGAAGATGCAGCTTCCAAAGACCAGGCGTCTGCGGAGGTTCAGGCATCTATTTCAAGACATGTGCTTTCCGTTCTGTCATCATCAGAAAACAGTGCATTTAAGGAGGAGGCCGGCGATGAGAAGAAGGATTTTTCCTATACAGAGTCCACGGCTTCGGAAGCGGATAAAGCTGTAAATGGCGGAACGTCCGGCGGAAAAGCTTACGGTGCGGTGCTGCTGGATGAATCTTATTATGCAAAAGCATATGTTGCAACCTTAAATCAGCTTCACGTCGACGTATCGGCAGAAGGCTATTGCAAATTTCGGATCAGCTGACCGGCATTCTCACTAAGAGCTGACCGTTTAGTTTCGGATTACCTGACCGGACTTTTCAGTTAATCTGACCGGTAACATCCGCTTATGTTATAGTCT
>JAISYJ010000021.1:0-27214 GCA_031270005.1 Hungatella sp. | reverse complement strand
GATTACGTACTCTGCCATTTGCAGCGGGTTTTTCATAAAATTATCTTCAAGTTTTTCAAATCTGTTGATGCATTCTTCCTCAAAATATCGTATACTGTTAATCATAGAGAACACCAATCATTTGTTTGTCTTAGTTTGTCGCTAAATACTTTATCACAAAGTGGTGTTCTCTTTTTATTTATTTTCCATTATCCGAATAAAACTTTACGCTAGCAGTAACAAAACATGGGATCAGCCTGAGTTGAATCCGGTTATTTGTCTTTGCTGTCTCTGATCTCCGGGAATGGACGTTGTCCATTCATGTTTTGTCTTTTCCTTAACAAATTCATTTATAACCTGTTTCTGATTTTTTATTCCGTTTCTATTTAATATTCTGGTTATTCTTACTGGATTTGTTCCTTGATTCGGTTAAAATAAAAGAATGGACAAAATGACGATATTTTTTGTATCTGAATCGCGTGTACTGGCTTTCTCAATGGAATTGGATCACAATGGCGGCTGGAACAGGAAATTACAGTGAATATGGCTTACCAATGGTTTCCTGGATCAGACTTGAATGAGCGTGGGATTGTGGAGCTATAACGCAAATAGGGAGCAATGTCACCAAGACACCGCTCCCCGTAATTGCTCCTATACTCATAATAGCTATCTAAGCTTTTTGCTAAAATACAGAATTAAGTTATCATCGTTGCAATAAGTTTTATGCGGCTCAGCTATTTTATCTTTATACCATACGCCCTTGCCGTCAGGTATGTAACCACGCTTATGATACATTCTTTGAGCGCTGCCATATCCGCTGTGTAAGCCTACCCCAAGATAAACTACATCTGCATATTCCGAAGCAATCTTTTCAGCGGTATCCATTAGTTTAGAGCCGATTCCGCAACAACGGTATTTTGCTAATACGCCAAAATCAACAATTTCGCAATACCCCATATTTGCAAAAGAACCCCAGGAAGAATCGATATACACATTTATATATCCAGCCACGTTGCCTTTGTATTCCGCGACAAGAGAAACAGCTTTACCAGAAGCGTTGTCCGCTAATCTGGTCAAATACTTTTCTTCGTTTGCCTGCCAGCCTTGTACTACTTCCTCTTTACAAATAGTTTTAGGGTCCGTTTCAATAATTGTTCTTATTAAAACCTCCTCATCAAAGTAATAAACCATACCTCCACCTCCTATTATATATATAATCAGAAACTCAACTTTTCTTATTGTCATCATACCATACATTACAGTAATTATCTATCCGTCTTATGCAGGGATCAATACATATACCCCGCTTTCCAATTAGTGGAGGCAGTGCTTTCTGCTTATTTCATTTGCCGCATAACTTCATTACTGATAATCTCTACAGCTCCCTCGATTTTTTCAATATCAATATTTGCAACGTCGAGTTTTAATCTTTGATCCGTTTGACTATTTGTGTAATAGTTCTTCTCCAAACCCTCAATTATAACATCTTTCCTGCGCAAAGAATTTATTAAAAGATGTTTGCTTATAGAATCAGGTATTTCCAAAAATGTCTTTGCCCCCTTTATCTTCGTATCAGGCAACAACCAGCCGATTTTATGGAGTTCAAATGAATCCACAAGCTTTTTTGCTTTTTCATCATAAACTTTTCTAACTTGATGAATATGTCTGTTGAACATACCGCTTTTTATATAAATATCCAGTGCTCCTTGCGAAAACATTGAGCTATCAATGTCAATCAATCGTTTGTACTCTGCAAATTGTGAACAAATAGTCTCAGGGAGTACCGCAAATCCAACCCGTAAGCCTGGAAACATTATTTTGGAAAAACTTTTCAGATAAATGACTCTCTGATTTATATCATAAAAGTATAATGGGTCGGCCTTTAAATCCGTTTCAAAGTCTGCTATATAATCGTCCTCAACTAAATAAACATCATATTTGTTTGCCAAAAAGACAATCCGACTTTTTTGCGCCTTGGTATAAGACACGCCCAAAGGATTATGAATACGGGGCATAAGGTAAAAAAACTTTATATCTCCAGTACGAAAGATTTCTTCTAATTTATTAAAATCAATTCCATCAGGTTTTCTTTTTATAGTAGAAACAGATATATTCATGATTTTTAATGTTTGCATGAATAAGTGATAGCCCGGTTCTTCAATCAGAACGGTCTTTTTGTTATTAGGAAAGGGGATTTGGCATAAAATAGTCAACGCCTGCTGTATACCAGAGCAAATAACAATCTGTTCATTTTTACAATAAACCTGATATGATTCCAGAAGCCGTTTGCCTTCGTCAATTAAAGACGGGAGGCCACGGAGCGTTCCGTATTGAAATAAATCCTGTTGATAAGTGTCAATAGCCTTATTAAGACAATGCTGAAAATCGGAATAAGGAAAATGCCTCCAGTTGGGAGCGGTGTTAGTAAAATCAACCAGCCCTTTGTTTTCCGGTAATTCATCAAAGGTTCTCTTTATAATATAATATCCGCTTTTGGGTACTGCATAAAGCAGGTGTTTGTTCTTTAAATGCTCAAGCGCTTTTATGACAGTGCTTTTACTGCACTTATATTCTTGTGATAATGCCCGAATGGATTTTAGTCTGGCTCCTTCCTGTAAAACAGAAGTGTGTATAAGCTCTTCCAATTCATTAGATATCATAATATATTTTTCCATATATACCTTCCCCGTTTTGTACCGGTACAGATTCGATTTATATTGATTGTAGCAGTTTCCTTTCTATAATACAATATAGACAGGAGCATACAGGCTGAAACAGCAGTTTATCTATCAGTTTGTTTCATGTGGGCTGTATTCCAGAAGGGTGGTTTTAATGAAAAATACTATAAAAGCATATTTAGCAATAACACTCCAGGCATTGATTATTGGCTTTTCTTTTCTATTTGTTAAAATAGCACTGAAAAGTGCTGATACCTTATCCTTATTGGCCCATAGGTTTACGTTGGCGGCCCTTTGTATTTTTATTTATAGATTTTTTACTCCCAATAAAATCAGGGTCAGTGCAGCTGACTGGTTCAAGATTATTCCCTTTAGCATCGCTTATCCTATTTTATTCTTTTTGTTTCAAACACTTGGGCTGAAAATAATATCTTCCTCTGAGGCGGGGATTGTGCAGGCCACAGCTCCTGTTTTGACACTCATTGCTGCCAGAATCATATTAAAAGAACAGGTACGGAACTTGCAAAAGCTTTTTATGGCCATATCTGTATCAGGTGTTGTTTTCATCAATGTAATGAATGGATTTAATATTGGCAATTACAGTTATCTTGGTTTCCTGTTTATTCTAATGTCCGCAGTATCATTTGCAATTTATAATGTGTTAATTAAAAAAATATCGAAAAATTATTCTGTTTTTTCAATCGTTTATGTTATGAGTATTGCAGGCTGTATTGTTTTCAACTTGATTTCTATCATTCAACATATTTTAAATGGTAATATTTCCGCCTATTTTGAACCATTTTCAGACCCGTCCTTTGTTTGGGCAATTATATATCTTGGTGTGTTTTCATCTTTAATAACAGCTTTGCTTTCCACATATGCATTGGGCAAATTGGACGCAACCAGAGTTGGTCTTTTCAACAATGTATCAACCGTTGTAACTATCTTAGCTGGAACCATCTTTTTACATGAACCATTGTTCTATTATCACTATATAGGAATCATTGCAATCTTATTTGGAACCATAGGATTCAACTTAATCAGATTGCCCCTAAAGGATGTTCGTAAATGAAATGGCTTCATTGTCTTGAAGTTTTCTGCTATAGAGGATCAGGCTGTTACTTTTACAAAAGTATCATTCCGCCGTTTTTCCTGATCTCCACCTCAGAATGCCTTTTCAAATAATCCAGGGCCATCTGGGGAACCTCTGTCCCAATGCGTTTTATGACCCGGCATTCCCTGTATACCTCATAGCCGCCGGTGCCGCTGGCCCGGTAATCGCTCATGCAAAGGCTTAAGGAACGGTCTCCCAGAGGCTCTCCCTTATACAGGATCTTTTTCACCCGTTTTCCCACGGGCTCTTTTAAGTCCACTTCAAAGGTTATCCCGGAAAAGTAATCATAATTATAATGCTCCACTTTAGGCTTTAAAAACACATCTGATATTTCAATATTCCCATCTTTTAAAGCAAAATATTCGGCGCAGCGTTCCAATGCCTTTTTAAGGGATTCTTCATTTACCTCCAGGACCACAAGGGTATTGGAAAATGGATACACCCGGACCATGTCCCGCATGGTCACATGATCCGGCAGACTGATGGGCGAATTTCCCAAGCCAACGCAGGAAATATCCGCTCCCGAATATTCCAGCTGGACCTGATTAAAAAAATCTGCGATGGCTGACCCATGGAGGGCCATTTCCAGCTTATTCTTTTCCGGAACCGGCTCTTTTAAGCAGCCGATGTCTACATCCAGCCATTCCTGTACTGCCTCCTCCAACGGAAGCAGGGACTCATAAGGCTCTTTCCCATGAACCTCTCCGGCAGGGCAGATGGAAGACTCCACTGAAACCTTTCCGTTTTCAAGCCTGATATCCAAACAGGCATATTGTATGGCATTAGGGGCCAGCTGCAGGGTATGGGTCCCAAAAAGCTCTCTTCCGGAAACGGACATGTGCTGGTGTGCCGTCAAAAGGATATCATAATCCAGCTCCTTTAAAATACGGCAGCCCACATTTTCACCTGTTGTACTTAAAACCATTCCGTTGTCAAGATCACATTCATAGCCGCCATGATAAATGCATACAGTGACATCTGCCTGGCTTTTCAGCTTATGCAGCTCTTCTGCAGCCGCTTCAAACGCATCGGTAATGCGGATCTTCTCTAAATGCTCCGGCTGCTCCCACACGTTTACATAATCCGTAACAATGCCGGTCACTCCCAGGCGAAGCCCGTTTTCCAGGGTAAAGACATGGCTCCCTGATATCCGCGCCTTTCCTTCCAGGTCCTTTGCATTGGCACAAAGGCAGACTCCCTGAAGCGCCTGAAAGTATTCTGCAAGGCATTCATAGCCAAAATTAAAGTCATGGTTTCCCGGGACTACGGCATCGTATCCAGCTTCATTATACACCCTTGCTAAGGGGTTCATCTCCGGGACAGCTTCTTTCCGGGAAGTGATATAGGTGGCAAAAGGGGCTCCCTGCAGGGTATCCCCTCCGTCAAAAATAAGAGTATTTCCATCCTTTTTAAAGTTGGTAATACAGTTTAAAAGCCCCATGGGCCGCTCTTCTCTGTCTCCGTAAGAGGTAGGGAACAGGTATCCGTGAACATCCGAGGTGTAATAAATTCTTGCCTGTTTCTCCAACTGATCACCCCCTGGCCAGCTTTACGCGGATTTTGGTGGAAATGTATTCCACAATAAGAACCAGAACTACAAGGCCTACCAAAATAGCTCCCGCCTCATTCCACCGATAGGAATTCATGGCAAAGATCAATGGTGCGCCAATGCCGCCGGCTCCTACAAGTCCCAGAACCGTTGCATCCCTTAAATTAATGTCAAACCGGTAGATCACCGTTGATGCAAAGTTTGGAATGAGCTGGGGCAGGATTCCATACCGTATTTTCTGGAAGGTATTGCAGCCGCAGGCATCTAAGGATTCCAGAATCCTGGTGTCTAAATCCTCAATGGCTTCTATATACATCTTGGATACCATACCAATGGAGCAGACGGACATGGTCAAAAGTCCGGTAAAAGCACCGGGTCCGCTGACGCGGATGAACATAAGGCCATATACAAAGGCCGGAATGGTCCTCACCGCCATGATCACCAGGCGGCTTAAATAGGCAATGGGAGCCGGCATTAAATTAGAAGCAGATAAAAAGGACAAGGGAATGGCAAGAACTGCCCCCACAATAGTTCCTAAAAATGCAATACAAATCGTTTCCAAAAGAAGATAGGGAACTCCCTGTACGGTCAAGTTAAACAGCAGTTTCCTGTCCGGATGAAAGATGCCGTTTAAAATATTGCCGGCAATCTGAAGCCCTCCAAGTCCGCCTCCTGAAAAATCCACGGCAGAACCGGACCATAAAATGAGGGCCAGGATGACCATTGACACGGATATCTTATAAACCGTGTTTCTTGGGCGCCCTTCATATGCTTTTTCAATCTGTTTATTCATCTGTCAGCCCTCCTACACCAGTTTCCGGCGGCAGTAACGGCTCACCGACTCAATTAAAAATACGGCAACAAACAGCATAATGAGGATCATGCCCACGCTGGGGTATTCTCTCCAGCCTAATTTCTCATTCAGGATCAGGCCAAGACCGCCTGCACCTACATAGCCTAAAATGGCTGCGTAGCGGACATTTCCTTCAAAGCAGAACAATCCATTGGAAATATAGGAAGGAAGCACCTGAGGAATGATGGCACTCACAAAAGCCCGGACCTTGGTGGCTCCAATGGCTTCCATGGCCTCAAAGGCCCCCATATCGGCAGTTTCGATCTCTTCATATAAAATCTTACCCATATAGGCAAAGGTGAAAATCGCTATGGCCGTAGTTCCTGCCAGGGTACCCAGGCCGAACACATAAGTGGCGATCAGAGCGGTCACCAGGGTGGGAAGTGTCCTTACAATGCTTAAGAACAATCTCATGATACCGACGATTGCAGCACTTTTTATGATGTTGGTGGAAGCAGCCATTGCAAAGGGAATGACCACCACGGCACCTGCCACGGTCCCCAGAAGAGACATCTTAATGGTGTCAAACAAAGGCTTCCACACCTGGGCACTATAGGAAAATGCCGGTGGAACCATCATCCCAAGAATAACAAAGAACTGGTTTCCCCTTTCCATTAAAATCCTCATGTCAAAGCCGGTGATTTTCACGGACAGCACGGTTAAAAAAACCAGGATCAAGGCAATCAGAGGAAGCCTGGAAGCCGGCCGAAAGACGGTCTTTCCGTCAGACAATACGATTTTCCTGGGCGGAAATATCTTGTCATATAAACTCATCCTGCTGCCTCCTCTTCTTTTCCTTCATATATTGTATCTAAAATATCCTGGGTAACTTCTGAGGCCGGGCCGTCGTATACGATCTGGCCGGCCCGTATGCCTACAACACGGCTGGCATATTGGAGCGCCAGATCCACATGGTGAATGTTCAACAGGATGGTAATGTTCATTTCCTTATTGATCCTTAAAAAATCCCCCATAACCTGTTTTGCCGTAACCGGGTCAAGGGAGGCTACCGGCTCATCCGCCAGGATGATCTGAGGGTTCTGGGCAAGGGTCCTTGCAAGGGCGACCCTTTGCTGCTGGCCTCCTGACAACTGGTCCGCACGGACAAAGGCCTTATCCAGGATCCCCACCTTGTCAAGAGCTTCTAAGGCCCCCAGCTTATCCTCTTTTGGATAAATGCCGAGCAATGCCTTTAAAAACGGCAGTTCCGGTACCTTTGACATAAGGACATTGTTAATGACCAGGGTCCTGGTCACCAGGTTAAAGGACTGGAAGATCATGCCGATCCTGCGGCGGAAGCGCCTTAACTCCTTTCCCTTTAACTGCATCACATCGGTCCCATCCACGGTCAGGGTGCCTTCCGTGATATCATGCATGCGGTTGATGGTCCGAAGAAGGGTGGATTTTCCGGCGCCTGAAAGGCCGATAATCGCCACAAATTCCCCCTGCTCAATCTTTAAGTCAACATCTTTTAAGGCATGAAAGCCATTGGGATACTTTTTGCCCACCTGATTAAATTCAATCATATTTTCCTCATTTCCCAGGATAGAGAACGGAGGCGCCGCAAATGTTTTCCGTTTACGACGCCTCCGCAGCCTGTATGTATTATTTATTTTGCATTTAATTCCTTAATCATCTTCTGTGCTGCACGTTCGTTATCATAGTCGGCGCTCTGCGCAGGCTCATATCCCATGTGGCTATAGATAGCGATGACCTTCTTGCCCTCTTCTGTGTTTCCGATATTGATAAACGCATTCTGAACTGCTTTTTTTAAGTCATCATCCATGATCTTGGAGGTTTTGCTTACGCTGACCGTATCATTAAAGATTGGAGGGGTCACACCGATTACACCTGTTTCTTCCCAGATGGAACCGGCTCTGCCGTATTCGGAGTTCCATTTGTCCACATAATCCCTGCGGGCATCTGCATAGGTACAGAGAACATCCACCTGGCCGGAAGCAAGTCTTGCAAATGCACTTCCATAGGAATCAGACTGTACGGCATGGGAAAGATTTAAAATATTCTTCTGGAAATTATCCTGAAGCCATAAGGAAGGGTAAATGTATCCTGCTGGGGAGGAGGATGACATAACGCTCCAGTTTGCTCCGTCTAAATCCTCAAAGGTCAATGCTTCGCCTTTGTTTACCTTATCTGCTAAGGCTTTCCCCTTTTCAGAAGGTCCTGCAATAATAAGCGCCCGGTAGGAAGTTGCCTGATCCGTAGTTCCCTCGGTGGCTTTCCCGTCATTCCAGTCTTTTGGGGAATCAGAATTCTTATTCAGTGCATCTCTGGTAGCCGTAAGAACCACTTCTGCACCATCATCATAAAGAACATAAGTTCCTCCGGGAATCAGACCGATATCTGCGGTGCCTGCGGAAAGGGCTTCTCCAACCGCTTCATAGCTGGTGCCAACCGTAATCACTACTTCACCGATCTCATAGCCTTCTTTTCCCAGCTCTGACTTCAGCATGTCTTTTAAAGGCTCTGTAGCGGTGACGATCTCTTCCGGCTCTCTGGAAGGAACAAAGTAAACATTCAGTTTGTCAATCTTCTTGTTCTCTGCTTTTGCAGTCTCTCCTGCTGCAGAGGTCGCTGTCTCCGATCCTGCTGCGGTTGTGGCTCCTGTTTGGCTGCCGCCAGAACATCCGCCGATCATTGCTGCACAAAGTGCTGCTGCCATTAATACAGAAACTGTTTTTTTCATACTGCTCTCCTTTTTGTTTGGTTCATCGGTTCTTGGGATCATGGGTCATTACGCGCTGTCCCCTACCTCTAGCTTTGTCGGGAGATAAATTGTCATATTGTCTTTGCGGCCTTCCTGGATCTGCTCCAGCAGAAGCTTGATCGCTGTCTGCCATACGATATCAGGAAACATCCGGACCTTGGTGTAAGAGGGCCATTTGGATTCTAAGGTCTCAATGTCCTTATAGATGACTACCGCCACATCCTTTGGCACGCGAAGTCCCGCATCCTGAAAGGCTTCCAAAGCACCTTCCGCAACTTCTTCGCTTCCTAAGAGGACCGCTTCCGGCAGACGGCCTGTCTGGATTGCCTGCTTTGCCAGCACATAACCGCTTTCCCTGCTGATATCGCCTATGTAAAAATTCCCTTCCTCATAAAACCCTCTCTGCTTAAAAGTCGCCCGGATTCCTTCCAGCCTCCGGTAGCCGATCCTTACCTGGCCTTCTTCATAAAGGCCTCCGATATAGCCGACACTGCAGTATTTTTTCCTATCCATAAGATAGTCCAGCATTTCATGGATTCCCTTATTAAAGTCCATAACAATGCTGTCGTAGGCATAATCCTTTGGATCTGAATTGATGAATACGATTGCATAGCTCTGCATCCGCAGAAACTCCATCTCTTCCTCGGAAAAAACGCCGAAGGCCATGATACCGTCGTACTGTCCAGGCTTATTTTTATCCAGCCGCTCAAACCGCACATCATTTTTTCCTGACATGGACTTTACGATCAAGTCCAGGGAAGAAAGCCTGATATTGGTCCGGTCCTTCCGGATAATATGCCAGTCAGCCACTCCTATGACAATTTCTCTTTCTTTTTGCGCATGACGCCTCCTGGGTGGGACATATTTTAATTCGTGGGCAATTCTGAATATCCTTTTTTTCACTTCCAGACTCACCACAATGGTATCATCCTGATTCAGCACCCTTGATACCGTTGCAATGGATACATCCGCAAGCTGTGAAATTTCTTTTATTGTAGCCATAATCTATATCCTCACCTTTCAATTTTCATTATAATTGCAGTTTCTGCCACCGTCAATAAGCAAAGTAAAATTTTACTAAATTTTTACTTTGCTGGAAGCCCATATTCAGAAAAAGGATATCTCAAGCGTATATTTCTTAGCAGAAAACATACTTGAGACATCCTCTCATTGTCCAGGCCGGCACATGGGCCTTAGGCGGACAGGCTACTCCTCATTCCCTCCCAGGTTCAGCTTTGCAAAGGCGTCTGCAAAGGCCGAATTAATGGGCTTATTCCCTTCCTTTTTCTGCTGGTTCAAATACTTCGCCACATCCTTTTTGGATACCCCGGCCCCTTCCCTGGTACGCCGTTCCTTAAAGGCTGAAAGCTTTTCCTTATAGCCGCATCTGCATACAAAGATCTGTCCGTCTCCCTTTCCCCTAAGCTCCAGCTTCTTATGGCAGACCGGACATCTTGCATTGCTGGTCCTGGAAACCACCTCCCGGTGCCCGCACTCCCTGTCCTGGCAGACCAGCATCTCGCTGTTTTTCCCTTTGACTGCCAGCATCCGCTTGCCGCAGTCCGGGCATTTGTGATTGGTCAGGTTATCATGGTTAAAGCTGCCTTCCCCTGCCCTGATCTGGTGGATCAAATCCCCGGAATACTGCCTGATATCCTTCATAAACGCGGCCCGTTTTAATTTTCCCCCTGCGATTTCAGAAAGCCTCATCTCCCATTCAGCCGTCAGCTCCGGTTTCTTTAGATCCTCCGGCACAAGAGACAGAAGCTGTCTGGCCTTGGAGGTCAGATAGATATCCTTTCCGCGCCGTTCCAGAAGAAAGCTGGAAAACAGCTTTTCAATGATATCCGCCCTTGTGGCCACGGTTCCAAGCCCACCTGTTTCTCCCAGGGTCCTTGCCATATCCCGATCCTTTGTTTCCATATAGGAAACAGGATTTTCCATGGCAGAAAGAAGGGTCGCTTCCTGAAAGGGTGACGGTGGCTTTGTCTTTCCTTCCGTCATGGCGACTGCCAGCCCCTTAAGCCGGTCCCCTTTTTTCATGGCAGGAAGATTCTGTTCCTTTAATTCCTGTTCCTCATCTTCCTCATCCTGGCTTTCATATACTTCCTTCCAGCCCAGGGCTTTTACGGTCTTTCCTCTTGCTGCCAGAGTCTCCCCCCCTAAATCCAGGGTGATCTCTGTCTGTTCATATTCAAAGGGCGGATACAATACCGCCAGGAATCGGCGGACCACCAGATCATAGATCTTCCGTTCATCAATGGTCATATGATCCAGCTGGACAAACTGCTCCGTAGGAATGATGGCGTGATGGTCTGTTACCTTCTTGTCATTTACAAAGGAAGGAGATGCCTTGATCTTCTGGTTCACCATTCTTCCTGCCAGCTTCCGGTACGGCCCAACGCCGCAGGCTTCAAGCCTTTCCCTGATGGATGGAACGATATCAGAGCTTAAATACCTGGAATCTGTTCTGGGGTATGTCAGGACCTTATGGTTTTCATAAAGCCTCTGCATGATATTTAAAGTCTCTTTTGCAGAATAGTTAAATCGCCGGTTGGCTTCCCTCTGCAGCTCCGTCAGATCATAAAGCTGGGGAGAATCAGTCTTCTTTGGGACGCTTTTCACCTCTGTGACCACGCCTTCGCCCTGAGCTTTCATTTTACTTAAAAGGGCTTCCACCCGGTCCTTGTCAAAGGAACGGAAGCTCTTTGATTTCTCATCCCGCCAGGTAAAGGAAAGAGCCGGGCTTGTACATTTGGCCGTAATCCCATAGTAGGGCCTGGGAACAAAATTTTTGATCTCTTCTTCTCTTCCCGCGATAATCGCCAGTGTAGGCGTCTGCACCCGGCCACAGCTTAAGCTTGCGTTGTACTTGCAGGTCAGCGCCCTGGTGGCATTGATTCCCACCAGCCAGTCCGCTTCGGCACGGCACATGGCTGCATCGTACAGGTTATCGTACTCATGGCCGTTTTTTAATTTTGCAAAGCCTTCCTTAATGGCCTTATCCGTAACGGAAGAGATCCACAGTCTTTTTATGGACTTCTTATTCCCTGCCTTTTCCAGGATCAGCCTGGCCACAAGCTCCCCTTCCCGTCCGGCATCAGTGGCAATGATGATTTCACCCACATCTGCCCGGTGGATCTGGGATTTTACCACACGGTACTGCTTTCCGGTCTGTTTGATGACTTCAAGCCGGAACTGCTCCGGCATCATGGGAAGATCTTCCATCTTCCATTCCTTATATTTTGGATCGTAATCTTCAGGGTCAGCCAAAGTAACCAGATGGCCAAGACCCCAGGTGACCACATATTTTTCTCCTTCTATCACACCGTCATGATTCTTTGCGCAATGCAGCACACGGGCAATGTCCCTGGCTACTGACGGCTTTTCCGCTATAATTAATGATTTCATCCAATTCCTCCAAACTCAATTCTTATCCAATTATAACGTATTGCCTGGGTTATTACAACTTTTACATAGGATCCTGACCTTTTTATTTTCCCATTGAACCCATAACAAAAAGGCCGGCCCTGTCATGCGGTTACAGGGACGGCCTTTCCGTAGGAGTTATGGTCCTTCACAGGTTAATGAAGGATATTCTCAGAGGGTTAGTCTGATGTATAGAATATTCACATTTAGTTAGTGTAGGCTAACTACCTTTATATTAGCATAAGACGGCTTATAATACAAGAGTTTTTTTGAAAGGATTTCTCATTAATCCTCTTGTCCCAATACGATGTTTTGTATCCAGAGTCCCTTCTTTACCAGTACAAAGCCAATGGCGCACTTCATGATATCCACCATCTGGCACGCAAAATATAGGGGAACGATAGGAATTGCCGTATACCGGCTGAGAACATAGGCAACCGGAATGCTGGCCACCCACATGAACACGCTGTCAAACAAAAAGGTGACAATGGTCTTTCCGCCGGAGCGCAGGGTAAAATAAGAAACATTTATAAAAGCATTCATGGGCATACATAAGGCCAGAATACGGATAAACTGTGCAGCCAGGCTTTTGACCTCATCCGTAGTGTTGTAGATCATGGGGAAAAGCGGGGCCATGAAAGCCAGAAGGCCTCCGATCGCCACACAGGAACCAACGGAAAAAGCAATCAGCTTGTTATCCGTATCCCTGGCTTCCTCCATTTTCCCAGCCCCCAAAAGCTGACCCACGATAATGGAAACCGCACTTCCAAGTGCTATGTATACCACGTTAAACACATTTCCTATGGTAGAGGATATATTAAGCCCTGCAATGGCTGTCAATCCTCTCACCGAATAGCACTGCATCAAAAACGCCATTCCTCCGGCCCACAGAGCCTCATTTACCATGAGGGGAGTCCCTTTAACCAGAATCTTGCTCACAAGGCCGGCCGGTATGTGAAGGCTTTGATAAGCTCCCACAATAAATGGATTTTTCTTTTTATTTTTGTGGGTCCATCCTATGACAATGGCTATTTCCACAAATCTGGCAGTGACGGTAGCTGCTGCTGCCCCTGCAACGCCCAGGGCCGGAGCGCCGAATTTTCCAAAAATCAGGATGTAATTGAGCACAAGATTTACCAATACTGCCGCAATCCCCGCCTTCATGGGGACCACGGTTTCCCCGCACTCTCTCAGCGTACTGGTATAAGCCTGATTCACTCCAAAGGGCAGCATTCCCAAAATCATGACCAGCATATACATTCTTCCGTGGGCCAATGCGGCAGCAAGCTCCGGATCATTCCCTTCCCCATGGAGATACATGGCGATCAGGCTTTCTCCTGAGAGAAAAAACACTGCTGCAGCAACTGCACTTAAGAGCACACAGCAGATGATCTTAAACCGGAACGTATGACGGACACCGTCATGTCTGCCGCAGCCGAAGAACTGGGCTCCAAATATACCTGCACCGGATATGATTCCAAAAATGCTGATGTTAAAGACAAACATCAACTGGTTTACAATAGCTACACCGGACATCTGTTCCGTTCCTACCATTCCCACCATAATATTATCCAACAGGCTGACAAAATTTGTGATACCGTTTTGAATCATAATGGGAATGGCAATTGTCAGCACCATTTTATAAAATGCCTTGTTTCCAATAAATTTTTTCATACGTGTTTCCAGTAAAAGCGCGCTTTTCTGTTATACCTCCGCAATGTGTATTTGCCGCCATATGCAGCCTTAATTTTTCCGTATTATAACTTTATATGGAATAGCGGTTTATGTCAACAAAATCCCACAATTTTATCTGGTCTTCTATCTATTTCAGTTCCTCCCCGTTGGTTTCAATTACCCTTTTATACCAGTCAAAGGAGTTCTTTTTCCTTCTGGATAAATCTCCGGTTCCATCGTCATATTTTTCTACGTAGATAAAACCGTAGCGTTTTGCCATTTCACCGGTGGAGGCGCTGACTAAGTCAATGCAGCCCCATGGGGTATACCCCATCAGATCCACACCATCCTCCACGGCTTCCTTCATCTGTTCAATGTGTTTCCTTAAATAATCAATGCGGTAATCGTCCCTGATGCTTCCGTCCTCTTCCTTCTTATCATAAGCGCCGAGACCGTTTTCCACCACCATCAAAGGAATGCGGTAACGTCCGTAAAGCTCATTTAATGTATAACGAAGTCCCTTGGGATCGATCTGCCAGCCCCAGTCGCTGGATTCCAGGTAAGGATTCTTTGCCCCTCCCATTAAGTTGCCTGAGGCCGCTGCCTGATCCGGAGAAACGGTGGCGCAGTTGGACATATAATAGCTGAAGGTATAGTAGTCCACACAGCCCTCTTTTATGGTTTCCAGATCTCCAGACTCCATCTGGAGGGTGATCCCGTTTTCCCTGAAATAACGGTTCATAAAGGCAGGATATTCTCCCCTTACCTGCACATCGCCGCAGAACTGGTTTAAAATCTGGTTCCGTCTCTGGGCCTCTAAAATATCATCCGGATTGCAGGTCAAGGGATAGGTCGTAATATGGCAGATCATACAGCCGATCTTACATTCCGGATCAATTTCATGTCCGGCCTTAACCGCCAGGGCGCTGGCTACAAACTGATGATGAAGGCCCTGGAAACGGAGCTGGGGAATATCCAGCTGATTGGTAAAATCTGTTGTTCCCTCATTTAAAATGCCTAAGGAAAGGAAACCGCCCATGGGCATTGTCCCTGCATTGATCTCATTAAAGGTCAGCCAGTATTTCACCTTTCCCTTATACCGTTTGAACAGAGTTTCTGCATATTTAACAAACAGCCCGATGCATTCTCTGGATGCCCAGCCATTGTACTTTTCCGTAAGGGCAAAGGGCATCTCGTAATGGGATATGGTGACCAGCGGCTCTATGCCATGGTTTAAGCACTCTTCAATCACCCTGTCATAAAACTCCAGACCTGCCTCATTGGGTTCCTCTTCCATGCCCGTAGGAAAAATCCTGGTCCATGCAATAGAGAAGCGGAACACCTTAAAGCCCATCTCCGCAAACAGGGCAATATCTTCCTTATAATGGTGATAAAAATCGATGGCTTCATGGCTGGGGTAACATGTGTCCGGTTCTATGGTCCGGGTGATCCGCTTGGATCTTGTATGGGAACCTCCCGTACATACATCAGGATCTGCGATTCCTTTTCCTGCCTCATCCCATGCGCCCTCACACTGGTTGGCTGCCACTGCGCCTCCCCATAAAAAATTTTCAGCAAATACAGACATATTCCACCTCTTTCTAAATAAATCAAGCGGATATTCGCAATCCGCGACCCTGGTTGATTCGGTTAAACAATGGTCAAAAGCTTTTCTCCTGCCTTGACCTGCTTTTTATCGCTGGCCTTTAAGCTTACAAAGCTGTTCATATTGGATATAAGCACAGGAGTGGTTAAGGATAAGCCTGCTTCCTTAATTTTTTCCATATCAAATTCTAACAGCAAGCTTCCCTTTATTACCCGGTCTCCTTCCTTGCAGTGAAGGGTAAAGCCTTCTCCTCCAAGACGCACCGTATCAAGCCCTACATGGATGAGAACCTCTGCTCCTGTATCCGTAGTGATGCCAACCGCATGCTTTGTGTCGATCACCGCACTGATGGTTCCGTCCGCAGGAGCATATACCTTTCCCTCGTCCGGGATTATGGCTATCCCTTCTCCCAGCACCCCGCCTGCAAATACCGGATCCTCCACCTCTGTTAAAGGAATCACAGATCCTGTAAGAGGACTTGCCAGCTCAATGGTCTCCACCAGCGGCTTTTTCTCCTCAGAAGGTGCATCCCCGGAAGCTTCCGGCTCCCCTGCCTTTTCCTCCGGCTTATAAAGTATAAGAGTCATGGCAAAGGATACAGTCAGAGAGATAATCATGGCAATCACACCATTTATCAGGTTGCCGAAGCCCTCACCGCCGATCATGGTAATCAGGGTCAGGAAGGATGGCGAACCACCCATGGAATAGGCTACCAGATGGGTAATTCCGGCATAAAGACCTGATGCTGCTGCACCGATCACAGCTGCTATCATGGGTGTTTTGTATTTTAACGTTATACCATACATGGCAGGCTCTGTGACACCTGCTACAATTGCTGAGATTCCGGAGGCAGATGCAGTAGATTTTACATTTTCATCCCTGGAACGGACTGCAACACCCAGGGAAGCACCTCCCTGTGCCAGGTTGGAGCAGAACATGGTAATGAGTACTATTGCATCAAATCCAAAGGTTGCCATACTGATGGCGAACATGGGTATCAATGCATAATGCATTCCAGTCATAACGATAAACGGCATGGCCGCAGAGATCAGCATAATGGTGAGCCAGCCGGCTTTGCCATATAAGAAATTGATTCCGGCTGCCAGATAATTTCCGAGAATGCTTCCCAGTGGTCCGACAACAACCAATGCAATGGGCACGGTAATGAATATGACCATCAGCGGTTTCAAAAATACCTTTAAAAGGCTGGGGCAGACCTTATCAGCAAACCGTTCAATATATCCCATAATCGGAACGATGAGGAAAATAGGAAGAACGGAGGAGCTATATACAGCCGCCGTAACAGGCAATCCAAAATATGTGGTGTTTCCCTGGCCCAGCAGACCCACAATTTCCGGATGGATCAAAAGCGCTGCCACTGCCATAGCCAGATAAATGCTGGAGCCAAGGCGCTTTGCTGTGGTCATGGCCAGTAAAATGGGCAGGAAGTAGAAAAATGCATCTCCTGCTGCAGATAGAATCACATACGTGCTTCCAATCGTATCCACCAGTCCAAAGGTAGTCAGAAGGGTCAGCACGACTTTTAGCATACCGCAGCCAAGCATGGCCGGAAGCAGAGGGGTCATGCAGCCGGCTACAAAGCCGCACATACGTGAAAACAGATTCTCCTTAGGACCTTCCCCATTATTCCCGGTGTTTTCTTCAAAATGTCCAAGCTTTAAAAGCTCCTTATATACATTTGATACCTCGTTGCCGATGACCACCTGGTACTGTCCGCCCTGGCGAACCACCCGGATCACTCCCGGTACCTTTTCAATTTCAGAATCCTTTGGAATTGTGCTGTCTTTCAGCACGAACCGCAGACGCGTCATACAATGGGACAGCCCGCTCACATTTTTCTCTCCGCCAACCTTCTCAAGCATGGTCTGCGCGGACTTTGCATAATCAAATGCCATATTGTCTCCCCCTTATTCTAAGGTTTATTCATTGTTATCTATCTGAAAAGACGTCTGCCGGCTATCTTAAAACGTCTTATCATTCAATAAAACAGGATTCCGGTAAGGAATTTCCGTAATATAAATAAAAAGGGCCCTGCCGAAAAGCAGCCTGCAAATAAAAAACCTGTGCAGCCTACTCTCCATGCAGGGTCCTGCCCGGACCATATTTCCCGTCCGGTAACAATCCCAGCCCTCTATTTTAAATCAGTTCTCTTGTAACTTTCTCTATGTGGATCATCAGATACATCATTTCTTCCCGGTCTATTTCATAGTAATACCGGTCATGTATATAATCTGCTATTTTAATGATACAATTATAAGCTCTGCGGTACTTATCCTTCAGCAGCTGATACCACTCTTCATTGCTTTCTTCATATTGCTTATTCTGGAACATGCGCTGGGCAAAAAAACGGATATGGGTAACAAAACGCCTGTAATCCCAGGACTCCGTATTCAGCCTGATCTGAAAAGAAGCCTCCACAATATCCACAATATCCTTGATAATTCCTGTAATAGCCTCCAGATCATCGGTTTCCTGCCGGTTTAACTGTCCATAAACAAAATGAAACGCCAGGAACATGGCTTCATCCTCTTCCATGGAAATATTCAGCCTTCTCCGGATTAAGTCAACCGCATACTGGCCCACCTTAAACTCATTGGGGTAATACCGCCTTCCCTCCCAAAGCATGGCATTGCGGAGAATGGCCCCGTTTTTGTAACGGTCTACCGCACCGGCGATATGATCGCATACCGGAAGGATAATCCGGGAATCCAGCCGCATTCCAAACTCGCTTTTGGCGTAATCAACCGTCTGTTCGCTGATCTCCCAGTATTCCTGGGGAAGCTTTGCGAAGTACTCTTCAAAGTGTCTGGCTTCCCGCTTATCATTCTGTACAAATACCCGTTCCACCAGCTTCCGGTCCACCTCATCGCCCTTTTTCTTTCCAAAGCCGATGGCTTTTCCCTTCAGTATGATTTCTTTTCCCTCGGTATTGTAAGCTGATACCATGTTATTGTTCAAAACTTTTTCAATCTTCATATGCCCTTCCAGTAATAAAAAAAGACAAGCTACGCGGACTATCACATAACAAGGATATGTGATAACAACCCTGTAGATCTTGCCTGCCTTACCAGTCACAAACTACTAATCTATTTTCTAAACGCAGTATATCATGAATCATTGAAGAAGTCTATTTGCAAATTTGTTTAATAACACAAATATTTTTTGTGCAATGTGTATAATAAATGCAAAATGTTCTGCATTCCTTATGCCAACATACTGCAGCCTTATACACAGAAGCAGGGAGATTGCGAAATTAACCTGTGTTAGTTTTACAGCCTCCCCTTCCCTTATGAAATATCCTATTATTCAGCTTTTCCGTCTTAATCTTCTAACGGAAAACAGCTTTTTACTTAATATCAGTCATCTTCCTCCGGAATCAGTTCTGTAGTTTCTTCCTTAGGCGGCATGGCAAAGGAAAAAATAATAAAACAGATAAATGCTGCAATCAGTCCGGGTATGATTGGCTGGCTGAATTTGATCCCAAAGAGCACACCTCCGGAAATATGCTCCAGATATACGACTACAATGGTTCCTGCTATTAAAGAGGCAATGGTCCCTGCCGGCGATGCCTTTTTCCAGTAATGTCCCATGACATAGGGGAAGAAAGAGCCAGCCGCGCGAAGGGTAAAGCAGAACATGAGGATGGATACAATACTCTGGGTATTAAATAAAGCAATCAGCATGGAAGCCACACCCACCAGGCACATGACGATCTTTGTAACTCTCATAACAGACTCACTGGAAGCGTTTGGTTTTAATACTGCCTTGTAAATATCGTTGGAAAAGATCGACCCTGCCCCCAGTAAGTCGGAATCTGAACTGGACATAGTGGCCGAAATAATGCCGGAGAATAAAAGTCCGCAGACAACGGCCGGCATGGTATTGATCGCCAGGATGGGAAGCGCATAGCGGGCTCCCACCTCTGCAAACTGATCAGAACTGAATTTCCCCATATTCATTAATGCCAGTGTTATAATACCGAGAATTGTGGGAACAAAGGCATAGATGAAGTTAATAAGCGCTGCCAGCCAGGCGCCGCCTCTTGCCGCCTTCTCATCCTTTGCCGCATAAAAACGCGATACCGCCTCCTGCCCCACGGAGAATGTAGCGGTGTACATGATAATAAGGGAAAGAATCCCAAATAAATCATAGCCCTGGAACATGCTTAAAGTCCCCTCCGGAATGTTAGCGGTCACATTGCCCCAGCCCCCTGCATACCGGAGCGCAAAAGGAACCGCTATGATCATACCGATAACGATCAGGAATACCTGGACAAAATCCGTTAAAGTAACGCTCCATAAGCCTCCCATAATGGAATAAACCGTTACCACCACCGCTACGATAATGACTGCCACCTGATAATCAATACCAAGCATGGTGGACAAAATGACCGCCGATGCAATGAACTGTCCTGCCGTAAGCCCGACCAGGGGAAGAAGCATGATAACAGCCGTGATAATGCCGCAGGTCTTATTGTAACGTCTTCTGAAATATTCCGGCACGGTCTTGACCGTTGCTGCCCTGAACCTGGGCGCAACAAAGCTTAAAATGGAAAATGCGATTCCCATAGTGATTATGTACCAGGCTGCACTGAGTCCAAAGCCTGACATCCCGTTCTGCACCACTCCCAGCGAGCTTCCCCCTCCAATTTCCGTAGCCGCCAGCGTTCCGGCCATAAGAAGCGGCCCCAGACGCCGGCCTGCCACCAGAAAATCCGTATTGGTCGTAATCTTGGTGGAAGAATACCAGCCGATCCACAGCATGAGCAGCAGATAAATGATTACAATGGCAGTTACAACAACATTTGCTCCCATAAAAACCCCTCCTGTTTTCTGTAAGAAAATTCTTTTGTAAATCCAGTTTAACATAATCACCGGCCCGGTCACACAACCGATTCTGCCAATTTCCCACCAAATATGCAGATTCCTTCTCTTATCTTGACTTCTGACAAAAATCTAAATACAATGGAATGAGATCGGAGGGATTTTTCTATGCTGAAGATTGCCATCTGTGACGACAGCAGAGAAGACAGAAAGAGAATTCTTGACTCTGTGTGCGACTACTATAAAAAGCATGATATGGATGCTCAGATTGATGACTTTGAAACTGCCGGAAAATTACTTTCCGCAGAGGAAGCCTATGACATCTATCTGCTGGATGTCATTATGCCTGACATGACCGGCATAGAAGCTGCCGAGCGACTGCTTAAAAAGACCGAAGCTCCTGTTATCATATTCATCACCTCATCCCTGGAATCCGCTGTAGACGGTTACAGGGTGAATGCCGCAGGCTTCGTCCTAAAGCCCTTAATCCAACAGGACTTTGAGGAAACCTTAAGACGGGTCATGGAACAACATTTCAAATCCAGGGAAGCCTCTATTTCCATTGTACATAACCGGGTTCCCATGGAGCTAAAGCTAAGCCGGATCCTGTATTTTGAAAACAGACTGCACCGGGTCTACATTGTCCTTAGGAACGGAGAGATCCTTTCCATCCACCAAAAGCTTAATGAGCTTCAGGAAGAATTGAAGCCTCAGACCAGCTTTCTCCGCTGCCATCAAAGCTATATCGTAAATTTGAACTATGTGGAAGCTCTGGAACCTATGGGCTTTTTGATGATAAACGGGCAGACCGTTCCGGTTTCCCGTAATTTTTACAAAGAATGCAAGCATGTTTACTACCATTTTCAATTAAAGTGAGGCCGACATGAATGAAGCAGCATGTAACGTCGTATTAAATCTGATCAATCTTGCAGTCCGCATGATGCCTATTTTCGTTTGTCTGGAGCCAAAGAGAAAGAACCGGGAAAACATCGCGGCAATATCGGCATATCTCTGGGTCATCATGGTTTCCCTCCAATCCCTGTTTCCTATCAGGAAACCGGTTTTTCTCATGGTCCAGTGGATATTTTCCTGCCTCTTTTTTCTTCTGCTCCTCATATTTTTTAACGGGGAATTGATGAAAAAGGTGTTTCTCTACTTATCCGCCTGGCTTTTTGCAGTCCTGTCCATGTCATTAAACGAGTTTGCCGCCTCAGTTCTGGGAAGATCCATATTCCTTTCCTATGGCCAGATCTGCGTCATTGTCTCTCTCCTGTCTGCCTGCGGATTCTATATCTTTGTCCGCTGCTGGCTGAAAGACATGACAAGCCAGCTGTTCATCCAGCTGTCCAAACGCTCCAACTTACTCCTGACCGCCTATCCGGCCATTTCACTGGCCATTTCACTGTTTGGCACCTCCACCATATTTTCCAGAGAATCCCTGACAAAAAGAGGCTTTGAAGATGTTGTATTTTATCTTGCATTCTGTACCATGATCCTGGTGCTTTATGTCATGATTCTGGCCAGTACCCTGGAGGCTGCTTCAAGAAAAAAGACAGAGGAAGAGCTTTTATTTGCAAGACAATTAATCGGAAAACAGAGAGAACATTATAACCAGATGCTGGAACATGCAGAGGAGCTTCGGATCATACGCCACGATTTCAGGCACCACATCCACGCTCTTCTCAATATGGACAGGAACGAACAGAGGAAATACCTCCTTGACTTAAATAAAGAACTGGATACCTCAAGGGAACAAAATTACTGCGAAAACCCTGCCGTCAACCAGATCCTTCAGGAATATGGCATCCGCTGCCAGGAAAACCAGATAGAATTCATGGCTGGCCTGGATATATCCGCTCATATCCCCATTGATGACCTGACCCTTTGCATTGTCATAGGAAACCTGTTGGAAAATTCCATGGAAGCCTGTATGAAGCTTAAGGAGAACCGCTTTATCCATTTGCAGGCAAGATGGATGCAGGATCACCTGATGATGCTGGCGGAGAATTCCTATAACGGTCAGATCAAAGAAAGCGGAGGAAAACTTTTATCCAGCAAGCAGGATGGCGGCCTGGGACTTTTAAGCATCCGCAGGATATTAAACCGTCCCGGTGATGATTTTGACGTGTACTTTAATGAAACCACCTTTACAGCTATGGTAATTATTATGGACCGTTCCAGGATTTGATTACATAGTCATAATCCTGAAATTCATCTGCAATACTCCACCGGCTGGTTATAAATCTGGATTCTGCACTAGAATCATATATAGAAAATTTCTATTAATGTACTTTATCTATAGCATATTTCAATTTGACTATTTTATAAGGCTGCGGCATAATAAAATAGTCAAATTGAAACAGCAGTCTGATACAAAATAATCGACATCAACAGATTAGGGGCAGCCGTGATTGAAATAAAAAACATAAGTAAAACCTTTGGAGATCTGCAAGTTTTAAAAGATATCAGCCTGACCATAGAAGATGGAGAGGCATATGGGCTGGTAGGGCCAAGCGGAGTTGGAAAATCTACACTTTTAAATTGTCTGGCCGGACTGGATTTTTATGAGTCCGGCTCTATTATTGTGGACGGTGTGTGTCTGGAGTCCCTGGGGGAGAAACAAGCAAGGCTTTTCCGTAAAAATATGGGAATGATTTTCCAGAACTTTTCCCTGGTAAACAGAAAAAATGTATACCAAAACATTGCTCTCCCCATGGAGTGCTGGAAGATTTCAAGATCTGATATCAAAAAAAGGGTCTATGAGCTGGCAGAGATGGTAGGGCTGCAGGACAAGCTAAAGTCCAGGCCTTCCGAGTTAAGCGGCGGGCAAAAGCAGAGAGTCGCCATTGCCCGGGCTCTGACCATGAACCCCAAATATATACTTTCCGATGAAAGCACCTCCTCCCTGGACCCCAGCATCACCGCCTCTATTTTAAATCTTCTGGATAAGATACGAAAAGAAACGGGCATTACTCTTATCATGGTTACCCATGAAATGCCGGTGGTACAGCAGTTTTGCAATAAAATGACAATTATGGAGGCCGGAAAAGCAGTTGTCTCCGGAAATGTAAGAGAGCTTTTCTTCCAAAAGCCTCCTGCCCTGCAAAAGCTTCTTGGGATGAAGGAAGGAGAAATGATTCCCGGATCAGGGGTCAACCTCATATTTGAGCTTTCCTTTGATTCCCTGCTGTGGGAGCTTGGAAAATTGCTGGAAAGACCTTATACCATGGTAAATTCAGACTTTTTTGAATTTCATAACCAGAAGTATGGCAATGTAACGATAAATATAAATGCAGAAGATTTGCCTGTTTGTGAGAACTATCTTAAATCTCACAGCATCGTTTACCGAACCGAGAGGAGGGCCCTTTGATGAACACCATATCACAATGGCTGGAAAGATCCTATTTACTGCAATATCTTCCTACGGTAATCCTACCGGCTATCTTAGCTACCCTTCAGATGGTTTTTGTCTCTGCCGTTTTATCCATATTTTTCGGTATGATCCTGGGCATTATTCTCTTTATCACAGACAAAGATGGGCTTTCTCCCAATCGAACAGTGAATTATGTCCTTGGAAAAATAACGGATATTATCCGGTCATTTCCCACCATGATATTGATTGTTGCCATTGGTCCATTGACCAGACTGGTGCTTGGAACAAGAATCGGAGCGGAAGCTGCCATATTTGCAATTACCATCGGCTGTACGCCCTTTGCAACCAGAATGACGGAGAATTCCCTCCAGACAGTGGATCCTCAGCTCATAAAAGCGGCCAAGGCCTTCGGCGCTTCCAAGCCTCAGATTATATACAAAATCATGTTAGTAGAGGCATTGCCAAGTCTTGTATCCAACTTCACCATTATGATGATCAACATGCTGAATATGACAGCCATGGCAGGAGCCGTGGGAGCCGGCGGTCTTGGGGCTGTCGCCCTGACATACGGATACCAGCGGTTTGACTATGCAATTATGTATTTTGTAGTTATCATTCTTATTTTGTTCGTTCTTCTGATCCAGGGATTAGGAAAAATGATATATAACAAGCTGAATTAGCAAAGGAGAAAATTATGAAAAAAAGAACTTTATTTTTAGCTTTTACTGCCATGCTGGCAATCGCAGGCACCACCGGATGCGGAAAAAATGATCTCCCGCCGAAAGCGGAAAAAGCCACTCAAACCGCAGGAAACCAGGAGACGTCCCAAAGCGCAGAAAACCAAAAAGAAGCTTCTAAAAAAATTGTAATTGGCGGAACCTCTATATCCAAGGTTTACTACGATGCCATTAAGGATATTTTCGAAGCAAACGGTTACGAAACAGAATTCAAAACCTTTGATTCCAACCCGGTGGTTCTGGAAGCATGTGCAAGCGGAGAGACGGACATGGCTTTGGGACAGCACAAAAAATTTGTTATGAGCTACAATAAAAATAACAATGCAGATCTTGACATGGCAAAGCCATACGCCATGTATACAGGAATCGGCCTGTATTCTGAAAAACATTCCTCAACCGCAGAATTCCCTGACGGTGCAAAAATTGCAGTGATGAATGATGCCATGAATGAAGACATTGCCCTTCGGATTCTGGAAAGCCAGGGTCTGATCAAATTGAATGCGGACCAGAAACAGGCAACCGTCGCCGACATCGTGGAAAACCCCAAAAAACTTGAAATCATTGAGATGGATCAGGGACAGACAGTGACCACTTTATCTGACGTAGACGGTGCATGTGTTTTCTTTACCCATATGGCTGCAGCAGGTAAGGATGCATCTTCTTATATTGCAAGAGATACTTCCATGATCAATTATCCCATGGGTGTCATTGTACGGAAAGAGGATGTGGATTCCGACTGGGCTGCTGCCTTTGCAGAATGCTTTAAAGACCAGACTGTTCAGGAAAAGATAAACGAGGCATTTCCAAATGTATTTGAATTCTATACAAGCGACGATCAGGTAAAGGAATAATGTCTGACCATTGGAAAGAAGATGTTTCAAAATTATATGCTTCTCTGGACCTTGCCCGTAAGGCCGTAGGAGTAAAACTGATTGAAACAGAAGCCGAATTTCAAAGCGTGGAAGCGGTATTTCCTCAAAAGCCCATCCGTTACTGTCAGATGGTGAAAGGAGCCAGCGCAGGGCACAGCATTAAGGCCAATGCAAGCTCTTTCTCCTGCCAGAGCGGCCCAAGAGTCCTTGGAATCAACCAGGACGATGAAAAGAACGCTCACGGAGAAAACTGGGCCAGATTAGGTCTTTACTCCAGCCTGGAATTAAGTGCGCAGGTGCGGGCAGGACTTTCCTACTCCCAGCAGCCCATGTACGGAGTGCTGGTACAGCCTTTAGAAAAATATGAGGAAGCGCCGGATGTGGCCGTGATCGTGGCCAATCCCTACAATATCATGAGAATCACCCAGGGATACGCTTATTCTTACGGCATGCCTGGGAACATCAATATGCTGGGCAATCAGGCCGTCTGCCTGGAATGCTCCGCAAGGCCATATGTGACCCAGGACATGAATATTTCCCTGTTATGCATCGGTACACGGCATCTGGCCTGTTGGGGAAAGGATGAGATGGCTGCCGGAATCCCTGCATCAAGGTTTTCCAAGGTAGTTGACGGGATTTATCAAACCATTAACATCATGGAAGATGATGAAAGCAAAAAGAGGATTGCAAAGAATTTTGCGGAATGCAACATTCCATTTGATATGAAATATCAGTATAATTACTATAAGGATTGTTAAGACAGGTTTAAGATCCTGCAAAAAAACAAGCATGAAAATCACCAGGAAAACCGGTATTTTTCATGCTTGTTTTATGTCCTGGCTTTTATCACAAAAGAGGTATATCAAATAATCTGTACTGTATCATACAGTCTATTTGACATACCCCTTTTGCTAAACATGAGTATTCAGATCGCTACAGGATATTTTTTACTATTTTACTCAGTCTTTTGTCTTCTCACTGCATTTACAATCCATAATAAAATAACGGAACCAACGATAGAGACGATCAAGCTCCAGACATTAAATCCGGTAATGCCGGTTCCTCCAAGAAGGTTCATTAAAAACCCGCCAATTAAACCGCCGATGATCCCTACCACGATATTGGCGCCAGCGCCCATACTTTTATTATTACCAGTGAACATACTGGCAATCCAACCGGCAAGAGCACCAATAATAATCCAACTTATAATTCCCATCGTTTATTACCTCTCTTTAAAAGAATTATTTATAATGAAATTCATCATTATTTGTGTAAAACCTGTCAGTCAATAAATTCAAAAAACAAATCATTTTGAATTATTATAAAACCAAATAAGCATCCTCGTAAGACATACGGGATACCATGTATAAGTTTTGTCCTCACCAGGTATTTATAGTTAGTTTGTACCATAATTGTATTTTTTATACACAGCGTAAAAAAAGGTGCTGTTTCCAGCACCTTTTGGATAATAAAAGAACCAATGATCTCATTATTTACTCTTGACTAAGATTTATTCCCATGATTCCTGCCTGCACTTCATTAATCCTGTCATTGGCAATAATTGCTTTCCCCTTTACACCCTCCAGACTATTTATTATCTCTCCATCCGGTACATTGGAGTAAGCACCATTCTTAAACTTCAATACAGAATACTGAGCCTTGTCTGCAAATTTCGGATCAGCTGACCGGCATTCTCACTAAGAGCTGACCGTTTAGTTTCGGATTACCTGACCGGACTTTTCAGTTAATCTGACCGGTAACATCCGCTTATGTTATAGTCT
>JAISYJ010000018.1:0-92756 GCA_031270005.1 Hungatella sp. | reverse complement strand
GATCTTGTTATTGTTTTCTCTTTTTTCATATAGCATTTCCTCCTAACTATTTTTTATATATTAGTTAGTTAGATATGGTATTAATTTTAATATTCTTCATCACTCTATTTCCCTTTTGGTATTCATTTCATTTTAGATAGATTTAACCATTCCCTTATAATACACAGGATAACGATTTTGTAATACAAAATGTCCCGGCTAAGTGCAGATATTCCCGCCATAAATGATTTAATTTTATCTTCATCTAACATGCTTATAAAAATACAAAAAATAAATAGCGAAAGGAATTTTCATATGTTTGAATCCTATGATGATTTAGTTACGATTGAAGATTTATGTGAAATGCTTGGAATTGGCAAGAATGCTGCCTACGAATTGCTTCATAAAAAAATGATTAAATCTTTCCACATTGGTCGTTCCTGGAAGATACCGAAGAAAGCCGTGGAAGAATACATTTACCTGCAAAGCGGAATTAAAAAACAAACATAGTATAGTATTGGAAATATTAAAAGGAACCGAAAACCCGTTAAAAATGCGACAGAAAAAAAATTGCAAAGAATTTGCAAAGAAACTTTTTTCGACAAAAAAATAAAGGGGCAGATTCTTCCGCCCCTCATCTTTTTTACCTTCATTTCAAACAATTAAAAACCCCGCAAACCCGTATAAATCCAGACAAAATAAAAGCCCCAACCCCGCAGCTCTCTGTCTGCAAAACCGGAACTTTTTAGTGCGCCTTCAGGGACTCGAACCCTGGACAAATAGATTAAGAGTCTACTGCTCTACCAACTGAGCTAAAGGCGCATGTCTTTTGTTTTTCTTTCACTGTGCTCTCGTCTCGAGCACGTGTGTAATTATATAACCGTATCCAACAAAAGTCAACACCTTTTTTACAAATAATTTACAACTTTTTCGAATTTATTTATTTTTCTTATTTTTTTGTACATTTTCACCTAGTGTTTTGTTCACTTCTACAAAAGATTTGTTCCAAGCCAGCATTTTCTTATTTAATTCGGTCTTATCGCTGGTAGCCTGAAGAAGCTTGCTTGTGACCTTGTCTTTCATTCCCATAACTGCCGCTCCTGCATCTGCTTTTGCTTTATTATATGCAAAACCGGCATCACGGTTATTGAAACCGAATGCCGGATTTAAAAAATATCATTTTCTTCCTGCGATCAATTTATAAATCGGATTCCCCTTAGAGGAAAATTTCTCTTCATACTCTGTCATCACATTTCCCTCTCCCATCTCACTGTGGTGAAGGTCATAGGTGAATTCCTTAATCTGCCATCCGGCTTTGGGAATGGCTTCCAGGGAATAGTCAAACAGGCCCCTGTTGTCGGTTTTAAACTCCACAGTTCCGTCAGACTTTAAAATCTGGTCATAAACCGCCATAAAATCCTCTGACGTGAGCCTGCGCTTTGCATGGCGGTCCTTTGGCCATGGATCAGAAAAGTTTAAGTAAACCTTCTGAACCTCCCCCGGTGCAAATATATCTGCCAGGTTTTTTGCATCCACGCACATAAAAAATATATTATCAAGTTCCATCTGGGCCCTTTTCTGCAGGCCTCTCAAAAGAACGCTGGGATACCTCTCAATACCAACATAATTTATTTCCGGATGAATAGCAGCCAGTTCCATGATAAAACGGCCTTTTCCCATGCCAACTTCTATCTCTATGGGATTTTCATTGCCAAACACTTCCTTCCAGCAGCCCTTTTTCTCAAAAGGAGCCTGGACAACATATGGACTGCCCGCGATTTCTTCTTCCGAGCCTGGTATATGACGTAACCTCATACTTAAAATTCCTCCAAATAAATTCATCTTAATGAAAACATGCATCGCCTGAACGATTGTATCATACATGGTGCCGGGAACGCAAGTTTGCCGTTTATTTTCCTTCCTGGACTTTTTAATTATTTCCAATAAAGATCATATGATAATCCATATTGTTTACATAAATTCTCAGTATTATGGCAGTGTAAGAAAAGAAAGCGGGTCAGTACACAAATACTGGCGCCCGCCTTCTTCTCTTACACTGCCATACCCGGATACTGCAGCGCCCCGTTTTCATCCGGGGTCAGCTTCACCGGTTCTGTTGCTATCCTGCCGTCCCGATTCAGATAATACCATTTGCCGTCAATATCCTGCCGGCCCTTGACCATGGCTCCGTCTGCTTTCAGATAGTACCAGTCACCTCTGTACTGGTACCAGATATTTGAAACCATGACACCATCTGCATTGAACCAGTACCACTTCCCATCGGTATCCTGATACCAGGACTTCCTTATCACTTCTCCCGAATTTCCAAGGTAAAAGTGCCATCCGTCAGCTTCCCTCTTCCAGCCTGATAACCTGACAGCTTCCGTCTCTGTCTCACCATCGTCCTGAATGTATCTTCGGACGCATACAAGACCTTCACGCCAGCCCCCGGGAGCCCAGGAATTGTACCGGCTGGTGCAATAGCCCTTAAGATCCTTAAAGGACGGAGTGCCGCTGCCATGACCACATAAAATATTATTTCCATAGTACATTTCAACGTGGCCGATTTTCAGCGGCCTCTCGGCATCCGTGCCGGCTAATTCCAGCATGTCCCCCTTTCGCAGCCTGGAGATATCCGGAATGCCATTTGTTATATTCACATCTACCACAGTAAGAGCACTGGACTGGTAAATTCCAGCCGTAGTCAGGATGCCAAAACCATAGCCGGCTTCTTTATAGGAATAACAAATAGAACTGCTGCAGTCGCTGTAATATTTGTTGTTAATATATTTTTTAAAACAGTAATCCCGCAGATCCAGACTATAAATGTTGCGGCCTATAATAGTTGCATATTTATCACATACCGCCTGTCTTTTTTCCTGAGATGTCATATTCTCACCTTTCTTTTTTCTGCAGGGCATGAAAGAAAAGCAGCCTTCAGCCCTGAGATTGTGAAGCATGCGGGTATACAGCATATCCACATGCTTCACTAGTATACAAATATGATTGAAAATCCAGGATTGTCCCTAAGCAAAAAAGACACAGCCTCTTTCACAAACTGTTCACATCTTCCACAACTTTTCTACACAACCAATCATTATATTAATACTTGTTACAGGTAATATCCTTTTAGATAAACTTTTTTCATATAGCCGGCTGGATTCCTCCAATCTTGCCGGCTCCTCTCCTTTATAGAGGTATCCCCTTTCTTTTCTCTGCTATCTCAGTTATTAGTTACTCCCCGCAGTCTCTATTTCAGCGTGCATTAATCTGAAACGGCATTAACCGGTTTCCAGGACAAGAAAAGGACAGCCAAAGCTATCTCTTTAAAAAGTCCCCTTTGCTTCCTTCCAATCAATTAGCAGATTATAACGCTCTGTCTTAAAGCGCAAAACGCAGTAGTTTGGATCTTCCGGTCCATCGAGATTATCTTCAAGACCCTTGTACCACATTTCTTTTTTTACATCCGGGTCAGTTAATATCTCTATTGTACCCACTAGTGTGATATTGTGATCTATTGCATTAAAACAAACACTGGCGAGATTACACTTTTTAATGCGATCGGCTTTATTGCTTTCAAGCCCAGTACAGAATGTAATCCAGTTGATACCGTCTGCCTTTGATGCGGATATTGTAGAGGCGGTTGGATAACCGTCTTTGTCAATCAATGCCAATACGCAAAACCCCTCGTTTCCTCCACCGGTCTTTGCCGCAACAATTTCTCCGGCTCTGACAATCATTTCTTCATTCATTATATTTGCCTCCTGCTTTTTATTTGAAACAAATATATCATATTGAATATGACAGCAGTATGTCATATTCATGGCGCAGCGTAAATTTTTATCCGATTATTCAGCATACTATATTCCTGATTTATCATACATATTGCCTGTAAACTATCACTATTCAATGATCAATATACTGCTTTTCTTTCACAAACTGTTCACATCTTCCACATTTTTTCTACATAACCTTCCGGTATATTTATACTTGTAACAGGTAATATCCTTTTAATAAGAACTTTTTTTCATGCTCAGCCGGCAGGATTCTCCGATCTTGCCGGCCCTCCCTTTTATAAGGATCTTTTTCAAAAAACATGTATAACTCCCGGCTTAATTACTGACAGCCTGTAGTTCTCTATACATATTTAATTTATTTGTTTCTCAACCTCCTAATACTCCCTGCTAATGCTTCCTATATAACATCAATGATTATAATCTTCTAAAATTTCTACAACTTCAATATTATCATCAACTAATACTTCAGTAAGTCCATCCAATTGAACACCTTCCCAGTATTGCTCAGCTTGCTCTATTTTCTTTTCAAATGAGTGGTTTCAACACCAGGAATAACAGACGTATCCCCTACTAGTATATTGCTATCACCCCTCAGTTTAACAGCTTGAAGGACTTTGCGGTTATATCCATTAAATATATCCTTCCACTTCATGACATCTTCGTATGTTTCCGCAGCATATAAGCATGATAAATTTGATGGATATTGGGAAAACCTTTGAATTCTAACCTATTCTAATATGATTTCCCGGACTGCCCGCATTGTTTGATCTATGTAAGTATAAAGTAATGCAGTGTCATCCTTATTTAAGTGTAAACGTTTGGAATCCTCATGTTTTTTTAAGATGTCTAAACAGGTTTATCCTTTTAAGTTATACCATCCCTTAGCAGCAAAATGGATATATACAGAATTATGATGTAAATTATCAAAAACAATTCTTTGACCTGGCGCCATTTTCTTATTGGTTACAATATGATAAACATACTTACTGGCGTCCATGGATTAAATCTCCTGCCTGGTTCTATGCGATAAATAATATAAAAAATTTAATAAATTAGAATACTAAAATTTACTAACTATCAATATTCAGTTACCCCAATAAGCAAAGTAAGACGGAAAGTAAATTGCAGGATTTTGTATAAAAATAGTATTTTAGACAGCTTTTAAATACAGCGATTCCTTTATTCATATGGATTCCCTGTTTACTTTTTACTTTTCTCTTACAAATCAAAAAACGACAAAATAACAGGTGCACAATTTGTAATAATCTAGTATAATATCTGTATATTGGAATACAACCGTTTTTGCAAAGGAGGAAATATATGGGAACTACAGACAACAGTTTCTTGCTAAGAATCCAGCAGGGTCAAAGGGAAACGGAAAAGCTCATGAGCCAGAAGCAGTATAATATAGCCATGATCAAAGCCCGTCAAACCTTGGAATATATGGTTAATTATCTTGGGGAAAGGGCTCTGATTGTAGAAGGCGATCTGGCTGACAGCATAGACCAGCTATTTGAAGGGCGCTTTATTTCTCCGGCTGCCAAAGACCACTATCACAGGATCCGTGTGTTGGGAAATAAGGCAGTCCACGAGGGAGATGACAGTCCCTATGATGCCAACGAAGCCTTCCAGCTTCTGTCTCAGGAAGTCAATGCCTTTGCAAACTCTCATAATAGAGGAAGCCATGGGGGAGCCCCCGTCAACAAACGGCCTGCAGACGTCAGGACCATATCTTCCTCTTCCCGGAATAATCCGCCGCGAAGCGGCGCTCCAAGAAGTGAATTCCAGGGAACCGGAACTTTAAGAAACAGCGGCGCAAAGACTGCGCCTTTAAGAACCCAGGAACATACCGGCGGAACAGGGCGCACCGGGGTAAGACCGGCTGGGGCAAGGCCTGGACAGAGGCCGGCCCAGAGGAACGTTTCCAGAAGCGGTCAAAGGCCCTCTTCCCACAGCAGAAGCAGACGGCGCACCAAAAAGAAAGGCTTTGATGCTTACGAACTGCTAAAACCAGCTCTTATTTTCCTGGTTCTTCTTGTTCTTGTCCTGATCATCGTAAAGCTGATTCCAGGAAAAGGTTCAAAAAAAGAGCCGACAACTGTTGCGACGACTGCTGAGGTCACTACCGAGGCCATAACAAACACCGAAGCACCAACAGAGCCTGCGGAACCAGAGACAGAAGCCCCTAAGATTTATACCACCAAGAGCAAGCTTAATGTCCGCTCCGAGCCTTCTACCAACGGCGCCAAGCTTGGAAGCCTTGCTTCCGGTACAGTAGTGGAATATGTCAAGACCTATGACGACAAATGGACGGTCATTATGTTTGAAGGAACAGAGGCTTATGTTGCCACCGAATTCCTGACCATAACGGAAGGCGGGACAGGAACCGACCCAGGGGAATCCACCTCTGCCGCAGATAATACAACAGCCGCCACCCAGTAAAGAAAGCGTTAAAAGCGAAGAATCCAGGGGAAACACTCCCCTGTGCTTCGCTTTTTTTATTGTTCATGCATAACCGTTACCCCGGTTGCGTAACTTATATTTATGCTAAAATTCCATTAATATTGTGTTTTTTCTCTAACAACCTATGGCATTTTTTAAAAATTGTAGTATCATTATAAATTAAGCATTATATTTTTAATGAACTATTACAAAAAGGAGGACACGGTATGGACACTGTGATCGAGAAGATATCCGAGATTGAATCGGCGGCGGCTTCCATTATGAATGATGCCAATGAACGCAAAAAGGCGTTTGCCAAAGATATGGAAGAACGGACCGCTGCATTTGATGCGCAGCTGGAAGCAGAAACCAGTAAAAAGATTGAAAAGCTGCAGGCTGGCATGGAAATCAGTATGAACAAACGCCTGGAAAAGCAGCGAAGCGATTCCCAAAAGGTCCTTGAAGCCATGGAACAACGTTATGAAGACCATCATACTCAATATGTGGAGGAACTATTCAATACTATGATAAAGGAGTGATCCTATGGGAGACTTACTATCCTACAGCGGCATTACAACCAAGGTAAGAGCTATGGAGAGCCATCTGATCACCGACAGCCAGTTTCGCGAAATGGCAGCCCTTGAATCCGTTTCTGATGCCGTGGAATATTTAAGGCGTCTTCCCGCCTATGAAGGGCTGTTTGCAAACCTGGAGGGTGTGGAGCTCCACCGGGGAGCCATTGAACAGCGGCTGATCCTTTCCCTGTATCAGGATTTTGCCAAGCTCTACCGGTTCGCCAATTTAACCCAGCGTAAGTTCCTGGACCTGTATTTTATGCACTTTGAAATCGATATCCTGAAGAAATGCTTTCGCAATGCTATGGGGCGGAACAGGCTGGATATCGATCTTTCTGTATTCCAGGACTTTTTTGACAAGCATTCCCGGCTGGATTTGCTAAAGCTGTTATCCTCCACGGACTTACATGAGTTCATAGCCAACCTGGAGGGTTCGGTCTATTATAACCTGCTGTCCCACTTAGACGACAGGTACCAGCCTACCTTGTTTGATTATGAGGTTCACTTAGACCTTCTTTACTTTAAGGCCATTTGGAAGGTCATGGGCAAATATCTTACCAGTAAGGAAAAGGAGCTGCTTACACGCTGCTTTGGAAGCAAGCTGGATTTACTTAATGTCCAGTGGATTTACCGTTCCAAAAAATATTATCATCTGCAGCCTGCTGACATTTATTCCCTTCTCATCCCGATCAATTATCACTTGAATAAGGAGCAGATTGGAAAAATGGCAGAGACCGCTACGCTGGAAGAGTTTTATTCCGTACTAAGGACCACCTTTTATGGACGGAAATCAGACCTGCAAGCTGCAGCCATGCCCGACTTGGAGCAACTGACTCATGAAGTGCTGGATAAAATATACAATTCCACCAGCCGGCATAATCCATATTCCATTGCCACACTGAATTCCTATCTTTATTTTAAGGAGGAAGAAATTCAAAAGATTATCACCCTCATAGAGAGCATCCGTTACCGCGTAAGCCCGGATGAAATCATCTCCTATGTAGTAAAAAAGTAAAGGGGGTTGTTTTTTCGTGATAGAAAAAATGAAATTCTTAAGTATCACCGGACCTAAGGAAGATATTGACCGGGTCATTGACACTTATTTATCCAAATATGAAATCCATTTGGAAAATGCCCTGTCGGAATTAAAGACGGTGAAAGACTTAAGACCTTATATTGAAACCAATCCATACAAAGACGATTACCAGCGTGCCATGGAGCTGGCGGAATTACTCCCGCCGGATATTCAGAAAAGGGGACAGAAAAAGCTTCCCGTCAGGCAGGCCGCGGGAATTGTCACAGCGATCGAGGAACAGGTAAAGGAGCTTACGGCAAAGGAAGAAGCGCTTGTATCCGAACAAAAGTCCTACCGCCAATCCCTGGAACGTATCCTTCCATTTACCGGACTTAACTATGACTTAAGTTCCATTCTTCAATTTAAGTACATTAAATTCCGTTTTGGGCGCATTTCTCATGAATATTTCGACAAATTTGTGAGCTATGTATACGATACCATTGATACTGTCCTCTATAAATGCCGGGAGGATGACGAATATGTCTGGCTGGTTTACTTTGTACCGGAAACCATTTCAAACCAGATTGACGCCATTTATGCCTCCATGCGTTTTGAACGTTACTTTTTACCAGATGAGTACAAGGGCACGCCTTTAGATGCCATTCATGTACTGGAAGATAAGATAAGTGCTCTCCAGTCCGATATTGACGGCATCCGAAACCAGGTGTCCGGACTGCTGGCATCAAAACAGGAAGAGTTAGTGGGGGCTCTTAAGAGCCTGGAAACCTTTTCTACCAACTTTAACGTGAGAAAACTGGCGGCATGCACCAAGCAGAAGGTAAACACCTTTTACATCCTCTGTGGCTGGATGAGCAACCGGGATGCCGCCGCCTTTCAGAAAGAAATCTCTAACGATGAAAAAACTTTCTGTATTGTAGAGGATGACCATAACAAGATTATGAGCCAGCCGCCCACCAAGCTGCAGAACCCAAGGCTTTTTAAACCCTTTGAGATGTTCATTCAGATGTACGGCCTGCCGGCATACAATGAGATCGATCCCACCATATTGATCGGCCTAACCTATTCCTTCCTGTTTGGCTTTATGTTCGGGGATGTGGGACAGGGAATCTGTCTTCTGTTTGGAGGGCTCCTCCTCTACCGGCTGAAAAAAATAAATCTGGCGGCTATTATATCCTGCTGCGGCTTTTTTTCAACCATATTCGGATTCCTGTTCGGCAGTGTTTTCGGATTCGAAGATATTATTAAGGCTGTCTGGCTCCGCCCCATGGAGCACATGACCAGCCTGCCCTTTATAGGGAGACTGAACACCGTATTTATCGTTGCGGTTTCCATTGGTATGGGAATTATCCTGTTGACCATGGTTCTCAACATCATAAACAGCATCCGCTTTCATGATCCGGAAAGGACCCTGTTTGACACAAACGGTGCTGCAGGACTTGTCTTTTACGCAAGCCTTGTGCTCACCATCGTCCTTTACATGACAAATAATCCCATTCCGGCTGCCATACTCCTGGTCATCATGTTTGGCATCCCGCTGCTTGTTATGTTCTTTAAGGAGCCTCTCACTAATATGGTGGAAAAGAAAGCACAGATCATGCCAAAGGAAAAAGGCATGTTTGTGGTCCAGGGCTTCTTTGAACTGTTTGAAGTGCTTTTAAGCTACTTTTCCAACACCCTTTCCTTTGTCCGTGTGGGAGCCTTTGCTGTCAGTCATGCGGCCATGATGGAGGTGGTTCTCATGCTGTCCGGTGCGGAAGCAGGCAGCCCAAACTGGCTGGTCGTGGTTCTTGGCAACTTATTCGTCTGCGGCATGGAAGGCCTGATCGTTGGAATCCAGGTATTGCGTCTGGAATATTATGAATTATTCAGCCGTTTCTATCGGGGAACCGGCCGTGCATTTAAACCATACGGAAAGAAAATTTAAAAACCAAAACGGAGGTAATATTATGTCAACCTTAGTAAAGATAACATTAGCCATCGCATTAATCTTAAGCATCGCCCTTCCTTTCGGAGCTTTTGCTATGGGCGCAAAAACCAAGGGCCGCTATAAAACCGCCCTTGGTATCAACACTCTTTTATTTTTTGGAACCCTGATCGTTTCCAGTGTATTGATGTTTAACGGCCAGGCTGCCGCTGCGGAAAGCACAGCTGCAGGCGCAGGAAGTATCGCAGGAATGGGCTACCTGGCTGCTGCTCTTTCCACAGGACTTGCATGCATCGGCGGCGGTATTGCCGTTTCCGCAGCTGCCAGCGCCGCTCTTGGCGCCATCAGCGAGGATGGTTCCATACTTGGTAAATCACTGATCTTCGTAGGGCTTGCCGAAGGTGTTTGTCTGTATGGTCTGATCATTTCTTTCATGATCTTAGGTAAGCTGTAACTCATGAAAATGTATTTGATCAGCGACAACGTGGATACCTGGACCGGCATGAGATTAGCCGGGGTCGAGGGCGCTGTCGTTCATGAAAAGGCAGAACTGAAACGTGAACTGGATAAAGTCCTGGCCGATAAGGAGTTCGGGATCATTCTCCTGACGGAAAAGTTCGGAAAAGAGTTTCCGGACATCATCAATGATGTGAAGCTGAACCGTAAGCTTCCATTAATCATAGAAATCCCTGACCGCCATGGTACCGGCCGCAAGCCGAACTTTATCACGGATTATGTTAATGAAGCCATCGGATTAAAACTATAAGAAAGAGGTGGTCATCTTGACGACTGAGGAAAAATTACAGCATTTCCTGAAATTTTGCATGGAAGATGCCAGAACCCGCAGTGCAAAGATGCTTGATGAATATACAGCTGCCTTGGAGCAGACCTTTTCAGAGCATCAGGTGGATGCAAAGCGAAGGGCTGCACATCAGGTGGATTTGGAAAGCGAACAGATCGAACGGGAAATCAACAAAAAGCTTTCCCTGGAACAGATCGGCATGAAGCGGGTCTTTGGAAAAAAACAGGATGAGCTGAAAGATAAGCTGTTTTCGGAGCTTCGGGATAAACTGGCCACATTCATGGAGTCTCCCGAATATACAAAGCTTTTGGAAAAGCAGATACGGGAAGCCAAGGCCCTGGCAGGAAAAGAATTCATCACCATTTATATCGATCCTGCGGATGAAGAAAAGATCAATGAACTGTCGATTTCAGGCGGCTCTGATATCCAGGTGAGTGAATACTCCTTTCTGGGAGGAACCCGGGCAGTTATCCCTTCCAGGCATATATTAATTGATAATTCATTTCAAACCAAGCTGGCGGAGGCAAAGCGCGACTTCCGCTTTGATGTAAATGATCTGATGGGAGGTACGGACAATGACTAATATAGGCACCATTTCCGGCATCAACGGCCCTGTCATTTACTTAAAGGGCGATTCCGGATTCCGAATGAATGAAATGGTCCACGTGGGCAAGGACCACTTAGTCGGCGAGGTCATCGGCCTTACAGACCGCCGCACCATTGTCCAGGTGTATGAGGAAACCAGCGGCTTAAAACCGGGAGAAACGGTCACCTCCACCGGATTCCCCGTATCCGTCACACTGGCACCAGGTATTTTAAATAACATCTTTGACGGAATCGAGCGTCCTTTAAGCGAGATTGCAAAGACCGGAGGAGCATACATTGACCGGGGCATTCATGTGGACTCCCTCGATGGTTCAAAGCTCTGGAATACTCACATAACAGTTAAAAAGGGAGATCATCTGTTGCCAGGAACCATCATTGCTGAGGTTCCCGAAACCCCTGCCATTGTCCATAAGGTTATAATACCTCCTGATATGGAAGGCTATGTCCTTGACGTGGCAGAGGATGGTTCCTATACCATATCCGATCCCCTGCTGACCCTTCAGCTTTTAGACGGGTCCGAAAAGAAAATCACCATGACCCAGAAATGGCCCATCCGCATGCCAAGGCCTACTTTAAAGAGGTACCCGGCCGGGAAGCCTCTTATCACCGGGCAGAGGATCATTGATACCCTGTTTCCTCTTGCAAAAGGAGGCACTGCCTGTATCCCCGGCGGCTTTGGTACAGGAAAAACCATGACCCAGCACCAGATCGCCAAGTGGTCTGATGCGGATATTATCATTTATATCGGCTGCGGAGAGCGAGGCAACGAGATGACCCAGGTGCTTGAGGAATTTTCAGAGCTGGTTGACCCCCGTTCCGGAAATCCCCTCATGGACCGGACCACACTGATCGCCAATACCTCCAACATGCCCGTAGCCGCCCGTGAAGCCAGCCTCTACTCCGGCCTTACCCTGGCGGAATACTATCGGGATATGGGATATCATGTGGCGATCATGGCGGACTCCACCTCCCGCTGGGCCGAGGCCTTAAGAGAGCTGTCCGGACGTCTGGAAGAGATGCCTGCAGAGGAAGGTTTCCCGGCTTATCTGGCTTCCCGTTTATCGGCCTTCTATGAAAGGGCCGGAATGATGCAGAACATGAACGGCACGGAAGGCTCAGTCACCATCATTGGAGCCGTATCCCCTCAGGGAGGCGACTTCTCCGAACCGGTAACCCAGAACACCAAGCGATTTGTCCGCTGCTTCTGGGGCCTGGACCGGAACCTGGCAAACGAACGCCATTTCCCGGCCATCCACTGGCTCAGCAGCTATTCTGAGTACCTGACCGATTTAGCTCCCTGGTATGTGGAAAATGTAGATAAAAAATTCGTGGACTACAGAAACCGGCTGGTCTTTCTGCTGACCCAGGAAAGCAGCCTGATGGAGATTGTAAAGCTGATCGGCGGAGACATGCTTCCCGATGACCAGAAGCTCATACTGGAGATCTCAAAGGTGATCAGGATCGGTTTTTTACAGCAGAATGCATTCCATAAGGAAGATACCTGCGTTCCCATGGAAAAACAGTTTAAGATGATGGATTTAATCCTTTATTTATACAAGAAAGCACGTTCCCTGGTTTCCATGGGAATGCCTATGTCCGTATTAAAGGAGGATCCGATCTTTGATAAGATCATTTCCATTAAATATGATGTACCTAACGACAGACTTGATATGTTTGATGACTATAAAAAGCAGATAGATGCCTTCTATGATTCCGTCATCGAGCGCAACGCATAGGGAGGAGGCAGACTATGGCTATTGAATATTTAGGACTAAGTGCAATCAACGGTCCCCTGGTCGTTTTAGAAGGCGTCCAGAATGCTGCTTTCGACGAAATCGTAGAAATGACCGTAGAAAAAAAGACAAAGAAACTGGGGCGTATCATTGAGGTTTACGAGGATAAGGCGATCATCCAGGTGTTTGAAGGAACCGATGGGCTGGCCTTAAGAAACGTCCACACCCGCCTCACCGGACGCCCTATGGAACTTGCCGTGTCCGAAGACATGCTGGGACGTACCTTTAACGGAATCGGAGAGCCTATTGACGGACTTGGAGACATCAACTCCCAAATCCGTCTGGACATTAATGGAAAACCCTTAAATCCTGTGACCAGGGAATACCCAAGAGATTATATCCGTACGGGAATTTCAGCCATTGACGGGCTGATGACCCTGATCCGGGGCCAGAAGCTTCCTATCTTCTCCGGAAACGGCCTTCCCCATGACGAACTGGCAGCCCAGATCGTACAGCAGGCCTCCTTAGGAGATGACGCCCTTTCCAGTGAAAAGTTTGCCGTGGTATTTGCCGCCATGGGCGTAAAATACGATGTGGCCGATTTCTTCCGCCGTACCTTTGAGGAAAGCGGCGTTTCCGACCACGTGGCCATGTTCATCAACCTGGCAAACGATCCTGTGGTGGAACGTCTGATCACTCCAAAGGTGGCATTAACACTGGCAGAATACCTGGCTTTTGAAAAGGGAATGCACATACTGGTCATTTTGACCGATATGACGGCCTATGCGGAGGCTCTCCGTGAGGTTTCCTCCTCAAAGGGCGAGATCCCTTCCAGAAAGGGTTATCCCGGCTATTTATACAGTGAGCTGGCCTCTCTTTATGAGCGGGCCGGCATCGTAAAGGACCGTCATGGTTCCGTGACACAGATCCCAATCCTGACCATGCCAAACGACGACATTACACACCCTATCCCGGACCTTACGGGATACATTACGGAAGGGCAGATTGTTCTGGACCGCAGCCTGCACGGCCAGTCGGTCTATCCGCCTATTAACGTTCTTCCTTCCTTAAGCCGTCTGATGAAGGATGGCATTGGAGAAGGCTTTACAAGGGCCGACCATCAAGGCCTGGCAAACCAGCTTTTCTCCTGTTACGCCAAGGTAGGAGACGCCAGAGCCCTGGCATCAGTCATCGGGGAAGATGAACTATCCCCCATTGATAAAAAATACCTGGTGTTCGGCAAGGAATTTGAAAACCGTTTTGTTGGGCAGGGAAATCACGCCAACCGGAACATCATCGAAACCCTGACCATCGGCTGGGAGCTTTTGGGACTTCTTCCAAGAGCTGAGCTGGACCGTATTGACACCAAGGTCTTAGACCAGTATTACAAGCCAACCACCCTTGAAGGTTCGAAAGAATAGGAGGGATATTCATGAATCCCAATACATTTCCCACCAAGGGGAATTTAATCCTTGCAAAAAGCTCTCTGGCTTTAGCCAGACAGGGCTATGAACTGATGGATAAAAAACGGAACATCCTCATCAAGGAACTGATGAGCCTGATCGACGAAGCAAAAGGCATTCAGTCGGAAATTGATGTCACCTTTACTTCCGCCTACAAGGCCCTGCAAAAGGCCAACATTGAACTGGGGATCAACTATGTGCAGGATATTTCCATAGCAGTTCCTGTGGACAATTCGGTGCGCATCAAGACCAGGAGCATCATGGGAACAGAGATTCCCCTGGTAGAGCATGATGAAATGCCTTTAAACCTGACTTATGCCTATTACAGTACCAGGGAATCCTTAGATGAGGCCCGTTACCAGTTTGAAAAGGTGAAAAAGCTGACAGTAAAGCTTTCCATGGTTGAGAACTCTGCCTATCGTCTGGCAAACAGCATTAAAAGGACCCAGAAACGGGCCAACGCCTTAAAGAATATTACGATTCCCAGGTATGAGACGCTTACTAAGAACATTACCAATTCACTGGAAGAAAAGGACAGGGAAGAGTTCACTAGGCTTAAGGTGATTAAGAGGAATAAAAGTAAAATTTAGCGGCCTGTTTGAGGAGCCGTACAGGGCATTTGAAACAGATGCCTGTTAAGCCATAAGGATCGGAGACGGGAAACGACAGCGGTCAGTTTCCCGTCTCCGATCCTTTGTTTTCATGTTTTTTAATAAAAGCTGTAAAAAATGAACCAAATGATACTTTGGTGACTCTTATTATCAGATGCATCTAAAAAAGGAAAGGAAACAGGTTATAATGGAAGAAAAAAGGGCTTTGGTAGAAAGCATGATAAATGGCAGCGAAGCAGCATTTGACGAACTATACCGTTCCTATTCCGGAAAGCTATACCGTATGGCGTATTTTATTACCGGCAACCGTAGTGACAGTGAAGACATTTTACAGGAAACATTTGTTAAATGCTTTCTTTACAAATCAAAACTGAAACAGGCGGATCGCTTTGAGCCGTGGCTGTATCAGATTCTGGTCAGAACAGCCTGGCGGCTTGAACGAAAGAAAAAAGGAAGAGCTGAGATCTCCTATGAAGGTATTTTAGAGAATGAGGAGGAAAAAAAGAGTGCGGAGCACATCCGGGAAGATAAGAAAGCGGACGAACCACTGGAATTTGTTTTAGAGGCCGAGACAACGAAAGAAATCCAGGCAGCACTCAGCCATCTGGACATAAAATACCGTACTGTGATTCTTCTATATTATTATAATGAATTGAGCACAAGAGAGATCGCCCAGATTACAGGAGCCATGGAAGGGACGGTAAAATCCCGTCTGCATAAAGCAAGAAAACTGCTGAAGGATTTATTGAAAGCTGACGGCACTGAAAAAACGGAAATGGAAAGGGGTTTTTGCCATGGATAACTTCAGGGATGACAGATTAAAACAGATCATAAAGACCGGGCTGGATCAGATAAAACCGGATGCGCAGGCAGAGAATCGTTGTCTAAGAGCAATTCATAAAAAAATAGAAATGAGGAGTGGAATTATGAAATTTAATAAAAAGGGAATGGTGGCAGCTTTAGCCGCAGTGTGTACCATAACGGTAATGGGAACTGTTACAGCAATAGCAGGCGGTAAAATTACAGGCTTGTTTAGTTCCACATCCCGGGACGAAATAGTCCATTCAAAAGCTGAACTGATCCAATTAGCTGAAAGCCAGATGGGAACCGCACCAAAGTTAGTGGATGCTTTTTCAAATGGACTTTCCTTTAACGAAGGCTCTATTACAAAGATAGAAGGAAGGGATGAGAACCAGAATTCATTGATCTCTTTTCCGGAACTCTATATAGGCTATGGGGAAAATAATCGTGCAGCACTTGACATCCATGAATATCAGGACATGATTCCTCAAGGATCTTCTGCTGTGAAAAAACAGGACGTCTATCAGGATATCACTTTAAAAGCCTTCGAAGATAACTATCTGTTTTTACCGCCAGATGCAACTCCGTCTGCGGAAGATACAAAGCTGGAGGAAGAAGGCAAACTAATGATCAGCTACGGAAGCGACAAGGAAGAACGTAAGGTATACCGTTATGTAAGCTGGAGTGAAAACGGTATGGAGTATTCTCTCAGCTCCTTTGATGATTTAAGCTGTGATGATTTAATTGGCATGGCAAAGGAAGTCATAGATGCGAAATAAGGCATTACCAGTTTGATAAGGAGAAGAAGCTGACAAAGAATATTACCGGGAGTCCGGCTTAATAGGCGCACCTAGAAACCATAAGGAGCGGAGACGGGAACACAATTACAGTGTTTCCCGTCTCCGCTCCTTTCTTTCCACACTCTAAAAAATTTCAATACCGGACGGCCGCTGCCCTCACCGCGCCACCAGGGTAAACACTCTTGCTTCATTGTCCGCCTTAATCACCGGCATAGGAAGCCCTGCATACATGAATGCTGCCCCGGACAGCTTTATGCCAAGCTCCAGAACTTCATATACTGTCTGCTCCTCAAGCCCCCGCAGCTTTAAGTAAATAATTCCCTTATTCGCTCCGGAAACCCGCTGCACATATCCTACCACTGCCTCTTTTTTATCTTGGGAGACTGACATGAATGCCCCATATTCCCGCTCTTTTTCCGGGTTGGTCAGCCGGTAATAATCTCCGTGAGCAGACACCAGCCCGTGTTCCTGATAGTATTTTACCTGCCTGCGGACCGCTTCCTGTTCTTCCTCTGATATGTCATTTAAATCCAGTTCATATCCAAAGGTCCCGAAATAGGCAAGGGCCGCTCTTGTATCAATGGAAACCGTTCTTCCAGTCTGCTGATTGGGACACTTCGATACATGGGAACCCATGGCAAAAGGCGGATAGATCATGGAGGTTCCGTACTGAATGTGAATTCTTTCTACCGCATCCGTATCATCGGAGCACCAGATCTGGGGCATGTAGTAAAGAACTCCCATATCAAACCTCCCTCCGCCTCCGCTGCAGCCTTCAAACCGCACATTTGGAAAAGCCTTTGTCATCTTATCCATCAGCTTATAAAGGCCCAGCACATACCTGTGGCAGATCTCTCCCTGCCTGTGGGCCAAAAGGGCCCCGGAATAACGGTCCGTCATGCTCCGGTTCATATCCCACTTGATGTAATCAATCTGTGCATCCTTAAATTCCTCATAAAGCTGATGAAAAACAGCCTCAACCACTTCATCCCTGCTAAAATCCAGGATCAGCTGATATCTCTGGCGGGTTGGCTTTCTTCCCGGAATCCGAATGCACCAGTCCGGATGCTCCTCATAAAGCCTGGAATCTTCATTGACCATTTCCGGTTCGATCCAGATGCCGAATTTTAACCCCATATCATGAATCCTTCCGGCAAACCCGGGAATTCCGCTGGGCAGCTTATTTAAGTTGCACTGCCAGTCTCCAAGACCTCTGTATTCATCGGTCCTTCTTCCAAACCAGCCGTCATCCATGACAAACATCTCAACGCCCAGTTCCTTTGCCTTTCCCGCAATGTTCACCAGCATTTCTTCATCAAAATCAATCATGGTCGCTTCCCAGTTGTTAATGAGAACCGGACATCTCTCATTGATAAACTGGCCGGGAATCAGATGATGCTTCACGGTCCGGTGGAAATTATGGCTCATTTGGGAAAGTCCCTGGGAACTATAGGTCATGACCGCTTCCGGAGTTTCAAATACGCTGTCTTTTTGAAGTTCCCAGTACAAAGTTTCCGGATTCACGCCTGCCACCAATCTGGTCTGCTTAAAATCATTGACCTCTGTTGTGATTGCAAAGTTTCCGCTGTAAACCAGGGCAAAGCCGTAACAATCTCCTCCCTCCTCTGTTGCCTCAGGGCTGCAGAGAATGGCCGAAGGGTTCTGATAATGGCTGGAAATTCCTCTGGCGCTGTCCACTGTAATTTTCCCGTGTCTCACAGAAGTTCTCTCCGCACACCGCTCATGACCCCAGCTTCCGTAAAAGGTGATCATATCCATCTGATCAGTCGGGAAAGAAATACAGGTGGAATGAGCCGCATTGACAAACACGGTCTGTTCCCCTGCATTCTGAATCCTGGCGCATCTTGTAATGATGTCATACTCCTCCAGAACGCCGTAAACAAGAGTCACCTCCACCTGGGTATAAGGGTCCCTCATCAACACTTCAAGAGTGTGCCATGTGCCGCCATTATCCCGTAAAGACGGCATTCCATTTAAGCTGTATTTGCCGTCTTTCACCTTATGTGACACATACCTTAAATCAATGCAGTTGGAGCCATCCCCATTGATCACGCTGACAGCAGAAACCCGGAAATCCGAAACCCCGAACCCCGGATATTCCTGTTCCAGAACATCCAGACAGATGGTCCTGTCCTTTTCCGACTCATAAGGATTGGCTTCAAACCCATGGCGGATCCTTACAGGAAGATAATCTGCTGCATCGGATATCTTTTTACCATAGTACAGGTGTTCTAAAAATCCATACTCCGCCACCCGGAACTGGTAGCTTGTATTTTTCGTGTTAAGCAAAAATACCTTTTTATCCTCAATATATTGTACACTCATATTGAACCTCAATCTTTCAAAAATTTTAGAAAAAAAGCGGAAGTCTCATCCGATTCCCGCTTTTCTTTTCTGAAGCTTATTTAATTATACTCCAATTACTTGATCGCGCTGTCCACCATGCCCTGGATAAAGTATTTCTGCAAAAACAGGAATACCAAAACCATGGGGAGGATTCCAATAAAAGCCGCTGCCGCTGCTCCATTGACATTGGCCGAGTCTGCGGAAAAGAAGCCTGCAATGGCCAGCGTAATGGTCTTAATCCGGGGTGACTGGAGTAAGTATAGGGCAAACTGGTAATTGTTCCAGCAGTTCACACCGGTGATAATGATAACAGAAGCTGTTACCGGCTTCAGCTGAGGCATGATGATCCTGAAAAATGTCTGGAACGGCCCGCAGCCGTCAATTGCCGCCGCTTCCTCAAGGGCAACCGGAATGCTGGTAATAAAGCTTGAAAACAAAAAGATGCTGGTGGGAAGCTGGAAGGTAATTAAGGTCACGATCATGCCCCAGTAGGAATTGATTCCCTGAATCTTAGCCATAAAGGAATACAGAGGAACCAGAATGCTTAAGGGCGGGATCATCATGACGCCCATAATGAACCCTTTCACCAGGTTGTTAAGCCTGCTTTTATTTCTCGCCAGAGGATAAGCCGCCATGGCACCGACGACCACAATAAACAGGATTGATATGCCGCTGATGATCACCGTATTTTTAAGGGCCAGAAGCATTCCTCCCCGCTCCAGCGCGGTATAAATATTTTTTAAGTAAAGATATCCCGGAAATGCCCACCTGGAGGAATGGTCATATGGTGATTTGAACGCAATGGCAACCACCATATAGATGGGTACAAAGTGGACTGCAATGATAATGAGCGCCAGGACATATCTCCAGGCATTGGAAAATCTTGATCCTTTCATTACACATCCACCTCCTTTTTGTCAAAATACCCCATGACCACATTGCTGATGATCATAATCAGCAGGAATGAAAAAATTCCGATGGCAGAAGCATATCCTGCGGACTGAGCCGAAAAATACTGGTTCGTAACAAGAGTGGACAGGGAATGGGTGCTGAATCCCGGTCCGCCGCTTGTAAGAGCCATAACCAGGTCAAAGAGCTTTAATCCTCCGATCAGGTTTAAGATGGTAGAGGAGGAAATGGCCGGCATCAGCAGCGGAATGGTGATGTGCCTAAAACGCTCCCAGAAGGTGGCTCCATCAATCATGGCTGCTTCATAATACATGTTGGGCACATTCTGGAGTCCTGCCAGGTAGATGACCATGGCCACGCCCACAAACTGCAGGGAATTTACCAATACAATGATCCGGATGGCTGTCCCTGAATGGACCAGCAGATCCACCGGCTCCATATGGAGGGCGGTCAAAATATCATTGACCGCACCTCCATCATACTGAAAGAAGAAATACATGATGTAACCCATAATCAGCGGAGCAATCATAACCGGCATGTAGATAACCGTTCTGACAATGGAACGTCCCTTAAACTTTGTATTTAAAAATAACGCGTAGCCAAGACCTAAGATGTTCTGGATCACGGTACTCATAACACCGTAAATAAGGGTATTGACCAGTGCTGTTTTTACATTTGCATCCTGAAACAATCTGGCGTAATTCTTAATTCCAACATATTTCATTGACTGGGAATACCCATTCCAGTTGGTAAAGGACAGCCGGATACCCTGGATAAACGGATAAATCACAAAAACAAGAAACAATATCACTGCCGGAATATAAAACAGATTGATTGCTGATTTTTTCTGAATCTTCATGTTTACTCCTGTGCTTTCTTTTCCTCATAGCTTGTCTTCATCTGGTCCACTGCAACAGTAAGGGAATCTGCCTGTCCTGAAACAACGGCAGCTCCTGTCACGCAGAGGTCATTCCACATGCCGCTCGGCAGATATTTTCTGTCAAAATACGGAATATTTAAAATGGAACTGTCATTTGCATATTTATCATAGTAAGGAGCCAGTCTTCCTGTATCACTTACCACATTGTCAAGACCGGAAGGCATACCGCATTTGGTCGCAAGATAAGAGCTGATGTCTTCACGGGCAAGGAATTCCATAAACTGCTTTACTTCCTCCGGATGCTTTGTAGTCTTTGACATACCCACTGCAAAGTGCTCACCTGTCATCAGGGACTGTTTCAGCCCTTCTTCTCTTGCAGGAAGAGGCATAAAGCCCATTTCTGTATCCGCGTTCTGAACGTAGGTTTCTGTGATTCCGCTGGCTGCAGTAAACATGAAAGCTGCCTTATCAGCCGCAAGAGCCTTGATACCTGTCATGAAATCTGCTGTAACGGCATCTGTATTGAAATATTCCTTCTGTCTCCAGGAATCAATCTGATTTACAACCGTATTCCATTTGCCCCAGTCAAAGCTGCCGTCTAAAAGAGCTGCCTGATTGGCTTCATCCTCGTTTGTAATCAGGGTAGGCGCTACGAAATCCATCATATTTCCCATGGTGTAGCTGTCTTTTCCGCCAAGCTGGATAGGTGTAAGTCCTGCTGCCTTGATCTTCTCGCAGGCTGCCTCAAAATCAGCCCAGGTTTTGATGTCATCTACATTCACACCAGCTTCTTCCAGCACATTTTCGTTGTAGATCATTCCTGTTAAATCCATATCAATTGGAAGGGTATAAAGGTTTCCTTCCCCGTCTGTGATCTGTTCCTTAATGCTTGGGGAAATGTGAGATGCAAACTCAAAATCATTTAAAGGTGCTAAGTATTCTGCATATCTTGCAACTGCCCAGCCATGGGTTGTCCATGCATCAGGAAGCTGGTTGGAAGCCATTCTGGTCTTCATAATATCAGAAAAGTTGCTTCCCGGCATGACCGCTTCCACCCCGATTCCCGTTTCCTCTGTAAACTGCCTGCACACATCCTGAATGGCATCGCTGACAGACTCGCCGTTTAAGTTATATAAAAATTCAATGGTAACACCTGTGGGAGCTACTGCATTCCCTTTTGTTTCTGTCTCTTTTACCGCTGCTGTCGTTGCGGTTGTGGTGGTCTCCACAGGTTCCTGGGGTGCCTTGGAGCAGCCTAACACGCTGACTGCAACTAAGCCTGCCAGTGAGGCAAGTGCTAACTTCTTCATAATAATTCTCCCTTACATTCATATTGGTTTTTAGCCGGCTATTTTGTATCTTTAGTTTATCACAGTCCGTTTGGTTCCGTAAGATACTCAAATCTACACTTTCAGGCTCTTTTCTATTATTTTCCTGATAGGGGATTGAAAAAGGGATCTATTATGTATACAATATAGGCCCAGGAGGTGACCCCATATGAAAAAACGTCAGAGCTTTCAAAACCGGTTTTTGGCCCTGTTTCTCGTCAGCATTGTTTTGCCTATCCTCATCATGGCCACCATACTTGCATTTTACTTCCAGAACAGAATTTACAGGGATAATGAAAAATACTTTTCAACCTCCCTTTATTCTATCTCAACCAATTTAAGCACCTATGTATCCGACTTAAAAAGGCTGGCCCTGACTCCTTATATTTACGATGATATTCTGAACTTTTATGCAGCCGTTGAGAATGGGGAATACACAAATAACGGTTCTTTGGACTACCAGATCGAGCGGCACCGGCAAAACTACACCACTTCCATACAGCGTATTTTAAATACCGCAAGGGAGGATATCCTGGCAGTTTCTTTCATGCCTGTAAACCCGGACAACCATATCATCGTTACTGCAACAAAAACAAGCGACCTCATCAACACCACAGACTACCCTTACCAGCAAAAACCCTGGTATCAGCAGGTCTTAAATACGACGGATCCATATCACTTTATGGTTTCAGAGCCTCCCCCTTATATCCGCTCTGAGACAACGGTGATCTCTGCCCTGCATACGGTCCGCAACGTGTACACCAAACGGAAGCTGGGCATCATCCGGATCGATGCCTCCGACAAAATCATCAAGGATATTTTCAGCAGCGTAAACTTAAGCCAAAATTCTGGCTTTGTCATCGCAGGCCAGGATGGAACCCCTGTTTACCAGGTGGGAAAGGTGGAGGAAGGCGTCCTTAAAAAGCTGTCTGCCGCAGAAAATATGATCCGGACAGACTCTGATACTTACCGCCTGTACAAAAGCGATATTTCAGGAATGCCCTGGCAGCTTATTTTTGTCTCCTCCCAAAACGATATCTTTAAGGAAGTGTCCATTGTCTGGAGCCTGGCTGCTATTTTAAGCCTTGCCTCCATACTGGCCGCATTCTCAATCTTCCGTTCCAACTCAAAGAAGACTGCCCTTGCCTTAAATTCCATCTTAAATACCATGAAAAAGGTGGCAAGGGGAGATTTGGAGGCTTCTGTCCCTGACACAGACCTTTTGCAGAACGATTCCTTTAACACGGAAGAATTGTCCCTGATTGCGGAGAATTTAAACGAGATGATCCAAAAGCTTCAGCTTTACATTGACCGGTCCTATAAATATGAAATCGACCGGCAGGAGGCAGAATACCGTGCCCTTCAAAGCCAGATCAACCCCCATTTTCTCTATAATACCTTAAACTGCTTTCTGTCCATGAACCGGATCGGTATGAAAAAAGAGCTGGAGGACAGCATTATCCAGCTGACCAGAATATTCCGCTATACCTGCAGCAATGCAAAGCTGACTACCGTACAGGAGGAATTTGAATTCTGCATCCAATACTGCAATCTTCTTAAAATACGCTATGATGAGCGCCTGACCTTTATAAGCTCCATGGAAGAAGAGGCAAAGTATATTTCCATTCCAAGGCTTCTCATCCAGCCCCTTGTGGAGAATGCCCTGAAACACGGAATGGACAGTGATGGCATTTCCATAACCATCTCCATTTCCGCCTTCATTGAGGATCAGACCCTGATCCTGGAAGCCAAAAACAACGGAATTCCCATTAATATTCAGGAAGTATACTCCGATGGAAAGGTTGGCATAAGAAATGTTGGAAACCGCATAAAAATCTTTCACCCCCATGCTTCCTTTGAGATAAAACTGATTGGAGATATTACCTCCATGAGAATTAAAATACCCCTGGAAGGAGTGACCTCTGTATGAAAATTCTTCTGGCTGATGATGAACGCCTCATCCGGCTTGGATTAAAAAGCATGATTGAGGAACTTTATCCCAACATGCACCAGTTTTTTGAAGTGGAAAACGGAGAAAAACTTTTAAAGCAATTGGAAAAAGAATTGCCAGACCTGATTTTTCTGGATATCCATATGCCGATGCTCACCGGGCTGCAGGCATTTTCCCGGTTTCATAAGCTAAAAATCCCGGTGGTCATGCTGACCGGATATGCAGAATTTACCTATGCCCAGGAAGCCTTAAAGCTGGGAGCGATTGACTATCTCTTAAAGCCTGCCAGCCTGGAGGAAGTCAGAACTATCATGGAAAAGGCTGCTTCCCTTTTTGGAGAGCGGGAGCTTTTGTTGAAAAAGGATTATGAACTGGAATTTGAAAAAATTCTTGACCTCCATACCTCCATCCGGTTTTTGCAGACTCCCAAATACGTTCTTCCTCCTTACACGGCCGTTCTTTTTTATGTTGACCATTATCATAAGGAGACCTTTAAAAACGATTTAGATGAGCTGAATGCCATACTCTCTTCCATCTCCTCCCGCTACGGTGCCCGGTATGCATTCACCTTTTTGCCTACAGGTGAAATCTGTTATCTTACCAGTACCGTCATCCCTGCTGAGGAGTTCCATAGCGCGCTGGTCCGGTTTCATCAGACCAGCGTATGTACGGCAACCGGATTTCATGTTTTCGCCGGGAATCTTTCAGAACTGTTTGCACAGTTTGAGTCGGTTCAAAGGGAGGAAAGCCTGCGCCTTTGCGTCCGCCTTGGATCGGTTATATCTGAGAAAGAGAGGCAGACCTTTTCCCCTCTTCTGCCTTTTTCGGATTTACTGGAAAAGCTTTTGATCGCCCACCAGACAGATGATGTTATGGGCTTTCAGAATCTTCTTCATACACTTTCCCAATTTCCTCATGAAAAAAAGGTCTTTGAGCTTTGTGATGATTCCTTAAACCGCATTTTTACAATGGAATCAGGAACAACTGTCAGCATTCTATCCTTTAACCAGCTTGTGGAATATTTAAAGCAGATGACCTCACAGAACCAGAGCATTGATTTAATCGATAAAATCAATGCTTATATTGAGGAACATTATATGGATCAGATTGGAATCAATACGATTGCAGATATGATTGATATTTCGCCCAATTACTTAAGCAAAATCTATAAGATGAAAACCGGAGAAAAATTTGTTGACCACTTAACCGGCGTCCGCATAAAAAAGGCAATGGAGCTTATGTCAGGAGGCCATACTTTTACGGTCCGGGATACTGCCGAACGGGTGGGATATTTCAGCACCAGGTATTTTACCAAGGTTTTCTTAAAAAGTACGGGAATCTTACCTTCCGAATATTTAAAGGGCCATCTGTTAAACGAAGGGAAGCCTACCCTTTTATAAGAGGCAAAGACCCCTGCAGGTTCCAGAGCCTGCAGCGTTTCTTCCTCATTTGTGTTATATTTTAATACCCCAGTTCCTCGTCTACTATAATTACCTTAATCCTGTCCTTCACAAACTGGCCTGCAATCAGGACAAAATCATTGCATATCCTCTCCCTGTGTCCACAGTCAATGCAGCGGCCAAGGGAGGTACAGGGAGTTGACTTGTTAAGCCGCTTTGCATCTAAGGGAGCCGCAATCTGCCTGGTTCTTTTTATAGCTGCCTCCACATCTTTTGTTATCTTATTGGCCCCTGCAACCACGATGACCTGTTCCGGTCCGTACAGCATAGGGGCCACCCGGCTCCCATTGCCGTCAATATTAAAGATCTTCCCGTCCATGGTAATCGCATTGGCTCCGGTGATAAATGTGTCTGCCGAAAAATTCCTTAAGTATATCTTCCGTTTTTCTTCCCTGGTAAGAGAAGGATCAAACTTATCCAGAAAGTCCACATCCCGATTCCTTAAATCCTCAAACACCCCGGTCTGTTCAAGGGTGACCGAATCTCCGCAGCCTACGGTCGTCCCATCTGCAATGAGCTTCCTTAAAAGTTCCAGAAGTTCATTTTTATCCTGAACCAGATAACCTGCCATATTATTCCGCTGAAGATGTTTTATCAATAAGGGAATGTCCTGTCGTTTTTTTTGTGAATAAAGATCCATAGATTTTTCCTCCAAAGTTAAACATAAGGCTGAAAACCATAAAGAAAATGAGACAGACTATACCGCAACCCGAAATCCTGCAGTACAGCCTGTATTTTAACCATCAACCGTTCTCTTAACGATCTCCAAGAGGTTTATAATCCTCTTCCTGCATCACACTGATGTAGGCCGGACGGATGATCTTATCCATGTTGATAAGCTCTTCGATCCGGTGGGCACTCCAGCCTACAATCCTTGCAATGGCAAAGATCGGGGTGAACAATTCCTTGGGAATGTCCAGCATGCTATACACAAAGCCGCTGTAAAAGTCCACGTTGGCGCTTACGCCTTTATATATCTTTCTTTCATCTGCAATTACCTGGGGAGCCAGGCGTTCGATCATGGAATATAGGTTAAAATCAGCCAGCCGCCCCTTTTCCTCTGACAGTTGTTTAACAAAGCCTTTAAATACTTCTGCACGGGGATCGGATTTGGAATAAACCGCATGTCCCATACCGTAAATAAGCCCTTTCCGGTCAAATGCTTCCTTATGAAGAAGCTTTCTTAAGTACTTCTCCACTTCCTCCTCATCCTTTAAGTCATGGACCTCTTTCCGCAGATCCTCCATCATTTCCACAACCTTAATGTTGGCGCCGCCATGCTTTGGTCCCTTTAAAGAGGCAAGTGCAGCCGCGACCACACTGTAGGTGTCCGTACCTGAGGAAGTGACCACATGAGTCGTAAAGGTGGAGTTATTTCCTCCTCCATGCTCCATATGAAGGATCAGGGCCAGGTCGAGTACATGGGCTTCCACCTTGGAATACTTCATATCAGGCCTTAAGAGCCTTAAGATATTTTCTGCCGTAGACAGCTTTTCATCCGGCCTGTGGATATACATGCTGTCCCCTCTCTCATAGTGGTTGAACGCATGATATCCATAAACTGCCAGCATCGGCATGACGCTGATTAACATCAGGCTCTGTCGGAGCACATTGGGAACAGATATGTCGCCGGCCTTTTCATCATAAGAGGCCAGAGTGAGAATGCTTCTGGCAAGGCAGGACATCATATCGTGGCTTGGAGCCTTCATGACCACATCTCTGACAAAATTGGTAGGCAGAGTCCGGCTGTAGCCCAGGGTCTCCGTAAAGCGTTCCAGCTGGCCTTTGTCTGGCAGATCTCCAAAAAGAAGAAGATAGGCAATTTCCTCAAATCCAAAACGCCCCTCTTTTACAACGCCGTCTACCAGATCATGAATATTATATCCCCGGTAAAACAGCTGGCCTTCACACGGGACCTTTTCCCCATCTACGACTTTGTTTGATAAAATCTTTGATACCTTGGTCAAACCTGCCACAACACCGTTGCCGCTTTTATCCCTAAGCCCCCGCTTTACCTCAAACCTGTCGTAGGCTTCCAAGTCAATTCTTTCGTCATTCAAACAAATATCAGACCATTCTTCCACATTTTTCATAAAATCTTTCTGGTTCATCATGCAACACCTCTTTCTGAAATCAGGTCGTCTAGTTCCACTGTATTCTTCCCATTGGGCTTTCTAAGCCTGCGTCATCCCCTTTCTCTTAATGCAGAATGATTAAAACGTTCATTTTTGAACTTTTCAATATAATATATAATTTTATTTAAAAAATCAAGTAATATTTAACCATTGCGTTAAGCCCTGTGATTATACAACGACATATATTGACAAATTTCTCTCCAAATCTTATACTTGCCTTAATTTCCCTTAGAGAAATATATCGGAGGTTTTCCATGAAAATAGAATTTTCCCTGTTTTTCTTTATAGAAGCTGTCGGAACCATAGCCTTTGCCTCTTCCGGAGCCATGGTTGCCATAAAAAAACGGCTGGATCTTCTTGGAGTCATTGTTTTGGGTGTTACCACCGCCGTGGGAGGCGGTATGTTAAGGGATATTATCATAGGAAATGTACCTCCTGCCCTTTTTAAAGACCCTATTTATGTATTACTGGCCTTTATAACGGTTATGCTTTTATTTATCATCGTAAGACTGAACCAGAAAATACTGGATGGGCGATCCCTGGAAACCTATGAAAAGGTTATGAACATATTTGATGCCATCGGACTTGGGGCCTTTACCGTAGTCGGAATTGATACAGCAGTGCTTTCCGGTTATGGGGATTACCACTTTCTCATCATTTTTTTAGGCGTCATCACCGGAGTCGGCGGCGGCATTCTGCGGGACATTATGGCCGGACAAACTCCATATGTCCTTAGAAAGCATATTTATGCCTGTGCTTCCATTGCAGGCGCCATCCTTTATGCCTGGCTTATGAACTGCATAGATGGCAATATCGCCATGCTGGCGGGCGCATGCTCTGTGGTTTTGATCCGCCTTCTGGCGACCCGCTTTTGCTGGAACTTACCTACCGCAACAAAACATTAATTCCCTCAAGGAGGAATCCCATGAACCGTTTGCTTCAATATACTGCTGGAATCATATTTTCCATCTGCCTGATGATCGTGCTTTTATTCACCTCTGTGGAGGCTGCTGTGTACTGGACTCCAGGATACTTCGAAAAAGAATATACCAAATATAATGTGACCCAGGCAGTCTCCATGACAATGGAGGACCTTCTAGACGTTACCAGTGAGATGATGTCTTATCTGCGGGGGAAGAGGGACAATCTTCACGTAGAGACCACCATAGGAGGCGTTGAACGGGAATTTTTTAATGCCCGTGAAATCGCCCATATGGAGGATGTCCGCGGACTGTTCTTAGGTGCCCTGTCCATACGGTCAGGCTGCCTCATGGTCATGGCCTTATGCCTTATTGTTCTTCTTTTATTAAAGACCAATTTCAAAAGGACTTTTCCCCGGGCCGTGTGCGCGGGCACCGGGATCTTTTTTCTCCTGTCTGCTGCCACAGCGCTCATTATTTCCACAGATTTTACCAGATATTTTATTATGTTCCACCATATATTCTTTAAAAATGACTTGTGGATGCTGGATCCTTCCACCGATATGCTCATTAACATTGTACCGGAAGGCTTCTTTCGGGACACGGTCTTTCTCATCGGTTTTATCTACCTTTTCTCCATTCTGCTGATTTGGGCCATCTGCCTTTTTATTATGGGCAAGTCATCCATATACAAATGCGGGAAAAATCGCGAATAATCTTTACTTGTTACAGCAAATAACCTATACTGTAGATTGAAGTATCGTCTGAAACCGAATGAAAGCTTATGGAGAGATTACTCAATATGACTCAATTTTTTAAAAAATTTTTTATATTTTTTCTGTGCCTGCTTTTTTTTGCTTCCTCCTTTACCAGAACTTCTATGGGGGCCGCAGACTGGCCTTCCAGCCCGTCGGTCCAGGCGCAGGGAGCCATTCTGATGGATGCAGACACCGGAACCGTGCTGTGGGGCCAGAACATACACAACGAATATTTTCCGGCCAGCATTACAAAGGTCATGACTGCGCTCTTGGTCATTGAAAAATGCAGTCTTGATGAAACAGTAACATTTTCCCATAACGCTGTATTTAATGTGGAATCCGGAAGCAGCAATGCCGGGATCAATGAAGGGGACAAGCTGTCTGTCAAGGACTGCCTGTATGCCCTGCTGCTTAAATCAGCCAATGAATCAGCCAACGCCCTTGCAGAGCATGTGGCGGGAAGTACCGAAGCCTTTGCCGATATGATGAACGTCCGTGCAAAGGAGCTTGGATGTACCAATACCCACTTTTCCAATCCAAGCGGCTTAAATGACCCGGAGCATTATACCTCCCCTTATGACATGGCCCTCATTGCAAGAGCAGCCTTTAATAATCCTGTTTTTGAAGAAATCGATTCCACAACCTATTATAAGCTTCCGCCTAACTCCATCAATAAAGAAGGGCTTTCCATCTATCCCGGTCATAAAATGATGCGTAAAAGCACTCCTTTCTACTATTCGGGCATCATCGGCGGCAAAACAGGCTACACCACGCTGGCCGGCAATACCCTGATAACCTGTGCGGAAAGAAACGGAATGAAGCTGATTACCATAATCTTAAAGGGATCCACTCCCCAGTATTGGGCGGACACGAAACATCTCCTGGATTTTGGTTTTGAAAGTTTTGTTTCCTTAAAAGCTGCGGATTACGAAAAAACCTACAGCTCCGTTACCAGCGACTTAAATTTCAGCGGGCTGGCCATCACCAGACCGGAGGCCCTGGTTTTAGATCCTGACAGCCGGATCATCCTTCCTAAAACGGCAAACTTTTCAGATGCAAAAGCAGAACTCAGCTATGATATTTCATCAGGGGACCCTGAAAATGCCATTGCAAAAATAAACTACCGTTATAATGACCGGGTCGTAGGCAGTACCTTCCTGGAAGTAAATGACGTCTTATTCCAGAACAAGGAAGCAGAGACCAGGATCGCCGCCATCCCTCATGCCGAAACCGATTCCCAGTCCGGCGAGGCTTTGGACCCGTCTGCCGCCCAGACTTCCGTAAACCCTTCCGGAAAACGTCCGGAAAAGGAAACGGAAGATTACCGGGAAAAGGCTTTAAGGCCCTTTGAGATCCCCTTAGCTGCCTGGCTTATATTAGGAAGCGTGGGAGCAATCGCTTTAATCGGATGTGCAGCAGCATTTTTCATATACCAGAAACACAGGGAAGAACAGGACTTCCTTGTAAGGCGGGAGCAGCGCATGAAACGCCTTCGGGACTCCGGTGTTTCAGCCGATGAATTCAACAGCATTCTGGAACAAAGGCGCAGTTCCTATTCATCAAAACGGAAAGGACGGCGGGGAGGCCGTTTCAAATTTCGTTAGATAACAAGGGGTATTCCATGAGAAAACATAAAATTATATCCAAAAGGGACCTGCTTCGAAATTTTATAATCACCTTTATTTCCCTCCTGTTTGCCACCATCCTTTCCTACATGATGCACATACTGGGAGGATATACTAACAATGTAGGAATCATTTATATGATGGCAGTGGTTTTGATCTCCCGCTATTCCACCGGCTATATACCAGGAGTTATTGCATCCTTTATCAGCGTGATCTGTGTAAACTTTGTGTTTACTTATCCATATATGGCGTTTAACTTTACAATGGAAGGATACCCGATCACCTTTATGGCACTGTTAATCATATCCTCCATTACAAGCGCTACTACGACCCATTTAAAGGAGCAAAGCCGTATCTTAAACGAACGTGAAAAGATGTTAATGGAAGCGGAAAAGGAGGCCTTGAGAGCAAACCTTTTACGGGCCATTTCCCATGACCTTCGAACTCCCCTCACAGGAATCATCGGTGCCAGCAGCACATACCTGGAAAATTCAGGCACCATGCCGGAGGCAGAAAAAACCAGCCTGGTCTCCAATATACGGGAAGATGCCAACTGGCTCTTAAATATGGTGGAAAACCTGCTCAGCGTCACCAGGATCCGGGATACTGGAGCTCAGGTTTTAAAGCGCCTGGAGCCGCTGGAAGAGGTAGCTTCCGAGGCCATTGAGCGCTTTCACAAAAGGCTGCCAGGATCCATTGTCCATGTGACCGTACCAGATGAGTTTGTCATGGTACCAATGGATGCCACTTTAATTGAACAGGTGATTATAAATCTTCTGGAAAATGCCGTCTATCATTCCAATTCAACGGACTCCATCAGCTTATCGATCTTCGTAGAGGATGGATATGCCTGGTTTCAGATCCGGGATCATGGCGTGGGAATTTCTCCGGAACGGCTGGAGACTTTATTTGACGGTTATACTTCATCACCCAACAGCAGCTATGATTCCCATAAGGGAATGGGAATCGGGCTTTCTATCTGTAAAGCCATTGTAACTGCACACGACGGAAAAATTACAGCCGCCAATGAAGAACATGGCGCTGTTTTAACATTTACATTACCATTAGGGGAGAATGCTTATGAGTAAGTTTACAATCGTCATGATTGAAGACGAAAAAAATATCTGCAACTTTATTGAAAGCGCATTGGAAAGACATGATTATAAAGTAAATACCGCCTATAACGGGCGGGATGGACTGGCTCTCATCAATTCCCTTTGCCCTGATGTGATCCTTTTGGACTTAGGGCTTCCTGATCTGGATGGAATTGATATCATTAAAAGCGTCCGAAGCTGGACTTCGATTCCCATTATAGTCATTTCCGCCAGGACCCAGGAGCATGAAAAAGTGGCTGCTCTTGATTTCGGTGCCGATGATTATATTACAAAGCCTTTTGGAACCAGTGAACTTTTAGCCAGGATCCGAACTGCTCTGCGCCACGGAAGGCCTACCGTCAGTACCGTAGATGGTTCTGTCATACCTACCCCATACAAGAACGAAGAACTGCTTATTGATTTTGCCAAGCGCCTTGTCACACTTGGCGGACATAAGATTCATTTGACTCAGATCGAATACAAGCTGGTTTCCCTTCTTGCGGAAAACTCCGGAAAGGTCCTGACCTATGACTACATTATAAGCCACATCTGGGGACCTTACGCAGACAGCAACAATCAGATTCTCCGCGTCAATATGGCCCATATCCGCAGAAAAATAGAAAACAATCCGGCAGAACCAAAGTATATTTTCACGGAAATCGGGGTTGGATACCGAATGAAGGAAAGCGAGATTTAGGAAAGGGGGGAATCCCCCTTCTTTTTATTATGCTTTCGGGTTTTTGTTTTTTCCACCCGTTTTTTTCTGGTCTCTTCCTTTTTTTCGTAAATCTCCCGGACATCTTCCTCTCCAACCAGCCTCATGGTTTTAACTACGTAGACACGTCCGTCATCAGTCCGCCTCATACGGATCTTGCCCTTTACATTCCCATGCTCAGGACAGCATCCAAGAGCCGTGTAAAACTTCTGGTTCACGGAAAACCATCTGATCTTTTTTCTCAGCATCCGGTTGCACTTGCAGCAGATTAAATCCGTAACGGTTTTGTCCCCAAGGGCATCCTGTTTTGTCTCAAAGGGCCTTGAGATGTATTTGGAATACCCGGGAAATACCAGATATACCTCTTCCTCTTTATTTTCCGGCAGGCGGTAATAATCCGTTGACCAGTATTCCCGGACCTTTTCAAAATCCATTTGATTCATAACCCGCCCGGTATAATGGGCATCGTCAAGGGCCCGGTGAAAAGGCCTCTCTTCCATGACCTGCAGCTCTAAAACTGCAATGTCAAGGGACTGCCTATCCTTTCCATCTCCATAAAGCAGGCTGTAAAGCTTTTGCACGTCATAGTAGAGAAAGGGCTTGGGAAACGGATTTGGAATTCCATAAAAAGCTATATTCCGCTGCAGCTCCGTTAAGTCCATGGACCCCCAGGTGCAGAATACAGCGTCTTCTCCGCACCATATAAGGAATTCCTTTACGGCTTCCTCAAAGTTCCGTCCCTCTTCCATCAGGGTCTTTTCATCCATATGGGTCACTTCCAATATCTTTTCATGAAGCTCCGGATAAACCTGAGGTTTTATAAGCCGCTTAAATTCTTCTACTTCTTCCAGGGCCTCATTTAGCTTTACCGCCCCGATCTCTATGATCTCAAAGGGAAGGCGTTCTACCGTCTCCTCCTTCCCTCGGTTGCTCTGGTTCCATTCCAGATCCAGTACAATATAATTCTCCATATTTCACTCTTTAATCCTTTATTCTGTCAGACCTCTAAGCTTTTCCCGTATCCTCTGCCTGCGCCTCTCCGTCTCTTCTTTCTCAAGAGTCCACGTCCCGTCAGCCTCTGTAAGGATATCCCCCTCCCTTACGCCTTCAGGCAGCGCGGCAGCCTGAATCTTTACCATATCTCCGTTTTCATCCTCACAGATAACGATCTGTTCCCCGATTCTGTCAATGGTATACTTCATAACCTTTCCCCTTCCTTCTGTGCCAGGCTAAGGGTTGCAGCTTTGGCACGGCTCATATCCCATCTGTATCAGTTCCTCCCTGGAGCCCTTATAGGTCTTCCGGTTCTCTTCCTTCATGGAAGCCGCCGACTTGCAGTCCGGCAGGTGAAATTTTTTGGTGTTGGTATTGATTACATAGTCCTGGTCTGCTGCCGTATTTTGTGTCCTGTCTCCGCCAGTTCCTTCTTTGATCTCCGGGAAGGTGACCTTTGATCCGTCACTCACTGCCACTATGGTTCCAAGCTGGTCCGTCCGCAAAGCCTTAATGTTCCGTTTTTTTAACATATTCAGTACTTCCTTGTGAGGATGTCCATAATCATTATTCTTTCCGCAGGAAATCACTCCATATTCAGGATCAACCTGATCCATAAAGCCTTCGGATGATGAGGTGGAGCTTCCATGATGGGAAAGCTTCAGCACATCGGCCTTTAAAGGAAAGCCGTTTGCCACCATATCCTTTTCTGCATCTTTTTCTGCATCTCCGCATAAAACAAAGCTGTTATTTCCATAAACCAGCCGCAGACCTATGGACCAGTTATTCAGATCATCCCCATAATCTCTGTTGGGAGCAATGATCTGGAACGCTGCATCTCCTAAGGTGTAGGTGTCCCCTGGTTTAGGAACGGTGATTTTTAAATTTTTATCCGCTATCGCATCAAGCAGGCGTTCATAAACCTTTGTGGTATGTTCCTTTTCCGGCAAAAATACCTTTTGAACATCGAACTTCCGGATAACTGTCTCCAGCCCGCCGATATGGTCAGAATGGGGATGGGTTCCGATCACGTAATCCAGCTTCTTCACTCCCTGCTTCTCCAGATAGGAAGCAACTGTCTCGCCCTGGTCCCGCTCTCCTGCGTCTATCAGCATGTAATGCCCGTCTTTTTCTACTAAGGTGCTGTCTCCCTGGCCCACATCAATAAAATGCACCTTTAGATCCGTACCCGCCTCATTTCCCCATTGTCCCTGGGGCAATGGGGAAGAGCTTTCAGCCGGGCTGCATCCTGCCATACAAAGAGCCAGGAGGACTACCGCTGCCGCCAATACCCGCTTATAAAATTTTCTTATCTTTTTTTCTGCCATTTCTGTCTGCCTCCGCCTTGTTATTATATGATAGAATCTTTAATCCTACAAGTATTTTTAAAAGGGCCAGGCTCCAGGCGATCAAAAAGGCGGACCGCAAAAAGCAGTCCGCCAATTTATTAATCCTAAGGAAGTTTCACTCCGTCGGCTCCAACCTTAGCCCCATCAGGGGTTATGGTGTTCACCAGCATCTGTCCGCCTGCAAGGTCGCAGAAATACTGCTTCCCGTTCCAGGCAATCCAGCCTGTAACCATATAGCCCTTCTCATTGAAGAAATACCACTGTCCATTGATATTCTGCCAGATGTTAACAGGATAGCTTCCATCGCTGTTTGCATACCACCAGCCGGTTCCATCCTGTTTCCAGCCGCCTCCGTTTTGGGCAAATGTACGGTTTTGTCCTGCGGCCGCCTCATCAACGTAATTGGCGGAAGACTCCACCCAGTCACCTTTATTCTCGGCATTTTGTTTATTGACAGGCCGCACCTTAAAGGTATAGTTTCCAGCCTTTCCCATGGACTCAGCCAGATCCAGACTCGTTCCCACGGCGGTCTTTACCCCTCCCGTGTGCTTTCCGTCACGGTACACCTTCACTTCATAACTTCCCGCTCCGGCTGCAGGACTCCAGACAGCCAGGGTCTTAGAGCCCCATGACGCGCTTTCTATGGCCTGGGTAAACTCGCCGACCCTGGGAAGATCTATGGTCAGCGTCAGCGTCTGGCTGAAATCTTCCCTTGCCTGCTTTACGAAGGTTCCTTTGTTAATGGTAAAACCGGATTCTGTTACGGAAAAATAATATCCTTCCTGGGCATACAGCTTCACTTCCATTCTTGGTATATCATTCTCATCCCACTGAAAGCCGCTGTTGGTAAATTCATACTCTCCCACATCGATCTTGTTGTTCTTGGACGTTATCTCAGCCTGCTGGTCAGATATCGTGCCTCCCGGTACAATATTTGCAGTCACGGTCAAGTTCACCGTTGTGATTTTCTTTCTGGATGCTGCCATGGAAGTCATGCAGCTAAGCCCTGTTGCCATAGTCACAGCAAGCACCAGTGACAAGATTTTCTTACACTTCATATACAATCCCCCATCTTTCTTTCATTTCAATTTCAGATTGCGATGCAATAGGCTTATTATACCCCATCCCCAGGCGTTTGTGAATAGCCATTCTGGTTTTGTAAGGTTTTGCGGCTATTTTTAAATAAAAACCCCGGATCGGGGCTATTTATTCCTTCCCGCTCCTGAAGCTGTCAGGCAGCCAAGACCCTCTATTGTGTATTAAGTATATTTTTATTCTTGTTTTATCTTTATTTTTTATATAATTTAATTCTTTTTTCTTTCTGATCGTTAATAATATATCAAAATATTACTAACTTTATAGTGATTTTAAGCAGATATATATTGCATTATGACAACCGATATGGTAAACTAACGTCAATGAAACATTTGCCAGAGAAAAAGAGAAAGCAGAGGTTACATTTCCGTCATTATCTCTAATACGGGATGTAAAGCTGATTCTCTTTTTCTTTTTAGGAAAAGGAGGATAAGTTTTTCATGAAAAAGAAGCGTTTTTTCCGGGTGATCGAACCTTATCTGTATTTATTGCCCGCCATGTTTTTCTTTACGGCTTTCCTGTTTTGGCCGTTCCTCAAGACCATTTGGCTCAGTTTTGCCATGACAACTCCCCTTGGGGCAGTTTCCTCCCTTGTGGGCCTTGGGAACTATATTTCCATTTTTACCTCCCAGGCCTTTCAAAACAGCCTTCTGGTATCCTTTCAATACGCAGTCATGACCGTGTTCTGCTCCATTGTCATAGGCTTTGTCCTGGCAATCATAAGCAATGAAAACATTAAAGGGAAAAACTTATTCCGTACCATTTATGCCCTGCCCATGGCCATTTCCGCAGCGGCAGCTTCTGTTGTATTTATGTTCATTTTCCACAGCAGCCTGGGAATTATCAATAAGGTTTTAGGAACCCACATTGGCTGGCTGACGGATCCTAAGTACGCGCTGGGTGCCGTCACCCTTGTGACCGTATGGATGAACACCGGATTAAACTTTATATTCCTTACTGCCGCTTTGCAGAGCGTTCCAACAGACCTGTATGAATGTGCAGCGATTGAAGGGGCCGGATTTTATGCCAAGCACAGGCACATCACCATCCCGTGCATATCACCTACCCTGTTTTTCCTTTTGATCATCAATGTCATCAACGCTCTTCAGGCTTATGCTCAGGTTAAGATGATGACCCAGGGCGGACCTTCGGGAAGCACCAACGTCATTGTGTACCAGATCTATCAGGAGGCCTTTATAAACAGCCGGTTCGGCATGGCCTGCGCAGAATCCATCGTATTGTTTATAATCCTCATGGTTCTGACCCTGCTTCAATTTAAACTGGAAAAGAAGGTGACCTATTGATGAAAAACAAACTGGCAAAATATTTGCTTTATGCTTTAAATATCCTTTTTGCTGTCATCATCATCTCACCTGTTGTCTATTGCTTTAACGTCAGCATGATGACTATGAAGGAAGTATTTTCCGGCGGCTTCTGGCCAAGGCAGCTGATCCCGGATAATTACATAAAAGCCCTGCAGCTGGCTCCGTTTTTTACCTTTATCAAAAACTCCCTGATCGTGTCGGGTACAGTTACCTTTGGGCAGATCGGCACCGGAGCATTGGCGGCCTATGCATTTTCCATGATGAAATTCCGAGGCCGGAACGCCCTGTTCTTACTGATGCTTGCAACCATGATGATTCCCAGCCAGGCTATCATCATTGCAAACTACCTAATCATATGCGACCTGGGACTTAAAAACACCTATACGGCCCTGATCCTTCCTAACGTTGCTTCCGCTTTTGCGGTATTTAACATGAGACAGGCGTTCCTTCAGCTTCCCATGGAGATAAAAGAGGCAGCGGATATTGACGGATGCAGCAACTTCCGTTTCTTCTGCTCCATTGCCCTTCCTCTTGTAAAACCCTCTATGGGCGCACTGGGTATCTACATCTTCCTTCAAAGCTGGAATCACTATTTATGGCCTCTGCTTGTAACGGATTCTGTGAACATGAGAACCGTTCAGATCGGCCTTGGTATGCTTCAGGGTGCGGAATCCACGGACTTCCGCCCGGTCATGGCCGGTTCCATGATCATCCTGATCCCCTCCATCCTGGCCTTCATATTAGGGCAGAAACAATTAATTTCCGGCCTCACTTCAGGCTCTGTAAAAGGATAAGTATTTTATACAGCCTAAAAAGGGCTGTATAGAGATAAAACCATATAATTTAAGGAGGATATCTATGAAAAGAAGAAAAAGATGGCTGGCGGCAATGATGGCTGCAGTCATGTCCATGACTCTTGCCGCATGCGGAGGAAGTGCTTCCACTTCCGGAGGAACCACGGCGGCAGGCTCCACAGAAGCCGCTGACACCAAAGCCGCGGCTGAAGGGGGGAAAACAGTCATCACCTTATGGCATGCCATGGGAGGCGTAAACGGGGAGGCAACCGAAGCTCTGGTGAAGGCCTTTAACGAATCCCAGAATGAAATCGAGGTAAAAAGTGAATACCAGGGAACCTATGACGACCTGATCACCAAGCTGAAAGCGGCCATGCAGAGCGGTAACATGCCGGATGTTTGCCAGATGTACGACATCGGCACAAAATTCATGACTGACAGCGGTTATGCCATTCCGGTACAGGATATGTTTTCCACCACAAACTTTGATCCTTCCACCGTTATGGACATCATCACCAGCTACTATACCGTAGACGGAAAACAGATGTCCATGCCGTTTAACGTTTCCACTCCAATGCTTTACTACAACAAGGACGTTTTTAAAGCTGCTGGCTTAGACCCTGACACCCCGCCCAAGACATTTGACGAGGTTTTAGAATTCTCCAGGAAAATCGTGGAAAGCAAAGCAGCTCCGGTAGGCTATGCCCAGGCCATTTACGGCTGGTTCTTTGAACAGCAGATTGCTGGACAGGGAAAGTTTTATGCAAACAATGAAAACGGTCGTAAAGCACCGGCTACTGAAGTCGATTTCTTAAACAACGGAGCTGGACTTAAGATTTTTGACACCTGGAAAAAGCTCATGGATTCCGATATGCGGCAAACTACGGCAGCACCACCGCTGATACCCAGACCGCATTCTTCTCCGGCCAGACTGCCATGATCATTGAATCCACGGCAATTCTTAAAAATGCTACGGCCAGCAGTGATTTTGAGATCGGTACCGGATATCTTCCAAAGATCGATGCAGCTGCTGCCGACGGCGGCGTGATCATCGGAGGCGCCTCCCTGTGGATGATGGACAATAAGGATGAGGCAAAAAAGAACGCTGCCTGGAAGTTCATTGAGTTCACCACCGCACCGGAATCCCAGGCCACATGGAGCATGTCCACCGGATACTTTGCAGTTAACCCGAAGGCTTATGAAACTCCTGCCATGAAGGACTTTATTGCCCAGAACCCCAACTTTACCACAGCCATCAACCAGTTAAAGGATACTCCTGTTAACGGATACACTGCAGGCGTATTATCAGGAGTCGCTACCGAGTCCAGAAAGCTCTTTAACGAAGCAATGGAAAAGACCTATGACGGCACCTATACTCCGGAACAGGCGGTAAATTTCCTGGCTGAAAAAGTGAATGCTGCCATCGCAAATTATAATTCATCTACAAAGTAATGACCCCAAAGCCTCCGGCAGGAATGAAGCCGGAGGCTTTCTTTTTTCCTGTTCCTTTTCGGAACCATCCCTCTTAAATCGCTAATATGAAAAGCCGTCTGTAAAGTCAAAAAAATAACGGGCAGATTCTTATGATTAGTTGATTATTTCCGATATATTACATAGCACGAAAAGCATTTTTCAGCCCCACACATTCAGGCTTAAAAATCGGGAAAGGAACGATAAGATGAAAAAACAGAATACAAATGCCAAAGATTCCGGCAAAGAAAGGGGTTCTCTGATAAAAAACTTATCTATTGGCAAAAAGCTGATTCTAGGTTTTGGCGTAATACTTATGATAATCATAGCATCCACCGCCCTGTCTGCATTGAACACGAAAAACCTTGGATTCCAGGTGGAACGCTATTACCGCTATACCGTACCTAACACAAACAGTACATGGACCATGAGATCCAGTCTGGCCTCGGCGCAAAAATATCTTTTACAGGCAATTCTTGACAATGATATGCAGTCCGTACAGAATAGCCTGGCTAAGGCCCAGGAAGAGGAAGAAAGCGTTTCCAACGCATTGGAAGCCTTTGTCAGCAACCAGTCTTCCAACGCAAGAGATAACGATATCGCGCAGCTGAGAGATTTGTTATCAAAGACCCGATCTGCAAGAGAAGAGATTTCAGGGCTGATTATTGCTTCCTCCAAAGGAAACAGCACTAAGGCCTATGAATCCTATAAAAACAATTATTCACCTGCCATTGATCAGGCCGGAGAAATCCTGTCAAACATTTCAAATATCCAGCTGCAGTTTGCCACTTCCCAAAAGCTGGAAGCGCAAGGCTACATAAAATCAGCATGGTTCTCCCTTTCTGTATCCCTGCTGATTTCCCTGCTGTTTACCCTTTTCATTACCGTGATCATCAGAAAATCTATTTTGGATCCTGTGAAGGAAATTGATCTTGTTTACAAAGAAATGTCAAAAGGTAATTTACAGGCCCAGGTTACATATGTAAGCAGGGATGAGCTTGGAAGCATGGCCGAAAATATCAGGAATACAAACGCAGCCATTACCTCCTATATCCGTGACATTACAGAAAAGCTGAACCTTCTGTCACAGGGAGATATGCGTTTTTCCATGGATTTAGACTATGTCGGAGATTTTGCAGCCATTAAAAATGCAATTATAAAAACGGTTTCTTCTTTAAACCATACTCTCCTCATGATTGATGTTGCCGCTCAGCAGGTGAATTCCGGAACAGAACAGGTATCGGCCGGAGCACAGCAGCTGGCAGCCGGTTCCACGGAACAGGCCGCTTCCGTAGAGGAACTTTCCTCCGCCATTGCCAGCATCACAGAACAGGCCGCAGAAAATTCAAAAAATGTTATAAAAGCAACCGAGTATGTAGACCAGACCAGCCATAACGTTAAAAACGGCGGTACTCATATGAAGCAGCTTACAAAAGCAATGGACAATATCGGCACCTTTTCTAATCAGATTACAAATATAACTAAGGTCATTGAGGATATTGCATTCCAGACTAATATCTTATCCCTCAATGCTGCCATTGAAGCCGCCCGGGCTGGTACTGCCGGCAAAGGCTTCTCCGTAGTAGCTGACGAAGTCCGCAATCTTGCCGCCAAATCCGGGGAGGCTGCAAAACAGACAGCAGAGCTGATACAAAATTCCGTACACGCGGTTCAGGAAGGCACTGAGATCACTCAGAAAACCGCGCAGATCCTGGAGGATATTGATAAAACCACCGGCTTTATCAATGATATCGTCAATCAGATCAACTTATCAGCTTCCGAGCAGGCATCATCCATTGAGCAGATCCGCATAGGATTAGAACAGGTATCAGCGGTTATACAGGCAAACGCAGCAACTGCTGAGGAAAACTCAGCCTCCAGCGAGGAAATGAGCGCCCAGGCTAATACACTGCGGGAGGAAGTAGAAAAATTCAAACTGGATACAGAACAAAAACCAGAGATAAAAGATACAAATAAATACGAATATGAAGCCAGGACAGAAACGTCCTATGACAAATACTGAGAAAAAGCAGAACACCAGGCAGCCATATTTGTGTGAAAGAATGATTAAGGGCAGCCGCCAGGCAGATGAATCATCATCGGTTTGGCGGCTGCCCTCTTTCTAACAAACTCCGGCGGCAAATTCGGACAGAACCTTATTGAATTCATCCTTTTGGTCATAAAAGGCGCCATGACCGCTGAATTCAAAGGATTCCAGCCTGGAATTTTTTATACATTGATGCTGGATCTCACCCAGAGTATAAGGTACAACCTGATCATGGATCCCATGAATGATCAGGGTTGGAACGTTGATCGCCTCCAGATCCGAAAATAATACCTCTTCGATCCAGGTATTTGCAATCGCTGCGGTCGCCCAGCCTGCTGCCTGTAAGCCCAGCTGGAAGAACCACTGGGAGAACGGCTGGGTAATATGCTGGAAGAAAAACATATCGCCGAAATTATTTAACATGTTAGGACGGTCCGCATAGGTCCCATTAATGATTTGAATCACTGCGTCCTCATCAATTCCATAAGGGAAATTCGGGCGTTTAATAAGACTTGGCGCTGCTGCTGCGAACAAAGCAAGTCTTCCTACCCCATGGCCGCTGTGCCTTGCCATGTACCGTATGGCAATGGCCCCTCCTGTGGAATGCCCTGCCAGGGTAATATCCTTTAGGTCCAGTACATCGATAACCGCTCTGACATCATCAGCCAGCCGGTCATAATCATACCCGCAAAACGGCTTATCGGAATTCCCAAATCCTCTTGTATCGATACCGATGCAGCGGAATCCCATGGCAGGAAGCACATCAAACTGGTATTCAAAAAGCTTATGGCTTCCCGGCCAGCCATGAAGAAATAAAATTGTATTTTGGCAGTCCGGATTAAGATCCTCCACATAAATGTTTACATTTTTTTCAACGGCTATATAATATCCCATGATCTCGCTCTTGCACAATCTATTTAATCTATGTTATTCCCTCTTAAGAGCCATCATTCCAGCTTTATCATGTTTAGGTGAAAATACAGCTCTGGTAAACGCCTGTTATAATCCCGGCTTGAATTTTCCAACCTTTTTATTTAATCCGGAAACACGATATCAAAAATAAAGGGGAAAACCTCTGCCGTCCGATCAGCATAATTTACTTTATATCCCGTACCGTCCTTATAAAAAAAGCCATGTTCCAGATCAATCTTCACATAGCACATGGCTTCATCCCCTTCGTTATTGTGTTTAAAATACCACGGCTCGAATACCTGTATGAGTTTTTCACGGATATGAGAATTGGAGGGTGCCAGAGGATGACCGATCAGGCAGGCACTGCCCTCAAAGCAATACCCCTTGCTGCAAAGCGAGACATTTTTATTTACTTGCAGATCCTTTACTTTGGTGGAACCGGCATATGTGACAACATAAAATGAGCCGTCTTCATAATAAGCATCAACCATTCTTAAAGATGGCCTGCTGTTGTTTGACGTTGCCAGTGCATACACACAATCCTTTGAAAACAATTCCTTCATTACTTCCATTGCACGTTCATAATCACTCATAATTCCCTCCTGTTCTAGGTTTTTATCTACCTGTTAACCTTCCTGAAAAAGCAGATGGAGATTACAATATCTGTGTAATGAATTCAGTCCCTGCATGATAAAGCTCCATGTCTCACGAAAATCGCCGGGCACAGCAAAATCATCCGATGAAATAAATGCCTGAAACCCCTTTTGATCAGAACCATACCTGTCTGCAAACGCATCAGCATAATTTATCTTTTCATCATCAGTTAAATCTCTATTGACATCATGAAGCACATGCTCAAGATTCCGTGAAAAATAATAGATAGAATACGGGATTTTACCAACCGCATCAGCCGTACAAAGCCGGTACAGCACCTGAGACTTTCTTGTATTACGGTCAATGACCCCATCAGGATCTGCTGATTCGATCCGGTCATCAAAATACTGGATTGCCCCGGTTTTACTGGGAATGACCTTGTCCGCCGGAATAAAAGCTCCGTCAATGTCAACAAGATGGATCACCTTAAGAATGTCCTTTTTCTCAATTCCATACCGCCTTCTCTCCACCTCTATATGCTCATAAACCGTTTTAACGGCATTGTTACCTGATACGGACCAGTTGCTTGTCATATCGCCGTGAACCACATGAAAACGGACATCTTCCCTTTGAAATGTCTTTTTGAGGACCGGACTTAATGTTTCCTCGTCAGTAGGCCCTTCTACAATGAACAGGATTACTTTTTTAGTCTTGGCCGCCATCCCTTACCGCCTTTCCGGCACGTCTGAATGCACGGCCAATCTCCACGCTGTCGGTTTCCGCATAAATAGCTTCCTTTTGACCACCTAATACGATGCTCCGCAAATACATATCCCGCAAATTATGATTGCTCTTTATGTTCTGCAAACGGATATACCGGTTGGCGGGATTTGTGGTGGAAAAAACAATGCTGCTTTTATGAATCATTTCCAATGCCCGCAAATTATGGGAGGTGAAAATCAGCTGTCCCCTGGCTCCCTTTTCAAAAACAGAAAGGAGTTCCCCTAAAAGATATTCGTATACGCCGGCATCCAGTTCATCAATAATCAGGCACATGGAGGGGTTGTTATAAACACACATAAGGGCATTCAGAACGGAAATGATCTTAATGATCCCTTCTGACTCATATTTCAGGGGAATTGTAATATCGCCGCGTTTTGAAATTAATTCGACCCTGTGTCCTGTTTCCCCCCGTTCAAGAAGCTGTTCGCCAAAGTCATAAATTCCGATGGAAAGACCGGGGATCATGGCATCAAGGACGATATTCATCTCCTGGAATATCTGCCCGGCTATTTCAAAATGCTCCTTACTGATCACCGACGGCTCATCAAGCCTTATGATCAGATCGCCCTTTGCGATCTTCTCACCAAGATCCAGTCGGAAAGCAAACGGGATCATGAAATCCATACTGATTGCTCCCGCATGGGCATTGGAAATTACAAAAAGGTTCATGCTGGCATATTGATAAATTGATTGAATGATATAAGCATAATCCTGAGACGCACCATCAGCAGCGGATAAAAATACCCCTCTGCCTTCCGGCCCGAAAATAAAAGAAACCAGATCTTTCCCGGCAATTTTTTTTGCAACGCTTAAATTAACTTTATTTTCATCATTTTCCCGTATTAAATCTTCCAACCGGTACTTTGGGGTAAATATTGGACCTTCTGAATGAAGCCCGAAATCGATCACATTTTTTTTGCCTTCAAATTTTTCTCCGCTCCAGGCCGCAGAGCTTAGGGTTTCATGGATAATCTCAAATTCGCTTTTGGAAATCCTCTTTAACTGGACCGAATATTCTGCCATGGCTTTTTTACTGTCTGCCTGGATAATAAACTTAACGGTAATTGTACAGGTTTCCGCGTCTTTGGAAATATAGTGAACCGCTTCCTTTGACAAGGGCCGACCCGTAAGAAGGGTCTGAACAAACTCCATTGCTTCAATCACTGCCGTTTTTCCAGAACCATTCTGGCCATAAATTCCAAGAATGTCCGCTGTTTTTGAGAAAAAATCCTTATTGCCGGCAGAAGACATTATAATTCGTCCGTACTGGGTATTCTTAAATCCTTTTAATTCAATTTCACTTATGCGAACCATTGTCTGAACCACTCCCATATCAACTCCTTTCCTGATCTTCAGGATCAACCAGCCCTTTAAAATGTATATATTTTTACATAGCGGTACATTTTATACCGATAATGGATATGATTCACCACAAAAAGAAGATATATTCGGTTCCCCTATTCTTCCCCTTCAATTGTTACCACCACCCGGTTAGGAAGGCATACGATCAGTTCACCGCTTCTATGGATCTTGCCGGTGCGTACACATACTTTATCAGGGCAGGAAGCTTCTGTAATGCTGGCATAGCCGTCTTTGATAATCAGATGATCCGTGCCGCCATACCCGTCGATAACCATGTCAATATCCTTATGAAGATCCAGGGTTGCCACAGTCTTGCCGTCTACAGTGACCACCACCTGTTCCGCCGGTTTTCTGTTTCTGGCATAAAATATCCCGGAAAGCAGTCCTGATATCACCAGAATGGCCGCAACCAGAATCAGCTCTCTTTTTTGTATTACCGTCAATTTTTTTAAATTTTTCATCTGTTACCTCATATTTCTCTTACATGTAATTTTATTAATTTTTATTATAACATAACTGTATTGTTTATAAAATAAAAAAAAGCCCAAAATCATTAATAGAAGCTGTTGGAAATCCTGCTTTATTCCCACGATTCATAAAAATCGGGACGTGGATTATTGGCTTCTTTTGACAGACATTTTAAAGAAAAAGGGGAAAGTTTCAAGCTATGGTAAAAATTATCGATTTGGGATAAAATTATGGTAAAAACTGATCCTATATGTTATAATAATGTCAAAGTGGCATTTTGTGAGCCGCTATCACGCAAGGAGGGGAAGACTTGAAGAAAATAGTAGTATTAGGTGCCGGTTATGCCGGTATTTTAACTGCCAAAAAACTGGAAAAAAAATTCCGCAAGATGAAGATGGACAACGAGGTAAGCATCTCCATCATTGACAGGCATCCGTTCCATACCATGCTCACAGAGCTGCATGAGGTGGCGGCTGGAAGAGTGGAGGAAGACAGCATCCGCATCAGCCTGAAAAAAGTATTTGCAGGAAGGAATGTTGAAATCATCACAGACACCATCAGCCAGATCTCCATTGATGAAAAGAAGCTGACGGGAAGCCTGGGCGAATACGAATACGACTATCTGGTCCTGGCCGCAGGCTCCAAGCCCACTTATTTTGGTGTGGAGGGTGCAGAGGAGCACTCTTATAAGCTTTGGTCTTATGAAGATGCTGTGTTATTAAAGGAGCGGATCCACCAGGTATTCCGCCAGGCGGCCTGTGAGCCGGATGAAGCGGAAAAACGCCGTCTTTTGACTTTCTACGTAGTAGGAGCCGGTTTTACCGGTGTGGAAATGGCTGGAGAACTTGCGGAATATGTGCCCTTCTTATGCGAAGAGTATGAAATAGATCCGTCTCTTATCTCCATGCATAACGTGGATGTTTTAAAAAGGGCAGTACCCATCCTTCCTGAGAAGCTGTCCGGCAAGGTAGAGAAACGCCTGACAAAGATGGGCGTAAAGGTAATGATGGAAACCGGTGTAACCGCCATCGGCAAGGATTTCATTGAACTGAATCAGAATGGCAGGAAAAACCGTTATACGGCTGGAACAGTAATCTGGACCGCCGGTATAGAAAGCGCAGATATCACCGGAGAAGCAGCCAAGATGCTGGAATCCGTAGGGCGCGGAAGAATCCAGGTGGATTCATTCTTAAGGGCCAAAGACCATGAAGAAGTCTACGTAGTAGGCGACAACATGATGTATGTACCGCAGGGAGAAGAGACGCCTGTTCCCCAGATGGTGGAAAACTGTGAGCAGAGCGCTCATACCGCCGCCCATAATATGGTATGTGCCATTTCCGGCTCAGGAGCCATGGAGGAGTATAAACCAGCCTTCCACGGTGTTATGGTTTCTGTTGGCGGCCGCTATGGAGTCGCACGGGTAGGACTTCCCAATCTCATGTTTAACCTGTGTTCATTCCTTGCCATGCTTTCCAAGCATTTTATTAATGTGATTTACTTTATCCAGGTATTAGGCTGGAATAAGGTCTGGAGTTATGTACGCCACGAATTCTTTACCGTACGCAACTGCAGAAGCTTCCTGGGAGGCCATTTCTCCAACAGGACCCCAAGCTTCCTGCTGGTACCGCTGCGCGTCTGGCTGGGCGCTGTATGGGTATTTGAAGGTGTTATGAAGGTCGTAGAAGGCTGGATGGATCAGCCCATGCTGAGCGGATTTTTTGGCGGGGCCAATCAATTCTTCAACAACATTCTGGCTCCCTACGGGATCACAGGCATCGGAGGAGCAGCTCCTTCGGCAGATGCAGTTTCCAGCGCAACTACGGCAGCGGCAGACGCAGTAGCCAGTGCCACAGGTGCTGCAACTGAAGCAGTTTCCAGCGGTGTTGCGGTTTTCTCCTATCATATTTTAGGATTAATCGATGCTACCCTCGTCAGTTCCAAAGGCTTATCCCATTCAACTCTGTCTGATTATGCCTTTAAACTGGATTTTGCTCCTATGAACTGGTTTGTGAACACAGTGATCCTGCCTAACGGCGGACTGCAGCTGTTCATGCAGCGCGGTATTGTGATTGCGGAGATCTTGATCGGTCTGGCTTTGATGGCGGGCTTATTTAACTTCCTTTCCTCTGCTGCATCCCTGGTGCTTCAGTTTATGTTTGTCTGCACCACCGGTCTTTACTTAAATACGTTCTGGATGATTTTCGCCGGCATAGCAATCTTGATCGGCGGCGGCAGAACCCTTGGCCTTGATTATTATTTCATGCCCTGGCTTAAGAAAAAATGGAGAAAACTTCCCTTTATAAGGAAGTGGTATTTATACAATGACTAATAGAGAATTGTTGGAGGATGCAGACAGCCTGCGGTATGACTTTGAAGAGGCTTTCGATTTAATGGCTGCGGCTGTGGAAAAGCATTTATCTTCAGCGCCTCCTGTCATCAGAACTTATACGGCCCATCTGGCAAAATCCACAGGTAAATTCATCCGTGCCTATGGGCTGATGGCCTGTTCCATGGATGGAGAGGATAAGGTCCCTGCTGAAGCCATTGCCCTGGCATCAGCAGTGGAACTGCTGCATCTGGCCACCCTGGTCCATGATGATGTGATTGATGACGCTGATACAAGGCGTGGAATCGAAACACTTCAAAAGCGATTTGGAAAAAAGGCTGCGGTCATATGCGGAGATTATCTCTTGTCCCTGGCGCTTAAGCTGGCGGCTTCCATTCCTAAAAAAAGCGAATACGAAGCCCTGGATATGCCCAATTACTTATGCCGGATCTGCATGGGTGAACTGAGACAGGAAATTAACAATGGAAACCTGGACTTATCAGTTTACCGATATTTAAGCATCATCAAAGGAAAGACGGCGGCACTTTTTGAAGCCTCCTTTCTCGGAGGTGCTGCGCTGTCTACAAAGGATAAGAAAAATCTTCGTATGTACCGGAAGGTCGGCAACGACGTAGGCATGATTTTTCAGCTTATGGACGACTGCATTGATTATGAAATGGATGAAAGTGATGCAAAGAAGAACGTCCGATCTGATTATGAAGAAGGAGTTGTCACTCTTCCTCTCATCCATGCCATGAAACAGGATGAGAACTTTTTAAAACAAGTTAAAAACGGCCTTGTTACCGCTAAGGAACTCTATGACAGGGTTTTAGAAGCTGGGGGAACTGCTTATACTAAGACAATAGCCGGCAGATACTATGCAAAAGCTGTAAACACCATCGGAAGCCTTAATTTATCCGAAGCCAAGAAGGCCAGGATCATGACCGTGGTGGATAAATCTTATTATGGTATTAAAAAATAATACAATATAAAGCAATCGAAGGAGGAGTAATTTCTATGAAAAAACGTGTTTTAGCTTTAGGCTGTGGCCTTATGGCAGCAGCATCTATCCTGGCAGGATGTTCATCCAATTTACAGCAGACCCCAACTACCGCTGCACCGACAGAGGCAGCAACAACTGCCGAAACTACCGCACAGGCAGAGACTACAGAAGCCGCAAAGGGTGAGGCAGCAGAAGGCGCCTTATCTACCGGTTATGCAGTAATTTCTTCCATCGGCAAATCCACAGATGCAGGAGAAAAAGATGGACTTGCAGAAGTTGATACCATGTTCGCAGCCGTATTGGTAGATGGCAGCGGCAAAATCGTAGATTGTAAAATCGATTCCGTTCAGACCAAAGTGAATTTCTCCAAAGAAGGAAAACTGCTTACAGATCTTGGTACAGTTGTTGAATCCAAGAATGAGCTGGGAGAAAAATACGGCATGAAAAAGGCTTCCGCTATCAGCAAAGAGTGGAATGAGCAGGCTGCAGGCTTTGCCCAGTACGTAATCGGAAAAACCGCTGACGAAGTAAAGGGAATTGCCGTTTCTGCTGATGGTATTGCAGATGATGCAGACTTAAAGGCTACCATTACCGTTCATATCGGAGACTTTATCAATGTTGTTGAGCAGGCTGCAGCAAATGCCAAGAGCGCAGGCGCACAGGCAGGCGACAAGCTGGGCTATGGTATCGTTACAGGCATCAGCAAGTCCAAAGACGCAGCAGCAGATGCTGACGGCGTAGCACAGGCTTATTCTACCTATACCATTGCAAGCTTTGACGCAGACGGAAAAATCACAAGCTGTGTACTTGACGCTTCTCAGGTCAACGTAAACTTCGACGCTTCCGGTAAGATCACCAGCGACTTAAAGTCCACTGATTTCAAGACCAAGGATCAGTTAGGCGATGCTTATGGCATGAAAAAAGCTTCTGGTATTGGCAAAGAGTGGAATGAGCAGGCTGCCAGCTTCGCAGCTTATGCAGTTGGCAAGACAGCCAGTGAGATCACTGGTCTTGCAATTGATGAAACAGAAGGTGCACCTACTGATGCCGACTTAAAGGCCAGCGTAACCGTTGGTATTGGCGACTTCCAAGAGGGCATCTCCAAGGCAGAAGCAAATGCAAAATAAAAAAGTACTAACAATTATTATAATTGCCGGAACTCTGGCAGCGCTTACTATGGCGGCGGTTAATACCGCCGCCATAGGCGCTAAAAAGGAACAAAGATTTCATGCTGAATTTTTAAATCTCTTTGATACCGTTACCCAGATCGTCGGATATTCAAAAAATAAAGAGGAATTTACCCAAATCGCCACAGATGTTCACGATGAGCTGGAGATTTACCACCGGTTATATGATATTTACAATGACTATGAAGGCATTGCCAATATTAAGACCATCAATGATAATGCAGGGAAAAATCCGGTAAAAGTGGATCAGAAGATCATTGATATGCTGAAGCTGGCTGGAGAAGCTTATGAACAAACAGACGGCAAGGTAAATGCAGCCATGGGAAGCGTCTTATCCATCTGGCACGATTATCGTACAAAGGGAATAGAAAACCCGGAGACCGCAGAGGTCCCGCCTATGGATCAACTGAAAGAGGCAGCCCTTCATACGGATTTTTCAAAGGTCCTTATAGATGAAGAAGCCTCCACCGTATATCTGGAAGATCCTGATATGCGTCTGGACGTGGGAGCCATTGCAAAAGGCTATGCCACGGAGCAGGTTGCAAGATCACTGGAAGCCAGGGGGATTGATCATGTCCTTCTCAGTGTAGGGGGCAATATCCGTGCCATCGGAATACGGGCAGACGGAAAGCCTTGGAAGCTGGATATCCAAAACCCGGATCTTGACAGTGATAAAAAGGCCATTGATACTTTGAATTTAGACGGTTATTCTCTCGTCAGCAGCGGTGATTATGAAAGGTATTACATAGTGGACGGGATGAGATATCATCATATTATCAACCCTGACACATTGATGCCTTCAGCATACTTTCGGGCGGTCTCCATTGTGTGCAGAGATTCCGGCTGGGCAGATGCCCTTTCTACCGCCATATTCAATTTGCCCTATGAAAAAGGACTGGCCCTGGTTGAAGGCATGGAGGATGTGGAGGCAATGTGGGTCCTCCCTGACAGCAGCATCAAAACCAGCAGCGGCTACGAAGCTTACCGCAGCAATGACCGTTAGGAGGCAATATGTCGTATCGAGGACTACAGGATTTTATTCATATGTTAGAAGAGAGAGGGGAACTGATCCGGGTAAGGTCGAAAGTATCCCCTCTCCTGGAAATAACGGAGATTACAGACAGGATCTGCAAGGCGGAAGATTTAAACAACAAAGCAATTCTGTTTGAACATGTAGAGGGCTCTCCCTATCCGGTACTGATGAACGCCTTTGGTACGGACAGACGGATGGCTCTTTCTCTTGGGGCGGATAACTTAGATGATATCGCAGCAGAGATCGGAGCTTATCTGGATTTTGGAAATTACTCATCATTTTTAAAGCTGTTCTCCTTTGCTCCAAAGCTTCTGCGCCTGTTGTGCTGCTTTCCTATCCGAAGCCGGTTTCATATAAGGAAGCCCGGCTGCCAGCAGGTAATAGAGAGAGATCCTGACCTTGGGAAGCTTCCGGTACTGCATTGCTGGCCTCTTGACGGAGGACCTTTCTTTACACTTCCCCTTGTCTTTACAAAATATCCGGATACAAAGCTTCAGAACATGGGCATGTACCGGATGCAGGTGCTGGATTCCAGGACAACGGCCATGCACTGGCAAAAGCATAAAGACGGAGCCGGTATTTACGAAGCATACAGGAAAAAAGGCTGTCCAATGCCAGTATCCGTTGCACTTGGATGCGATCCGGCCGTGACCTACGCTTCCACAGCCCCCCTTCCGCCGAAGCTTGATGAGATGATGCTGGCTGGATTCCTCAAAAAAAGACCGGTAAAAATGGTGAAATGCATTACCAACGACCTCTATGTACCTGAGGATGCGGAATTTGTACTGGAAGGCTATGTGGATCCACAGGAAAAGCTGGTCTGGGAAGGACCTTTCGGAGACCATACCGGATATTATTCCCTGGCGGACTGGTATCCCAAATTTCATGTTACAACCATTACCCGCAAAAAGCATCCTGTCTATCCTGCCACAGTGGTAGGAAAGCCTCCCATGGAAGACTGCTATATGGCAAAAGCCACGGAGCGCATCTTCCTTCCCATATTAAAAATGATGATTCCCGAGCTGCGGGACATTCATCTGCCCTTTGAGGGAGTCTTCCATAACTGCGCAGTGATATCGGTGAAGCCGGCTTATCCGGGAGCTGCCAGAACCGTCATGAACGCCATCTGGGGTATGGGACAGATGAGAACTGCCAAGATGATCGTGGCAGTCGATGAAACCATAGATCCAAGTGATTCAAAAGCTGTCTGGCAGGAAGTTCTGCGTTATGCCCATCCGGAGGAAGATTTTGTGGTGAGCAAAGGACCGTTAGATGCTCTGGATCACTCTTCTGATTATCCTTTGTATGGAGGACGGCTTGGCATAGACGCCACCAGCAGAGGAAAAGAACCCTTTACCGGGGGATCGCTTGAGATCGTGGCAATCCGCAAGGAACAGCCATGGGACGGCAGGCAAAAAGCCCTTGCCATGCTGGAAGAAAAAAAGGCTTCCCTTATTTTAGTTGTGGACGAGGATGTGGACCCGTCGGATCATTCCACAGTCATGTGGCGGGTATTCAATAATATTGACGTCACCAGAGATATGTTTAGTTCGGACAGGCGGGCGGCTTTTGATGCCACAAGAAAGCGTCTGGAGGAAGGGCTTTCCCGTCCCTGGCCGGAGGATATTGTGATGACAGATGAAATCAAAAACAAGGTATCAGCGAAATGGAGTACTTATGGGATCGATCACTGGAAAAATAGTAAATAAATTAAATGAATACGGAAAACTGGTCATGTTCAGCCATACCATCTTTTCCCTGGCCTTTGCCGCAGTAGCCCTGCTGGCTGTTTCCGGCGGCAGGCCGGATCCAAAGGTGGTATTCTGGGCTGCTCTTGCCTTTTTAAGTGCCAGAACAGGCGCCAACGCCTTAAACCGGGTGGTGGATGCCAGGATCGACGCAAAAAACCCAAGAACAGCAAGCCGCCAGATTCCCCAGGGACAGATTGGAAAAAAGGAAACCTTAATCCTGGTGGCTGTCTGCTTTCTGGTTATGGTGTTCAGCGCCTCCCGTTTAAACCTGCTATGTCTCATCCTGTCCCCCCTGGCTCTGTTTCTGATGACTATCTACTCCTACACAAAACGATTCACCTGGACATGCCATCTGGTTCTGGGTATTACATGTGCCTGTGCTCCCGTAGGGGCCTGGCTGGCGGTAACGGGGAAGTTTTCCCTGATACCGCTTTTCTTTGGCGCTGCCAACTGCCTCTGGACCGCAGGATTTGATATTATATACGGCTCTCAGGATTATGAATTTGATAAGGCAAACGGCCTCCACTCCATTCCGGTGCAATTTGGCGTAAAAGGCGGATTGTGGATCAGCACTCTGTTCCATTGTGCTGCACTGCTTTGCCTGTGCATTGCCGGAGTGCTGCTCTATCCCCAGTTTGGAGTGCTTTACAGAACAGGCCTGGCAATCATCGCGGTCCTCATGGTGATTCAGCACTGGATGGTATCACCGGATCGTCTGGAAAATGTCAATATTGCATCATACAGCATCAGCCAGATCACCAGCGTCGTGCTTCTGATCTTCGGGACTCTGGATGTGTACTTATAATGAATGGAAAGGGAATAAAGCAGACTATGAAAAAATATGTAGTTGGAATTACAGGCGCAAGCGGCAGCATTTACGGTCTTCGGACAGTGGAAGCCCTGCTTGAAGGCGGAGCCAGGGTACGGCTCATTCTGACGGGAACAGGGGAAAAGGTTGTGGCTTACGAAACCGGCCGGGAGGCAGGGGAATGGATCGCTGATTTTAAGAAACGTTTTACCGGTCAGCTTATCCTGGAAGATAACAAGGATCTGTTTTCTGCGGCTGCCAGCGGTTCCCATCTGACGGACGGAATGATCATAGCCCCATGCTCCATGTCAAAGCTGGCCCATATTGCGGCAGGAATTACACCGGATTTAATTACCCGGGCTGCCGATGTGGCGTTAAAGCAGCGGCGCCCTCTGGTATTGATGCCCAGGGAAACGCCCCTGTCCCAGATTCATTTGAAAAATATGCTGGCTCTGGCAGAGTGCGGAGCATTTATTGTTCCTGCCATGCCGGCCTTCTACCAGAAACCAAAATGTCTTGATGACATGGCGGATTTTATGGCCGGACGGGTACTGGATTGCCTGGGAGTGGAAAATCACCGATACGCCAGATGGAAAGAAGAAGAATAAATAATAAGGCGAATAAAAAGCAAAAGGAGAATCTATGAAAAAATCAGGAAATAATACTAAAAATTTATTATGCCGCCCAGGAATTCTTATGGCATTACTGGGCTGTACGGCGGCGGTTATCCTGGGAGGATGCGCCGGCAAGGCAAAGACTCCGGTTGACACTACCGTTCATTTGGGAGTTATGTATTCCTCTGATATCGTCCCCCTTACTATTATCACCGAACAGGGACTTGATAAGAAGTACGGAATCCAGTTGGATATGCAGGTGTTCTCTTCTGCAAAAGACCGGGATGCAGCCCTTCAGGCAGGGAAATTAGACGGGGTATTTACTGACTTCATCGGCCTGTGCATGTATCAGAATGCCGGGCTTGACGTGAAGGCCGCCGGATGTACGGACGGGGATTATGTACTTCTTGCAGGAAAGGATACGGGAATCACTTCTCTGGAGGACGCAGCTGGAAAAAGCATTGCAATCTCTGAGAACACCCTGATCGAGTATTCTCTGGATTATATTTTAAATAATGCCGGGTTGGAGGATACATATTTAGCCAAACAGGTAGTGCCGCGGATCCCTGACAGGCTTGAAATGCTGCGTAACGGCAAAGTGGATCTGGTCCTTCTGCCGGAGCCATTCTCCACCCTTGCAATTAAGGATGGTGCGGTAGTCCTGGGAAGCGCCAACACCGACGGGCTGTATCCTGCTGTATCTGCATTTACAAAGAACTCCATTGAGGAAAAGTCCGATACGATTAAAAAAATGTATCAGGCATACGATGAGGCCGTTGATTATCTTAACAATACTCCTTTAAACGAGTATGAAGCCACGGTCATCAAGGCGGCTGGCTATCCTGAGGAGCTGGCCGGAAATATTAAGCTGCCTGTATACCGGAAAAATGAACTGCCAAAGACGGCTGACCTGCAGGCGGCTGTGGAATGGGCAGCTAAGAAGGAATTATGCAGCCCGGATTTAAAGCCTGATCAGCTGATTGGAGAATTGAAATAGAAACTTAAGAAGATCGGAGGGAGCCAGATGCTGAACGTAAAAGATATCTCTGTCACATATGGGAAAGGCGGAACACATAGGGCAATTGACCAGATGTCCTGGCAGCTGGAAACCGGAACGGTTTTGGCTGTGGCAGGTCCCTCCGGCTGCGGAAAATCCACCATGGTCCACGCCCTGGCAGGTATTCTGCCCTATACAGGCTCCATCACCCTGGATGGAACCGGGCTTGACCCCAAATCCTGCTCTATCGGGCTGATCCCACAGAATTACGGGCTCCTGCCCTGGAAGACAGTAAAGGAAAACTGCCTGTTTACGGCCAAAATCCGGGGTAATACAAGTAACATGGAAGAGCATCTTACCAGCCTGTGTAAAGAACTGGGGATTGACGGACTTTTAGACCGTTATCCAGGCACATTAAGCGGCGGACAGGCACAGCGTGTGGCTCTCGCAAGGGCGTTTCTTATGAATCCGGAACTGCTTTTGATGGACGAGCCATTTGCTGCCCTGGATATTGCAGCAGCCTTGGCGGCAAGGGAGCTGTTCCTGCGGGTCTGGAAGGAAAAAAAGCCTACCACAGTCATTGTCACCCACCGGGTGGAAGACGCTCTTTATCTTGCCCATAGGATCGCTGTTATGAAGCGGGGCGGCTCCTTTGATTTTTTCAGCGAAAACCCATGGCAGGGCGTCAAGCGTCCTTCAGAACCGGCCTATCGGTTACTGGAACAGCAGATCACGGAAAATATCATTAAGGCGGATGAGATATGAGAAAAAAAATGTGGGTCTTTTTAAAAGGTTTTTTACTTGTAAATTTTTTCTGGCTCCTTCTTGCCGCCATTTTATCCACCCCGGTGCTTCCTGGACCACTTACTGTATACGCTAAATTCAGCCAGGTGGCAAAGGTCAGTCTTTGGCTTCATATAGGAGCCAGCTTAGGCCGTGTGGCGGCAGGTTTATCCATTGCCCTTCTCATCGGCATTCCTGTGGGAATTGTCATGGCCTCATCTGCCACCGCAAACCGCCTCCTTCACCCTCTGGTGTACTTTTCCTACCCGGTACCCAAAACAGCGCTGCTTCCGGTCTGTATGCTGCTTTTAGGGCTTGGCAATGGCTCTAAAATTCTTATCATCGTCCTGACCACGGTATTTCAGATCATTGTCGCTGTCCGCGATGCAGCGGAACATGTAGATCAGGGTATTTATTATGTAGCCAAAAGTGCCGGTGCCCATAAAGGAAGTATCCTAAAGGACATCACCCTGCCGGCAGTACTGCCGGAGCTGTTTACCAGCATCCGGGTCGGGACAGGAACCTCCTTAGCCATCCTTTTAATTGTAGAAGCTTATGGAACCCGCTGGGGAATGGGCTACTACATCCTGGATTCATGGTCCAGGATTAACTATATTCAGATGTACGGCGGCATTGTTATCATGTCGGTGGTAGGAGCAGCATTGTTCTGGATATTGGATGGAATTCAGTGGGCATTGTGCAAGGGTACGAGATAGGCGCCTGGGGTATAAGTCAAGCGGATATTCCCAATCCCCTTCGCTACTTGCTCATAACCATATTATCAGCTACTTAAATTTGCCGCAGGATATTTCCATATCCTGCGGCTTTTTCCTGCCCTGCTTTCCGCTCCTTTTCCTCCTGTTCCATTATAGTCTTGCATATGTTGTGTATTTTACACCTTTGTGTGATATTGTCGGATTTACATTTCCGGTTGCCACAGCTAAAATGAAACTATCAGATAAACCAGTGAAACACCAACAGGGAGGAGAGAATCACATGAAGAAAACAGCAAGAATATCAGCAGCCTTATTAGCCATGGCACTGGCAGCCACCGGCTGCAGCTCCGGGAAGCAGGCCGATAACAAAGCCCCGGCAGATACCGGGAAAACCGAAGCCGTCAGTCAGGCACCAGGGGAGGAAGAACCTGTTTTGGTAGTCTATACCGCCCGCGGGGAATCCTTAAACAATGCCGTGATTCCGGAATTTGAAAAGGACACCGGCATTAAAGTGGAGGTGGTAGTCGCCGGCACCGGAGAGCTTTTAAAGAGAGCTCAGTCAGAAAAAGCCAATCCTCTTGGGGATATCTTCTGGGTCGCTGACCAGACCATGTTATCCGCATCAAAAGACTTATTCATGGAATATGTATCATCCGAAGATGGCAACTTGATCGATGCATTTAAAAATACCACCGGTTACTTTACCCCTGCATTTGCAGATCCTACTGTTATGATCGTAAACAAAGACTTAAAAGGCGATATGGAGATCGATGGATTCGAAGATTTATTAAATCCGGAATTAAAAGGAAAAATCGCATTTGGCGATCCCGTGAACTCCAGTTCCGCATTCCAGTCATTGCTGGCAATGCTCTACGGCATGGGTAAAGACGGCGATCCTCTTTCAGACGAAGCATGGGCCTATGTAGACAAGTTCATCGCCAATTTAGACGGCAAGATGAGCAACAGCTCCAGCCAGGTATATAAAGGCGTGGCTGAAGGCGAATACGTAGTCGGTCTGACCTGGGAAGATCCTGCTGCCAACTATGTCAAGGAAGGTGCTGCAGTAGAAGTTGTATTCCCGGTAGAAGGAGCCATCTTCCCCGGTGAATCCGTACAGATTCTAAAAGGCTGCAAGCATCCGGAAAGCGCAAAGAAATTTGTAGATTACATGCTGTCTGAGAAGATCCAGAATGCAGTCGGTTCCACACTGACCGTAAGACCTCTAAGGAAAGACGCCACTCTGGCTGATTATATGAAGCCTCAAAGCGAGATTAAATTATTTGATAACTATGATGAGGGATGGGTAGCAGAGCATAAATTGGAAATCACCAATCGGTTCAGTGAGCACATGGAAACCTCCATGGATTAATAAACTGCATCAATCAAAAACAAAAGACTGCCTGGGACTCAGTCAGGGGCAGTCTTTTTGTACCAAAAAATATGGAATATACCAGGAGAAATAAACTATGGGAGTAGCAATCAGTATAGAAAATGCAGTAAAACGATTTGGAAAAGATACCATTATCAATGGATTATCACTGGATATTAAACCCGGGGAATTCTTCACCCTCCTGGGCCCATCCGGCTGCGGCAAGACAACCCTGCTTCGGATGATCATCGGCTTTAACAGCATCGAGGGCGGTGAAATCAAGGTAGACCAGAAAGTAATCAACAACATCCCCACCAATAAACGAAACATGGGCATGGTCTTCCAGAACTATGCTATTTTCCCTCACATGACAGTTAAAGATAATGTGGCCTTTGGACTGAAAAACAGAAAAATACCTGCATCACAAATGGAGGCCCAGGTAGATGAAATCCTGAAAGTCGTAAAAATCGACCATTTAAAAAATCGTATGCCCGCCAAGCTGTCAGGCGGTCAGCAGCAGCGTGTGGCCTTGGCACGGGCAATCGTCATCCATCCCGAAGTCCTCCTGATGGATGAGCCGCTGTCAAACCTGGATGCCAAGCTTCGTGTGGAGATGAGAAATGCGATTAAACGGATTCAGCAGCAGATAGGCATCACCACCGTTTATGTAACTCATGACCAGGAGGAGGCTCTGGCCGTATCAGACCGGATCGCAGTCATGAACGGCGGTGTCATCCAACAGATCGATACGCCTAAGAACATCTATCAGCGTCCCGCAAACTTATTTGTATCCACCTTTATCGGCTTATCCAATATCCTGTCCGGTAAAGCATCGGTTAAGAACGGTGAGACTTTCATTCAGATTCAGGATTATTCCGTGCCTATGAATCATTTAAACCAGGAAGTGAAAGACGGACAGAATATCAAGGTATCCATCCGCCCCGAAGAATTCATCATCAACCAGGCAGATGGTGCCGGCATCCCTGCCACAGTAAAAAGCAGTGTATTCCTTGGCATTACCACCCATTATTTTGTTACCCTGGCAGACGGTCAGGAAATCGAAGTCATCCAGAATTCCGATATCTGGGATATCATTCCGGATGGTTCTCCTATCCGTCTTGCTGTGCAGCCTCAAAAGATCAACATTTACACCGAAGACGGAAATAGAAATCTTGTAGTCAGGAGGGATCAGGTATGAGATATGCAGGAGAAAAGAAGTTCAATATCTGGATAGCTATGGCACTGGGGATTCTGGCCCTCTTTCTCATCTTCGTAGTCTACCCCTTAATTCTGATATTATATAAGAGCGTGCTCTCCGAGGATGGCACCTTCAGTCTTGCATATTTCGGTAAATTCTTTGCCAGAAAATATTACTGGAGCACTCTGGTAAACAGTTTTAAAGTCACCATTGTTTCCACCCTGCTGGCGGCTGCTCTGGGTCTGGTCATGGCATATGTTCTGCGGAGTGTACGAATCAGGGGAAGTAAGTATTTAAATATCCTGATCGTCATGTCCTATCTTTCTCCGCCGTTTATCGGAGCTTATGCCTGGATCCAGTTACTAGGGCGCAATGGCTTTATCACCAAGATCTTAAACAATCTGTTTCATGTAAAGTTAAATGGCATTTATGGATTTGCAGGAATTGTTCTGGTCTTCTCTCTGCAATCCTTTCCACTGGTTTATATGTATATCTCAGGTGCTCTTAAAAACCTGGATAACTCCTTAAATGAAGCCGCTGAAAGCCTGGGATGCAGTGCCCTGCAGAGAGTGCTGCAAGTAATCGTGCCACTGGTCATGCCCACCATGCTTGCCAGCTCCTTGCTGGTATTTATGAGAGTGTTCTCCGACTTTGGTACTCCTATGCTGATCGGTGAAGGTTATAAGACATTTCCGGTTTTGATGTACAGCCAGTTTATGGGCGAGGTCAATACCGATGACCATTTTGCTGCCGCACTCTGTGTCATTATTATCGGCATCACCCTGCTGTTATTCTTCTTCCAGCGTTATCTTGGAAACCGCTATACCTACTCCATGACCGCATTGAAACCTATGGAAGCAGAAAACTGCACTGGTTTTAAAAATGTATTATCCCACCTGTTCGTATACCTGGTTGTCTTAATGGCCATCCTTCCGCAGCTAACCGTTATCTTCACTTCCTTCCTGGCTACCGGAGGAGGAAGCGTATACACCGGCGGATTCTCTCTTGATAACTACCGGAACACACTGTTTTCAAAGAATAACAACGGTGCAATTCTCAACACTTATTTATTCGGGCTGTGTGCCATCGCTGTGGTTGTGGTGCTGGGGATATTGATCTCCTACCTGACTGTACGAAAAAAATCATTTTTGACCAATATCCTTGATACGGTCACCATGTTCCCATACATCATACCAGGCTCTGTACTGGGTATCTCATTTTTATATGCATTTAACACAAAACCCTTTCTCCTCAGCGGTACTGCCCTCATTATCATCATCTCACTGGCCCTCCGGCGTATGCCCTACACCATCCGTTCCAGTACTGCCATAATCGGACAGATCAGCCCCAGTGTGGAGGAAGCTGCCATCAGTCTTGGCTGTTCAGAGACAAAATCATTTGCAAAAATTACAGTTCCCATGATGATGTCCGGTGTATTATCCGGCGCCATTATGAGCTGGATCACCTTAATCAGTGAACTGAGTTCTTCTATCATCCTCTATACCAGCAAGACCCAGACACTGACCGTAGCTATTTATGCGGAGGTCATTAGAAGTAACTTTGGCAATGCTGCTGCTTATTCAACCATCTTAACTCTGACCAGTATTCTATCGCTGCTTTTGTTCTTCAAACTAACGGGGAGCAATGATATCAGCATTTAGCGAAAGCAATGAGCAGTGCGAAATAAGTCATAAAAGGATTTTCGTTGTGCCTGCACATAAGAAAATCCTTTTATGACTTATTTCATAGGGCGAACGCCCGTTAGCTCATAAAACCGCAGGTTTTATGAGCTGCACTGCGGACTTATGGTATAATAACTATAACCACACGCTCTAAACCACCTTGGCTATTAACCATATATACATTCGGAGGCCCCCTTTATGAAAAGCAACCAATACAAACACTACATAAAAAAATCCTTCATCAAATATGCTCTTTCCATCATCTCACTCTTATTTGTGCTTGTGCTTTTATTCCTATTCATCAATGTAAAGTGGATTATCTCCGGTACCAACAAAAATAATCATATTCAGCTATCCGCCATCCTAAATCAGCAGCTCCTGCTCTATCAGCAGGGACTGGCAGAGCTTTCCCAAAGTCCGGATCTGCTGACCGCGCTGGACAGTCCAGACTCTGCCGCCATCACTGCAAATAACCGGCTTCTTTATGACTTTACCAATGCCCAGACAATCCGGTCATCCTTTGTACTCTTAGACCAGAATGAACGCATCGTCAGCAGCAATCTGTTTGCCGGCAATCAGGAGATTTTCCTGGAAAGTGATCTCTTTCACCGCATGACCAGCCAGATGCAGGAACAGCCCGAAAAGATCTTCACACTGCCAAGCCGGTTAAACTATGCCCATGGACAGGCAGGTGATTTAATTCTTGGCAAAGCCGTGGTAAAGGACGGCACACTTGCCGGTTATCTGTTTTTTGACCTGTTTGATTCCTATCTTTATGAGATCATCCACAAATATCCCCTGGATGATGTTATCATCACGGACCGGTATGATAATCTTATCTTTTCTATCAGCCGCCAGCAGACCGACCCCATGGACAAATACCCTTCCGGAAAATATCGGATGGACTGGCAGGAAGGAAATGTGGTAAAGGTCAATGGAAAACATTATCACATTCAAAAAAGTTCACTTCCCAGGAGTTCTCTGATCCTATATACACTGGTTTTCATTGAATATCAGAAGAATTTACTGTTTTACGGCTTTATATTCATGCTTACCGTAGGAATCCTTCTGGTGATCATTTCCCTGCCTGTAACCGAACACATCACCCAGAAAAACCTGCTGGCCATCAATGAACTCCAGAAATCCATCGAACAGATGGGAAAAGGCAATATGGACTATCAGCTCCGTTCTCAGGTATTTGATGAATTCCAGAAGCTGGACGATGCATACCGCCACATGGTAATGCAGCGGGAAGAACTGCTTACTTATAACAGTGAACTGTCCGAGCGAAAGCGGACCATGGAAATCAAACAATTAGAAGAACAATTTAACCCTCATTTTATCTTCAATGTTATGGAGACCCTCCGGTATGAAATTATGATCGATGCAGCAAAAGCTTCTGATATGGTTCAGTCCTTCGCCAGCCTCATGCGCTACAGCATCTATTATGGCAGCACCATTGTCTCCCTCAGAACGGATATTGAATATATCAATGATTATCTCCTGTTACAAAAAATGCGCTATAACCGTCGTTTAAAATATCATATTGATATTCCCGAGGAACTGCTGGAATACCGGATTCCCAAGCTGCTGCTTCAGCCGGTTGTGGAGAATTCCCTGGTTCACGGCATGAAAAATACCCACTCCATCTCCATTACCATCACCGGACGTGTGCATGATGATCTGCTGGAGCTGTGTGTGGAGGATGACGGAAGCGGAATTGATGGAGAACGCCTTGCCAGTCTGCGGACCGGACTGGAGTCGGAGGATGAATATAAGGATCATATTGGTCTTTATAATTCCCATCGTGTTGTCCGGCTGTTATATGGTCCCGGATATGGCCTGACAATCGAAAGCCAGCCAGGTTCCGGCACACGGGTCACCGTTACCATGCCGGCAGATATGGAGGATTATTATGTATAAGGTTTTACTTGTAGAAGACGAAGATATCATCAGAAAAGGTCTGATGTTCATGGTAAATTGGCAGGAGCTTAACTGCGTGGTCGTAGGCGAAGCCATAGACGGAGTCGATGGAATTCAAAAGATCAAGGACAATGAGCCCGACATTGTAATCGTAGATATCAACATGCCCATCATGAACGGTCTGCAGATGCTGGAAGAAAGCATAAAAGAATACGGCTATGAAGCCATTATCGTGTCAGGATACAGTGAATTTGAATTTGCCAAAAAGGCCATTCGCCTTGACGTTACAGAATACCTGTTAAAACCTGTGGATTTTACAGAGCTTTATGATGCGATTCATAAGATAACCGAAAAGCTGGAAGCGAATACACGGATGAAGGGATATATCCGGCAAATCCATATGGAAAAGAAAAAGCTGGGTATTTTAGAAACAGATATTTCTGAAACCGTCACCTTCAAAAATAAATACGTAAGCGCCATGGTAAAGTACATTGAAGAGCATTATTCTTCCCGCCTTTCCTTAACCGATTTAAGTGAAGAATATAACCTTTCCTGTACCTACCTAAATACGAAATTCAAAAGCGAGACCGGCTACACCTTCAACGACTTTTTGAACCGTTACCGGATGCAGAAGGCTGTGGAGCTTTTAAAATCAGATCAGTATAAGGTTTATGAAATTGCGGAGATGGGGGATGGGAAATAGCTGCTGTTTCTATCGTAAAACGGACCATGGAAAGTTCTTCCGTGGTCCGTTTTACTTAAAAACATAAAACCGGTAATGACTTTGTTTTTTATTGCCTACGATGCCTGAGCTCCATGCAGACGGGCAAAAATTCCTCCCTTCGCAATCAGCTCGTCATGAGTACCCATCTCTGCAATACCGGTCCCATCAAGCACTACAATCAAATCAGCCTCACGGGTAGTAGAAAGCCTGTGTGCAATCATTATGGTCGTGCGCTCTTTTGAAATCTCATTCAACGCCGCCTGTATTTCCTTTTCTGTTTTTGTATCCAAAGCAGAGGTTGCCTCATCCAGGATCAGGATTGGAGAATCTCTTAAAATCGCGCGGGCAATGGCAATTCTCTGCCTTTGTCCTCCTGACAGTAACACTCCCCGTTCCCCGATAAACGTATCATATCCGTTTTCCATCTTTTCAATGAAATCGTGGGCATTTGCTGCCTTTGCCGCCGCAATGACATCTTCTCTTTTTGCATCTTTCCATCCGTATACAATATTCTCATACACGGTTCCATTAAAAAGGAATGTATCCTGTAACACCATAGAGATATTATCTCTTAAACTGGAAAGCGTCACATCCCGGATATCAACTCCGTCAATGAAGACAGCTCCTTCCTGAGGGTCATAAAACCGGTTGATCAGGTTTGCTATGGTGCTTTTGCCTACACCTGTTGTCCCAACCAAAGCCACCGTCTGCCCTTTCTTAATGGTCAGGTTAATATTCTTCATTACCGGAATATCTTCCTGATAAGAAAAAGAAAGATCTTTCAGTACAATTTCACCTTGAACCCGATTAAGGGTTTTTGCATACTTCTTTTCCTTTACTTCCGGGATTTCATCAAACACATCAAATACCCGTTTACACCCGGCTCCGGCTTCTCCTGCCCTTTCCGCAAGAGCGGAAAAGCTTTTTACAGGACCATAAAACATGGACAGATACATAACAAATCCAACAATGTCTGCAATCTCCACTTCCCCGGTTCCCACCAGGTACCCGCCATAAACGACGACAATCACCGTTCCCAGTGCAGTGACAAAGGCAAGCAAAGGATAAGTTGTTTCAAAAAAGAAGCTTGCACGAAGATAGGCTAAGCTGTGGCGAAGCGAAAGATTTGCAACCTTACGTTCCTCATGGCTTTGCTGATTAAAAATCTGAATTTCTTTAATGCCGGAAAGATTGTCCTGCACCTTTCCTGCAAGTTCCCCTCTTACCCGGGAATTTTCTTTCCACGTAGGGGATACATGACGGCTCTGCCACATGGTAATTCCCAGAAGAAACGGTATGGTAACCAGACTTACCATGGCAAGCTTTCCATTGATCGTAAACAGCAAAGCTCCCACCCCTATAAAGGTAAGAACGTTGACTGCAAAATCCGGAATCACATGTGCCAAAAGTACCTCTGCATCCAGCGCATCATTCACGACACGGCTGGTGAGATCGCCTGTCCTGCTTTTGTGAAAATAACTTAAGCTCATATGCTGCAGTTTGCCGTAAAGCCACTTTCGTAAATCCGCCACATAGTGAAGGGCTGCATAATGATTTAAATATCCGGCCGCAGAAGTTCCTGCCGCCTGGATTGTAGCTGCGCCAAGAAGAGACAGTCCGATACGCAGGGCCTGAGCCTGAAAATTACCGATTCCTTCTGTAGCAAGTGCCGTTAATTCCCTTAAAGCCCACGGCGCATAAAACCCGGCTGCCGTAGATACCACGAGGGCAAAAAGTGCAAATATCAGATGGATCCGGTACCTTTTGGCCTCCCGGAATATCCGCAGTGCTGTTCTCATACAGAAATCGCCTCCTTATGGGACAGACGTTCCTGATGTAAAAGAGCATACGTCAGGCACACGGGCCGTCCTGTTCTTGGTTCCTTTACAATTTCAGCATCAATGGAAAATGTCTCCTTTAAAACATGAGGTACCATTACTTCTTCCGGGCTGCCGTGCTTAATGACTTTCCCTCCCCGGACCGCAATCATATAGTCAGAAAAACGTGCCGCCAAATTCAAATCATGAAGAACCATGGCAATGGTGCAGCCCTGGCTGCGGTTCAGTCCGTGTAAAAGCTCCAATACTTCAAGCTGATGAGCCAGATCCAGATAAGTAGTGGGTTCGTCAAGCAAAATCAGATCTGTCTGCTGGGCAAGTGCCATGGCAATCCAGACTCTTTGCCGCTGTCCCCCGGATAATGTATTTACCTCCCGATGCTCCAAATCCAAAAGCTTGGTTGCCGAAATTGCCCACCGTACAATCTTTTTATCCTCAGGAGTCAATTTTCCAAACCCGCTTTGGTGAGGAAACCGCCCATATGCAACCAGTTCACTTACCGTCAGCCCGCTGGGAGCAGAAGGTGATTGGGGCAAAATCGCCATTTTTTTTGCAATTTCCTTAGTGGGAAGTATTGAGATATCACTTCCATCTAAATAAACCATTCCGTTTTTTGGTTTTAAAATGCGCCCGATGGCTTTTAGCACTGTGGATTTCCCGCATCCGTTGGGGCCAATGATGGAAGTGATTTTTTTATGAGGAATTACCATATCCAAATTCTCCACTATCAGAGCGTTGTCATAGGCAATGTCTAATTTTTTTGTTGTGATACTATTCATACATTCCTCCTTAATTTTCTTTGGCCAATAAATATAAAAAGTACGGGGTACTAAGCACTGTAATTACAATACCTGTAGGCACATCTGCCCCCAGGCTGATGGTTCTTGTTATGGTATCTGCAAGCAATACAATGATCGCACCGCAAAGCCCGGAGGCAGGAAGGAACCATTTATGGTCTGGCCCCATCAATTTTCTTGCCATATGAGGGGAAATCATCCCTACGAAAAAGAAGTTTCCACCCAGCGATACGCTGCCAGAAGAAAGTGCTACTGCTGCTACGGTCAAACCGATAAATTCAGGCTTTACTGCCGCACCAAGGCCTGAAGCCGTTTCATTTCCAAGGTTAAGAATGTTTAGAATATGAGCTTTATAAAATACATATCCGCATAAAATCAATGTCCATGGAATCAGTATGACAAGATAACGCCATTCATCTCCCCACAAACTGCCGGCGCTCCAGCGCTGTATAAAATCCATCTGATTCTGATCCAGCTTAAGAGTCAGCAGTGTAGTTAACGCTCCATATCCGCTTCCCAGCGCAACGCCTGTTAAAATCAGCCCTGTAGGGGAAATGTCTTTCCCTTTTCTATAAGAAAGCAGAAAAATCAATCCTGCAGCGGTCATTCCTCCGCAAAAGGAAAGTAATGGCATTAAAATTGCAGATGACACCGTCTTTGCAGAAAACAATACTACAAAAATCAGTACAAACAGCCCGGAACCGGAGCTGATTCCTAAAGTACCGGGACTTGCCATATCGTTTCGCAAAAGGCTCTGCATAATACAGCCGGAAACACCCATTCCCACTCCCACAAGGATTGACAGAATAATACGGGGAAGGCGGAATTCCAAAATAATTAAGTTTTGCTGCGGAGTGCCTTTTCCTGTGATCACATTTAAAACTTCTCCAGGAGTGAGATTCATTTTTCCAGAGTTAATGCTGATCACAGCTATTACTGCCATTAAGATTACCATAATCAGAAAAAGGAACTTTTTTTTCATTCAAATTCCCTCCTTTGCTTTCTTGCAAGATAAAGGAAATAAGGAACACCGATCACAGCAAATATGATGCCAATTGGCGTCTCATAAGGTTTATTGATTAGTCGTCCTATTAAATCGGCAAAAACTGTAAGCAAGGCTCCATAAAGCCCTGAAGCAGGAATGATATACCGGTAATCCACCCCTACCATATATCGGACAATGTGAGGGGTAATGAGTCCAACAAAACCAACCGGCCCTACGATAATGACAGAAAGCCCGGTAAGAAGCAGCACTATCAGCGTAGAAATTCCTTTGACCAATCTGGTCTTTAATCCCAACCCGGCTGCAACTTCTTCCCCTAAACTCAGCACAGTGACCGATGGAGAAAGCCAAATCGCCGCCAGAACTCCTGCTGCAAAAAGAGGGAGGATCATCATAAGCTCGCTCCATTTGGCTCCTGCTGTTCCTCCTGCGGTCCAATAAGCAAGGGCATGGCCAAGACGGTATTTAATGGAGAGGAACTGGCTGAATGCTCCAAACAGCATGGAAATAGAAATTCCTGCCAATACAAGACGCTGGGGCGTCATTCCTCCTTTTCCAAGAGAAGCAATAAAATAGGTCATGGCTGTTGCAGCTGCTGCTCCCGTACATGCAAACAAAATGGTCTGGCCATAGGTGCGTCCCGGCAGGAATGCCATACAAAACGCCATGGCAAAGGTGGCTCCGGAGCTGATTCCCATAAGTCCGGAGTCAGCAAGGGGATTCCGTGTTGTTCCCTGCATGATCGCTCCGCAAATTGCCAGACTGCATCCCACCATTAAATCTGCCACGGTACGCGGAAGCCGAAGGGTCTGAATAATCTGATGCTCTGTCAAATTGGGATTAAATCGAAAGATTGCCTCCCAGGCAGTGGCAAGGCGCATGTCGGCAGCACCAAAAGAAATGGATGCCGCCGACATGAAAATCAAAAGTCCAAATCCAAGAATCATATAAATAGCAAAGCCGGCGGAGCCTTTCCACCGCCGCTTTATTGATGTAGTTTTCATTGAAGCCTGTTCCTTTCCGTAATGGCTATCAAGCTACTCAGGCATATTTAACATCGCCTCTAAAAGATAATCCAACTGTACACTGGATGAGTAGATGTCAATATCATAAAACAGAGTAAAATCAATGGGAATGGTTCTTCCATTTTTTACTGCTGGGAGCGATTCCCAAATGGTGTTTCCATTCAGCTCTTCAGTATCTCCGGACAGGATTAAATAGTCTCCTGCATAATCCTGGATCACTTCCATGGACACATCCCGGTACTGGTCTTTTGCAATGATTTCATTTTGAACGATCTCCGGTGCCTTAAATCCCAGGTGGCTGTAAATCAAGTCACCGCCGCGACCCCACTTATCACCAAATACCCAAATGCTGCCATTTGCCTCTGTCCCGAAAATACTGACTGTTTTGTCCATAATTTGTTTTTCTGCAAGCTCTTCCTTTGCTTCTTTTAACTTATGTTCAAAATTTTTCAAAGCCTTTTCCGCCTCTTCCTGGCGATTCAGCACTTCCCCTAAGAAACGGACCCGTTCCTCTAAGGACATTTCTGTAAAAGGAAGCCATACGGTAGGTGCAATTTTAGAAGCAATATCATACTGCTCCTGATTCACTACTATAATCAGATCCGGATCATAAGATAAAATTTCTTCTGCTTCAAATTTATCCCAAACCGGCAAACCTGCCACTTCCTTTTCATATGCTTTTCCCGCCGCATCATAAGTTGCCGCAGGTTTTAATCCAAGGGCCAAAACGTCTCCCATACAATACGTTACAATGACTCTCTGGGGATCCGCCGGTACCTTAACTTCTCCATGAACGGTCTTTATAACTCTAGTTTCGACGCCGGTTTTCTGCTCTTTTAAACTGCAGGCTGAAAGCAGCATTCCAACCCCAAGCGCCATGAAAAGCGCCGCCTTATATTTCTTTAGTCTCAACATGAGAAGTGCTCCTTCACTCTGATTCTTATTCTGACATTCCCTGAATTGCGGAAACCGTATAATCCAACTGTGCAGATAAGCTGGCTATATCAGAATAGTAGAACAATCCCTGATACTTTCCCGGGATTTCTGCAATCCGGCCTTCTGCAACAGCAGGGATGCTTTTCCAAATATCTGTCTTTGCATATTCTGATTCTTTTCCTTCCTGCTGGAACCATAATATATAATCTCCGAAATATTCATGAGCGACCTCATAGCTTAAGGTCCCTCTGCTGTTACCGGACTCTTCCACCAGTTTCTCCAGCTTCTCCGTTTTTTTAAGGCCAAGATAGTTATAAACCAAAGTTCCTCCTCTGGAACCAGTTTCATAGGCCACACCGTTCCAATCACCGGATGGACCCCAGTCTTCCAGAATGCTGAATGTTTTCCTCTGGTATTTTTCGCTTTGCAACTCTTCCTTTGCTGCGGCAAGCTTTTCTTCAAAGTCCCCAATCAAGGCTTCTGCTTCTTTCACCTTTCCTGTAGCCTCTCCAATGATGCGCAGACGCTCAATAGAGCTTATGCTTTCCTCCGGAATGACCAGTACCGGAGCTATTTTCCCAAACTTTTCAAAATCCTCTGTCTGATAAGTAATAATCAAATCCGGCTCTGCAGCCATAATATCTTCTGCTGCCCAGTTTTCCAGCTTGGAATCCGAAGAGAACTTATCATAAAATGGCATGGTTTCCTGTTCCCATGCATTGTATCCAACCACATTTAAATCTAAAGAAAGCACATCTCCTATGTACCAGTTCACGACTACACGCTGTGGCTCTTTTGGCACTTCTATTTCTCCCATTACTGTATTTATTGTGTGCATGTCCGGCGCTTTAGGGTTTTCCCGGTTTACACTGCTGCATCCTGTCAGCGCAAATAAAAGCGCGAACATGAAACAAAATATAGACCCTGATTTCTTCATATCAATTCTCCTTAAAGTTATGATAATTTTCCTTCTTACAGCTTGAGAGTTTACTTTCTTTCCCTTTGTGTTAGTCTTAACTAACTAATCAGAATACTAACACAATAAAAAATATACGTCAATATGGCCTGAGTCCATTGCGAAGAAGCTTATTTTTCATATAACTACTCAAACACTCTGTTTTCCGTTGATTTCTGATACTTTTTTCATTTTATTCTTAGCCACATGGAGCACAACTAAACCAAATTGGAGCATCATTCCATTGTCTTTTTTTCTTCTTTCATGTATAATTTGAAGGTAAAAAGTTAGAAAGTGAGCCATCATGCAATGAATGAATATCAAGCCGCCTCATGGGGAGCCATGGCGAAAAAATATAACCTGGATCAGCGGACCTACGGACCAGGGACCGGATATTACTTTCCGTCCCACTGGTCCAATGGCTGGATCGTTGAAGCATGTCCTGCAAAAGGCCTGTTTGTTTCCAGCGCTTGGTTTACTCCAGAAAAAAAAATTGTCCACTCCATAGACGTGAAAAAGCCATGTTTGTGGATCTTTTGTATTGACTGCGGCAGCATAATATATTCCCAGCAAGGCAAGGCATCAACCACGTTCACGCCCATGACCCACGTTCTGGTTAATCCCCAGCATCCATTTCATTTGACCTTTCCAAAAGAAATCCATACCTGCTTTACCAGTGTTCTTGTTTTTGATGACTTTTTACAACCCTTTTTGCAAACAAGAAACAATCCCCCAAAAATCAGCATAGAAGATACAAAAGCATGGGAAACAGAACATTATAACACATCAAATATCATGTTGATATTAGAACAGATCCGCTGGGCAGTACGCAATGCGGATATGCCCCTCCTTGCCTTTGAAGGAATGGTGCTTCATCTGCTATGCTCAATCGCCAGAAACTATCCGGTAACTCCAGATCGGAGGAGCAATCGCAGAAACTACGTAACATGGGAAAATGAGAAAAAAGTTTACTCTGTAAAACTGAAAATTGACGAAAACATTCTCCAGGTTCCGCCAATGGAAGAATTGACAAAAATAGCAGATATGAGCGAGAGCAAATTACGCTTAAGCTTTAAAAACATTTATCAGATTCCCCTTTATGATTATATCCGCAGGGAAAAAATGAAACGTGCCATGCAGCTTTTGTCTGAAGACCATTTGAGTATCCGGGATATTTCGGAGCTGTGCGGCTATAAAAATGCGTCCAAATTTGCTGCTGCTTTTCAGGATGTTCATGGGATTACACCAAGCGAATTTAGAAAGGCTTTTAATTTATAAGAGACGGCCCAATGCACCATTGGAAAGATACCTGCTATTAAAGACAGCCCTTAATGCAAGAATGGATGAGCTTTGTTTAACCCCTGCTCCATTTTTGCATTAAGAGCTGCTTTGATTGTTGATTCTATTATATATCTAACTATTTTCCCCGGTTTACTTTATCTGAAACCCAGCCCAGGACTTGCTTATGAGTTTTCGGACCGCTTCCCCACTAATTTCAGCAATCGTCTTATCTCCAGCCTCAGAAATATTATTTTCAACCGGCAGCAATCCGTCCATGGACTCATTTACCTTCCAGATAGAACTGTGTGTATAAAGGCCACTTCCCTGGCAGGTGGATGCAATAATTTCCAATCGGCCATTCAAGTTCTGGCACTGCCGATTCCCAATGCCTCCAAGATTTCCTTGTGCGGCCGGTCCGCATCTGCCTGAAATACATCAATATGATTCAGATCCCCGCTTCTGTCTGTAAATGCGGGGAATAAGAATCCACACTCCGGTTTCCCCGGCTCATACTCCCCTGCTAACGGGCAGATAGCACAAATCATATATTCAAACACTTCTTCCGATTCCCATAATCTCTCCTTATCCGAAGCCTTTGCCGGAATATCATAGCGATCATGGAAAAGTAAAATGGCATATTCCAAATCCGTATGGTAGCTTTCCATGACTACATCATAAAATGTGTCCATCAGGGCATCATTTTTTAATCCGCATTCATTCATTGCCATAAGCAGCTGCCACATGCTCCCCGGCTTTCGCATGCTTTGTGGAAATTCATATTTCTTTAAGTTTATATTGGTGGCAGAAAAGGGAATCTCCTTTGCCAGCTTCAATTTTTGGGTTCGCTCTGATGGAGATAATTTTAAGAAATTTGTATTAAAACTCCCACCAAACTCTCCCTCCCTATCAACATAACACCCTGCGATTCTTGTAAAGGATGTTCGGGCAAGGGTCATCCGCCTTGTCAGCTCCAGCATATCTTCTCTGTTTATCATTGTCTGTCTATTCCTTTTCTGTCATTTTATCCAATTTTCCCATTGCTTCTTTTGCATCCAGGTTTATTCAATACTTTTACATTCATTTAAGGATTTATAATTTTGTTTGTGATATTATATTGCACAAGGTGCGTCCTCAGGGATGCACTTTTTCATAGTATCCCTTATCTTGCTTTTATCTAAAATAATTACCCTGTTCTGAAACAAATTCCAGGGGTTTTTGCAGATCAGACTCCTTCAGCTTAATCTCATAATTCTTTTCATCAACCTTTACTTTCCATACTTTACCCATACTCATGTATCCTTTCTCTTAAGTGTTTTTATACATGGCTATCTTATCATGTGATGAATGAAAGGAAAAGGCTTTTCTTAATGTGCTGGTTCAAATCCTTAATCTGTACAACTTATTCCGCCATTTTCCGGGTAAATACCTCATCATGCTTTCATAACTTCAGATTTTTTAAAATAGCGCCGTTAATAATCACCGGCGCCACTCTTATTAATTCAATCAAACTTCTCTACTGTAACTTCATTTGTAATAAACCGGTATTTAAAACGCACTGCCATATTATCTTTCTCCGTGGTAAAATGTGCCTTATTGCATGAGCCGCTTCTGGGATATCTGTCTTCCTGATAGGTGGCCGACAGCGTTCCGTAAGTCGCTACCGAATAATCATAAGTCCCTGCAAACGGCATCACCACAGACAGTGTATAGGTGTTGTCACCGATGTAATACATCCGGGTCACTTCGCTGTTAGAATCATTTTTAACGGCTCCCACATGAGGCTGAAAACTTCCATATACCACAATTTTCTCCGGCAGCTTCATTCCGGTCCTTTCATCATAGACTTCTCCGGCTCCATAACGAATGAGCATCTCAGGATTAGCCGCTTTTTTTCTAAGTTCATGCCCAGTGGCCCATAACCGCTTCGCTGTCTCCTCCTGACTGAACCCCATGGGGCAATCAGAACTCTTTTGGTTTATCTGATAGAAATTCTGACGGTCCGGTTCCCCGTTGTCAGCTCTTATTCCTGTAACCGCCCCATCTCCCAGCATCCGGCGAAATGGCAGTTCAAAGTAAGCATTGGGATTATTAATCTCTGTCCATTTGTAAGTATACTCCAGAAAATGATTTCGGCTCTCTTCTGGCTGATTGGCAAACCAGGCAATCTGGTCATATCCCCACCAATCCCTCCATGCCAGCTCTTCTCTTGAATAGGAATCCCGGTCTTCCACCGCTAAACCACCCCAATTATCATACTCCATCAAATAAGGCATGGTGCCTGCTGACCATCCATTTGGGTTTTCTCCCCCTTCACTGTAGCCCTCTCTCACCAGCACCAGCTTCTCTCCGGGTACTTCCAGAAGCGGAACTCTGGTAAATGGCATTGCATGATAATCAAACATCAGCTTTCCACGGATATTGACGCCATGGGTATGGGCATCGAGAAGCACCTTGTGCCGTCTCCCTTGCACTCTGGCATATTCCCGTATCATGGAAAAAAGCCGCGCTGTCTTTTCCATACCCGTATCATGAGCTGTGTATAGATGCACCTGTCCCATATGCAAAGCTTCATAGCCACAGTCAATATATCTGGTTGCCCGGTAATAAAACCACATCTGCGCTTCCTGGCGGCACAAATCCGGGATACCCCCATTTTTAGACGGATCTTTTCTGCGGCTTATATAACCGGAGGATTCATCCGTAAACAATGCCTCCTGCATCCGAAAGGTTCTCTCTTCCGGCTTCACCCCAAAGGCTTTGAACACATAGCCAGGTATCCTGATCTCCTCCATCCGCTCCACAATCCACTCAAACACGCAGGCCTGAAGAATAATCTCCGGATCCACAGCATGGACTTTTTCCGCCAGTTCCCTGGAGAGACGAAAATGCTCCTCGTCCTCCATCGGCATATACCAAATGCCGGATGCCCTTCCCAGAAACTTTACGCCCATCTCTTTGATAGCGCGCAGATCATCCGTAAGGGTTTTGCTTTCGAATAATCCCGCTGCAGTTACGCAGCGGGATAAATAGTTCTCCAACACTTCCCTTGATATCGTTTCATAAAATACAAAATCCATCTATTGTTTCCTTTCTTACTGCTTTTCCAGAAATTTCACTATAGTAATGATGCCGCCCCCGCTGGCTCCGGCGCCTTTTTCCACCAGCCCAATCCATTCGCCTCCCGGCCGCTCCCCTGGTTTACAGCCAGCAGACCACTGCAGTTTAATTCTTCCAGTTCCCGGTTCCTAAATGTCCGGCAGAAAACCCCAAGGTTTTTTGCCAGATCTTCGGCATAACGGACCAGATCCTCCGTATGCAGATAATTGTTAGGCAGATTCCCAAGAGTACGGGCATATCCCCTGCATTTGCCCATGTTTTCCCCTTTGAAAAGAACCTGTTTCCACATTTCATCCGATATTCCTGTATATCTGTCTTCTCTGCCTTCAACAGGCTCACGGTTACCCATAACAAAGGTATAACAGGTTTCCCCATAATCAGCCAGGCTGTCACGATTCTCATAAATCTCTTTGCTGTCTAGGCCTTTTAATGCCTCTTTATTAAAGCGGTAAGCCCCATCATACAGCCGCAGACTCCATGTTCCGGCCTTAAGTTCCTGCTTTCAGGGGCCGGGCTGCGGGTGATTTCAATCCTCATGTTCACGGCTCCTTCTTTATTCCAGTTCCAGCAGCAATGTCTTAATTTCATAAGGCTTCATCGGTACTTGAATCTCTCCCGGGTTAAACGTTGTCTCCTCTTCCATCAGATTACACTCACACCATTGTTTTACCGGCAGTTTGCTGCTGACCTTCACAGCACATCTTCTGCCCTCAAACTCATGGAAGCGAAGTATGATGCGTTCTCCGTTTTCTTCTCGTTTCAGCGCATCCACAACCAGATTTTCCTGATCAAATGAAATCCAGCTTTCACTTCCCAGTCTGTTTTGACCCGGCTTTCCGGTCAGTGGATTATTTAAATCAAATGCCTGCTGCTCAATGCCCGCCTCATACCATTCCTTATCATGAGGCAGAATTGCATACGTAAATTCATGGGTTCCAAGGTCTGCCGTATAATCAGGATCCACTGCGGATTTTAAAAGAGTCAGGCGGATGGTATCCTCTTTCACGTCGTGGCCATATTTGCAGTCATTCAACACGGCCATCCCATACCCTGTTTCCCAGATATCCACCCATTTGTGAGCTGCCACCTCAAACTTAGCAGCTTCCCAGGTCGTATTCCTGGTAATCGGCCTGCGGATATTTCCATTTTGAATATCAAACCGGGCATCTACCGCACGCACATCCACCGGAAAGCTGGTCTTTAACAGCTTCTGACGCTCTTGCCAGTCAACGATCGTCTTAAAATCAATCCGCGGACTTTCTTCATACAGGCACATAGTCTGCCGGATCTGGGATTTGTGATACAGCCAGGAAAACTCCACTTCCCAGCCCAGACTGTGTTTTCTGGTATTGACCGCAATGCAGTTCTCCACTGTCTCCCGTTTTAAGTCAATGGTAGGCTCCAGTTCCCAGGCATCAAAACATCTGGGTTTGTCTTCAAAAATCTGAAGCACGTTGGCGCATTTCCCTTCAGGAAGAACCTCCCGCTCCGCTTTTTTATCGTAGATTCGGTTCAACTGACCCTTTTCATTCCAGAAAATCGTGTAAAATGGCGTTTCAATCTGAGATGCTCCTACCTTAGTCTCTGACAGCTCTGCACCGGTATGCCCGGCTTTTTTTGCCACAATGCGAAAAGCGGAAAATGAGAATGGATGTATCTGGAAAACCCATATAAGCACCCCGTTTTCTTTCCAGACGGCTTTTACTTCCTGACCGTCTTCATCTATCACCATATGCCCTTTATAATGAGAAAGCTCTGCATCAGCCATATGGATAAAGGCTGCCCCGCTTCTCACCCAGTTGGAGTTATTGAACACCGTATAACATCCTGCTTCCGGTGCATAAAGCGTCTGATTTACCGCTTCCATGGTTTCCTTTATCAGCTGCAGGGCCCGGCCGTATTCCACATGACTGTCTTCATATACTTCTTTAATAGAAGAGCCGGGAAGAATATCGTGGAACTGGTGACACAGCACAATTTTCCATGCTTTTAAAAGATTATCATAATCATAAGGTACTCCCGCAGCCGCTCCGGCCAGTACAGAAAGCATCTCTGTATCACGAAGAAGATATTCCATTCTCCGGTTCATCTTCTTATTATAAGCCTGAGAAGTATAGGTCCCCCTGTGAAACTCCAGATACAATTCGCCATCCCACACGGGAATATAACCAACCATAGGGTTTTCTTTCAATGTCTGGTTTAGGCGGCGGAAATATTTTGTAGGCATCTCCATCTTTACATGGGGCAGACCGGGAATCTTGCCGGCGGCTTCTGCCTGCTTTATCTGGGTTCTGGTAGGGCCGCCTCCTCCATCACCAAATCCAAAGGAAATCAGCAGATCTTTATTGGTATCCTTATTTTTATACTGCTCCCATACACCCTTTATGGCGTCCGGACTGGTATTGCCATTATAGGTATAGTAGTCCTCCCCTGGATCCGTTGTTGTGATAAAATGGGCTGTCACTTCAGTTCCGTCCATTCCTTTCCAGCGGAAGGTATCATAAGGCAGACGATTGGTGTCGTTCCAGCTTATTTTTGTGGTCATAAAGGTATCTATCCCCGATTTTTTTAAAATCTGGGGCAGTGCCCAGGAGTATCCGAACACATCCGGGAGCCATAAGTATTCGCTTTCACAGTCAAATTCCTGCCTGAAGAAATTTTTACCAATAAGAATCTGGCGAATGATAGATTCTCCGGAAGCTAAGTTGCAGTCGCACTCCACCCACATGGCTCCGGAGGGTTCCCATCTTCCTTCTTTCACACGCTTTTGAATATATGTATAGATATCGGGATAATCTTCCTTGATATACTCGTATAACTGTGCCTGTGTCTGAAGAAACCGATATTCAGGATACTTCTCCATAAGCCGGTTCACAGTAGAAAATGAGCGTGCTGCCTTTTCTCTTGTATGGCGCAGCCGCCACAGCCAGGCCACATCGATGTGGGTATGTCCGATCAGACTTACGTTCACGTCCGGCTTTCCCCTGCCATCCATCTTTGATTCAAGGAACTGCCAGGCTATTTTCACAGTCTCATAAAATTCTTCACTTCCGGGCTCTGTAAAGTTAATCCTGGTAAAAGTACTTACCAGAGTATTCAGGATCCATTCTTTATACTCATTTCCCACCGGCAGCAAATCATAAGTCTCAAGTGCCGCCTTTGCCAGATAATACAGATCATCTGTGGGATGATCAAGAATTCCTATCTGAGCCTGGCGGATTTCCATCATCTTTTCCTTTGGAATTCCTCCGCCGCTTAGTCCAGACCACAGACGAAATTTCAGCTCCTGGGAATAACCATTTACTGCCGGCTCCAAAAATACTTCATGGTGATTTCCGTCCACTGCCTGATAAGGCTTTCCGTTTAAGTACAGTAAACTCTCAAAATCCCCGTTATTTCCCGTACCGGTCCGGGCACCGAAATCAAACAGTCCCAGTACCTCTTTATCTTTCCATTCCCGGGGAATTTCTACGTCAGCAGTCAGCCAGTTATAACGATCCCAGCCCTTCCAGCAAAAACCTGTTTCCACCGGCTGTCCTGTCCCTTGGGGGATTCTGTTGCCTATTGTTCCATGATCCTCCCATAATAACAACCCTTCCAGGTCTTTTCTGTCTCTATATCTAAGGCTTTCCAACTCCTCTATGATATTCTTAATTCTGTCCCGATTGTGAAAATCAAATGGCATTTTTTATTCCTCCATACACCTCATCGTATCTATCCACCAGCTGCTTTGCCAATGAATAGGAATTTACCAGAGGATGCAGCGTCAGCGCTCTGATGGCAGTTTCTCTTGACTGTGTTTTCACAGCTTCTACCGTAAGTTTCTCATACATCTTAATCAGGCGGATCAATAAATAACAGTCTTCCGGCACCTCTTCAATCTTAACCGGACAAATACCAGCCCTGGATACCAGGCAGGTGGTTTCAATCACGTCCTGATCTTCAAGTCCCGGAATGCTTCCGTTATTTTCGATGGAAAGCACAAGATACTTTCCCTCTTCACTCTGCATTCCCTCGATGCAGTCCAGCATAACACCGGCATACCCCATGCCCTCAGGAACCTCAAGCTGTCCCTTTTCAACCAGCGGCCCCTTTTCAAGGCCGGTTTCGATGTTCATGTAGGAGTTTTCCCTAATCTGCATATAATAAAGAAAAACCTGAAGCGCGCCTTCCGGATCCGAATCCATATCCATGGCTTGCAGCTCCTCCATCATCCTCATATTGACGGCTTCAATCGTCTTTCCCCTGGTTGCTCCCGATTTTTTTATATTTTCAAGTGCCTTTTCCCTATGGTAGTAATAATATAGGTATTCATTGGGAAGAAATCCAATCAAACGCAGCAGTTCCGGATCAAAAATGGAAAATTCCTGTATATGCTTTAAAAACCCGTCATCAGCCAGAAGCTCTGGCAGGATTTCTTCCCCTTTCTTTTTTACGCTGCGAATCCAGGAGAGATGATTCAAGCCGAAAAATTCCACGTAAAGCTCATCTTCCGTCACTCCCAGTGCTTTTGCCATGCGGAATTTTGTGCTGCTTGGAGCATCACAGATTCCAATGACCCTGGAATATCCGGCACTATGCAGCGCCTGAGTTACCAGACCCGATGGATTGGTAAAATTAAAAATCCACGCCTCAGGTGCGTGTCTTTTTATCATCTCACAGTATTTCAACAACACCGGTATTGTCCGCACAGCCATGGAAAATCCCCCTGCTCCGGTGGTTTCCTGACCGATAACTCCCAGGTCCAGTGCGACTGTCTCATCGGTTACCCGGGATGAATCTCCCCCCACACGAAGGGTCGTTACAATAAAGTCTGACCCCCTTATGGCCTCCACCGGATCAGATACCGCCCATACCTTCAAATCTTTCTGTTCCCGGTTTACCACATGCTTACAGAGCTTTTCAATAATTTTCTGCTTTTCCTCCTGGATATCATAGAGAACAACTTCATGGATATTCAAATTTTTATAACGCTTTAGAAGACCATTTATAAAAATGACGGTACGTACGCCCGCTCCTCCAATCACTGCAATCTTCATTTTGCCATCCTCCTTTCCCTATAAGTCTGTATAAACTCCATAAGCCTGCTCTCTGTGGGAAACCCTGTGTTTCCTCCAAGTGCGGTTACTGACAAAGCACCGCAGCCATTCCCGAAGCGCAGAGAATCCTCTGGTGATTTTCCTTTTAAAAATCCATACAGAAACCCCGCATTAAAGGAATCTCCGGCTCCGGTGGTATCTATTGTCTCCACCGTATAAGCGGCTGCCTCATAAATATCTTTCCCTTTTACGGCAATGGAACCCTGTTTTCCCATTTTAATCACTGCCAGTCCGCAATACGCCGCAAAATCCACCGCGGCCTCTCTGGCATCATGGTTCCGCCCGTAATGTCTGGCTTCTGTTTCATTCATAAACAATACGTCAATATATGGAAACAGCTGATAAATCTCCCGTTTCCACTCCCCTGTGGAATCCCAGCCTAAGTCAAAGGAAACCGTAGCCTGTGTCTCCTCTTTGATTCGCCGGAGGAATCTTAAATAAGAATCGTGATTTGCCGAACCCGCATATCCTGTCACATGAATATGAGAAGCATCATTTACCTTCTCTACATCCACGGTATCAATATTGATGCTTTCATTTGTTCCGCGATAGGTTAAAAAAGACCTGTCTTTCTCGTTTGTAAAGCTTAAAGAAATGCCTGTTTTTCGTGTTTTGCTTGTTTCAAGAAGGGAATCGTCTATATTATTTTCCCGAAATATCTTTCGGATGAACGCTCCATAGAAATCATCGCCCACTTCCCCCTGGAACACCGGATGCAGCCCCAGTTTCCCCACACCCAGTGCAAACAGGGCGCCTCCGCCGCCTACAAAAGTCTCCATGACCGGAACCTCATCCTCCTGTCCCGGCTCAGGGAACTTTTCCACACCAGGTATTACAATATCAATATTTACATCACCATAAACGTATAAATCCCATCTTTTTTCGTTCATTCTCTCTCCCCTGGATACTCACCCTTTGACCGCACCCATCATAGCACCCTGGGCAAAATATTTCTGTATAAAAGGATAAACACAGAGAATCGGTACTGTCGTTACCACAACTGCCGCCATTTTTAATGAATCCGAAGTTACGGAGGCCGTATTATGGGCCAGCGCCTGCGCCACGGAAGTAACCTCACGCTGTGAACTCATGGCTTTCGTCAGCATCTGCTGCAATACGGTCTGAACCGGCCATAACTTCGTATTATTCATATAGAATGCTCCGGCAAACCAATCGTTCCAGTGATTCACAGCCGTATAAAGTCCCACAACAGCGATTACCGGTTTACTTAAAGGGAGCATGATTTTTGTATAAATCTGAAAATATCCGCAGCCATCAAGCTTTGCCGACTCTTCCAGGCTGTCCGGTATCCCTTCAAAGAAGCTTCTCACCATGATAAGGTACGTTACACTCACCAGACCGGGAATTACGTATACCCAGAAAGAATTCAGCAAATGCAAATTTTTATACTGGATATAAGTAGGAATCATACCCCCGCCAAACAACATGGTAAAGGTAATCAGAATCGTGATTGGCTTACGTCCGGGAAGATCATACTGTTTCAGTACAAAGCCTGCCATGGTAGTGACCATCAGACTTAAAAAAGTTCCGATTCCTGTTCTCGCCAAAGTGATTCCATATGCATTCATGATGCTTCCGTCTTTAAATACCTCTTTAAAATTGTTTAATGTAAATTCTCTTGGCCAGAACCAGATACCGCCCCGGGCGGCGTCCTTTCCATCATTAAAAGAAAGAGCCAGTACATTTAAACACGGGAGCAGAATAATCAGACAAAGTGCAATGATTATAATATAAATCAATATCTGCATTGCCCGGTCCACTGGGTTTGTCTTTATAAATTTTTTCATTTTGCTCCCCCTCCATATCTTATTTATAAAATGTTACTGATTTCGGATTTTCATCGTAAACTTTTTTCACATGATCTTCAAATCTTTCCACACCTGCTGCTTTAAGCTGAGCACGGAAGGACTCAACAATGGATTTTACCTCATCATCTGATTTTGCGAAGCATGCCTGTATGAAGGTTTCCTTCCAGTCCAGAAGCTCCATCTGCATCTTAACATCTGCCAGTTCATCTGCTGATAAGTATGCCGTGGCATCAAGTCCCGGAACCAGTTTCTTTTCCACCGGATAATCCCTGGCAATTTTTACACTTCTTGCGAACGTGGACTCACCTGCAGATGCACCGGGACGTGACTCCCCAAAGTTATCTATGTTGTTTTTATTGGTCAGCACAAATTCAAAAAAGTAATTTCCTGAACCGCCAAGGCCGGAACCAACTGTATTGATCAGATAATCTGTATCGCCTTCATTCAACTTTTTGACAATCTCATTCTTTAGCCGCGGATAGCCGTCTACCATGTCATAGGATACTCCCTCAGCGCCATACTGGGCGATGATCTGCCCTTCCTTTGAAGACAGCCAGTCAAAGAATTTGAATATCTCTTCCGGATTCTCAGCATTTGCAGAGATTGCCATACAACCACGGTGAGACTTGCCGTGTACCACTTCCTTGTTGTCCCCCTGAATATCATTCAACGGCCCAAGAGGTACCCAGTCATCACTTCCATATATGATTTCTTCATAATTATGGACATCTGCCATGATTGCCGAGCTGTGATTTCTGGAAACCTCTTCCGCACGGGTGGCGTCCATGGTAAAAAACTCAGGATTCATAAGTCCTTCGTTAAGAAGCTTTCTCACAAAGTTAATCTGGTCATAGGCATAATCTGTTTGAGCAATGTGTTTTACGTTTCCATCTGTATCCAGATTATAATTATCACTGACACCCCAATTATATCCGGCGGTTATAAATTTCAGAGGATCTGCAGAACCACCCCAGTATTTCGGCCCCAATGGATATACATCATTGCCGTTATCATCCTTAAAGCCCCCTTCTTTAATCTTGACCAGCAGGTTATAAAAGTCGTCCTGTGTATTAATTGTTCTGGGATCAATACCAAGAGCATCCGCAATGGCAGACTGGATATACATACCGCCCACATACTCTTCATCCGCATTGTATTCCAGAGAACGGTCAATCTCGTCTATATTCATCTGCCACATATAGACACCGTCCAGATTTTTTCTGAACACAATATTATCATGGGTATCCTGGGGAAGGTAACCATCTTCATAATATTGGGAATACACCTTACTGTTCTTCATATAATCAGAAACATCTGCAAACATGCCATCCTTGGCAGCCTTATACAGCAGTGGAAATTCCTTTCTTGTGGAATCATCCAGATAGCTGACAATCACATCCGGGATGGTTCCTGATGCCAATTGGGAAGCCATTACTTTTGAGTCACTGTCTCCGGGCGTATAGCGGACCTCCAGTTTGATACCCGTCAGCTCCGTAATCTTCTTCATTGTTTCCGTGTTGTTAATATCATCCGGAAGGGTATTCCCGATATCATCTACATAGGCCTGAACCGTAATGGTACGGTCTGCGATCCAGGTATCGGGCTTACCGGAATGATCTGTGCTGCTTTCTTCGCTTTTTGCAGTACTGCTGCTATTGCCCTGGCTGCTGCAGCCTGCCAGCGTTGTTAATGCCATGGCTCCGGCCACAGACACTGCCAGCCAGCGTTTTAAGATTTCCCTTTTCATGTTTAATACCTCCCTAGAATATAGTTATAAAACTCTTACCAAAGTCCCACCTCAGTAACCTTCTTACTGAGTTTATTACATACTACAACCAATACCAGGCCCACAAGTCCCTGTATGAGGCCAATGGCAGTTGCATAACCAAACTGTCCGCCCTGGATACCGGTCCGAAGTACAAAGACATCAAGAGTATCTGCCAGTGCCATGTTACCGGGCGTGCGCAGAAGCCAGATTTGCTCAACCCCGGAGGAAAGCAGTCCCCCCACTCCCATGATGAACAGAAGGCCTATGGTTCCGCGTATACTGGGCAGTGTAATATGCCACATCTTTTTTAACTTGCCGCAGCCATCCATCTCCGACGCTTCGTACAGAGAAGTGTCTACCGAACTGATTGCCGCAAGATAGATGATGGAATCCCATCCGATATTCCTCCACAAATCCATGGAAAACAGAATACGGAAAAAATATTTTGCATCCATCAGGAAAAACGTACTTCCATCTCCTCCCAGTGCTGAAATTGCCTGATTCAGTACACCTGTGTTGGGAGCCAGAATTCTCTGCAGCATTGTAACGATAATAATCGAAGACAGAAAATGAGGCAGATATGTAATTGTCTGTGAAACCTTCTTAAACTTCATACTGCGAAGCTCATTTAACATCAGTGCCAGTATTATGGCAAAGGGAAATTCCAGAATACATTTAATCACACCCACGGTTAAGGTGTTTTTTACCAGTCTTGGAGCGTCATAGCTGGAAAAGAACGTCTTAAAGTACCTAAGTCCCACCCATGGGCTTCCCCAGATTCCTTTCTTAAATGAATAATCCTTAAAGGCCAGTACCAAGCCTGCCATAGGTACATAGCAAATCAATATGTAGTAAACAATACAAGGCAGAAGCATTGCATACAGCGGCCAGTAACGAAACAGCCTTTTTCCAAGCGGCTGTTTTGGCGGCTCATATTGCATAAAATATCCCCCTTTTGATGATTTTTACATTAAATCCATTCCAGCAAAGCACAGACGGGATAGTGGTCCGACAGCCACACGCCATCTTCCCTCTCCTCCCATTTATCCACAGACCGGCATCTAAGGCCGGTGCCTTCACCCTTTGAGTTTCTGATAAAAATATAGTCGATACACTCCGGTTCATCTTCCGGTTCAAAGCCGTGATAAGTAATTCCAATCCCTTCTGCGATATTCTTATACTCCGGACGCTGCTTTATCTCAAGGAACTCTTCGCCATCCGGCTCTGCATTAAAATCACCTGCCAGAATCACAGGCGCTTCGGGAAACAGCTTTGCTTCCTCCGCCTTTTTAAGTACCTGCCTCAGTCCCAGAACTCTTGCCTGTACCCCCTGATGGTCCAGATGAAGATTGAAAAAGCGGAACACTTGTCTTTCCTCCAGATCTTCAAACAAGGTTTCCGTGCATACCCGGGGACAGATTGACTGTTCTTCATATCTGCTGGCAGGCCGGTAAGGCTGTAAAGAAAGCCAGAAGGTTTCCATGGAGATCAGATTCAGCCGCTTCTTTTTGTATGCCACAGCCACCTGTTCGTCCTCCAGCGTTTCACTTCTCCCACATCCGACCACATAATAATCTTCTAACACATCCTTTAACCACACTGCCACATGGGAAAGCACCTCCTGAAAACAGATCAGATCCGGTTTCTCCTTTTGTATTTGTTTCAGGATCAGTGATTTTCGATATCGGAAACTGTTGCCCTTATCCTGATCGTAATCACATCTTATATTAAATGTTACGAGTTTCAGCATCTTTACCCCCCTTATAACCAGAGCCATACAGGCTGACTCCATGCCTTTTTCCCATAGGAATCCTTCAGCGTCACACGTACATATTCCTCATCGCCATTTAGTTCAAACTTCCCCTCAGTTAAGTTTTCTGCAGCACTGTGCAGATGACCGCCCCGGTGAGGTGTTTGAAAATAGATATCCTGACAGGCTGCACAGGTTACCACTGCCTGTTGATCTTTTACATAAAAGTCCTCAATCAGAGGACCGCCGGACGCGAAAAAACTTCCGTCTTTCAATGCCTGCATGATCCCTCTGTGAGTAAATTCCCTGGTTTTAACCATAACAAAACCGCCCAGACTATGTTCTTCCAGATCATGTGCATCATCTGTGGCAAAACAGTTAATCCTGTTTCTCACGAAGAGAAAATGATCAAAGTAAGTTTCCGAGTTGCCGTTATTTGATTCAAATTCTGATCCATGATTATAGATTTCCATTCCTATCATGCCTTGCAGATACTTGATATCAACAGAGTCCACTTTCGACCAGTACGGATGTGCATATAACGTGACATTACCCTTCTGCCCAAAATATTCTATGATCCTCTCGGGGGTACTTAAGGCATTTCTCTTTCGCTCCTCCAGAAACATATAACCTTCCGGGATTTTATTGGTTTCCGGCAAGCCCAGCCCAACCAGATGATGATCCTTTCTTGCAGGAAGTTCTATATCCAGTTCCGTACCCGGGAACACCAGAAAATCTTCCCTGCAAAGCTCAGGATGGATTCCATACACCCAGTGATCTGTGATTGCCAGAAAATCATACCCTTTCCCGCGGTAATGTTTTGCCACTTCCTCTGGAGTATTCACTCCATCAGACCAGGTAGAATGGGTATGCAGGTTCCCTTTTTTATAGCTTCCCTCTTTATACAGAGTTCTCTTTTCCAAATAAAGCTTCCTTTCCGGCCCTTCTCCCGGGCCTCTTGATTGTCTTCCAATATATGTAGTATATCAAAACATTGTTTTTCTCATAATGCACACAACTTTCAAAAAAACTGGATATTTCTACGATTGTTCTCTGATGCTTGACATTGGAAAAATGATTGCTTATTCTTGACTGGAATCAACAAAAAATATAAATGGAGATATACGACTATGGATGAAATGAAAACTGTCTATCAGGTCCAGGGGAAGCTGTCAAAAGATTTTATCGGGCAGATTTCCTATACTGTCTGCCTGGATGAAACCTATGAAGAACTGGATATCAAATTTTCTTTCGGACCCAGGCACTTTTCTCCCGAAGATATAACTCCCGGGCTGAAACAAAGACTGCTTGATTACTGTAAAGAAGCCTATGATTTAACCCTGTCTTCCCCGGAAGAACTTGAGGATGCCATCTATGGCCAGATGAAAACTGAGATTCATACCCTGGCAATGTTAAACGATGAATTCATTGGATGCATCCACCGGCAGCTGACCACCAGGCATATGCACTTTACTTGCGAAGAAGCTACAGAAGGCTGCATTCCGCAAGCCTCCATTAAAGGAGTTTTAAAGGTTACAATTCTGGCTTTTTCCGTGCTCCTTGACAACACGGATTACACCCTGACTGTGCGGGTACGATAATAGGAGGAACCTGACATGTATAAAAGACTGGAACTACACAATCATACCAACGAATCAGATGCTTCCTGCACCTGCCGTGAACTGACGGAGCTTATGGCTGCTGATCAAGTGGACGCTTTTGCTCTCACCGATCACAATACCATATCCGGGCATAAAAAAATCCAGGCGATTCTGGAAGAAACGCACCTGCCCATATCCTTTATTCCGGGCATGGAATATACAACCTACTATGGGCACATTCTCTGCCTGAACTTAAAGGAGTATGTTCCCTGGGAGAACATCAACAAACACAAACCGGAACTGCTCTTTTTGGCTGCCCGCGCCAAAGATGCACTGGTGGGTATCGCACATCCCTTTTCCTATGGCTGGCCTTTTGCCCAGGGATGCAGGTTTGTAATGACTGTTACTGACTATTCCTGCTGTGATTTTATCGAGATTTTCAATAATCCCGAACCCCTTCATGAGGTAAATGAAAAGGCTGTGATGCTCTGGGAATCTCTGGTGCTTTCCGGTGAAAAACTATCTGCTACCTGCGGCATGGATCTGCATGGAAACAGTTCTTTTTCCGGACATTACGCCACCTACATCCAGGGTGAAAAAGGCGGTAACGTAAGCCAGGAACTGGCAGATGCCATACATACACAAAAAACCTGGGTATGCAAAGGCCCTTTGCTGGAAATCCATAGGGAGGACGGCATGATTCATTTTTCTGTTCACCAGACAAAAAAAACGGGATACACTTCTGTCCTGCCGGAAGATTACATCATCACTCTGAAATCTGGTTCAGCCACCTTAACCTGTCATCTGAATGACCGGATTCCGGTTACTGAATTCGGAAAGGATACCATAATTATTCCAAAGCTTTACGAAAAAGAAGTTATTTTGGAAAACCTGGTGTGTGTAAGTCCGGTGATTTACTTATGACTATGGGCCGGGGGCATATCACTGACGCAGATAGAGTTACTACGATCCAGCTTCCTGTGGCAATGTCCCATCCCAGTTTTTTTACCAAACAGAAAAAACACCGTTTTTTAGTAGAGATCCTACAAAATTTAACGGTGTTTCCCTTTTTACATCCTGTTTTGTTCCCGATAACCAAGAGGAGTCAAACCTGTGTGTTTTTTGAATACCCGGAAGAAATACTGACTGTCTTCATAGCCGGTTCGTTTTGCAATATCCACCACACTGAGTTCCGAATTCTCAAGCAGTTCCTGTGCTTTTTTAACTTTTAATTCCGTAATATAATTCACTGCAGACTGTGAGGTCTCCGCTTTAAATATAGACGAGAAATAATTTGGACTCATACCATAACTCATTGCTAAATCATTGATTGCAATATTTTCACTGTAATGCTCCTGAATATACCGGACCGCCATCTGGATTTTGCTCCTGGCATTCATGTCGTTCACAGCTTCTGCACGGACACACTCCATAATGATATCGGTAATACGCTGTTGGATCTCAGAAGCCGACTGAATCTGATCCGGCAGATTAAAGCTCATCAACAGTTTTTCCATGCTGGAGGCCTTTCTTTTCTTATCATAATGTTTAAGAATCACATTTAAAATCCGTACCCACATAATTCTCAAATAAGGCGTCCCATACTTTCGCATCAGTTCTTCAGAAAAAATTTCCTGCAAAAGATTTTTTATCTTATGGATTTCGTTTTTCTCCAAATAGGAATCCAGCAGATGAATCTGAGAAACCGGAAATTTCTGTTCGCTGAAAATCCTGGTATCCTCATAGAAGTATATATTGGAATCTCCATAAATGATTCTCTGCTTCAAAGCTCCAAATGCTTCTGAAGCTGATTTTCTTCCGAGTAAAAGCGTGTATCTGCTCACCCCTAACGTCAGATAAATATTCATCCTCTTTTCCAGAACAGACCGCATTTCAAGGAAAATACGCTCCACTTCATTCCTCAGTCTCTTTTCGTCCTCCATAAAGAAGACAGCATACATCTGATTATTGTCAGAAAGGCTGTTCACAATCTGTTTCCCGCAGGAAGATTCCAGTTCAAGGAAAACATTTCGAACAGAAAACCGTATTAAATCACCATCCAGCCGGCGAAACTTCATATTGTCATAGGTTTGCCCGTTGATATGGATGACAGACAGCATCATAAACACAGCCCTGCTGCAGTCACCGGCATCCATTCCGCAGACTTCACTTAAGCCCTTATAATCCATGGTTTCAGCTGATGTGTCAAAAAGCAGTGCATTAATTGCCTTTTCCTGAAGGTATTCCTCCTTTTCCCGATCCATCCTCGTCTGCCTCCACATGGCACTTCTGATTTTGGAATCCCGCTCCATATCCTGATATAGCTTCTTAAATGTCTTTTTCAGTTCTTCATTGGACAGAGGCTTCAACAGGTAAGCCTTTACTCCCAGGCGAATCGCAGTTTCTGCATAAGAAAACTCTGCATAACCGCTTAAGACTACAAACTGCATGTCTTTTTGAAGCTTTTTTATTTCATGAATCAGGGTGAGCCCGTCCATGTCCGGCATCCTTATATCCGTAATCACGATATCAATCGGATGATTTTTTACAGCCTCCAGGGCTGCCATACCATTCGCTGCTTCAAATATTTCATATGTATCAATTTTTAAATACTCCAGCCGTGCCCGCAATCCCTGGCGTATTAAATCCTCATCATCTACTATCAGTAAATTATGTCTCATCCATCTCACCTCCTTTGACTACAGGAAGACGAAGTGTAAACCGGCTGCCCTGATACGGATGACTTTTTATGATAATTCCATACTGCTCCCCACAAGACAATTTAATCCTCTGGTTTACATTCTTGATTCCTATGCTTTTATTCTTCTTTTTATCCGGTTCAGCGCCGTTAATATAAGCGCTTAACGCTTCTACCTCCTGACTGTCCATGCCCACTCCGTCATCCTCAATACAGATGCAGAGCATATCCCCTTTTTCATAAGCGGAGATTTCAAAAGTTCCTGTGCTGGTCAGTTCACCCAGACCATGAACAATCGCATTTTCCACAATTGGCTGCAAGATAAACCTGGGAAGGTAATACTTTTTGTCATCCACCTCAATATTATAGAAAACCTCAAAACGATTTCCATACCTGATTTTTTGAATGAAAATATAGTTCTTAATATGGGCCAGCTCCTGTTCCAGTGTTACGATTTCACCATAATCCTTTCCCAGGCTGTACCGGAAAATCTCCCCCAGCCTCTGACACATATCACACACCACGAACACCTGCTTGACTGCTGCAATCGAACTGATCGTCTCCAATGTATTATATAGAAAATGAGGATTAATCTGCAGCTGCAGATTCCGAAGCTGGTTTTCCTTATTTTCCAGCTGTTGGATATAATTCTTTTTAATCAGCTGATCCAGCTTCAGCAGCATATGATCAAACTGGTGATCCAGTTCTGCAATCTCATCTTTTCCCTTAATAGGAGCTTGTATGGTCAGATCTCCGGTTTCTGCTGTACGGAACTTCTGAAGCAGAAGAGCAATCCGGGAGGAAAAACCTCTGCTGTACACATACGAACAGCCGATAATGATCAGGATCAGCGCTCCTATCAACGGGAGCACCAGCCACTGGATTTCAGCTCTTCTTTCCAGTACTTCCTTATTGTTGAAGAGAAACAAAAGTTTCATCCCATAGCTGTCTAAGTCTTTCTGCTCTACCACGTAGGTGTTGATTTCCTGAATGGAACCGCTCTTTGGGTTTTCTTTGTTATGGTTCTTTAAATATTCCTGCAAAACCGGAGCAGTATCTGCAGCTGTGGAATATAGTATCTCCGAATCCCCGCTATATGCAATCACATCATAGGATGCATTGCTTTCATGGCCTAAAGCGGCCGGAGCAAACAATTTTGTCATGTAAACATCCAGTTTTACAATTCCCAGCTGTGTTCTTGTCAGGCTGTCTGTATCCAGTCTTTCTACCTTTTTCACTATGGATAAAAGAGGCTCTTTATCCCCCAGGACAAAGTATGAAAACCATCCCTCATCTACCGGCTGTTCTTTCGGATACCATATTTCCCTGCCGGCCTCCTCAATCATAGAAGCCCTGTTTCCATATACAGGATTCTCTTTGACCATGGAGTAAACCATACAATTTCTGATTTCGCTGTTTTTTTCCAACAGCAGAGATTTTGTTACCTCTTCGCTGATAATCTCTCCCCTGGCATAAGGGTTTTGGCTCTTATCTGCCAACGTGCTCAATATCATCGTATTATTGGAAATAAATCTTAAGCTCTTCTGGTATTGTTCCAGCTTTTCCTCTATATTTTTCGTATACTGGGAAGTGATCTGGGCATGGTAGTCTTCCATCTCACTTATCACCATATTTTCCAGCATTCTGAACAAGAAAGTGCCGACAATCAATATCGGTATCAGACTGATCAGGAGAGAAAAAACCACCAGCTGCATAAATATAGGCTTCGAATGTATCCATTCCAATTTCATTCCAGGTTTTCCTCCCGGTGCAGATAATTATAATTCATCCCTAATTGTTCAGATCCAGAACCCTTGAATTGATAATTGATCCAGCAGTTCTGCAAATATTGAATTAGCCCAGGCAAACCAGTCTCTGGTAAATTCTTCCGGATTCTCCGGATTAAAGGACTCATGCATATAGTTAAGACCGGCATGGGTCGCCGCTATCATTCTCAGACATTCCAGTATCTCATCCCTGTCAGCGGAAGTTAATGCCTGCATCGTTAATCCGATGTGCCAGATAAAGCCTTTTGGTGTATGCGGGCTTCCAATGCCCCGGGCGTATGTACCGGAATAAAAGTAAGGATTGTCCTCTGACAGGATAAATCTGCGGGTATTCCGGTAAATCTCATCGGAAGCATCTTTGTAGCCAAGATAATGAATAGCCAGAAGGCTGGGGGAATTTGCGTCATCCATCAGAATATGATGCCCCATACCGTCTGTTTCATAAGCATAGATATCACCGTACCTTTCGTGATGTACAACACCATATTTTTCTATACCCTCTCTGATCTCCGCTGAGAGTCTTTGGCAATTCCGGGCCAGTTCTTCATTTTGATAAACCGTTCTGCATATTTCCTCTGCATAGGTAAGTGCGGTCACAGCCATCATATTTGCAGGAATCAGATACCCATAGACACACCGGTCATCCGAAGGACGAAATCCAGACCAGGTCATCCCTGTATAGACTACCGGATTCCCTTTTCCTTCCATAGGAAGTGTATCGGTTTCCACGCAGTCAGTTCTCCGGAAAAAGTACTCAGATGTCTCATGGTTCTGTTCCATAGTAAATACTTCTAAAATATTGTGAAGCATCTCCAGATACTTCTCATCGAAGATATCCGTTTCTCCTGTCTCTTTCCAGAATTGCCAGGAAAGATAAACAGGGGCACATAAGGAATCCACTTCATATTTTCTTTCCCATACAAAATCATTTAACTTTGTGTCATCTTTATGTCCCGCACCGTTGGCGCTCTCATTAAACGCATTGGCATAAGGATCGATACAGACCATCTCTGCCTGCTTTCGAATAATGCCTTTTATAATCTGACACAGCTCCCTGTCCTTACCTGCATATTTTATATAAGGTTTTACCTGCGCTGCTGAATCACGCAGCCACATAGCTGGAATATCCCCGGTAATTATAAATAAGTGTCTTCGACACTTCAACTCCCCTAGCCCCTCATTCATGAGGGGGATTAGGGGTTTCTTTTTGTTTCACTTTGCTTCATAATGGACTTATGAATATACTACAAAGAAT
>JAISYJ010000037.1:0-4076 GCA_031270005.1 Hungatella sp. | reverse complement strand
CTTCTTCATTAGTTAAATGCAACGATAACTAATATTTACTTTCAAATACTTCTGAAAACACGGGGTTTAAGAACCCTTAGTTAAAGTCGCTTCAAAATCCACTTTATTTTTCACTCTTTGTCTCCTAATGAATTAAGCGGATATGCCTGTATATCCGTTTCTAAAAATACATATCAAAATTCATAAAGTACCGCTCGATCAGCCGGGATCTTTTGCAGGCCAGTAATCTGGCCTTTCGGAACATGGCTTCAATGTCCTCTTTTTTACTTTCACAGATCAGAACGGTACAGCATCCCAGCTCACTGGAAGGAACGGTCAGTGCGGATTTACCGCACATATTGGCCACACGCATCAGCCCTTTTCCCGAATGAGCCTGACTCCGTTCTGTATCCATGTCAAAATGGCCGTAAATGCTGTCTCCCATGGCGTTCACATCCACAGGTCCTTCCCTTGATATCAGAATGGTTCCAGGACTTATGATCCCGTTTAAGTATTGGAACAATGGCTCCCGGTGCCCATAGATATCCGGCTGCCTGATCTTTGGAACCTCTTTCCATTCCCAGCCGGAATCCCAATTCGTTGATTCCTCTGTAAGGCTCATTCCAAGTAATGGATTTAAAACCTGCTCCAGGGTCTTTAAATCTCTGGTAATGGCGCCCAGACTGGGAGAAAACACGATTCCGTCAGTGGACGTTTTTGAATGCTGCCTCATATGATCCTGCTCTATTAACGGAGAGATGAATCCATAAAGATTGAGCGCAGCGGCAGGTGCCAGGACACTGCCGCCTCCGTCCGTTCCGATTCCTGCATCATTGATTCCATAGAATACATTAAGGGCTGTGCCGCTGCTGGAGCCGGTCATCCATTTACCGGTTATGGGATTGATGAGCTGCAGATCCACCGCTCTTCCGCCCAAGGCCATTTTATCGGCGGTATGAAATAAAAATCCGCTTTCATGAAGGCGTTCTTTTAGTTCTTCGGGAACGACAGGAGTATCCTTGACTCCGGTATACCAGGCAAACCCATGTTTCTGATGTGATGAAGTGACCAGATCAATAACCCGGGGATTTACCTTATTTACGGTGCAGTAGGGATTCTTAAGTGCCAGAAATGTTTTCTTTGCATATGTTTCAAGTTTTTCCATATCAATTTCCAGACTACTTTGCTGCCGGGACTGCAATGAGTCCGATTATAAGAAACAGGTTCAAAAGCACTCCGAAAACGATACATGCCACAGGACCAACAGCCAGGTCCACAATGGGCTTTTTCGCTTTTTTATTTAACAGGAAGGCCCCGATCACAAACAGTGCTCCGATGCCGGTGTATCCGGAAGAGGAAACTGCCATTTTTTCTGCCGCAACAATACCGCCTGCCAGCAAAGAGATTTCCAGGACCTTGTTCATGGATGTTCTTACATACTCTCCCATATCCTTGACTCCAGGAAATTTATCCATGTATTTTGCAAAAATGTTGATCAGGAAAATCTCTGCCACCATAACTGCAAATCCGATCACAAAGGCAAAGAACGGGTTTCCATGAAGGAACAATCCGACCACAAACACAAAGGTGCAGCCGGCCGCGCCGTACACGCCTGTAACAATGGCCGTAGTAAATACTAAAGGTATGAAACCAATGGCTCTTGCCAGTGCGGTTAATGCGGCGTTGCTGTATTCCTGGCTGGCTAATAGGGCCAGGGAGGCGGGATCGCCGGCGATAATGGAAAGGCTGGTCCCGGCTGCGATCAGACCACCCATAACTGCAAGCAGCAGCCAGTTTTTACGGATGCGTAAAATATTGCCCTCAAAGCCCTGGGTCAGCACTTCATTGGTATGTTCTGTTCCTTTTTGCCGGGCAGCATAAAGGATCATCATAATCATGCCTGCAAGCATTGCCATGCCTTCCGCATTTAAAGAAACCTTGCCTGCGCCAATAGTAAAAGTACCAAATTTTTTAACAAGAAAATATACAAGTACGGTTACGATTCCGGCTGTCATGCCTTTTTTAAAACCATGCTGGTAAGCAATGCCCACTGCCGGGAACACGGCAAATGCAACCGTTATGTAGCCGGAAACGCTTCCTAAATCACTGGTAAAGTTATATGGCATATAGCTGAACAGTTTCACAACAAACTCAAGACCAGCCAGAATGGCTAAGCCATAAGCGGCTCCGATGACAGCGGAAAGGATCATCCCGTTTTTGCTGTTATTACAGAAGGATCCGATGATATCCGTAGTCAGCAGCAGGCAGTGGATCAGAATAATGCTTGCTGCAATAGAGGTCGGTATACCAAAACCGATGACCAGGCCAAAACTGATGGCAAAACTCATGGCTGCCAGTTCTTTCCGGTTGATCTCTCCATTAAAATACTGCCCCACAATTGGCCGGAACCCGTCATTAAATACTGCAATCCCCTGATTGGATAAAACGGAAGCCAATGCCCCGATTAAAGCAATAACAATGTATTTCATACTTATGAAACCTCCTCTTTTTCCATGATTGCCTGCAGCAGGACCGGAAGGACTTCTTCCTTGTGCTGTGCCGTAAATCCAAATGCTTTTTTCCCCTTTTGAACCTCTTCCCTGATAAAATCCCCACTCTTTACATTTCCTGGCATGGAAATCGTAGAACAGAGCCCGGAGCCCAACATGGCCATAGCCATAGCCAGGGCTCCGCCGCCGCCAGTATTGCAGGCACCCACATAATAATCATATTTCCCGTTTTTTACACCCAATGCAGCATCCAGATCCCCCTTGATCTCGATCTCTGCCCGGCCATTCATCTGTTTTGCCACCAGTCCGGCAATTTCTTCCTTGTCAATCTGACCACCAACCACAATCTTCATTGCTTCTATCCTCCTCTTTATCCTTGTATCATTTCTTATAAAGGCCATTGGCCCTGATACCTTATTATGAAAGCAGATTGCATAGATGAACGGTCAGAAAATCCCGCTCTGCTTCCGGGAACTGGATATCCGTTTCCTTTAACAGTTCCTTTTTTAACGCCTCTGCTCTTTGGTAAATTGGTTCTTGTTTTATTCCATCAAGGAGCGTGTTATCCAGAGGGTGCTCCACGACCCCGTCTAAGATCCTCTGTCCGGCCATGGCCAGATGGGTGATGAACATTGCTGCCTTATCCTCTTCTGCATCAGGATTTTCTTCCAGGATCCGTTCCACTGCTTTTCTGGAATAATCTGCAACTTTTTTGCAGATCACATGATTCTCCTCCAGAATGTCAAGACGCTGGTTTAAAATATCTTTTAATTCCATTGGTTTTCCTCCCTGTCTCAATATGGTTTATTGTCACTTGTTTTGCTGGTGACAATAAAAGGGCTGTTTTTCAAACCCGTCCATCGGATTGTTGAAAGGGCCTTCACTTTCAACAATATACATTATTTTGTACTTTGCTTCAAAAAGATGACCTTTTAAAAATAAGGCTCTCTTTTTTTCTCCCTTACCTCCCGGATGATCTCAACGACTTTTGGTACGCTCACATACTTTTCCAGCAGTGCTTTTAGATACTCATCCTCTTTTCTGATCACCATTACAGCTGTTGAAAACAGATTGTTGTAATCCGAATCGTCTAAAAATGCTACGTTCAATTGTTCATGCTTATGTTCCTGGATATCATCATAGTTCCATATGCCGGCGTCTATGATGCCATCCATCAAGGCGTTAACGGTCTGCTGGGTCCGGATTGGAACCAGGGTAACCTTTTTGCCGTGGATAATATTTCTGGTAATGCAGCTCTGGTCAATGGAGCTGCTGTCATATGCCACTCTCATGCCATCCTGAATGCTGTCAAATCTGGAATCTGCCAAAAGAAGCACATGCCTGGAAAGGAAGCTGCCGGGCCCAAGATTAATTGCTGCCTCAATCTGTTTTCCTTCTCTTATGGACTGCTCCGCCGCATACTGGGAACAGACCGCAAATTGATAGGTTCCTGATTCCACCAGTTCAATACGCCCCACTGCGCCTCTGGCGTAAGCCATATTAAAGTTAAGGGGTGCGAACTGGGTATACATGGCTGTGGCAAAACCCTCATAAGTCACAGAATAGGGAAGGGGCATGATTCCAAGG
>JAISYJ010000111.1:0-6363 GCA_031270005.1 Hungatella sp. | reverse complement strand
ATCCCTAAATTATAACGAGCTGTTGCCGCAGCTTCTATTATACAACAATACAATAAATAAGCTAACCCACTACTTTTCGTTTACTGCGGCGTCGAAAAGACGTGGGGATTAGGAGGAATAAACAATGGTCACACTGAAAGACAGCGTTACAAAAGAGAACCTTTTAAAAGCATTTGCAGGGGAATGCCAGGCTTGGCGCCGTTACGAGTTTGCTGCGTCCCAGGCAAAAAATCAAAACCTTCAGGTCTTATACTGGCTTTTCCATTATACCGGAAGCCAGGAAAAGGAACATGCCGAGATATTTTATAATCACTTAAGGGAATTTCATGGACAGGAAATCTCCATAAATGCTGACTATCCCATTGACAATACCAATAACATCCTGGAGCTTTTGCAGCTTTCCGCCAAACATGAAGCTGCCGAGCACGACACAATTTACAAATCCTTCGGCGACAAGGCTAAAGAGGAGGGATTCTCCAATATCGCAAATTCTTTTTATATGATCGCTGAAATAGAAAAAATACACAGCCAGCGTTTTGGCCAGTACGCACAGCTGGTGCAGAACAATAAACTATTTGAGAATGATACGCCCACGGAATATATCTGCTTAAATTGCGGCCATATTCACAAAGGCACCAGTGCGCCACAGGTCTGCCCGGTTTGCAGCCATAACCAGGGATTTTTTGTCCGCCGGGAAGATTCTCCATTTGGAAAATAACAAAGGACTCCCAGCATGGGCAGCCTTGCCTGCTTTTTTTAACAATCACAGGCATAGAAAAAACGCCAAAACCCCGCAAAGCATAATGCTTATGCAGGGCTTTGGCGTTTTTCCATAACAGGAGCTGCCCAAAATCACGATTGGTGAAAGAGAAATTCCATCTTTTTTACAACGTCCTTATGGCTTTCTCCAGGTTCCCCAGAGCCTGTTCCAGAATAGACCGGGGGCATGCGATGTTGATCCTTTCAAATCCCTCTCCCACTGGGCCGAACATAGCTCCGCTGTCCAGCCAAAGCCCTGCTTTCTTTATGATCAGGTCTTCTCTCTCCTCTTCTGTTAAGCCCAGTTCCCGAAAATCCAGCCAGACAAGGTAGGTTCCTTCCGGTTCTATGAGCTTGACCCTGGGTATTTTTTCCTTTATAAATTCCCGCACATAGGTAATGTTGGCCCTTAAATATACCATAAGCTGCTCATGCCATTCTTCTCCATGGCGGTACGCCGCTTCACATGCGGTTAATCCCAGGGTATTAAGCTGACTGTACCCGGCTGCAGCTACCTGCCTGCGAAACCTCCGTCTCAGCTTTTGATTGGCAATAAATATATTGGAAATCTGCAGGCCAGCCAGATTAAAGGTCTTACTTGGCGAGGTACAGGTAATGGTCCTGTTTTTCACTTCCTCGCTTAGACTTGCAAATACCAGGTGCTTTCCCTCAAACACAAAATCCTGGTGAATCTCATCGCTGACCACAAGAATGTCTCTTCGAATGCAGATTTCCCCTAATTTCTCCAATTCCTCCAGGCTCCAGACTCTTCCTACCGGATTATGGGGATTGCACAGTAGGAACAGCTTCACATGGAACTCCTCAGCTTTTTTTTCAAAGTCCTCAAAATCTATGTGGTACCTGCCGTCTTCTCCAAGATACAGGGTATTATCAACAATCACTCTGTCATTATCCTCAATGACTTCGCTGAAGGGATAATATACGGGCTGCTGGATCATGACTCCATCCCCGGGATCTGTAAATGCCTGAACAGCCATGGCTAAGGCAAATACAACCCCCGGCGTTTTGACCAGCCATCTGCTTTCCACATTCCAGTGATGCTTTTTTTCCATCCAGTCCCGAATTGCCTCAAAATATTCTTCCTGGACTTCACTGTAGCCAAAAATCCCATGGTCAATCCGCTCATGAAGGGCGTCCAGAACCTTCCCGGATATCTTGAAGTCCATATCCGCTACCCACAAAGGCAGCAGATTTTCCGGTTTTCCCCTTCGCACTGCAAAATCATACTTAACGCTGTTTGTATTTTTACGGTCAATGACTTCGTCAAAATCAATCTTTACCTTACACATAAAATATCCGCTCCAATTCCCTTATCAAATCTTCCGTATCCTCAATTCCCACTGATAATCTTAAGATCCGGTCGGTAACGCCGTTAGCTGCCAGAACCTCTTTGGGCACATCGGCATGGGTCTGGGTAATGGGGTAAGTGATCAGCGTTTCTACGCCGCCCAGGCTTTCCGCAAAGTGGATCAGCTTCACCTCTTTTAAGATCCGATGGGCCAGCTCCTTTGACTCCACCTCAAAGGTAACCATACAGCCAAATCCTGTTGCCTGCTTTTTGCAGACCTCATGGCCGGGATGGTCAGGAATTCCGGGGTAATACACTTTTGTGATCTTTTTTTCCTGACACAGCCATTCCACCAGCTTTCTGGCATTCTCTTCCCCGCGCTCCATCCGGATCGCAAGAGTTTTAATTCCTCTTAATATGAGCCAGCTGTCAAAGGGAGCCAGCCCGGACCCCACCGTTTTAATAATAAACCGGAGCTTTTCGGATATCTCCTCTGAGGAGGTGACCAGAAAGCCTGCAATGGTATCATTATGACCGCCCAGATATTTGGTTCCGCTGTGGACAACAATGTCCGCTCCCAGCTTCAGGGGGTTCTGAAAATAAGGAGACAAAAACGTATTGTCCACGATCAAAAGCAGATGATGCTTTTTTGCAATTTCCGCCAGCCTTCTAATGTCTATGACATTCATCATAGGATTTGTGGGAGTCTCAATATATATTGCTTTTGTGTTCTCGCCTATCAGGTTTTCAAATTCTGCCAGGTCCCCACGGGAACAGTCTACGGAACTGATTAAAATCCCGTTCTTTTTGCTGATATTGTCAAACAAACGGATGCTCCCGCCATATAAATCACAGTCGGTTATCATGTGGTCCCCCGGCTGAAACAGTTCCATTAAAGCCGTGATTGCCGCCATCCCGCTGGAAAGTGCCAGGGCATCCACCCCATTTTCAAGGGAAGCCACCACCTTTTCCAACTGCTCTCTGGTCGGATTCTGCAGACGGCTGTAATCATAACCGGTGCTTTCCCCGATCCCCTTATGAGCAAAGGTAGCTGTCTGATAAATAGGAAAGCTGATGGCCCCAGACTTGTCTGTAGAGACCCCTTCCCCATTGCCGTATAAACATTTTGTAGAAATCCCGTATTCCATATTCATTCTCCTCTTTCTCATGTTTGGAATCATGCTTCTATTCTTTCCATAAGTATACCAATGGAGTACTGTCAATGGTTATTACTAAAAAACAATCGCCTGCTATAGTTTATTTCTATTGCAAAAGAATTTCATTTCATGGGTTGAATACCTATTCAACCCATGGTAAAATAGGTATTGATACACAAAATAGTTTTGTAAGGTGGTATACTATGAAAATATCGACTCGCGGCCGCTATTCTCTTCGGATGATGATTGATTTAGCCGAACATTATAACGAGGAATTCATTGCCTTAAAGGACATTTCCGAAAGGCAGAGCATCTCAAAAAAATATCTGGAACAGATCGTTCCTTTTTTAAACCGCAGCAATCTGCTCACTACTTACCGGGGCCACATGGGTGGTTATAAGCTGGCAAGACATCCCTCTCAGATAACCATCGGAGATATATTACTCAGCTCAGAAGGCAGCTTAAATCCTGTCAGCTGCATGGACAATGACCCCAATGTATGCTCCAGGCAGGCGGACTGTCTGACTCTTCCCATCTGGCAGGGGCTGGCAGAAGTCATTGAAAATTATTTAAACAGCATTACCTTACAGGACATTCTTGACAGGCGTCAGGAATCTCCTGAGTACTATATTTAGCTCATCAGAGCACTTCTTTTTCATACTGTTTCAGTTCCGCAATATATTTTTCTCCAAGGATACTTAAGGGCATTTTCTTCTTTTTTATATAACCGATTTTCATTTTATCATCGGTATTAAGAGGAATTGCCCTGTATTCATTTCCGTTTAAATCTTCACAAATAATCCCGGAGCACAGGGTATAGCCGTTTAATCCTACCATGAGGTTTAAAAGCGTGGCCCTGTCATCTGCCTTTATGATCTGCTTATATTCATAAGTGCTGAACACTTCCTCTGCCAGATAAAAGGAATTATTGTTTCCCTGCTCAAAGGACAGGCAGGGATAATTCTTTAAATCTTCGAATTCAATCCGCTCTTTTTCTGCCAGTGGATTGCCTTTCCACAGAAAAACATAAATCCCGCACTGAAATAATTCCACAAACTCCAGCCCGTTATCGTATAGAATTTTTTTAATAGCTTTCTGGTTGAAATCATTTAAGTACAGGATCCCTAATTCGCTTTTCTGGTTCCTTACATTTTCGATGACTTCAAAGGTTTTGGTCTCGTGAACGGCAAACTCGTAATCATCCATCCCAAATTCCTTTGCCATATGGATAAAGGCCTGAACGGCAAAGGTGTAATGCTGCATGGAAACGCTGAATTTCTTTTTAAATTTTTCCTTTTTTACGAACCGTTCTTCCATCTGGCGGTACTGCTCCAGCATTTGTCTGGCATATCCAAGGAACTCCTCTCCTTCCGGGGTGATCACGATTCCCCGGTTTGAGCGGAGAAACAGCTTAAGGCCGATCTCTTCTTCCAGATCCCGGATGGTGCTTGACAGGCTGGGCTGGGTAATAAACAGCTCGGCAGCCGCCTTGTTTATGGATTTGTGGTTTGCAATGCATATGGCATAACGAAGCTGCTGTAATGTCATGGTTTCTCCTTTTCCAATTCTTATCCGTGCTTTTTGAGCAGAGCCACACCGTTTTGGGGGGTTAAGGGATACCCGAAGGATATTATTTCCCTTCATATCGTACTCAAAGGGCTGCCATAGGAGCATGACAGCCTGTTTTTATCGTGTTAACTTAACGGTTACTGAACCGCCTTAAATGCTTCTTCCAAATCCTCTATGATATCAGCCGCATGTTCCGTTCCAATGGATAACCGGATGGTGTTGGGCCTGATTCCTGACTTTTCCAATTCCTCTTCCGTCATCTGGGAATGGGTCGTGGACGCCGGATGAATGACTAATGACTTTACATCCGCTACGTTGGCTAACAGGGAAAATAATTCCAGCTGGTCAATAAAGTCTTTTGCTTTCCTGGCATCTCCCTTGATTTCAAAGGTAAATATGGAACCTCCGCCATTGGGGAAATACTTGCCGTATAATTCCTGCTGCTCCGGATCCTCTGAAATGGAAGGATGGTGCACCTTTTCCACCTGAGGATGATCCTTTAAATACCTGGCCACTTTCAGCGCATTTTCCACATGGCGCTCTACACGAAGGGATAAGGTTTCTAAGCCCTGGAGGAAGAGAAACGCATGGAAGGGAGAAAGGGCTGCTCCTGTATCCCTAAGTAAAATAGCACGGATCTTTGTTACATAAGCTGCCGCCCCTACTGCCCTGGTAAAGCTGATTCCATGGTAGCTTGGGTTCGGTTCTGTAAGGGAAGAGAACTTTCCGGAAGCCTCCCAGTCGAATGTTCCGCCGTCAATGATAACGCCGCCAATGGAGGTTCCATGGCCTCCGATAAATTTTGTGGCGGAATGGACAACAATATCTGCTCCGTATTCAATGGGTCTCACCAGATAAGGAGTTGCAAAGGTATTGTCTACAATCAACGGGATTTTATGTGCATGGGCGATGCCTGCCAGCTTTTCAATATCAACCACGTCGGAATTGGGATTGCCCAGAGTCTCAATGAATACCAGCTTTGTATTCTCCTGAATGGCTTTATCAAAGGCTTCGTAATCAAAGGGATCCACCAAGGTCGTTTCAATCCCGTATTCAGGCAGGGTATGCTCCAGCAGATTATAGGTGCCGCCATAGATATTCTTGGCCGCTACGATATGATCTCCGTTTTTTGCAATATTTTCAATGGAATATGTAACTGCGGCCGCACCGGAAGCCACTGCCAGGGGCTGCGACTCCGCCTTCCAGGGCTGCAATCCTGCGCTCAAATACATCCTGGGTGGGATTTGTCAGCCTTCCATAAATATTGCCTGCGTCTGACAGGCTGAATCTCGCCGCAGCATGATCGCAGTTATGGAACACATAGGAGGAGGTCTGGTAAATGGGAACTGCTCTCGCATCAGTGACCGGATCCGCCTGCTCCTGTCCAACATGTAATTGTAATGTTTCAAATTTAAAATTTCTCTCAGTTCTTGTCTTCTTAGCCATATGAATTTCCTCCTAATCCCCACGTCTTTTCGACGCCGCAGTAAACGAAAAGTAGTGGGTTAGCTTATTTATTGTATTGTTGTATAATAGAAGCTGCGGCAACAGCTCGTTATAATTTAGGGA
>JAISYJ010000108.1:0-75769 GCA_031270005.1 Hungatella sp. | reverse complement strand
AGGTACACTTCATTACCTGTTCCCACACATCACCGGAACATTCACAGGAAGGCGCAAGCATTACCTTTCCATCCTGAAATTCCATACAGATAGATTCCCCCGGAGGCGCAAACGGATATAAGGTACAAGGAAGAGCAGAAAATACATCTTCTGCCCTTCCTCCCTCTCCCAACATTCCGATGCAGGTAACGTCAAGTCCAAGGGACCCCGCTCCCAGAGAGAAATAAGGCATATTTCCTCCCAGACTCTTTGATTCTACTTTTAGCTCCACCGAACAGCTTTTCCCTGCCTTACTCACCAGAAATTCACCAAACTCCTGTATCGTTGCAAACATCTTTGCTTCTGATGAAGCCGTTGCCGTTTGGGCAATCGGACGCACCGTTGTATCAACAAATCCATCAAACCCTGCAACAACACGCTTTTCCCTTATTTCCTTCCGTTTCCCGGAAAGATCACACAGCCGGTTCATAATTTTACCGCTGCCGCTTCGTCTGTAATCAAATAACAATTCGGATGAGTCTGCAAAATACTTGCAGGCACTTCCCTGGTTACCGGGCCATGGACAGTCTGGGAAAGAATATCTGCCTTATGGGCACCATTTGCTATAAGAATCACTGTTTTTGCTTCCATAATCTGCTTTAATCCCTGGGTAATTCCATGGGTCGGATGAAACTTCTCCCCAAAATATTTAGGCATCACGCTTCTCGTTACTTCATCTAATGGAATGATATGGGCTTCTAAACCGAAATCCACTCCCGCTTCATTAAATCCCAGATGACCATTCATTCCAATTCCCAACACCGATACCGTCAAAGGACCGTAGTTTAAGATATAATCATTCAATGCTTCCCGCTCTGCTTCGATCTCCTCTGCATCCCCATGAATCAAATGGACCTTTTCAAACGGCTTCTTTAGGGGCTTTAATAAATTCTCCTGATTAAAAAGCCCGCAGGAACCCCCGTCTTCATGAGAAAGCCCCACCCATTCATCTAAGGAAACATACCTGATCCGGCTGATGTCAATCTGTCCTTCATTCACCATCTCTGTAAATTTATGTACCATTCCAAGAGGCGTATCCCCGCCCGGAAAACTGATCAGCCCTTCTGGTGTATTCTCAATGCATTTCCCCACCAGTTCTGCCGCTTTCCGGCTCATTTCTTCATAATCCTTACAAATGATGATTTTCATCTAATCCTCCTAATCAATCATGTGAATACTCCTTAAGTATTCCAGATTTCGTTTTGCCGCCGCAAACGCCTGGGATGTGGTGGCCTTTGGCATATCCTGTTCAATCACGCCAATTCCCTCAAATCCAATTTCATCAAGTACTTTCTTTAATTCCTCGTAGTCCACGATTCCAGCCTTTAAATCTCCCATCACATCTATATCAAATGCAGTATCTGAATCAAGATGCTCTCTTTTGACACGGGCAAGAACCTCATGGTCTACATTCTTAAAATGTAAGTAAGCAATTCTCTGTGAGTAACGGCGGATAAAAGAAATGGCACTGGTTTCCTTATAGCTTCCATCTCCGTTCACATAAGCATGATGTCCGATATCAAAGCATAAGTTTAACCCGGTGTAATCCATCAGACGGATAATCTCCTCTTCTGTTTCGATCATACTTTTAATATGAGGATGGTACACCACTTCAATCCCATATTCCTCTTTTGTAAATTTCCCCATCTGGTTGATTTTCTCTAAAAATCCATTCCATATCTCAGGCGGCATCTCCTGCTTCTTTTCACTGTATAATCCCACATCCGATTCATCCATTGCCACCAGATATTTCCCATCAAATGCTTTTAATCTGCGGCAAAGAGCTTCCACCCGGCCCCGGAATGAGGCAAAGGACGGCTCTTTGTCAAACTGGTAGCAGACCGTACCGGCACATACATTCAGCTTACGTGCGGACAATTCCTCCCGAAGCCTGCCCTCATCAACCGGGAGATATCCATCTGGTCCCAGCTCCAATGACTGGTATCCTGCTAAAGCCGCCTGATCAAGAAAAACAGGATAAGGGGTTCTTGACGGTGTTCCATCTGCATACCACACGCCCCAGGAACAGGGAGCGGTCGCTATCGTTATCTTACTCATATCTTCTCCTGTCCGTCATGTTGTCTTCTCATGACATCAATAATTTCTTCAAATAGCTTCAAGTCATCCACCGCATCTTCCAATATGGTTTTCGGCTGCTTTCCTGTTTTCACACACTCTGCAAATAATAGCAGTTCCGTCTGGAATGCATCGCGGAAATCAGGTCCATAGTGAGTTGTTTTTGTCTCTATCTCCGTAGAATCAATCACCTCTACGCTGGCAGGCTGATAGCGGATATAAGGAGTTTCGTATTTCACATGAATCTTCCGGTTCTTTTGGAAAATCTCAATTGCTGCATCAAACTGCACCACATTCTGATTATTTATTAATTCATAGGTAGCCAAAAATCCATCAAATTCCATGACTACAATCACTTGTTCCCCACCAAAAGCAGTCGTAACTGAATGAATCTTCTTTGGCATGCCAAACAGTTCCCTGACTGCTGAAAAAGAATGGCAGCCAAGTCCGGTCATCATCTGGTAGGTCGTACGTTCTTCATCGGTTGCCGAAGCACCAATTGCCCGGTCAAGATGTGCCCTTCTTCTGGCATTTCCTTCTGCAATCACCTCTGCCGGAACATCCTTTGGATAAAAAACAGGTCTGGTCTGTCCAATGAAAAACGGTCCTTCCAGGATGATATCGCGAAAGCGAAGGTATTCTGTGTTTTTTTTCTGGCTTTCTAAAATTTCTTTTGCCTTTAAAAAAGGTCCCGCGTAACGCCGCATATATCCAACCATAACAATTAATTCCGGATACTTCTTTTTTAACTCAATTAATTCTTTCAACTCGTCGCTGCATAAAGTAACCGGTTTTTCCACAAACACGTGCTTTCCTGCCTTTAATGCACAAGCAGCATATTCTCCATGGTACTGGTCAGGGGAAAGAATCAGTACCCCGTCAATGTCTGCCTGTTCAATCAATTCTATAGCATTTAAATACCCATTGGGAATATGATATTTCTTCTGTACAAACTCCACCAGACTTTCTGATACATCTGAAACAGCAGTAATGGTATACTGTTCACAAAGATCCTGTAAAATGGGAAGATGCATAAGCTGGGAAACTTCCCCAAGACCAATCACTCCAAGCTTCATCATAATATTTTCTCCTATCTGTCTATTTTTATTTGTCTATTCTTTTACCGCCCCTGTCGTCAAGCTGGATACCACCTGTTCCTGGAAGATGGCAAAGACCGCAATGGACGGAAACACCGCAATTGTGACGGCAGCAAACAGTGCCGTATAATTAAAACTGAACTGTGCTGTAAAATAGCTTAATGACAATGGAAGGGTCCGTGCCTTTTGCCCGCTTGTCAACACCAGAGCAAAGGTAAATTCATTCCATGAGTTTAAAAACGCCAGTACTGCCGCAGAGGTCAGCCCCCCCTTTGCACATGGCAGCATAATCTGGAAAAAGGTACGTACAAAATTTGCTCCGTCTACATATGCGGCTTCCTCTAACGCTTTTGGAACCGACAAAAAAGTTCCTCTGAGAATTAATAATGACATCGGTAAATTAAGAGCAGTATAAACCAAAATCAACCCTGCTTTTGTATCATACAAACCAATCTTCAAAATCACTCCGTACACCGGATGGAGCAATGCCGTCATAGGAATGACTAATGACAGGGAAAGAATAAAATAGAGCAAATTCTTTCCAGAAAAAGTACACCGGGCAAACACATAAGCTGCCATTGCCAAAAATAATACATTAAACCCGGTAGAACATACGGTAATCACCACACTGTTTCCAAAATAACGTAAAATCGGGGAAATCGTCAATGCATCCTGATACCCTTTCAAAGAAAAGCTTTTTGGAAGGGAAACCCCATTTGCCAAAATCTCTGCATTGGTTTTAAAGGAAGACATGAACACCCACACAATGGGGAACAGTGCAACACATACGCAGATGACCAATAATAAATACTTTAATACACATAACGTATACTTTTTCACCTGATATTCCCCCTTTAGTATTCTTCCTGATTCACCTTTAATGCCTTATTAATGAGTGCCATGGCTCCGATTCCAATTACTACAATACACACACCAATGGCATTGGCATAGCCATAATTATTCTCCCCTTTATAGACACTATAAAGCAAAAGAGGGAGATTGGTGGTTGCCTTTCCCGGCCCTCCGTTGGTGGTGATATAAATCAAATCAAACATTTGCAGCATATAGGTAGCTGCCATCACCATGGTAGTTCCAATTACTTTTTTTAAGAGAGGCAGCACAACAAAAAGATCTCTTTGAAATGGCGATGCACCATCTACCTTTGCTGCCTCTATGATCGTATCATCAATGGAAAGTGCCTGTGCCAGTACCAGCGTTGTGGTGTACCCTGCAAACAGGACCCAGATTAAGGTTACTGATACAAAGGAAGTACGGCTGTCCATCAGCCAGTTTCTTGTCAGATGTTCCAGCCTGACTACCTTTAACACAGAATTAATCACACCGAACTGAGGATTAAAAATATTTAAAAAGATCATGGCAATGGCTGCATTTGAAATAATATTTGGCACCATGTATGCAGTACGGACAAACTTCCACCCTTTTGGCTGTTTATACAGGACCAGGGCAACCACCGTTCCCAGTGCCACATGAACCGTACACTGGATAAGGATCCACGTCACCGTATTGGACAATGCCTGAAAAAAATCAGGATCACGAAAAAGCCGGGAGTAATTTCCAAATCCAATAAAAGTCATATCCTTTGCATTTAAACGGTAGTCAAATAAGGAGGTGACAAATACCATCACCAGAGGAACTGCATAAATCATTAGGAATAAAACAACTGTTGGCAGTAAAAAAACAGGAATCCACATTTTATTAATTTTCACAGCACCTCTCCTTTTACCGCCTTACTGGTTCTTTTTTGCCCCGTCTGTTAAAGACTGGCAAAATCCTTTTGGGTCTAAGTCACCGGAATACAGTCTTGGCAGCTCCTGGCTGATCACATCAAGTAAATTGGAATACATCGTCGACTGCATATTGTCACTGCGTATGTCAGCTTCTTCAGCCTGATTTAAGAAATCGGCTAATAACGGATACTTACTTTCTGCTTCCTTTGTGATTTCCACTGTCTGGGAAGCTGGAATCATTCCCTGGGTCTCTAAGCCAAGCTGCTGGGCATGAGCAGAGGTAAAGAATTTTACCATGGCAATCGCTGCTTCCTCCAGCTTCGGATCATTCTGCTTTGTCACAAAATATCCCTGAATGGGGGCGTCATAAACAAATCCTCCCGGATAGATTGCTGATCCTACTTTATCTGAAAAACCAGACATTGCCTTTGCTTCATCTTCAAAATCCCCAATCATCCACGGACCATTGGCAATCATTGCCGCCTGACCGGACAGGAAATTATTTGCGGCATTTTCATACTTTCCGCCTATGGCATCCAAAGTCGTATATTCCCTTAACATGGTCTGGACTTTTTCCGCCGCTGCAATCATCTCCGGAGTATTGTAATCGTCTGGATTCATGGTTTCCATAAACTTAAGACCATCTTCATTTGCCGTTGCTGCCATGGCACCAAGCCAAAGCTGGGTAACCCATGCAGAATCTGCCGTATCCATAGCAAGAGGGGTAATTCCTGCCGCTTTTAACGCATCACACTGTTTAAAAAATTCATCCCATGTTTTCGCCGGTTCTGTAATCCCTGCTTTTTCAAATAATTCTTTGTTATAAAAATAACCAATAATGGAACCCTCTGCAGAAGAAGCATAGATTTTTCCGTTGCGGCTGTTTGTTTCTAAGGAGGCATCGGAATACAGCCCTTTCCACTCCGGATCTCCATTAACCGTATCCGTCAAATCAAGAACCAGATCCTTCGCTACTGCAAGGTCCAGTAAGTTATAGCCGCCCCCATAGACAACCGGCGGCAAATCTCCCGTCCCTAACTGCACTTTAATCTTGTCCACATAATTGGCGTCACCTGGAACTTCTTCCAGTTGAATGCGGTATTTCCCTTTGTACTCTTTGTTAAATTCCTCAACAAGCTGAGAAACTACCGGTGCTGCAGTATTTACCCCCACCTGAAATGTCGGATAATTGATCACAATTTCCCCACTGTTTCCAGATTCTTTTGCAGTATTCCCACCGGACTGGTCTGGGTTTTTAGCAGAACAGCCTGTAAACATCGTAACCCCCATTGCCCATGCAAGGGTAACTGCTATCCACTTCTTTTTCATTGGGTATTTCCTCCTTCTCCTTTTTAATCTGTGATTCGTGATTCTATTATAATTCATGCACTCTGCACAAACAATCATACTCTTATCCCAATCTTTAGTACTATTTTGTACTATTTTTAAATCTGAGTCAATTTTTTCCCTGTTTCTCAAAAGATAGACTTTTTTTATCCCAAAACCAGAATAAATTATTCCTATTTCACCAAATCTATGCTACAGTAAAGAAGATTCCTACCGACAATATTTACAAACAGGAGAAAAAAATGAAGAGAAAATTTTCCATTTCATGGATTTCCACCATATTGAATTGCATTCTGATTTTAATCCCTGTTTTATGCTCTTTGCTGTATTTTGTCCATGTGGTGTCTTCCAAATTGGAAAACACTGCCGAATCAACAGCTACTTTTTATATGGAACAATTTACAAATGATACCGGGCGGATTTTAGATGCACTTCGTAACACTGCCTACTATCTTATGAGCGACCCGGATACCTTAACCTTAATGCAAAATTCCAATCCCCCCACCCAGATGGAACGGCTTAAAATCGAGGAGGGTCTTGGCAGGATGCAGATATTAAACCAATTGCCAAATTCCAATATTATTACGGGAATTTATCTGATTAAGGACAAAGAACCTCTCTCCCTGATAAAAGGCGGGCTCTTTCAGAGAAACACCGCACGGATCAGGGAAGTTTTCCAGACTTATGGTGACCTTAATTCTGCCAGAGATTTATTTGTTATGCCCCATGACCCGGATTATAGCTACTTTATTGTGGATTATTTAGATAAGAATACTATGAAACCCTTAGGGAAACTTATCATTGAGCTGAATCTCACTTCCTTTATTCAGTCTGCCAACATCAATACCATTTACCAGGATGCATACGTATTACTCCGTAATACTTCGGGCAGTATCATTGCTTCCTCCAACCGTAACATAGAGGAAACCATTCCCACTTACAATCCCAAAGGGTATTTGCAGCTGGGTGACGTCTGGTATTACCATACCAGCAAATTGTTATCCCAAAGCCACATTCAGGTTGATGTCCTGATTCCTCATAAAGAAATCTTTGAAACCATTCATTTTACGGTAAAGGTTTCTGTTTTCTTTACACTGATTGTCCTCTTCCTTGCACTGACCGCCAGTATTATCCTGTTATCCTTTCTTTTTAAACCGCTGAAACAAATGGTACAGAAGTTAGAACTGCTTGCAGAGGGAGATTTAACGGTTCGGATGGATTCCACACCTTATAAAGAAACCAATCAGGTTGCCTCTACCTTTAACCATATGACAGACCGCATGGCAGAACTTATTGATGAAGTTTATGAAAAAGGGCTTCTTCTTCGGGATGCGGAGATTCAATCCTTGGACTCCCAGATTGAGCCCCATTTTATTTTTAATTTACTGCAGCTCATCCACATCCGCTGTATGGAGGCAGGGCAAAACCACATCGCCCGGATTGTCTCCAATCTTGCACAGCTTTTGCGTGCGGGAATTCTTCACAAGAATAAGCAAACCATATGTTTCGCTGATGAACTTCAGTATGTCCGCTATTATCTGGAGCTGCAAAAAGAGAGATTTCATGAGAAACTGGAATATTCCATTGATCTGGAAGACGATACTATTTTAAACTATTATCTGCCGAAACTAACCATTCAGCCTCTGGTGGAAAACAGTATTGTCCACGGTCTTGAAAACCAGCGGAAAGGAGGGTTTGTACGGATTTCCGTCTGGGAAGAAAGGTCGGAGGTCTGTATCCGGGTTACAGATAATGGAGTTGGGTTTGATCCCTCTTCCATTCACTGGAACGAATCAGCCAAGGAGGTTTCCCAGACTTCTCACAATCACATTGCACTTGCCAATATCAACCGCCGTATAAAACTTTTATATGGCAGTAAGTACGGAATCCATATAACTTCGGCAAAGGGAAATGGAAGTGAAGTACTGGTTACACTTCCCATCGACTTAGGGCCTGTTTAAAGACTCATTGTCCCAAGCTGCACGCCCCAGGAAATAAAAAAGGAGGACCACCATGCTAAAGGTAATGATTGTTGATAATGAAACTGTGATACGAAAAGGACTGGCTCATATCATCCAGTGGGAAAGTCTTGGCTGTATCGTCACGGCACAGGCAGAAGACGGAGTGGATGCCCTGGAGCAGATCTCCCGTTCCCAGCCAGATATTGTCATCAGCGATATCCGGATGCCGGGAATGGATGGCCTTGATCTGGCACAGGAGATTTTCAAACACTACCCTTGGATTAAGGTGATTATCCTGACAGGCTTTCCTGATTTTGAATATGCAAAAAGAGCCATCTCCTATCAGGTAGTTGATTTTGTGCTGAAACCTGTTTCATTAGAAAACCTGACAGAGGCAATTGAAAAAGCAAAGAAACAAGTGCTTTCTGCTGCTACCGGATTACAGCTTAAGAAAGAACTTGCCAGTAAAAACGAACAGAATTTAGAGCTGCAGCGAGAGATGTTTTTACGCGACCTGCTGCGAAATTCTGATATTTCACATTTATTTTTAACAAACCGCCTGGTTTCCCTTAAGCTTAACTTAACCAGTTATTATGTCTTACGTCTGGATGTGGCCCCGTTAGAAGAAGGGGATCTCTCCCAACATTATCTGGAGCAGATGAAACGGATTCTTACTGACTGTATCAGTGATTATAAGATTTATTTTATTCCCACTGATCTCTTTGTTTGCTATGGAATCCTTATTGCCCCCTCTGCCTATCCGGTGGCAGACAAATGCTTTGAAACCTTTCATATCTTAAGCAGCTTTCCGCAGTTTCTTCTTTATATTGGAATCAGTCTGCACCAGAATAACCCGCTTGATCTTGAAAAAGCGGCGGAGCAGGCAAACCAGGCGGTTCAGTTTGCCAAGCACTCACCGGAGCTTCCGGTTGTGTGTATTAACCAAGTCCCTCCTGTTCCTCAAACTGTGATGGAGACCATTTATCACGATTTAAAAGCTTTAAAGACTGCTGTCGATTATCAAAATCTGGAAAAAGCAAGGGAGATCCTGAAACGATTGTTTACAGGATTTTATGAAAACCGTTTACCGCTGGATACCGTTCGCAGCATTTGCGTCTATATTCACCAGTTTTGTATTGGTATGGTGTTTCAGTCCGACGGAGAAACTTCTATGGAAGGAAGCCATCTCTCTGCTTTAAAACAACTGGTGGCAAGCAATTCGGTTGCTTCCACGGAAGAGACCATGATGGTTTTTATGGAGCATCTGCTCCGTCATGCAGTTCCCTCTGATGATGCTGCACGCATAATCCATTCCGTAAAGTCTCATATTGCCCTCCATTATGGCGATGACATATCCCTTGACTCTCTTGCTTCCATGGTTCACTTAAGCCCCAACTATTTAAGCCGGCTCTTTAAGAAAGAAACAGGGGAAAACTTAAGCATTTATATACAAGATCTGCGGATCGAAGAAGCAAAGACACTGCTGTGCACCACTTCATTAAAGACTTATGAAGTGGCAGAACGGGTGGGCATTCCTGACCCAGTGTATTTTTCACGGATTTTCAAGAAAAAGACTGGGGAAAAGCCTAAGGATTACCGGGGAAAAACCTAATAATAATCCCATCGAAGCTCCTGCAAGCCACGATGGGATATTTTAATACTGATTTTATTATATTTTTTTGCATTCACTTATGATACGGTTCCCCGCTAATGATCCGATAACTCCGGTAAATCTGCTCCAGCAAAACAACTCTCATCAGCTGATGGGGAAAGGTCATCCTGGAAAAGCTCAGCCTATAATCCGCCCTTTTTAAAACAGCATCGGAAAGTCCCAAAGACCCTCCGATCACAAAGACGATCTGGCTCACTCCTCCGATCCCCAGCCCGTTTATTTTCTCTGAAAGCTGGACCGAATCCAGCATCTCCCCGTCAATAGCCAAAGCGATGACATAGGCCCCATCCTTAATCGAAGAAAGGATTCTTTCCCCTTCCCTATCCTTTATCTGTCTCGTGACCGCCTCACTGGCAGAGTCCGGCGTCTTTTCATCGGCCACCTGAACAATATCCAGCTTGCAGTAGCGGCTCAGTCTTTTGCCGTATTCCCCGATGGCATCTGTATAAAACTTCTCTTTTATTTTTCCCACAGTTACCAGAGTAATTTTCATTGGTATCTCCTTTATGCATCCAGTTCTTTCTTCATCATGGCAATGAGAAGCCTGGCAATATCTCTTGCCGGCTTTGTGTGCTCTGTTTTCACCTTCCGCACCACTTTCCCATCAGGCTTTACATTGATATGGAAAATGATCTGTAAAAACGATTCCACCTCATCCCAGGCCTCCCGGCTTTCGGGAATTAAGTCCAGTCCCATCTGGAATACATGGAACATCCCCTCATAAACGGAAACCCGCCGCTTTACTCCCGCATTTTTCAATTTATCCGCTACAGTCAGTGTATCGCTCAAAAGCACCTCATAGCTTCCCACCTGCATGAGAACAGGGGGAAATCCCTCATATTCCCCGAACACCGGAGAAATATAAGGAATACCAGGGTCCTCTCCGCCTATATATTCCGAATTGTAAAGCATGTTATCCGTAGAATTTCCAAACAGCGGATCGATCTCATAATTGGACACATGGCTTTCCCCGCTGTTGGTCAAATCCGTCCAGGCAGACATGGTGATAAACCCTCCTGGAAGAGCAATTCCATGATCCTTTAGATACAGTCCAAGCGCCAGGCTTAATCCGCCTCCGGCAGAATCCCCGGCCACCACAATATGCTCCGGCCTGTATCCTTTTTCCTCAATAAGCCACTCATAAGCAGCCACCGCATCCTCTAAAGCAGCCGGAAATGGATGCTCCGGGGCCACCCGGTAGTCAAGGGTCAAAACGTCCCCGCCGTAGCTTAGCTTGGAATACCGGACCGCAAATCTCCGGTAAATGTTCTTCATCGGCCCGATGTAGCCGCCGCCGTGAAGCTGCAGGATCACCCGCTCCGTCACTACTCCAACAGGGCGCAGATACTCCATTTTTAAATGTCCCAGCTCTATGATTTCGTATTCATATCCCGCCGGACGGATCCAGGCAGGCTCCACCGGATTTTTCCTCAGTTCTCCTGTCCTGATCGGCTGTTTCAGCGATGTTTCCATTACATTCTGCATCATATCCCTCACCAGACTTCCTCGTACACTTACTTTTCTTCGGCTCATCAACATCCCCCTCCTTTTACAGCACTTTTTTACACATGAAACCGCCTTTTCAGTTCTGTTTTCACACTTCTGTCTCCAAGTAAAATGGTAACAGCCAGAATGATCACTGTTACCGTCACAGTAAGCAGGGCCAGAAGAGGCCTGGTAAGCAAACCTGCCGCCCATAAAATCAAAGGAATAAAGCTGAACACTGTAACAGCGATCTGATACATAAAATAGCTCTGCCAGTTCATACGGTTTACAAGAATCAGGAATACCACCGATAAATCCGCAAACAGAATGGTGCTGGGAATCCCGTAATTCACGGACCAGCCATTATAACCTGCAGAATGGTCCAGGGCCACTAAAAGCACCTGCGCAGCCACCGTCTGCAATAGGATCTTTGATGCCAGATTCGCATGGCGTAAAATGGAATATTCGACCGTAAGAGCCGTATAAGCCATAAGCCCGGTGGCGATGATGGACCACAAGGAGCCGGAATAGGTGGCATAATTAATAAGCCCCAGAACAGCTCCCACAAAAAACAGCAAGCCATAAAAAATGAATGCCAGCTTTTTAAGCCGTTTTCGGTCATACCGGATCTGAGGATACATGCCCAGATTGTCCCTGTTGTCCGGAACTCCGTTGCTCTCTAAATTAACCGGGATTTCCATTTCCCTTAGAAAGCTGAAAAAACGGTCCTGGAGCCTGGTGTCCTGAAATACGGAAGTAAAGGTCACGATCATCTCTTCCCCGTAGGAACAGACCCCGCACTTCATAGGCTGCCTCTTAGAAACCCCGATCATTAAGGAAAATTTCTCGATCTCTTCCCTGTAATCCTCTTCTATTTCTATGGGACCGATATTGGAAAGAGTCATGGTGTAGGCTTTATCATTTTTCCGGAAGATCAGATTTAAAACACACCATTTTACAAAAAGGGGCGCAGCCCGCAGATACCATTTCTTTTCATTGGAAACATTATAGGAAATGATCTGTTCCATCTTTTCCTTTGTGATCTTTATTTCCATCTGCCTGCTCACCGCTTCCAGCACCTCTGAAAAGGTATGTTCCTCACTGGTGGATAAATAGTCAATAAGGGTCACAGCAAAAAAATTAGCAGTTGTCTCCGAGCCGAAAAATGTCCTCAAATTAATGGGAATGCTGATGCCGATGGATTCCTCCCAGGGCTTCCCCTCAAGATATTCCTGATATATAGCCCAGATCAGGGCGGCCGTTAAAAATCTGGTGATGCTGACCCCATAACTTTTGGCAGCTGTTTTCAGCTTCTTTAAGTCCACATAACCATGAAGAACATTTTCCTCATCAAGAGGAAGGGCTTCTCCTGTGAGATGATAGGCCTTTCTGGAGCTGTATTTGCGCTTTTCGGTCTTTTTGTAATGGCGGACGTAGCTATCCTCCACATTCATGGAGACATCCGACGATATTTTCTGAGGCGCCTGGTGGCCGGTCCTGGAATTTTGCTTAAGATCCAGATACCGGTAAACCAGTGCCTTTAAAAAGTTCACCGCTCCCAGGCCGTCTGTGACCGCATGGAATACCTCCAGATTGATCCGCCTGCCAAAATAGGTGACCCGGAACAAAAAAAGCTGGTTGCTGTGAGGATCAATGTATTTGCAGGGATAGGTGGTTTCCCGTTCAATCACCGGCATCCTCTTATTGTTTTCAAAATAATACCAGAAAAATCCCCTCCTCAGCCTCACTGAAAATCCCTCGAACTGGGGAAGGATTTCTTCCAGTGCCCTTTGAAGGGTACCCGGGTCCACCTCTTCCTTTAAAACCGCAGCAATCCGGAATACATTACTTAAATTCTCACTGGCTATGACCGGAAATATCTTTGCCGTATTGTCAAGCCGTCTCCACCGTTCTCCCTGGGGACTTCTTTTCATACTGAAGGTGCCTCACTTCCCTGTATCCATAAAATCGAGCCGCATATCATACCAGACAGCTCCACCGTGCACAGACCCGGACACGCCCATATTCCGGTATCCGAATTTTTCGTAATAATGAATCAGCCTGTCCTTGCAGGTGAGGATCATTCCTTTCCTGCCTCTTTTGACTGCTTCTTCTATAAAACGGTTCATTAAAGCAGCGGCAACTCCCTGTTCCCTCCACTCTTTTATTACATCAAGTCCAAACACGCTTTGGTAAGCGCCATCCGGTTTATGAAAATCCGCTTTCTCAAACATCTCGTCACAAATAGTATTCCCATCTGTCGCACAGCCATTAATAAAACCGATAATCCTCCCGTCGGAAAGCTCTGCCACAAAAAAGCTTTCAGGAAAATGACCGATCCTCTGCTCAAAGGCTTCCCGCCCTGCCGCCTCTTCCGGAGGAAAACAGAGGGCCTCCACTTCCGTTACCCGGTCTAAATCTTCTTTTCTCACTCTTCTGATATTGTAATCCATCCTATTGTTTCTCCGTTTCCAAAACTGATCCTGATCCTTGGTTTTTTCCCAAAACTAAGAAAAACACGTTTTGCCAGTTTTTCTCAGCTGCCGCGGCATTGGCCCAATGAATATCTAAATATATTGGTCCCGTTCATTGCTCGCGCAAAATATAAAGAAAAGGCGGATTTCCCCGGTCACCCGTTGGAAATCCTCCTCTTTCTTTTTCTGGACGCAAAGGTCAAATACCCTGCAGCATTCACCAGATACAGGAATTCAAGCATTCCTGCTCTTTCCTCATTGCTTGCAGAAATAATATCCTACGCCCCACTTGGTATGCACATATTTGGGATCGCTGGGACTTGGTTCGATCTTCTCTCTAAGACGCCTTACATGAACGTCTACCGTACGGACATCTCCCGTATCCATCGCCTTATTTCCCCATACGTAAGTAAGAAGCTGTTCCCTGCTGTAAACCTTGCCCGGATTGCAGGTAAGAAGCTCTAAAAGGTCAAACTCCTTTGCCGTTAAATTGATCTCTTTTTCAGCAATAAACACTCTCCTGCTGTCCCGGTCCAGCTTCAAATCGCCTTCCTTCACCACCTGGCTGTCTTCCTGGCTGTCCCGCTTGTTCTTCTTTGAATTCCGGCGCAGGATGGCTTTGATCCTGGCTTTTACCTCAAGAATGTTAAAGGGCTTTGTAATATAATCGTCGGCGCCGTATTCCAGGCCCAGGATTTTATCCATATCATTGCCCTTAGCTGTCAGCATGATGATGGGCATCTCGGAAAATTCCCGAATAGCCTGACACACCTCATATCCGTCATATTTGGGAAGCATGACATCCAAAAGGACCACATCATACTCCTTTTGCTTTGCCAGATTAATGGCTTCCTCTCCATCATAGGCACAGTCCACTTCCATACCGTCCTGTTCCAAGCTGAATCTCATTCCTTTTACGATGAGTTTTTCATCATCAACTACTAAAACGCTTGCCATACTACACCTCTGTCCTCTATTTTAAACCGTTATGTCGTCTTTTATTTTTTGAAACGCTGCATCTTTGATGCCGGATATCTTCATGACATCCTCGATCCTCTGAAATCCGCCGTGGCTCTCCCGATACTTAAGAATATCGTTTGCCTTGGCTTCTCCGACTCCCCGCAGGGTCATCAATTCCTCTTTGGTGGCTGTATTTAAATTCACCTTGGCTTTTTGTACGTTTGATGAAGCCTCTGCCTGAAAGGAAATCTCTCCCCTGGCCTTTGCCGCTTCCACCTCTTTCTTGCCAGGGACCACGATCTTCATGCCGTCCTTGACCTGCTCCGCCATATTTAAATATTCTGCCGCAGCCTGGTCTGTGACTCCGCCGGCTTTCTCGATTGCCTGAAAAACCCGGCTTCCTTCCTTAATCTCATAAACACCGGGAGAAACAACTTCTCCACAGATATGTACGTAGAAAGGCAGGGCCGATTCCTCTCCTGCACTTCCTAAGCTGCCCTCTGCCCCATCTAAAGCCAACGGGCCGGTCCCGCCGGAAACTGGCTTAACACCGCCTGCTTCCTGGACTCCGGTTCCTGCCAGACCGTCAGATTCCTCTGTCAGAGAAATTCCCGTCCTGGGAGCCTCCTGGCTTCTGTTGAGGCCATAACATACACCCGCCCCTAAAACACACAGGGCAATAAGGGTGATTTTAACTTTTTGGTACTTCATGATATCCCTCCTCTTACAAAAATTCTCAAAAAAGGATACCATCTTCAGCCTATATTACTATTCTACCTAAAGAAATAGGTAAATACAAGCACTATTTCCAAATTAATTAAATATCATGATACCGATGATGGCAACAACAGCGCCGATCAGCTTTTTCCATTCAAACCCTGCCTTTTCAACGCCGAATAAGCCAAACAGCTCTATAGCGTAGGCCACAATGATCTGGGAAACGACGATGATCAGAGCCGCCTTGGCCGGTCCCAGAGTCCCCATGCTCCTCACTACCGTATAGGTGATGAAAGCACCCATAACGCCGCCAATCAATAAGTACTTGGGCTGTACGTCAAAAAGGCCTGAAATGTTCTCCCTGCCGGAGAAATACCACAGGATAAGGCAGGTCAAAAATGCGGTAAACTGTACCCAGCCCGTAGATACCCACATACTGGTCTGTTTTGTCACTCCCGTATTAAAAACCCCCTGTATGCTCATAAGCGCTCCGGATATAAGAGCTATAATAAAGCCTGTCATTTAAACAACCTCCGTATCTTCAATTTGTATAGAATGAATCAAACGAATACGCCCGCATATCCACTTGATTCACAAACTCAAGGCTGAGAGACTCTTTTCTTTCAACCTTATTTCTTTAACTAGGTTGTACTTTATTTGCATTTTTATACTGATTTACAATTTGGTTACAATTCAGATCCAGACTGCAGCATAATTTTATATAGCTTGACAAGCCTGCGGTTTTGCGCTATACTCACAGCAAAATTGTATAAATTACACACGCTAGGGGAGCCTTTGGCTGAGATTGGTAGAAACCGAACCCTCACTACTTGAACCGGATAATGCCGGCGTAAGGAAGCAACAGTAGTCCCCTCCTGCGCACACAAAGGAGGATTTTTTTATGTCATTTTTTCTAACTTACTCTGCGGAAAACGAAGAGTACTTATTAAAGCCGGCCGGATACCTGCTGGTGATCATTCTGTTTGCCGCAATTTTTTTCACTCCGCATCTTCTGGGCAGATCATCTTCCAAATCTCAAAAGCTGCAAACCCGTCAGCTGGTTTACTGCGCTGGCGCTATGGCGCTTGCAATGGTAACTTCCTTTATGAAAATTGTTTCTCTTCCTTTTGGCGGCTCCATCACCCTGTTTTCCATGCTGTTCATCTGCCTGATCGGCTATGTTTACGGCGTAAGGGCCGGGGTCATGACCGGTGTTGCCTACGGGATGCTGCAGCTTATAACAGGCCCCTATATATTTGCTCCCCTACAGGTTCTCCTTGATTATCCCTTAGCCTTTGGTGCTTTGGGACTTTCCGGGCTGTTAAGCAATAAAAAACACGGTCTTGTGACCGGATATGTGGTGGGTGTCTCCGGCCGTTATCTGTGCCATGTGATTTCAGGCTATATATTCTTTGCTTCTTATACGCCGGAAGGCATGAATCCAATTGCTTATACCCTGGGCTATAATGCTACCTATATCCTGCCGGAACTGATCCTGACCGTTGTGATCCTGTATTTACCTCCCGTACTGGGAGCCATTGGACAGGTAAAGCGGCAGGCCATAAATGGGTAAGGAAGCTTTCATAAAAAACAAGCGGCATGAAAAGAGCTAAAAGCTCCCATGCCGCTTGTTTGATTTTTACAGTACCGTCTTATCACCATTTCATATTTATTTTTTAAGAGCAGCCAATACCAGGTGCCTGGCCAGCACAGCCGTTGTCACCGCTCCCACTCCTCCTGGTACAGGAGTTGCCATTAAGGCGCTTCCTTCTAAAGAATCAAAATCCACATCGCCGCAAAGCTTCCCATTTTCATCTACATTGATCCCCACATCCACCACCACGGCATCCTTTCCTACATAAGAGGCATCCACCATTCTGGCCTGCCCGGCGGCAGCTACAAGTATCTGGGCATTTTTGCAGGTTTCCTTTAAATCTTCTGTGCGGGTGTGGCAGATGGTGACCGTTGCATTTTCCTTTAGCATCAGCATGGATAAGGGACGCCCTACTACCATGCTTCTGCCCATGATGGTTACCCGCTTTCCGGTCAAAGGAATATCATTGGCCTTTAAGACCTCCACAACTGCCTCTGCCGTACATGGTGCAAATCCCGTCTCGTCCCCGGCAAATACTTTGGCGATATTTTCAGGAGATATGCCGTCTAAATCCTTTTCCGGATGGATCATGTGTTCGATGTCTTTTTCCTTTATCTGTTTTGGCAGAGGGCGCAGGAGAAGTATGCCGTCAATGTCCGGATCATCATTGATTTTTGCAAACTCTTCCTTAAACGCTTCATCGGTTATGCCCTGGGAAAAGGCAAAGCTTTCTCCCTTAAGGCCGAAGCTTTCCATCTTCTTTAAGGCTCCCCGCTCATAGGATAAGTCGTCGGGACGTTCTCCCACCCGCACAATGGCAAGCTTGGGAGTCCTTCCTTTTAAGCTGCTTAAAAGCTCTTCCACCTGTTCCTTGATTTTTGCAGACACAGCTGCACCCTTTAAGGTTATCACGTCTGTTTTCCTCCTTATTCTGCCTTTAATGCAGCTTCCACTTTGGCATAAATGGCGTCTGCCTTTCTGGTTCCATCCTCTGACAGCTTATCCGCCCGCTCCTGAAGCTGTAAAGCCTTTTCCCGCTTCTTCATGGATTTTGTATTGATGGAAACATTCATCTTTGCTCCCAGCAGGGCAGAACGCAGGAACTGCACGCCGACACCTACGTCACTGACAGCCAGACGGCTTCCCTTTTCTGCCAGGACCTCCAGGATATCAAGGGTTTCAAGGGACCGCTCCATAACCATGAGGGGGACCAGGGTAGCAGCCAGCAAATGTGTTTCAAGGACTTCCGTCTTATGCCTTTTTTCTTCCTCCGTACCGGCTGGAAGGCCGTATGCAGCCGCCAGGGGGACAAATACAACTTCGTCTTCATCTGCAAGCCTTAAAAATTCGCTTTTTAAAGCCTCCAGCTTTTCAAGAAATGACTGCATTTCTTCTTCCACATCGGCATACCGCTTTTTGCCAAGGGTTAAGTTCACCACCATTTCCCCCAAAGCCACCCCTATGGCGCCGCCAAGGCCTGCCGCCCCGCCGCCGCCCGGCGTCGGGCTTTTTGAGGATAGTTTTTCAAGGAATGTGTGAATTGTAAAGTCTTGTATCATAACTATTGATCCGCCTTTCCAACCGCATTTTATTTTCCATTATTATATAAGGGTTTCCTTAAAAATACAAGTTTATATTGAAAGGCGCTTTAAGGAAAGCTCGTCAAGCTCTGACCGCAGCAAAACTGGTATGTATAATTTTAACCAAATTGGATATTTATAAAATGCCAGTTTTTCTATATGATAGGTTTAACAAAAATAAAAAATGATCTGCGAGAGAGGAGAAAACATGAACAACAACAGAACGAAAAAAATCGTTTTCAGTGCTTTGATGGCGGCCCTTACCACTGCAGCTACTATGGTAATACATATACCGTCTGCATTCAGCGGCTATATTCATCTGGGAGACGGGATGGTATTGCTAAGCGGCATGCTCTTAGGGCCAATGGCCGGCGCAGCCGCAGGAGGAATCGGCTCCATGATGGCGGATTTGCTGTCCGGCTACGCCTTTTATGCGCCTGCTACCCTGATCATTAAAGCATTGGCGGCATTTTCAGGGGGATATTTGTACAGATATCTGCCTTCCAGGGGACGGACGGGCGGCTTCCGGCCACTGCCTTTTCTGGCTGCCGGATTGGTATGCAGCGCAGTAGTCACAGGAGGATATTTCATATTTGAACTTGCAGTATACAGCTTACCGGCTTCCCTTTCTAATATTCCGTTCAATCTGGTGCAGAATCTGTTCAGTCTGATTGCAGCGGGAGCCTTGCTTCCTGTTCTTCTGCGGGTTCGGGAGATCCGGGAGCTGAATAAAGAAACGGCTTCATAAGGGAAAAGGAAATCCTTGGATATATTTTCCAGAGGGCTTCCTTTTTTGTTTTAACTTCAATAACCATTTAAAACCTCATCCCTTGTGGGAATAGAAGGTGCAGCGCCGGCTCTGGATACGGCAATGGAGGCTGCCTTTGCCGCATGATCCAATGCCTGTACGGGAGATTCTCCCAGAGCAAGTCCGCCTATAAAATAGCCGGTAAAGGTATCTCCGGCCCCGGTCGTATCGACCACCTGAACCGGATAGATTTCCTGCTCAAACACCTGATCGCCGTCTTTGTATAACGATCCATCCTGTCCCAGGGTCAAAAGAATCTTTGCGTTTGGGAATTTTTCAGAGAGCTGGCCCAGTAGCTCTCTGCCGCTCCCGGACCTTTGACAGATATCCCCGGCTTCAATCTCATTTAATATAAAAAACTCCACATAATGAAGAGGATAACTCCATATTTTGCGGTTCATGGGAGAGGGATTCAAAACGATTCTCATTCCTTTCCCGTATGCCTGCTCCATGATATATCCAACTTCGCTGATTTCGTTTTGAAGAATGAGAAAGTCCCCTTTCCCAAACTCATTTAAGACACGGTCCACCTGATCCTTTGTTATTTCCTGGTTCGCTCCGCCATACAAAAGAATGCCATTTTGTCCTTCCGGATTCTTTTGTATTATGGCATGGCCTGTCTTATTCTTTACCTGCTTAATATTCCTTGTGTCTATACCGAACTGTTCCAGCTGCCGGGTCAATATTTCGCCGTCCTCCTCCCCGACTGCACCAGCATGACAGACCTTGACGCCGCTTTTACTCAGTGCCAGAGACTGATTTAAGCCTTTTCCCCCGCAGAATATCTCCAGAGAATCCGAGGATATGGTTTCTCCCTCTCTGACAAAATGATCCACCTGGTAAACGTAATCAATATTCAAAGAACCAAAATTTAATATTTTCATATACTGCACTCCTGTCCAATTCCCATGGTACTGCTTCTTATCATCAATTTCGGTTCAAATACCGCAATCTTATTTTCTATTTTTTTCTTCCTGATCTGGGAAATCAGCCGTTTGACTGACTCCACTCCCATCTCGTATACAGGCTGCCTGACTGTTGTAAGAGGAACTGCCATCATTTCCGCATACAAAACATCATCATATCCTACCACTGATATATCTTCCGGTACTTTCTTATGATATTTGGCCAGCTGCCTGCACACTCCAAATGCAGAAAGGTCGTTGTAGGCAAATACCGCCGTAAATCCATGCTGCATCAGCGCTACCACAGCGCGCTCCCCGCATTCCATGGTATAATCACCTTCATAAACCAGGGTTTCATCAAAAGGAATATGAAATTCCTGCAGAGCCCGGGCATATCCTTTTAATCTTCTTTCTGAATCCGCCAGATTTGCAGGACCTGTTACACAGGCGATCCTCTTATGGCCAAGCTCTGCCAGATGTTTCGCCGCCAGGTATCCTCCCAGTTCATGATCCAGGATTATTTCATCACAGTCTTTATCCGTAAGAAAGCGGTCCAAAAGCACAAACGGCAGCTGCAGCTGTTTCAATAAGCGAACCGATTCTTTCCCTGCTGTTTCATCGCTTTCTCTGGACATGACATAGATGATTCCGTCCACGCCCTGGTCAGCCAGAAGATGGATGTATTCCATGTCCCTCTCATGGAGATCGTTGGTGTTGCACAAGATCAGGGTTCTCCCATACTCCCTGCAGCACTCCTCAATCCTCTTTACCATATGGGCGTAAAAGACATTTCCAATGTCAGGAATAATCAGGCCGATGGTTTTGCTTCTCTTTTTGACCAGGCTGACTGCCAGCTGATTGGGCCGATAATTAAGCTTCTGTGCTGATTCCATAATACGTTTTTTTGTAACCTCCGGTATTTTATGGGCTTTTCCATTTAATACCAGGGAAACAGTGGTCACAGACAGTCCTGTATCATTGGCAATGTCCTTAATCGTTGCTCTCATCTTCAATCCTCACTGCTGCCATATTTGTAAGTGCCCGTATTGCCCTTAAGTAATCCTCGATGCGCACACATTCATTGGGCTTGTGTGCCATATCCGCCGAACCTGGTCCAAATAAGACGGTGGTCAGCCCCTCTTTTCCTTGCGCCAGTATGGAAGCATCGGTAAAATAGGAGATTCCTGAATAGGCTTCCTTAATTCCGGCAGCCTCCATGCTTTTTACCAGCCTGGTAACTCCCCAGGAAGTTTTGTCCGCCTCAATGCTTATCCTGTGATTCTTAATTCGGGTAACCAGAGTGGGGTTCCCTCCGGATTTTAAGCTGATGTCCTGAAATTCCGTCTCCAGCCGGCAGAGAATCTTTTCAAGGGTAAGTCCCGGCACTGTCCTTATATCCATTAAAACGGTGCACAGATCCGGTGTCATGTTCGGCTGTATTCCTCCCTGTATCTCTGTAATCTGGGCGGTAGCCCTCTCAAGTACTGGATGGGCATGTCCCCGGATCCAGTCTCCCAGACGCTCCGCGGCTTCATATGCACAGGTAACTGCATTGCAGCCTTCTTCCGGGTATGCTCCATGACTGGTCTTACCTCTTACCTCCAGTTCCAGCCAGATACAGCCCTTTTGTCCGATCCCCACGGTACAGCCCGTAGGTTCTCCGATGAGCAAGGCCGACCCTTCTATCATAGATCCGCTGGAAATAACGGCCCTTGCTCCGGCTCCTCCCCGCTCTTCGTCACATGTTCCCAGAAACTGAATGGAGGTTATGGGCTTTTTCCCTGTCTCACCCAGCATTCCAAGCACATATACCATGGCAGCCAGTCCGCTCTTCATGTCACTGGCTCCCCGCCCAAAGAGGAAACCGTTATGTATCTCAGGGGTCCATGGCAGCCTGTCCCAGCTCTCCAGTTCTCCGTAATCCACCGTATCCAGATGTCCATTCCAGATCATTCCATTTCCCGTATCCTCTCCCGGGATCAGGGCAATTACGTTTCCCCTTTCTTCTCCAATCTCCTGAACAAATGCCTCCACTCCATGGCTGTTTAAATATTGACAGATATATTCTGCAGCCGGCATTTCTCCGTCTTTTCCGTTGACTGTCCTTATTTCCATTAAATCCTTTAAAAGCTGTACTGCTTCCTCTTCCCAGCCTTGCTTTTCCATTCCAAGTCCTCTATTTTTCCGTCAGCCAGTCAAGGATTCCCTTCCAAAGCTGATCGTAATATTCCCATTCACAAAATTCCGGAGGAGCCCAGTGGGGGGCGCAATCCGTGGTAAATGCCCCGCTTCTTCCTTTTCCGTAGATTCCAAGTGCCAGAAACGGATCATCTTCTATGGTAACAGGTACAATGGCCTCCGGTTTTGCCACTGTCTTATTGTATCCCAATACCTCAGGCCAGTCTGAGGTCAGTCCGGATATGGTTTCATGATTCGCTCTTACAACAGGCTTTGCCCCGTCGCAGTGCTCCATTCTGTCATCCACAGTCAAAATCTCTACAGGAAGAACTTCCTGAACAGCGGTGTCATGCCACTTTCCCTTTGCATCCACACCGGAAAATGTCAGATATCCCCCGATCATCAAAAGAGCGCCTCCATCCAGAACATAATCCCGGATCAGCTTACAGCGGTCCGGCATCTTCCGGCTGTGAGTAAAGGTTGCCGTGGGAAGCAGCAGGGTATTTGCCCCGATGTCGGACAGAATCACTCCGTCATACTGCTTTAATTCTTCCATGGTAAATGGAAACTCGTCTGATGCCAGGTGATTCGGAAGGAATGTCACCTCATAACCGGCTTTCTCCAGTGCCTTTTTCAGCCACTTTTCTCCTGTCTCATAGGATGATGTATAAAAAGAATCAAACCCCTTTACATGTGTAGTATAACTCATCCAGGATTCTCCTGCCAATAGTATTTTCTTATTCATCTGCCTCGTCTTCCTTTCCCCATTCTAAAATCAATTGTGCATAGATATGAATTGCCTTAAGATAATCCTCTATTGAAATATACTCGTTTACGGAATGGCATTGTTCCAGATTTCCTGGGCCATACTGAATGGTCGGACAACCCGCTATGTTCCTCCACAGCCTGGAATCGCATCCGGCCGGTGAGCCTTTTATGGCCACTGGTTTTCCCTCCGCTTTTTCAAACGCTCTTTCAAAGCTGTTTACAAACGGCCCCTTTTCCATCTCAAATGGTCCACCAGCCTGATATATGGTGATCTCCGGCATATGCTCCCGCAGCCATAAATCCCCTTCCGCAAAGCGGCTGATCTCGTCAACGACCTCAGCTATCACCTGTTCATGGCTCATCTGACCGGGAATATAGTGAATGCACATTTCAAATTCACAATCCCCGGCAACCGTTGATCCTGCACTTCCTCCATGAATGGTCCCTACGTTTAAATTAGGGGCAGGAAGGAGGGGATGCTTATAGGCAAGGAGCCAGCCGTGCTCCAGGTCATTCAGCCTTTCTATGATCTTTACTGCCTTTTCAATGGCGCTGACACCCAGCCATTTTGCACCGGAATGATTGGATTTTCCAGTGATCCGTACTTTCATAAATACAAAACCCATATGAGCCAGAATCAGTTCTCCGGAAGTTGGTTCGCAGACCACCACTCCATCGGCCCGTTTTCCTCTCATGACCGCCTGAATGGAGCCGTTTCCTCCCCCCTCTTCATCGCATACCGAGCAGATGTGGACCTGTACCGGAAGAGGGATTCCTGCATCCTTTAAAAGCTTTACAGCCATGACGGAAGCCATAAGCCCCCCTTTCATATCCGCAGCTCCCAGTCCGTACAGCTTGCCGTCTGCTATCCCCGGAGCATGAGGAGGAATATTCCACAGGGACTCATCCCCCGGGGGCATGGTATCCATGTGTCCGTTAAACATCAGGCTTTTGCTTCCCTGCCCTTTAAAAGCGGCATAAACATTATAGCGGTCCTTATAATCATGGCCAGGATTGCCTTCCCCATATTTTTCTATGGAGGCTGCGATCATCTCTTCTGTCATGGGATCTCTTTCTATTTGATCCGCCCCAATCTCTTCCAATAACCGGATCAGATACTCCTGCCCCTCTTTCTCTCTTCCTCCGGCAATCCCATGTTCCAGATCCTGGGTATCTATGGCAACAAGTTCTGCTAAATATTTAACATATTCTTCCCTGTTTCTTTCCAGTACTTCTCTTAACCTTTCCATTATTCACCTCATGAACCGTAGGCCCGGATTCCCGCCTCGATCAGATCCCAGAAACGCTCCACATCAATATCCACCGCAACATCCACATTGGCTTCTCTGTGGCTGTAGCCAAAGAAGTCACAATTGGTCCTTCCATAGCTTTGTACGCTTCTGATATCCACTTCCGCATACATGGGTTTTGTCACCAGGAGGTTTGGATCAATCAAGGTTGCAATGGTCACCGGATCATGGAGAGGCCCACCTTCCCAGCCGAAAACTTCCTTTTGGCTCTTATTGAAATGCCCCATCAGATCTGCAAACAGGCGGGCTGCCGGGGTGCCGGTCTCTTCCATTCGTTTTACGATCTGGGGATAACAGAGCACCTTCCTGGTCACATCAAGTCCTGCCATGGTAATGGGACAGCCGCTGGTAAATACCACATGGGCTGCATCTGCATCTGCTATGATATTAAATTCAGCCGCCGGAGTCACATTCCCCATCTGATAGCTGCCTCCCATGAGGACAATTCTTTTTATCTTTGGTATAATACGAGGCTCCATTCTCATGGCCATGGCAATATTGGTGAGAGGTCCTGTTGGCACCAGAATAATGTCACCTTCTGATTCCATCAGCGTGCGGACGAGAAACAGGACCCCATGTTCCGCCTCTTCCTTTCTCTTTAAGGGTTCAAAAACAGGACCGTCCAGTCCGCTTTCTCCATGGATGTCTCCTGCAAGGAGCTGCTTATCCCGGATCATGGGCTGTCCGCAGCCGGCATAGACCGGGATATCTAAGCTTAAGTACTGGCAGATATTCAAGGCATTTTTTGTAGTTTTTTCAAGAGACTGGTTTCCTGCCACCACTGAAATGCCCAGCACCTCAAGCCCGCTGTTTCTTCCTGCAAGTAATATATTTACCGCATCATCGTGTCCTGGATCACAGTCCAGGATGACCTTCTGTTTTTCCATTGATCGTCCTCCTTTTTAACCTTTTGCCAATGCACTTTTTTTCTTCTTTTCCCTTGCCATTTTAGATGCCATGGATACTGCCAGAGTGGCAATAGTCACCACATAAGGCATCAAAAGCACCAGCTGGGACGGCACTCCATAAGCCTGCAGCCTGGCTCCTATGGAATCTGTTAATCCAAACACCAGACATCCGGCTGCAGTCAGGATGGGGTGGGCGCCTCCGAAATACATGGCCGCCACTCCCATAAATCCTCTGGCATTGGTCATATTTTCTGTAAACATTTTGCTGTATCCCAGGGATAAGTGAGCACCTGCCAGGCCTCCGATGAGTCCGGATATGGCAATGGCCCGGTATTTCATGGAATTCACATTGATTCCTGCCGTCTGCGCTGCCATGGGAAACTGGCCTACTGCCCTTAAGCGAAGACCCCAGACTGTTTTATAAAATACAAACCAGACCAGTATGATCAGTACTATAACAAACCATTCGGTGATGCACCAGTTGTCAAAAATCTCTTTCCAAAATGGGACTTTGGCCAGAAATGGAAGACTGACCCTTGGGATTGCAATAATCCCAGGCTCTGAAAACGTACCGCTTTTTCCCAAAACGCTGTTTAAAAGAAATTTGGTGATCGCCAGTGCAAATAAATTGATTCCCATGCCAATGGCGCAGATCTCCGCTTTATAACGGATATGCCCTACCGCCATGATCATGGCCATGATAAGTCCTGCAAGCATGGCAACAATCACACCCAGAAGCCAGCTTCCGGTTAAATAACTGACTGCTACTGCCGCAAATGCACCGGTCAGCATGATCCCTTCCGTTCCGATATTTAAAATATCTGCCTGCTGGGTAATGGCTGCACACAATGCCGCGTATATAATAGGCGTGGCAGAACGAAAGGTTGCATATATCAGGGATACACTGAAAATTTTTCCTAAATCCATAGTCCTGCCTCCTCCTATTTGCTCTTTTCCTTTTTATTTTTCTTTTCCTTGAACTGAAACAAAAGCTCCATGGTTGCCACAATAATAAAAACCGCGGTTATGGTATCTACGATTGATTTTGGCACACCAGTGCTCTGCTGCATCCCCATTGCTCCCGATTTTAATACTGCCAGGAAAAAGGACATAAAGGGTGCAAAAACCAGATTGTTCTTAACGATCAAAGAAGCCAGCATGCCGTTGGAACCAAGTCCCGCCGCAAAATTATTCAGGAAATATCCGTGAACTCCCAAAACCTCAATGCAGCCAGCCATGCCCCCCAATGCTCCGCTTACCATCATTGACTGTATGAAAATCTTTTTGGGACTGATGCCCGCATACTCTGCATGAGCCGGGTTGGTTCCCACTGTATTTACCTTATATCCAAAGGTGGTCTTATTTAAGATCCAGATCATAAGGACCACTGTGATAATGGCAATGAAAAGTCCTGCATTGACACTGCTGGGTTTCATAAATTGAGGCAGGTTCACCGTTACCGGCAGGGACTGGGCATTGGCAACGCCTGCACTCATGGGACCGCTGACCAGGTAAGAGGTTATGTACAGGGCAACGCTGTTCATGAGAATGGTCACACAAACCTCGCTCACCCGGTAATAGGCTTTCAGCACAGCTGGAATAAGGGCCCACAAAGCCGCCACTGTCATGGCTCCCAGAAAGCAGACGATCAAAAGAAGAGGAGCCGGAAGAAACGTCCAGTTGATTCCGATATAGGCGGCAGTGATTCCTCCCAGAAATACCTCACCTTCCACTCCTACGTTAAATGCTCCAGCTTTTGCTGCTACCGCAAAAGCACAGGAGGTGAGGAGAAGGGGAGTATAGCTTGCCAGGGTAGTGCCTATCTTAAGCTTACCGTTAAATGCTCCCCGCAGCAAAGCCCCATAGGCTTCCAAAGGATTTTCCCCGATAAAAAGGATAAATAAGGCTCCGATCGCCAATGCAAGCAGCATGGTAAGTAAAATTTTCTTTATGCTTTTTACCGCTACATTCATGTTGTGCTTCCCCTTTCCTCAGCCGACGCAGTTCCGCCCATCATCAGTAATCCCAGGTTGTCCGCATTGGCCTCCTCTGCTTTCAGCCTTCCTGTTATCCTGCCTTCATGCATGACAACGATCCGGTCTGAAAGGGATAATATCTCCTCCAGATCTGCAGAAATCAGCAAGACCCCCATTCCTTTGGCTTTGACTTCCTGCAAAATTTTCCGTATGGATTCAATGGCTCCGATATCAACGCCTCTGGTGGGCTGGGATGCAACCAGAAGCTTTCCCCCAATAGAAACTTCTCTTGCAACCACTACCTTTTGTGCATTTCCTCCTGACAGGGACTGGGTGGATATCTCCGGATCCCTGGGACGGATGTCAAAAACATCAGACAGGTTTTTGGCATATTCCAGGGTATCCTTATCATTCCGCACGATTCCCCGGCAAAACGGAGGTTCACTTACCTGGACAGCTACCAGATTTTCCTTGATGCTCATGGACCGGTTCAAGCCTCTTGTATTGCGGTCTTCCGGGATATGAGACAGGCCGGCCTTCCGGATCTGTTTGGGGCTTAAGTTTGTTATATCTCTTCCGTCCAGATACATGCTTCCTTTTTCCACCTTCCGGAGTCCTGTAATTGCCTCAATCAGCTCACTCTGCCCGTTTCCGTCGATTCCCGCTATGCCTACGATCTCTCCTTCCCGGACATCCAGGGATACCCCTCGGATCTTTGAGATTTCCTTTTCTCCGGAAACCCAGACATCCTTCACCTCCAGAACCTTTTCCCCCGGCTTTGCATGGGTTTTTTCAATATTTAAAAACACTTCCCTTCCGATCATCATTTTGGCAAGCTCTGACGGGGAAGTCTCTTCCTTATTTACGCTTCCAATATAATTTCCATGACGCATGACGCTGATGCGGTCAGAAATCTCCATGACCTCATTTAATTTATGAGAGATAAACACCAGGGATTTTCCATCTTTTCTTAAATTCTCAAGAATCACAAAAAGCTGTCTTGTCTCCTGGGGCGTCAGGACTGCCGTAGGCTCATCCAAAATGATCACATTGGCTCCCCTGGTCAGGGTTTTGATGATCTCCACCCTTTGTGCCTCACCCACTGATATCTGATTGATCTTTTTCCCAAGCTGGATATCCATTCCGTACTGACTGACATACTGTTCCACCATTTTTCTTGCCTTGTCAAAATCAATGGTGATTCCATGCCTGGGCTCAAAGCCCAAAATAATATTTTCCAATACCGTCAGTTCATTGACCAGCATAAATTCCTGATGCACCATTCCGATGCCTTTTTCAATGGCAATTTTAGGAGAGATGGATGATATCTGATCTCCATGAATCCGGATACTTCCGCCATCAATGGGATACATACCGTAAAGCAGCTTCATCATGGTGGATTTTCCGGCTCCGTTTTCTCCGATCAGAGAATGGATCTCACCCTTTTTTAAGGTGAACTGCCCGTTCTTTACTGCATGAACATTTCCGAATGACTTTACAATATCCCTCATTTCAATTACATATTCGCTCAAACTTTCACCCTCTTCTTTATGTTAAGCCGTCTCCCGCACCTTATGATTGTAAAATGGTTTGGAAACCCGAGGGGGATCAGGAAATCCAAACCATTCTGCATTTTTTTCAGTTCCTGCTATTTATTTGCACCGAAACCGGTATAGTTTTCTACCACAATTTCTCCGGAAACGATCTTCTCTTCCAGTTCTTTTACTTTTTCCACAATGTCTTCCGGGAATTTATCTCCCAGATGCTCTTTCATCACACTGAAATCGGTCAGGCCCACGCCTTCTTCCTTTATGGTCAGATAAGAAGTGGAATTGCCCTTAAATGTGCCTTCAACCACTGACTGGATCGCCAGATAACAGGCTGTGTCCACACGCTTTACCATAGAGGTCAGCACGCTTCCCGGCTGGTCATTATCCTGGTTTAAATCCACACCAATGGCATATTTTCCTGCTTCCTTTGCTCCTTCCAGAATTCCAGGGCCTGTGCCGGAGGCTACGTTCATTACGATATCCGCTCCCTGATCAAACTGTGCCAGAGTCAGTTCCTTGCCCTTTAACGGATCATTCCATGTTCCTGCAAAAGACTGAAGAACCTTGATATCCGGATCTATGTATTTTGCTCCCTGCTCATATCCGGTGAAGAAATCATGAAGGACCGGAATATCCATGCCTCCTACCCAGCCAATGATCTTGTCCGGGTTTACCCCTTCAATATCTGTCTTCTGGGTAAACATGGCTGCTGCCGCGCCTGCCAGAAAAGAACCCTGATTCTGTGCAAAGCTGATGGATACGATATTATCACCTTCCACCGTGGTATCAATAATGGCAAATTTCACATCAGGATAGCTGGCACAATGCTCTTTCATGTACTCTTCAAAGTTAGAGGAAGAACAGATAACAAGATCATAACCGTCCTCGCAGGCAGATAAAAAGTTTGCTTCCCATTCCTCTGCGGATGTACCCTCCAGATTTTTAATTTCCACTCCATAATCTGCGGCAGCCTCTTTTGCACCCTCACTGCAGGAATCATTGTAGGACTTGTCCCCTAAGTTGCCGGAATACACAATACATACCCTTTTTCCGATCCCTGCTTTGTCCTTTTCTCCCCCATTCTCTGATGCGGTCTTTGCCGTTGTCTCAGCCGTTATCTCCACGGTCTTCCCGGACTCTTTTGCTGTTCCCGCCCCGCCGGAACAGCCGGTCAGCGATACTGCCAGTGCTGCCGTCATCAGAATGCTCCAAAATCTTTTTTTCATTGAAATACCTCCTTTAAAAATATAGTGAAAAAGGATATCATTTTACTCTTCAACTTTGGTAAAACGTTTTTCCTTTTTGTCTAAAAATAAAACAGCCTTTTCATCTGCGTTTCTTCTAAGCACATGCTACCATCCTCAGAATAAGATGTCAAGTATTTTTGCACAAAAAAGTATTTTATTAAACTATTTTCTTTAATTAGTTTATCTATATCTTCTCAAATAATCATTGACAATGTAATATATGTGCTACATAATAAACTGTATATCATCATTTTTTTGTTATAATCATCAAATCAGAGAGGTAAAACTACATGACAATCAAAGAAATCGCCCAGTTGGCCGGTGTTTCAATATCCACTGTATCAAAAATCGTAAACAACAAAGACAAAAACATAAGCCCTGAAACCAGAAACCGAGTCCTTAAAATTGTAAAAGACTATCATTATACCCCCTATAGTACGGTTAAAAATAATCCGGAAGCAAAAACCTTTATTTTCGGGGCCCTCCTTAAATCCATAGGAAAGACCAGTCAATTCATTAATGGCATCATAAGCACAGCACAGAAAAGTGGCTACAGCATTTTAATCTGTGACAGCATGGATAATCCTGAAAATGAACTGAAAAACATTACTTCCCTTTGCAGGAATCATGTGGACGGAGTCATTTGGGACCCAGTAAACGGAGACAGCCTGGATAACAGGCATTATTTTGAAGAACAGGGCATAGAGGTCTGTTATGTCAACAGCAGGGAGGATCCCCTCTCCTGCTCCATTGATTTTGCAGGCATGGGGTATGCCGCAGCAGAAATCCTGATTCAGTATGGCCACACAAAGCTGGGCTGTCTCACAAAGCAGAACAGCCTGCGGTCTGAAATGGTTCTTGACGGGTTTAAAAAATGCTTATTTGATCACAACATCCCTTACAGCAGCTCCATGAATCTTCCTATTGAGACCAAAGACTGGTATAATGGCATTTTGACCCACACCCCAACAGGAATGATCAGCACTCATTGCGCATCCGCCCTTGTCCTCATGGAGCATTTATCAAAGCTTCAGTTTCATGTTCCAACAGATTTATCGATTATAAGCTTAAGGGATGATGCCCATGAAAACATTGCTTTCCCAGGTATTTCCACCATCCGGATTCCCTACTATGAATTCGGAGCCTTTGCCTGCAGCCGCCTGATAGAAAAATGTGAAAAACGGGAAGAGGAATTTTCAGACTTTCATGCAGACTTTCCTCTGGAAAATACCCAAAGCCTTGATCTCCCCTTTGCCTCTCATGGAAAAAAAATTGTGGTGGTCGGAAGTGTAAACATCGACGTAACCCTAAATGTGGATGAACTTCCCCAGCCGGGACGAACCGTCAGCACCAGCAGGCACTCAGTCATTCCGGGAGGAAAGGGAGCCAATCAGGCCGTGGGCGCTGCAAAGCTTGGAAACGAAGTTTCTCTTATCGGCAAGGTCGGAAGCGATTATGACTCCAACCTGATATTCACCTGTATGGAAGAAAACCAGGTAGATGTCCAGGGTTTAAAAAGAGATTCCCACAGGGAAACAGGAAAAGCCTATATCCATGTTCAGAATGACGGCGAAAGCATGATTACCATCCTGACCGGCGCAAACCAGAATCTGGAGCCGGATGACATTACCTCTTGTGAAAAAACCTTTGAACATTCCGGTTACTGCCTTCTTCAGACCGAAGTCCCTGAAACCGCCATAGAAGCAGCTGCCAGGCTGGCAAAAAAATATGGTGCAAAAAACATTTTAAAGCCGGCTGCCATGAAATCCATCCGTCCTTCCCTCATGAAGCTGACCGATATCTTTGTTCCCAACCGGAAAGAAGCAGAGCTATTGTGTCCGGGGATTCCGGATATAGAAGAAAAGGCTGATGAATTTATAAAACAAGGGGCAAAGACTGTGATCATCACCCTGGGGCATTCCGGCTGTTATCTAAAGGATCCCTCCTTTCAAGGGTACCTGCCTGCTTCTCCCTTTCCTCCTGTGGATACCACCGGAGCCGCAGATGCTTTTATTGCGGCACTGGCCGCCTATTTATCATCAGGATATTCCATGGAAGCATCGGCCAGAATCGCCGCATATGCCGCAGGCTTCTGTGTTTCCAGGCAGGGGGTGATTCCAGCCCTCATTGACCGGAACTCCCTGGAAACTTATATTAACAGGATTGAACCGGAATTGCTGAAGCAATGAGTACAGGGCTGATTTGGGATACGGCGTCATAAAGCAGATACCCGGTTAAGGGAATCGTTTTATAGAACCATAAAAAAAGAGCTTATTCCGGATGCTCATAATGAGACTCCGGAACAAGCTTGAGTTGATATTATAACTTTAAATTATATTAAAATACAAATCGGATTCATTCTGCCCTTCCTCTGCTTTATCTATCCAGCAGGGAAGCAGCCTCTTCGTCCATAATGACCGTATAATTGGGATGCAGCTGGAACACACTGGCAGGAACCTCCGGCATAACCGGTCCGAACAAGGTTTTTTTTGCGATCTCTGCTTTGTGGCTTCCATTAATGATCATGATGAGATGCCGGGCATTCATTACGGTTTTGGGCCCAAACGTCACGTAATGGTCCGGACTGGTTTCTCCTTCAAAATATGAGATCGGATAATTCTCTTTCGCTACCAGCCGGGTCTCCATGCCGAAATGTTCCACGGTACCTGCAAGATTTCCACAGAAATGTCCATCGGTACCAAGGCCCATAATGAGCATATCTAATCCGCCATCTTCTTTAAGCTTCCCGTCATAATCCTTCCAGTTCTTTGTATCCAAAGTATGGATCAGCTCCCCGGGTACCTGAGCGGGTTCAAAAAACATTCGGTTTAAATCATTCATGGTAACACCGGTTTCTTCCCCCTCTCTTGGTATCTCGTCAAAATTATAGAAGTGAACATGTTTAAAACAGGGATTTCCCTTATACTCCTCTGTAAGCAGCTCATACAGCCGTTCCGGGGTCTTTCCCGCTGTAATGGAAAGATTGACTCTCCGGTTATCCCCTGTATACATATGAGCTTGTACATGGGTAAGAGCCATACGGCTCATGGCTTCATAGTCTTTTGAAATAATTAATTGCATATTAAAACACTCCCCTTTTTCTTATAATTTCTCTCCATTGGTCTTGATCACAGCTTTATACCAGTAAAACGATTTCTTGGGCTTTCTTTCAAGAGTCCCTTCATTGTTATCATCCAAATCAACATAAATGAACCCGTAACGTTTTGCCATTTCAGATGTTCCAGAAGAGACGCAGTCCATGGCAGACCAGGTGGTATATCCAATTACATTGGCCCCATCCCGTATGGCTTCCTTTATCTGCTCAATATGGCATCGCAGGTAATCAATGCGGTAATCATCCTGGATGCTGCCATCCGCTTCTATAATGTCCTGGGCACCAAGACCATTTTCAACTACCATCATTTCTATTCCAGGATACCGGTCAGCAAAACAGTTAAGCTGATAGCGCAGTCCCATAGGATCAATCTGCCAGCCCCATTGAGAAGCTTCCAGGTGGGGATTTTTAAGCTGCTGGCTTAAATTCCCGTCTGTAGTTTCCCAGCCCTCCTGTTCTACACTGGATATGCTAGTGGAATAATAGCTGAAGGTCAGGTAATCGACCCTATAGGTTTTTATCAGATCAAAATCCTTCTCCTCCGTCTCAAGCCGGATCTGGTGGTCATCAAAGTAACGGAACGCATATCCCGGATACTCTCCCCTTATGTAAATATCCGTATAAAAATAGCAATCCAGATGCATGTCATGCTGCATCTTCAACACATCCTCCGACTTGCATGTGCCGGGATAACGGGTGAAAGGAACCACCATACAGCCCATTCTGGCATTAGGCCTTGTCTCCCTTAAATATTTGACTGCTTTTGCAGAAGCGACGAACTGGTTATGGGCGGCCTGGCAGGTAGCCTGCTCAAACTTATCCCCCCAGTCCTCCCGGATAATACCGGTTGAATAAAAGGTATTAAAGCGGGTGCCATTCATTTCATTAAAATTAATCCAATAGGTGACATAGCTTCCATATTCGTCAAAACATACTTTGCAGTAACGCACAAACATGCCGATCAGCTTACGGTTGGCCCAGCCTCCATATTGAGTGACCAGATGGAGAGGCATCTCAAAATGGGAAAGAGTCACAATGGGTTCTACTTTATATTTTTTCAGTTCTTCAAACACCTTATGGTAAAATTCCACTCCCTCAGGATTGGGCTCTGATTCATCACCCTTTGGAAAAAGCCGGCTCCAGGCAATGGACATCCGAAAAGCGGTAAATCCCATTTGAGCACATAAGGCAATGTCATCCCTGAAACGGTGATAAAAATCCACACCATGCCTCTTTGGATACAACTCCTCCCCAGTCCAGCGTTCTGCCGCTTTGATCTGCTGGTTTGTAATGTTTTTATATACTTTCCGGGGAACTCCCTTTCCCTGTTTCATGGCCACGTCTGCTACACTTAAGCCCTTCCCTCCTTCACTGAAGCCGCCTTCTATCTGGCATGCCGCAGTTGCGCTTCCCCAGAGAAATCCTGTCGGGAAACCCTTAGGCGCATGTTTTAGCATATCTTTTCTCCTTTTCTTTTATATTGTCCACACTTTTGGAACATAAAGGTATACCCGTAGAGCATTTCCTTATTACTGTCCACGCTTTTGGACATATAGATATACCCGTAGGGTGGTTCTACCTGGCAGTTAATATCTTTTCACCTGCAAAAATAGTCCCTTCTTCAAATTCAGGCTGAATGCCCTCATAGGCCGGGGTATTGGAAATCACTACAATGACCGTAGTATCATAACCGGCTGCTGCAATCTGTTCTCTGTCAAACTCAATCAGAGCATCTCCTTTTTTGGCCTTGTCCCCTGCCTTACATATGGCAGTAAAGAACTTTCCTTCCAGTTTGACAGTATCAAGGCCGATATGAATAAGCACCTCCGTACCATCTTCCGTAATGAAACCAAGGGCATGGTTCGTATGAAAAACCGTATTGACCGTACCATCTGCAGGAGCAACAATCAGGTTCTCATTTGGAATGATTCCGATTCCTTCTCCTAATAATTTGCTGGAAAATGTTTCATCATTAATATCCTCCAGTTTGCAGATCTGCCCGCCGACAGGACTGAACACCAGATGCCCTGGCGCAGGTTTTCCCTTCGCTGCTCCGGCTTCTGAAATTCCATCAGTAAGGACCAGGTTTTCATCCGGTTTCAATACGGTTTTCCCAAGAAACCAAGTGATTCCGAATGTAGCCACAAACATCACAATCAGGCCGAAAACAATGGATAAAGGCTTATCCCCCATAAAAATCGGAGTTGTCAAAATACTGGGCAGTCCTGATGAAAAGGCCTTTGCCCCCATCATGGTACTGACCATGCCTCCAAGTCCGCCGCCTAAAATACATCCCACCAGGGCTGCCCGATACTTAAAGATAATTCCATACAAAGCAGGCTCGGTAATACCTAAATAACCTGAAATGGTGGAGGATGTTGCAATCTGTTTATTCTTCCTGTCTTTCACAAGTACTGCAACAGCAAGTGCAGCAGTTGCCTGTGCCATGGTGGATATAAAGGTAGCCGGAGTAATTGTGGTATAGCCAAGGGTTTCTAACTGCATATACTGAAGAGGCCGGACGGCATGATGCAGCCCCGCCAATACCAGGAGCGGGCGGGTCGCACCGATCACAAAGCCTGCAATTCCAAGATTTAAGTTGATCAGCCACTCAAGGCCATTGGATACATAGGATGTCAGGTAAGTGGCCAGAGGAGCGATTAAAATTAAGTTGATTGGAATAACAATCAAAAAAGTCAGCACGGGAACAAAAATAACGGTAATCATGGACGGCAGATGGTCATCCAGCCAGCCATATACCTTACTCATAAACCAGATTGCCAGGATAATCGGAATAACACTGCTTCCATAATTAATCATTGGAATGGGCACTGCCCCAAAAAGCCTTACCGGATCTTCCCCGATCCTGGCAATGATATTGGGATCCATCATGGCAGCCGATATTCCCATGGCCATATAAATATTGGTGTTAAACCGCTTGGCAGCCGAAACCGCAAGCAGAAATGGGAAGAAATAAAGGGATGAGTTACCGATTACTGTAAGCAGAAAAATAAGCGGACTGTCACCCGGCAAAAGATTCAGTGTGGTAAACATATACCGGATACCCAAAATCAAACCACCGCCTATAATGGCAGGAAGGGGTGCAACCAGAATGGCAGTCAGGGTAGCAAGCATACGGTTAAAAATATTCCCTTTCTTCTCTCCGGCATTGTCTGAGGCATTTTCCCCTCCGGCAATTTGGGGATACTGCTTAATGATTTCCTTATAAGCCCTGGATACGTCATTTCCTACGATAACCTGGTACTGGCCGCCCTGCTTCTGGACGCCAAGTATGGAAAGCTTCTTTAATTCCCCTTCATTGGCTTTCTTATCATCCACTAAGAAAAAGCGCAGACGTGTCATGCAATGAGACAGAGACTTGATATTACCTATCCCGCCTACATGCTCTATAATTTTTCTTGCTAATTCCTCTCGTTCCATCTTTCTCCTCCTTATACATCATGATATTGCTTTTTTCCATATTATTGTCCATGCTTTTTGGACATATAGGTATACCCGTAGGGTGTTTCTATCTGTCTGGCTGCCACGCGTTTTCACAGCCAAAACAGCAGCTTCTCAGTTCCGCCAAATCCCCGCGGAGCACGGCCGCACCTTGCCGTTTATAAATGCCAGATGCCTTCTGAAACCGCACTTCCTCTGCGTAGTTCGGAGAAAATAACAGAACATAATATAACTTATCAGAAATCGTTTTTCAGATTTCTGATAAAAGGCAGTTTTTTTTACTGCCGTCCATCCGATTATCGGAAGGTTTTTACTTCTGATAATATAACAAAAGACCCAAGCCCGCCTGACGGTAATCCACTGTCAGGCAGGTTTGGGTCTTGCCAGCCGAACTGTAACGAATCCCTTATTTATTCACTTTTTTTACTAAATTAATAATATGCAGCATTAAGAACATTTTCTCTGTCTCGGAAGTTTCCCATCTCTGCCTCTCATAAATATACTGGGAAATCCTGTTTGCACATTCATAAGCCTGGGAATCCGCCTTACGGACCGAGTCAATAATCTCCCCGTCTGTAGGGGCGACTTCCTCTCCTTTTAACCGTCTCATCAGATAATACCTTACATGAGTTATAAAACGGTTAAAAAATACGCTGTCCTCATCAAACTCACACTGATAGAAATACTTGACCAGCTTTAATATGGAGTTTGTCATTTCAGTAATTCCAAAAATCTCCTCACCCGTTACACTATCTATCTGTGCATTAACAATGTGAAGGGCAAAAAATGCAGCTTCGCTGTCAGGAAGCTGTGTCCCTAAATCAGCCTTTATGATTTCCAATGCCTTAATACCTATCTGGTATTCCCTGGAATAGAACTTCTTTATCTCCCATTCCAACGGATTTACGATATCCATCTGATTTTCGTGACGCTTCAGGGCAAAGGATAAATGATCAAGCAGAGAGAAAAACATATTGTCATTTAAATCTTTAAATGTCTCCTTGGCCATATTTACGATTTTGAACACAGCCTTTAACTCCTCCTGCCCGCATCCCGTCATAAGGGACGCCATTTGAGTGTGGGTCATGTTGTTTGTGGGATAAAAGGTTTTCTCAATCTTGCTTTTATCAACCTCATTGCCAGGGTAAGCCTGAAAGCCAATGCCTTTCCCCACCAGAACCATCTGCTGTCCATTTTCTGACGCCAACAGCACATTATTATTGATACGCTTTTCTACATTCAATAGGTTCACCCTCTCAAATAAAAAAGACCAAGATCATGTAAAACTGCAGCCAAACATTATCTGCAATCTTACATCATCCTGGTCAGGCCTGCCGAACAGTAACACTTCCAGTAAATTATAATTCTCTCTTTTCGCTCATTATACTAAATTAAAAATAATTCGTCAATATTTTTAATGCAGAATTATCATTTTATTTTTTCAAACTTTATTTTTTTGTGCATTTAGCATAGTTTTTATTACTTCTTCTATGATCCAGTGAATGATCAATCTCTGTTTCATACCTCACACAAAAAGCCGGAGCCTTCAGAAATTCTTCTGAAAGCTCCGGCATATACATGAAAGCCGATGCTAGAATTTAAGCCCTTTTAACTTAAATTGACCAATATAATCTTTTAATAATTGGGCCTGACTATTAAGTTCTTCGCTTGCTGCAGCACTTTCTTCGGCACTTGCACTGTTTGTTTGAACAACAGTAGCGATTTCATCAATACCTGCAGTCACTTGTGAAACAGCAAATGCCTGCTCATTGGAAGCTTGTGCGATTTCATTGATAAGACCAATCATCTTATCGAAACTTTCAACAACATTTCCCATTGATTGTGCAGTGCTGTCAGCTATATTGGCGCCGTTTTCCACGGCGTGTATTGTTTCTTCAATAAGGATTGTAGTATTTTTTGCTGCTTCATCTGATTTTTGTGCCAGGTTTCTAACTTCATTGGCAACAACAGCAAATCCCTTTCCAGCTTCACCAGCACGTGCAGCTTCAACAGCGGCATTAAGTGCCAGGATATTTGTTTGGAATGCAATCTCTTCAATTGTCTTGATAATTTTACTGATTTCAGCAGATTTCGTATTAATGTCATTCATTGCAGCAATCATTTCCTGCATTTGGCCATTACCATTTTTAACTTCCTCACCTGCAGATATGGCTTCGGTGTTTGCAAGCTGTGCATTTCCTGCATTACGCTTGATTTGCTGTGAAATTTCAGCAATCGTTGCAGAAAGCTCTTCCGTGCTGCTTGCTTGTTCCGTTGTTCCTTCTGCAAGCAGTTGTGCTCCTAAGGATACCTGATTCGAACCGCTAGAAACCTGGTCTGCTGCGGAGTTACACTCTAATAGTGTATTATTCAGCTTATCTGTTGCCTGCAGCAGTGCCTCCTTAATTTTCGCGAAGTCTCCATCATATGCCTGGGTGAAACTTAAATTCAGGTTTCCGTCGCCGATCTGAGCTAGCAATTTGGAGATTTCATTTATATATGCGATATAGGTCTTTAGCCTTGTAGTCAAAACTTCCATTGACCGCGCTAAACTACCTATTTCGTTCTTTGATTTAATGCTGATTTCAGCATCAAGGTTTCCTTGTGAGAGATCATCAACAATAACTGTAAGCTTCTTTAATGGAACAATAATGTCTCTTATACTTAAGCTCATAAGTAAAACTACTGCTATGAGTATACAAATTCCAATCAAAACTACTGATGTCATAACATTTTTAGAGCTTTCCTTTAATTCCTTTCCTGACATAAAAGATGCCAATATCCAATCTGTGCCTTCCACTTTTCTTGTCAAGCCTACATATTCCTGATTATCAATGTTTATTTTCAAATCTTTATCAGTAAGGATTTTTTCTATTCCATTAATACCTGTTTCATCAAGCTTTTTAAAGTTATTATTTGCATTATTACCATCTGCCATGATAATTCCGGAATTATGTACAATCATGGAAAATCCCGTTTTACCCATTTTCATTTTACTTAACATTTCACTAATAACGGATTGTGAAACGTCTATTCCAATTGTACCAATCACTTTTCCCTGACTATTGGTTAATGTTTTCGCATTACTGGTAATTAAAGAATTAGTTGCAGTATCAATATATGGAGAAGTTCTTATTATTTTGCCATCTGCTTTTATTGCATCCTGATACCATTCTCTTGTGGTAGGATCATATTCTTTATTAATACTGCTTTCCGGCCATACAACATATCCTCCACTTTCTGTTGCGGCATAAACATAGATTGTTTCCGGATGATTTTTAGCATAATGATCAAATACTTCAAAAATCTCCTGTTCAATGCCTCCGTTCTTAGAAGGTGTCATATCAGTTTTTGTTTTGGAATTCTTATAACTAGTAATCGTATCATCTGCTTTAATAATTGCCGGATCTGTTGCAATCATATTAATATTCTCATCCAGCTTATTATAAAAATCATTAATATAGTTTTCAACAATGCTTAACTGATTATTTGCATTTTCTTTAAAGTCTGCAAATGCTTTATCGCTGATTTTTACCGCCAGCATCACCAGGATAATCGCCAGACCAATGCAAACTAAACCATCCGATCTTAAAATGAGTTTAAACTGTATACTGTTTATAAAAGGTATCTTGTTCTTCATTGACTTTTGTTTTTCTTTTGCCATATTTGTCCCTCCATTATTTAAAAGTAATTTCCCTTTTAAATCTGCGTCCTTATTTCTCTTCTTTGAAAGCCACATTATGTTTCTTCCTTTGGTTATCTTTTCTTTCGATAACGAATATCAGGACCAATATAGCAATTCTGCTGGTAAGAATAAGGATTATGATAAAAAAAGCAAACTCTCTTAGTGAAAATATATCACTTTACTTTTTTATTCATAACACCTTTCGTGCTATTTATATATATTTCGACAAATATGGCAAAAATGTCAAGAATGTTGCTTCAATATTTCTTCCAGCTTCTTTACCATCTCATCCACATGCTCTTTTTCAATGACTAACGGAGGAACAAATCGGATAACATTGGCCCCGGCACTGATGAGCACCAGCTTTTGCTCTATCAGAGCCTGGCTCACAATGGAAGCCACCGGCACCGAAAATTCCAGGCCCTGGATCAGCCCTGTGCCTCTCCGGCCGGTTATGATATGATACCGGTCCGCCAGGAAATTAAGGTTTTTTGCAAGATACTCTCCCATCTCTTTTACATGGTCTACGATCTTCCGTTTTTCAAACAGCTCCAACACCTTAAATGCTGCAGCCGTTACAAAGGGATTTCCGCCGTAGGTGGTCCCATGATCACCTGGAGACATGGCTGCTGCTGCCTTTCCTGCTGCCAGGAACGCTCCCACAGGAACGCCGTTTCCCAAAGCCTTTGCCACGGTCATTACATCCGGCTTTACTCCGTATTTCTGCCAGGCGAACATCTCACCGGTCCGTCCCATACCGCACTGGATCTCATCCAGGATCAGCAGCATGTCATGGTCATCACAAAGCGCTCTTACGCCCTTTAAAAATCCCTCATTGGCAGGGTAGATGCCCCCTTCTCCCTGGACCGTTTCCATGATTATGGCACAGGTCTTATGATTCACCAGCTCCTTCACACTGTCCAGATCATTGAAATCAGCAAATTTGATTCCCGGAAGCAAAGGCTTAAACGGTTCCTGGTAATGGTCATTACCTGTTACGGAAAGAGCGCCAAAGCTTCTGCCGTGGAACGAGTGTTTCATGGCGATTATTTCGTGGTCATGGCTGCCATCCTTATTGTAAGCATATCTTCTTGCTATCTTTAAAGCGCCTTCCACCGCTTCGGTCCCGCTGTTGGTAAAAAACACCTTATCCATGCCGGATGCCTTTAAGAGCAGCTCTCCCGCCTCCACAGCCGGGACATTATAAAATAAATTGGAGGTATGAAGAAGCTTATCCACCTGTGCCTTTAATGCTTCATTAAATTCCGGGTCATTATAACCCAGGCCCATTACGGCGATCCCGGCTCCAAAATCCAGATACTCCACTCCATCCGTGTCATAAAGGCGGACACCGTCCCCATGGTCAAAAACAACAGGAAAACGGTTATAGGTCTTATAAAGCTCTGACTCCGCTTTCTCAATGTATTCCTGCTTACTTAGCATGATAAAACCGCTCCTCTCCCGCACTTATAATAGCTGTACCGATTCCCCTGTTCGTAAATATTTCCAAAAGCAGGCAATGAGGAATCCGTCCATCCATGATATGTACCCTGGATACTCCCTGCTTCATGGCATCAATGCAGTTCTGAAGCTTGGGGAGCATTCCTCCTCCCAGCATCCCGCTTTCCACAAATTCCTGGGCTTCATCCATGGACATTTCCGAAATAAGGGATTCTTTATCCTGAAAATCCTTATAAACACCCTCAACGTCCGTCAAAAAAGCCAGCTTCTCCGCCTCCATAGCCGTGGCAATGGCGCAGGCCGCGTCATCGGCGTTGATATTGTAGGTCTCATAATTTCCGTCAAAGCCCACAGGGCAGATAATGGGAAGAAAATCCTTTTCCAGTAAATCATATATGATTTGAGGATCCACCTCTGTAATATCTCCCACGAACCCAATGTCTTCTCCGTTTGAATAGCGCTTCCGGCATTTTAGCATCATGCCATCCTTTCCGCTGATTCCCACGGCTTTTACCCCCAGCTCATTGACCATCTGCACCAGGCTTTTGTTGACCCTGTTAAGCACCATCTCTGCGATCTCCATGGTCGGTTCATCGGTTACCCGCAGGCCATTGACAAAATGCGGCTCCATACCCGACTTTTCCACCCACTTGCTGATTTCCTTTCCTCCGCCATGGACGATGATCGGCTTAAAGCCCACCAGCTTTAAAAGCACCACATCCTGAATGACCTGCTTTTTCAGATCCTCATCCACCATGGCGCTTCCGCCGTATTTTACCACAATGGTTTTGCGGTTGAAACGCTGTATGTAAGGAAGGGCCTCAATCAGCACCTCCGCTTTTTCCATAATGCTGTGATCCAGTTCCATATGATTTCTCCTTTCTTGCCCATGCTCTTTGGGCATAGAGGTATACCCGCAGGGTATCTCTCCTTTCCTCTTTCCTGCCTGTTTTATGGCATAAAGGGATACCCATTCGTCTTATGAGCGGTAATCCGCATTGATCTTCACATAATCAAAGGTCAGGTCGCAGCCCCAGGCCGTTGCAGCCGCTTCTCCCATTTTAATATCCGCTGTTGCAGTCACTTCCGGCTCTGATAAAATCTTTGTGGCTTCCTCTTCGCTGTAGGGAAGGGCGACACCGTTTTCAATGATTTTTAACTTCCCTGCCGCGCTTTCAAAATACAGATCCACCTTTTCAGGGTCAAACATGGCTCCGGAATAGCCCATGGCGCAAAGGATCCTGCCCCAGTTGGCATCATGGCCGAAAATGGCGGCCTTGGTCAGGCTTGAGGTAATGACAGATTTTGAAAGAGTCACAGCCTGTTCCTTTGTTTCTGCCCCGATGATCTTCACCTCAAACAATGCGGTACAGCCTTCTCCGTCACCTGCCATCTTCTTTGCCAGGGTTTCATTAATAAAATTGAGAGCCTTGCAAAATGCCTCGTAATCCTCATTTTTCGTCTGGATCTCTTCATTTCCTGCCATACCGTTTGCCAGGAGGAGCACCGTGTCATTGGTGGAGGTGTCCCCATCCACGGAAATCATGTTATAGGTGTCTTTGATATCCGCTCTTAAGGCTTCCTGTAAAAGCTCTTTGGAAATAGCCGCATCTGTGGTAACAAAGCTTAACATGGTGCACATGTCGGGATGGATCATGCCGGAGCCCTTGCACATGCCGCCTATGGTGATGGTCTTTCCTCCAACTTCAAATTGAACCGCAGCTTCCTTTTTTACGGTATCCGTGGTCATAATGGCCATGGCTGCGGCCGCCCCGCTTTCCTGGCTGCCGTCAAGGACCGGTGCCATGGCTTTTACGCCGGCCACAATGCGGTCCATGGGAAGCTGTTTGCCGATCACTCCGGTGGACGCCACCAGCACGGAACTAACAGAGATGGAAAGGCTCTCCGCCGCTGCTTCTGCCGTTTCCATACAGTAACGGAGCCCTTCCTCTCCGGTGCAGGCATTGGCAATTCCCGCATTGATAACCACTGCCTGGGCATAAGGGGAATTATCCACAATCACCTTATCCCATTTTACAGGAGCTGCTTTCACTATATTAGTGGTAAAGGCTGCCGCTGCCTTACAAGGCACTTCACTGTAAATCATTGCCATGTCTTTTCTGTCTTTATATTTAATTCCCGCCGCCGCGGCTGCCGCCTTAAATCCTTTTGCCGCCGTTACTCCGCCGTCTATATGCTTCATATCAATCTTCCTCCTTTGTTCCTGTGACCGTATACTCTGCATCCTCCAGATGCTTCAAAGCCTTTTCGTAATTTTCCTTTTTTACAAGAATATAGTCCGTATTAAATGTGGAAACTGCAAATATTCCGATTCCATGATCTGCCAGTACCGTTGATATTTTTGATAAAATACCAATGAGGGAAAAATCCAGGATCCGCCGGTCCGTACAGCTTGCATACGGAAAATTCTGCGGATATTCTTTTTAAATTCATTCTCATTTCCTCCTGGTCATTCAACAAACCTTACGATATTATTTTCATTTAAGCTGAATTCGTAGTAATGAATGTCTTTCCGGAATACCCAGCCGCTCTTTTTCCAGAATTCATTGCCTATTGCATTGGACCGGAAAGCAACCAGGTTCACCTGATTGATTCCTTCTTTCCGCAGTCTTTCCAAAGCTTCCAGAACCAGCTTATGTCCGACTCCCTGCTGCCGGTATCCTTCTGCAACACACACGTGGTACATGCAGCCCCGCCGCCCGTCATGACCGCAGAGAACGGACCCAATGATCCTTCCATCCTCTTCTGCCACCACACAGGTTCCGGGATTTCTCCTGATAAAACGTTCCACACCTTCCCTGGAATCGTCCTCGGCGCGGATTCCAAAGCCTCTAATGCCTGACCACAGTTCATAGACCCGGTCATAATCCTCTAATGTCATCCCACGAATCATCATATTATTTTCCTCTATTTAAGCATTCCTTTGCAGCCTTACGGGAACATGGGAATAAGCTTTAGTCCTTTGTTCTCCGGCATTCCAAACAGGATATTCATATTCTGCACCGCCTGCCCTGCGGCTCCTTTTACCAGATTATCCATGGCCCCCATCATGACTATCCGGTTGGTCCTTGGATCAATTTTAAAATTCACATCCACAAAATTGCTTCCTTCCACCCATTTGGTCTGAGGGACCACATCCTTTTTAAGAACCCTGACAAAATATTCGTCCGCATAATATTTATCATAGGCTGCCTTTACTTCCTCATATGAGACAGGCTTTGTAAGAGCTGCATAAGCAGTTATGAGGATGCCCCGGTTCATGGGTACCAGATGAGGCGTAAAGCTTATGGTGACCGGACGGCCTGCCCCGTAAGACAGCTGTTCCTCGATTTCCGGCGTGTGCCTGTGAACACCTACGCCGTAAGCCTTGATATTTTCATTGACCTCACAATATAAGTTATCCAATTTGGCACCTCTTCCGGCGCCGGAGGTGCCGGACTTGGCGTCAATGATAATGGTGCCGGGATTAATGAGCCCTTCCTTTATCAGAGGATATATGCATAAGGTAGAGCAGGTAGGATAACACCCCGGGTTGGCGATGAGTCTGGCATGTTTCATTTTCTCCCGGTTGATTTCCGGAAGCCCGTAGACCGCTTCCTTTATAAACTGGGGTGTCTTGTGCTCCATCTTATACCATTCTTCATAGACAGCCACATCCTTGATCCTGTAATCAGCGCTTAAGTCAATGACTTTTGTTTTTGTTAATATATTGTCATTCATGAGAGAAGCACAAAAGCCCTGGGGAGTTGCCGTAAAGATCACATCTGCGATTTCTGCCAAGGTCTCCACATTGTCATCCAGGCAGGAATCGTCCACGATCTGAAACATGTTCTGATAAATAGAAGCGTATTTCTGGTCCGCATAACTTTTGGATCCGTACCATATGATTTCTACATCATCTCTCTGAAGCAAAAGTCTTGCAAGCTCGCCGCCTGCATATCCGGTAGACCCTATTATTCCTGCCTTAATCATAATCATCTCTCCTTATATTTTTTCATGAGTAGTCTGTTTTTCATTTCTGATGGTTTCAAGCATTTTTATACCTTATTTATACAAGCTCTTCTGCCGAAAAGAAGGTTCTTTCAGGCTTTCCAATTATTGATGATTCATAATTATACATTGATAACGTATATTATGCAAGTTTTTTTGTATTTTTTATTTTACTCTTGCATTTTTTATAGTTTTATTGTATATTTATGAAAGTTCAATCAAAAAAAACCAATAAAAATCCAGGAGGAACTATAAATGAAAGAGAAAGTTATTTTAGCTTATTCCGGCGGTCTTGATACCACTGCAATTATCCCGTGGTTAAAGGAGAATTTTGATTATGAAGTAATCTGCTGCTGTATTGACTGCGGCCAGGGCAATGAATTAGACGGTTTGGAGGAAAGAGCCAAATTATCCGGCGCTTCCAAATTATATATTGAAAATCTGGTCGATGACTTCAGCGACAATTACATCATTCCATGTGTGCTGGCTAATGCAGTTTATGAAAACAAGTACTTATTAGGAACCTCCATGGCCCGTCCTGCCATTGCAAAAAGACTGGTGGAGATCGCAAGGAAAGAAGGCGCTACCGCCATCTGCCACGGCGCTACAGGCAAAGGAAACGACCAGATCCGTTTTGAGCTGGGAATCAAGGCTCTGGCCCCTGATTTAAAGATCATTGCCCCATGGCGTATGACCGATGTATGGACCATGCAGTCCCGGGAAGATGAAATCGAATACTGTAAACAGCATGGTATCGACCTTCCCTTCTCCGCTGACAACAGCTACAGCCGTGACCGTAACTTATGGCATATCAGCCATGAAGGCCTGGAGCTGGAAGACCCGGCAAACGAGCCAAATTATGACCATTTATTAGTATTGGGCGTATCCCCGGAAAAGGCTCCGGATGAAGGGGAATATGTGACCATGACCTTTGAAAAGGGTATTCCTGTCAGCGTAAATGGGGAAAAGATGAAGGTTTCTGATATCATTACCAGGTTAAATGAGCTGGGCGGCAAGCACGGCATCGGTATCGTGGATATCGTGGAAAACAGGGTTGTTGGAATGAAATCCCGCGGCGTTTATGAAACTCCCGGCGGAACCATCCTTCTTGAGGCTCATCAGCAGTTAGAGGAACTGGTATTAGACCGTGCTACCATGGAAGTGAAGAAGGATATGGGCAATAAGTTTGCACAGATCGTTTATGAGGGAAAATGGTTTACTCCCCTGCGCGAAGCAGTTCAGGCATTTGTGGAATCCACACAGAAGTATGTGACCGGAGAAGTGAAGTTAAAGCTTTATAAAGGAAATATCATTAAGGCAGGAACAATCTCCCCTTACTCCTTGTACAGCGAGTCCCTGGCTTCCTTTACAACAGGCGATTTATATGACCACCATGATGCAGATGGCTTTATCACTCTGTTCGGACTTCCGTTAAAGGTGCGTGCTATGAAGATGCAGGAAATTGAAAAAGCAAATAAATAAGTAAAAAAAGGACGTACACAGATATATTTTCCATGTGCGTCCTATGAATTCTACTTTTTTTCCAATGCCCGCCTGATCCTTGGCATCATTTTTTTTGTATAAATGTAACCGTTTTCCATACACTTTTCCATACATTCAAAGGTCAAAAGCCCTGCCCCTCTGGGCATGGGCGGCTTTAGCAAAAGGATTTCACCGCTGGAACGGCATTCCTTAAGCTCCCTGCTCATGATAGAAAAGGAATGGAACGCAGTCTCAATGATGGAATGATCATGAGGCATTTCATATTCCTCCCCAATGTCCACCGCAATCACTTTTGCTTCTCCTGCCGCGATCAAAAGGTCCACAGGAAGGTTGTTGGTCACTCCCCCATCCACCAGCAGAAAGCCGTTAATCTGTCTTGGCCGGAATACGGCGGGAACGGAGGAACTTGCCATCATGATATCACAAAGATATCCGCTCCGCTCCCATTTCACATGCTCCTGCCTTAATGCAGAACGGGGAATTTCAGCCTGAAACAGGTTGGTAAATGCAACTGTATCCCCGCTGTTAATATCTACAGCCGGAACCAGCAGGCTCTTGCAGTTTCCCTGTATCTCCATCCCATCTGTTAAATCGCAGAGAAAACGCTGAAGCCGGTTTCCCTTTATAAGCCCTTGAAGCGTTGTCTCCCTGCCCAGCAGGAACTGGGGCAGAAATAAGGCAATTCCCAAAATATCCGGATCAATCAGGCTTCTTCCATGTTTTTCCAGCCACCGCACTGTTTCCCGCATATCCCCTGTTGTCATGCCTGCTGCATAAAGTCCTGCTGCAATGCTTCCGGCACTGGCCCCTGCTACCTTATCTGGAAGAAGTCCTGCTTCTTCCAGCGCAGATAATACTCCCACATGGGCCGCCCCCCTGGTTCCGCCGCCTGCCATCGCCAGTCCATAATCTGCCATGATTCCATTCTCCTTGCGTTTCAGCCGCATTTCAGGAAAATGTATGCCATTTCTGTTTCATTTATGCCTGGCCCGGCAAATGCAAAGAAGAACAGGTTTTGAGTCAGGCTCAAAACACTGTTCTTCTTTCCTGTCATTTATAATACGCATCAATTCCGTCGGCAATCCCTTTTACGATCTTATCCCGGTATTCCTCGGCAGCCATCTTCTTATCCTCATCCGCATTGCTCATGAATCCCATCTCCACAATGGTCACCGGTATATTGCACCAGTTGATGCCGCTCATGGAATCTGTCTCCTGCACTCCCCGGTTCTTAAATCCGGTCTGATTGCAGATTCCATCCACAACGGCCTTGGAAAGAGATTTACTTTTGCTGTACAGGGTCCCATTGTATGGATTCTTGGCCGTCTGGCACATGGTAAGGGCACCATGAACACTGCTGTCATTTAAGGAATTGGCATGGACACGGACAAAGATATCCGCTCCGCTTTTATCCGCCATCTGGGCGCGTTCTGCATTGCTGATGTTCACATCATTGGTTTCCCGGATCATGTAGACTTTATAGCCCCTGTTTATAAGCTCCTGCTTTAATTTTAAAGAAACCGCAAGAGTGAGCTGGTATTCCGGGATACCGGTTGCTGTTCCCTGAGTTCCGGAAGCCACCTTTGCCTTCATCTCAGAAGCACCTGGCCCAATGGGCTCCTTTTCGGAATTCCCCTTTGCCTGATGGCCTGGGTCGATGGCAATAAGCTTGCCTGCCCCGTTTCCGGAAACAGATTGGGCAGTGCCCGCCGTCTCCTGCACCGGCTTATCTTTTGATACGTACCGGGAGGAAATATAGCATTCCTTGTCTTTGTATATAACCCGGCTCCAGCTCTCGCTGTACCCGGTCCGTTTAAGGGCGGCACCCTTATCAAGCTTGTCCATGACTTCTCCGCTGGCAGAAGGGGATTTTCTTACATTCACCTGGGAGCCGGTAACATAAACGGTCTCATCGGCTGCCTCAAAGACAGGAGCGGTCTCCATTGTCACAGAGGCTTCATGGGAGCTTGTCTCCACTGATTTTCCGCTCTCAGTTTCCCCTGTTTTATCCTCTGCAATGGATACGGGAGCTGTCTCCTCTCCCTCCTCCTGGCCTAGGCCGCCCTGGGCTTCTTCCAGGGCCGGTGCTTTTACGGCTTCATATTTCCTGGCACAGCCTGCAAGCATAAATGCGCAAAGAAGGATCGAGGCCAATAACAGCCACCCGCGGCCTTTTCTTAAATTTCTCAAAGTATGGTTCCTCCTCCGACAACATAGTCTCCATCATAAAATACCACCGCCTGTCCCGGAGTGATAGCACGCTGAGGTTCGTCAAACCTGCATTCTATCACACCATCCTCCACTTCCTCTATGGTACACATGGCACCCTTATGGCTGTAGCGGATCTTTGCCGATACCCGCATGCTTTCTCCCTGAAGCCCGGGAACTGCCATCCAGTTAATGTGGTTGGCCCGCAGGGTATAGTCATAAACATCATCCCCAGTTCCGATCACCACTTCATTGGTCTCAGGCCGTATCTCCACCACAAAAACCGGGTGGCCCATGGATAGACCCAGTCCCTTTCTCTGGCCTACCGTGTAATGGGTAATTCCCTTGTGCCGGCCGATCACCTGACCGGAAAGATCAACAAAATTACCCTCCGGCGCTTTTTCCCCTGCACTTTCTTCAATGAATCCTGCATAATCATTATCCGGAATAAAGCAGATTTCCTGACTGTCCGGCTTATGGGCAACCATTAAGTTGATCCTGTCCGCGATCTCGCGGATCTGGTCCTTTGAATAGGCCCCCACCGGCATCAGGGTATGGGCTAGCTGGTGCTGTGTCAGATTGTAAAGGGCATACGTCTGGTCCTTTGCCGCTGTCACGGACTTTTTTAATGCATATCTTCCGTTAGGGAGCTTATCAATCTGGGCATAATGGCCTGTGGCAATATAATCCGCCCCTAATCCCAAGCTGCGCTTTAAAAGAGACTCCCACTTGACATAACGGTTGCAGGCAATGCACGGATTGGGCGTACGCCCTTTCTGATATTCTCCTACAAAATAATCAATGACCTGGGATTTGAATTCTTCTTTAAAATTCATGACATAATAAGGAATCCCCAGGTCCCAGGCAACCCGTCTGGCATCATCCACGGCGCTTAAGCCGCAGCAGCCTCCGTTTTCTTCCTGGGTCCCGGTATCCTCATCCTGCCATATCTGCATGGTGACGCCTATGACTTCATATCCCTGCTCCTTAAGGAGCCACGCTGCTACAGAAGAATCTACGCCTCCCGACATTCCTACTACTACTTTCCCTTTGCTCATAGCTTTATGTTTCCACTTTCTGGCCGGATAAGCAAAAGCCCGGCATCTTAATATTCTTCTTCCACTTCTTCCTCACCGATATCAGACTTGGGTTTCTTTAATCCATCAATCTCAAGCCCGTTTTTCTTTGCATAATCCCATAAGGCAGCGTGGATCGCTTCCTCTGCCAGCAGGGAACAGTGTACCTTTACAGGTGGTAATCCATCAAGAGCTTCGCACACCGCCTGATTCGTCACGGCCATGGCCTCCTGAACGGATTTTCCCTTTACCATCTCCGTAGCCATGCTGCTTGTAGCAACCGCAGCTCCGCAGCCAAAGGTTTTAAATTTTACATCACGGATAATCTGATCTTCATCAATATCCAGATAAATTCTCATAATATCGCCGCACTTGGCATTTCCTACGGTACCCATACCGCTGGGGTTATCAATTTCCCCTACATTTCTTGGATGCTCAAAATGATCCATTACTTTTTCTGTATACATAATCTATTTTCTCCATTTCCAGGTAATCTGTCTGCTTTGTTTCCAGCCGCCAAAAGGCGGTTCCTTGAATCATTTCGCCTGATGTTTAATATAATCTTCATAAAGCGGGGACATACTGCGCAGTTTTTCCACGATCTCCTTAATGGATTCCACAACATAGTCCATCTCTTCCATTGTGTTGCGTTCATCTAAGGTCAGACGAAGGGAGCCATGGGCGATCTCGTGAGGCAGCCCAATGGCAAGCAGCACATGGGATGGGTCTAAAGAGCCTGAAGTACAGGCAGAACCGCTGGAACCGCATATGCCTTTCATATCCAGCATGATGAGCAAGGACTCTCCTTCAATAAACTGGAACGCAAAATTTACGTTGTTGGACAGCCTGTTTTTCCTGTGTCCGTTAATTCTTGTATAAGGAACCTCTGCCATAACACGGTCCATGAGATAATTGCAAAGCTGACGTTCTGTATTTGCTCTCTCTTCCATGCCTTCCACCGCAAGCTCCACAGCCTTGCCAAAGCCTACGATTCCAGGTACATTCTCCGTACCGGCACGGCGTTTTCTTTCCTGTGCGCCTCCATGAATGAAGGAACGGGATTTGATGCCGCTTCTGATATATAGGAAGCCAATGCCCTTGGGGCCGTTGATCTTATGGCCGCTGGCACTGAGCATATCGATATGGTAATCATCCACATTGATGGGCACATGGCCAAATGCCTGGACCGCATCTGTATGGAATAATATTCCCCGCTCTTTTGCAATCTCTCCGATTTCCCTGACCGGTTCTATGGTTCCTATCTCGTTATTGGCAAACATGATGGAAATGAGGATGGTATCTGGGCGGATCGCTTTTTTTAGCTCCTCCAGCTTTATGAACCCATTTTCATCTACATTTAAATAGGTCACCTCAAAACCCTGCTTCTCCAGATATTCACAGGTATGAAGCACGGCATGGTGTTCGATTTTACTGGTGATAATGTGTTTTCCTTTTGAAGAATAAGCTTCTGCAGTTGCAATCAGCGCCCAGTTGTCAGACTCTGAACCGCCTGCCGTAAAATAGATCTCGTTAGACTTGGCACCCAGAGCGTTTGCAATGGTTTCTCTGGCTCCTGCCACAGCCTTTTTGGAGATGCCGGAAAACTCGTATACGGAGGATGGATTTCCATAATACTCCGTAAAATAAGGCAGCATGGCTTCCACGACCTCAGGCCTCGTTTGGGTAGTCGCTGCGTTGTCAAGATAAATCAGTTGCTTCATATTGTTAGTTCCGCCTTTCTGTAGTCCTAAAGTTAAAAGCTTCATCTACATTTTCTATTATACACACATTTCCTAGAATTTCAATAGGAATGATTCTCATTATAACTATAGTTCTGCTATTCAGAAGTTGTTCTGTCCATCCGTTATGAATGGCATGTCTGAGCTGTAACAAATGTCATGAAGAAGAAGCCCATTCCATATATTAATAATAATTCACTTTTTCAGGAGATTGCATGAATGATTCTCTGAAATTTCCCGGGAAGCTTACGCCAAGAAAATATGCGCTTCTCACCGGCACCCTTCTTTTGACTTCTGCCGGGCTGATCACCCGGTTGTTAGGCTTTTTTTACCGGATTTTTCTCTCACGTACCATTGGCGCAGAAGGACTTGGAATCTTCAGCCTGGTCCATCCGGTGTTTGGCGTCTGCTTTGCCTTATGCGCCGGCTCCATCCAGACTGCCATATCCCAGTCCGTAGCCGCTAATGTGAGAAAAGGCCGCTCCATTTTCCGAACCGGCCTCGTCATTTCAGTGGCCATTTCCATAGCCCTGGCATACTTAATCATCCGGTTTAAGGACTTCCTGGCCGTCAATATCCTGATGGAGCCCCGCTGCGCCCCTCTTCTGCTCTTTATTGCGGTATCCGTCCCCTGTTCGGCCATTCACGCCTGCATCAATGGCTATTATTATGGTATGCAGCGCCCCCATGTCCCGGCATTTGCCCAGGTGATCGAACAAACCGTAAGAATTGGGGCAGTGTTCCTTATTGCTGATATCATGGTGCAATCCGGGATCAAAATCACGGTCCAGCTGGCAGTCATGGGCCATCTGATCGGGGAAATTGTTTCTTCTCTTTATACGGTTGTGGCCTACCGTTTTTTTTCACCCAAGATGCCTGCAGGCGTTACGGCAGTCTCCTCCTCCTTTCATGAAACCGCGCCCGGGCTCATGCACCTGGCGCTGCCTCTTATGGGAAACCGCCTGGTATTAAATATCCTTGCAAGCGCAGAGGCCATTTTAATTCCCAGCAGACTGCAAATGTCAGGGCTTTCCGATTCGGCGGCATTTTCCGTATACGGTGTTTTGACCGGAATGGCTTTACCCTTTATTTTGTTCCCTTCCACCGTATTTAATTCCCTGGCTGTCCTTTTGCTTCCAACAGTAGCCGAAGCCCAGTCAGAAGGAAATGACCGGAGAATCGGTGATGCCATTTCCATGTCACTGCGCTACTGCCTGTACGTGGGAATCCTGTGCATCGGCATATTCACCTTGTTCGGAGATGACTTGGGCGTCAGCGTATTTAAGGACAATACAGCCGGAACCTATATGACCGTTTTAGCCTGGCTTTGTCCCTTCCTCTATCTGGTGACAACCATGGGAAGCATTTTAAACGGCCTGGGGAAAACCTCTGTCACCTTTGTCCAAAACGCCATTGCCCTGGTAATCCGTTTGGGATTTGTTCTCTTTGGGATTCCCAGGTATGGGATTTTAGCCTACCTGGTGGGGATGCTGGCAAGCGAACTGCTTCTGGCCATGATGCATGTGCTGACCCTGCGGAAAAAGGTTGATTTCATATGGAACGCCTGGGATATGATCGCAAAGCCGGCAGCACTGATGGTACTCGCCATTGGAATCTACTTTGCGTTGTTTTCTGTGGCAGATCCATTTCAGGGGATGTCTTTATTTATTAAGACTGCATTCCATATTGCAATTCTAAGCATATTCTATCTGGTTCTCCTCCTTGTTTCCCATATCATGAAAGTTGAGAAACCCAGGGAGCTTTGAGTTTTTCATAGTTCTGCAGCCACAGTTTACATAATCAAAAAGCAAAAAACGGACTGTCATAAGTCCGTTTTTTGGAGATTCCGTTTTTAATCAATTCCAACCATTACAGAAGTCGCTTTAATGATGGCATATGCATCTTTTCCGACTTCCAGTCCCAAGTCCTTTACCGCTGCCATGGAAACTGTGGCAGAAACCATATTGCCGCCGCCGATATCAATGGTTACAATGGCGTTTACCGCACCTGTTTCAATTCCTACAACTTTTCCCTTAAACTGATTTCTTGCACTGAGTTTCATCTCAAATGCCTCCTCTCATCCAATTCTGATCCATGAAAGCTCCCTCCGGTTATAACCTTACACCCCATGCCCGCCAGCGTGGCCAGCCCTATCGGGCATAAAACGGGACAGGTTCTAAAACGGGGTGGCTCTGCCAAAAAAACAAGGGCAGAGAGAAGGAAATACATAGCAGTAATTATGGATTTTAAACCGGAAGATTATACTGCTTTTTCATAAAGTCATTGTAAGCATTTCTGTATTTATTGTCAACCGTTATCAGAAATACTAAAGCAAAAGCAAAAGATCTTCCTTGGGAAACCTGATAAATGACGGAATGTTCTGATGAATTCCTTCTTCAAAGTCCATTTTATCCTGGAGCCACCAGATCTTAGAGGAGGTTTTATCATCTGCGTTCTGGAATAAGTACTGCCTTTGGAAAGGCGTATCCGCGAACCCGGCCAGTTGAATTTCCATGACATTTTCCTCCGACCTTCCCTGGGCCGGAATCAGGTTATGGCCCCGGATTCCTGCGTACCGGATGGAATCTTCGATTTTCTCCTCTGTCTTAAGCTTTATCTTCCAGTCGCAGGCATAAAGCTCATAATCGCTTATTTTCTCTATGGATGAAATATTCTTGCAGCCGGTCAGCTTTGCTGCTTCCATTCTTTCCGGCCTTCGGAAAATATCTTTTGTGCTGCCTTTTAATATGGTCTTTCCATCTGAAAGGAGCATCATTTGATCACAGAATTTGTAGATTTCATCTCTGGAATGGGATACCATGAGCACATCGCCGCTATAGTCCTTAATCAGCTCCAGCATTTCCATCTGAAGGGTATCCTTTAAAAACCCATCCAATGCGGAAAACGGTTCATCCAGCATGATGATATCCGGACTGTATAAAAGTATGCGGGCAAGGGCCGCTCTTTGCTGCTGCCCTCCTGAAAGCTGGGAAGGATACCTCTTTTCCAGGCCTTCCAGCTGAAAGCGCCTCAACTGTTCTGCAACAAGGGGAAGCTTATCCTTCTTCTTTCCCGGAAGCACGATCGCCAGATTCTCCTCTACGGTCATGGTGGGAAACAGGGCATAATTCTGAAACAGGTAACCCACACGGCGTTCTCTGGCAGGCATATTGATTCCCTTTTCCGAATCAAACAGCACCTTCCCATTTAAAACGATCCGGCCATGATCCGGCTTTTCAATTCCTGCCACGCATTTTAATGTCATGCTTTTCCCGCAGCCTGAGGCTCCCAGGATCCCCATGCAGCCGCCGTCAGCCTCAAATTCCACATTCAATTCAAATCCTGAAAACTTTTTTCGGATGTTTACCTGCAATGCCATATCAAATCCACCTGTTCACATGTTTCATATTTTTTCCGGATATATAATTTATAACAGCAACAATAAAAAAAGACAAGATAACAATCACGCATACCCAGAATGCAGCCGTATCCCAGTTTCCTGCCGCCACCTCGGAGGCAATTGCAACGGAAACCGTTCTGGTCTTTCCAAGGATGTTTCCTGCCAGCATGGCAGTTGCCCCGTATTCCCCGATGGCTCTTGCAAAGGCGAGTACGGTCCCGGAAGCCAGTCCAGGCGCAGCAATGGGAACGATGATCTTCCAGAAGATCTTCCTTTCCGACAGCCCCAGAGTCCTTCCCGCATGGATCATGTCAACATCCACCTGCTCAAAGGCTGCTCTTGCATTCCGGTACATCAAAGGAAATGCGATGACAAAAGCTGCGATGACACAGCCAGGCCATGTCTGTACCATTTTTATATTAAATTCCTCAAAAAGAAATTTACCGAAGGGCCTGCGAAGGCTGAAGATCAAAAGAAGAAAGAACCCTGCCACAGTTGGCGGTAGCACCAGCGGCAAGGTCAGGATTCCATCTACTATGGATTTTGCCGTATTATCAAGCTTCATGATCAGCCTTGCGGCGCCTATTCCAAGAAAAAAGGTCAGTACCGTTGCCAGAATCCCCGTTTTAAGAGAAATAAAAAGGGGACTCCAATCTATTGTTTTCATCAGATCAAGCATAGATTTTCACCCCCTTTTTTATGTATTATTTATTTTGAAGAAATAGCAAATCCGGCATCCGTAAACAGCTTCATAACGCCCTCATCGCTGACAAGATACTCTTTAAATTCAGCAGCTGCCTTTGCCTGCCCCTCTGATGCCTCCTTGTCGATAATCAGGCCTAACGGATAAACAGCAGGATCGATCATACTCTTATCTGCTTCTGCAATGATTTCAACCTTGTCCGCCATGGAAGCAGCATCGGTTGCATAAACAACGCCCACTTCATTGCTTCCCTCTGCAACAGCGGTTAAAACAGCGGTTACATTGGCGCCTTCGTTAATTTCCATTTTCATTACCTGATCAAGGTTTCCTAAGTTGGTGAACAGCTTTCTTGCATACTGGCCTACAGGTACATCTTCTCCGGCAAGAGCAAGGCTTGATGCCTTTGTGATATTATCAAAACCGGTTACCTCAGTTTTTCCACCTGTGGGCTTGATTAAGACAATCTTATTCTCAAGCAGGTTGGTAATGGAACCGTCTACTACGAATCCGCCTTCCTGTAACGCATCCATCTGCTTGGTTGCAGCTGAAAAGAAGATGTCACACTGGGCGCCTTCCTCGATCTGGGTCTGAAGAGTTCCTGAGCTGTCCGCATTATAAATGATATTTACATTGGGATGATCTTTTTCATAGTTTTCTTTGATCTTTTCCATTGTGTTTTTTAAGCTGGCTGCAATAAAAACATAAAGGTCTTCCTTCTCTGCCTTTGCTTCTGCCGCTGTTGTTTCTTCTGCCTTTGCAGCTTCCTCAGCCTTACTGGTTTCCTCGTTTGCAGTTGTCTGATCCACCTGGGTAGCCTTTGCACCGGTTGAACCGCACCCCGCTACAGTACTGGCAGCAAACATAGCCGCCAACATAACTGCTAATAATTTCTTTCCCTGCTTCATAATACTTCCTCCTGGTTTTTTGAACAATATTGTTCATTTTGATTGGGTTTTGTTGGGTTTTTCCCTGTTTGGTAATTACCAATTTATTTTAGATGATAACTTAAGGAATGTCAATGCCAATCTATTTTTATAATTACATCGGGATTTACCACATCTTTCGCCCCCTTTGATTGACAATGAAATGATATATGCTATAACTATTTATAAATGATGGAAACCACAGGAAGCAAAGAGGAAAACGTATGGAAAAATATATACCACCCAGGAGATGGCTGACCAGCTTAAAATCAAAAAATCCACTGTATATGAACTGATAAAACGGGGAGAATTAAAAGCAGCCAAGGTCGGCAAGCAGATACGGGTAAGCCAGGAACAGCTGGATGAATATTTAAAGACTCCAAACACCGCCGCCGCTTCCCAGGCAGAGGAGCCTCTTCCCGGGATCATGGACATCCCGCTGTTTACCGCTGATTTTGCGATCCGGCAGATGGATTATCTTTTAAATGCCAGCGGCCTGATCATAAGCAGCCAGGAATCCAGGGTTGTGGACACGGTAAACTCCCGGGAATTCAAAAATAACCTTCTTCCTTTTAAAGGGTTTGTAAATGGCTGAAGAGGCGTTTTTTTCCAGTAATGACAATTATTCATAAAAATTTTAGTTGCACTCGCAACTATTTATGTGTTAAACTAATTATGATCTAAAAAGAGTCTGCAGGCTCACGCACATTTCTGTGCAAATTATCATTCTTAAGAATCCCTTTCATAAAAACGGACAACAGGAGGTATCTCTTTGAATCAAAAATTAAAAGAAAAAATTGTAGAATCCTTATCATCTGTCCTGCCCGTTACATGTATCGTGTTGATCTTGTGCATAACAATCACTCCCATGCCTCTTGACCCACTGATGCTGTTTCTGGTAGGTGCAACCCTTTTAATCCTTGGAATGGGCTTTTTTACACTTGGTGTTGATATGTCCATGATGATCATCGGTGAAAAAGCAGGTGCCCATCTGGCAAAATCAAAAAAGCTCCCGCTCATTGTTTTTGCCTGTTTTATTATTGGTTTTATCATTACTATAGCAGAACCGGATCTTCAGGTCCTGGCCGGACAGACTCCGGCAGTTCCTGACATGATTCTGATTTTTTCTGTAGCCGGAGGAGTGGGCTTGTTCCTGGCAATTGCATTTTTAAGGACCTTATTTGGCTGGAGCTTATCCCGTATCCTTATGATCTGCTATGCCGTACTTTTTGTTACATCCGCTTTTGTTCCCAAGGAATTTCTGGCTGTGGCCTTTGACTCCGGCGGCGTAACTACAGGCCCTATTACCGTACCTTTTATCATGGCTCTTGGTGTGGGCCTCTCAACCATCGGCCGGGGGAAGAATTCGGACAGCGACAGCTTCGGGCTTGTTGCCTTATGTTCCGTTGGACCCATTCTTTCCGTTATGATCCTTGGCCTGGTTTACAAATCCTCTGCCACTGACTATGAATCCATGATCATTCCTTCCATAAACAATTCCCAGGATCTCTGGCTGGCCTTTCAGCATGAGCTTCCTGATTATGCCTGGGAGGTATTTCTGGCTCTTTTCCCGATTTTGCTGTTCTTTATCATATTCCAGATCTTCTTTCTGAAGCTGAGGAAAAGACAACTGATCAAAATTCTGGTGGGGCTTATTTACTCCTATATCGGACTCACCCTTTTCCTTACCGGTGTCAATGTAGGTTTTATGCCTGCCGGTAATTATCTGGGACAGCAGTTGGCCTCTCTTCCTTACAACTGGGTTATGATTCCCATCGGTATGCTTATCGGATATTTTATCGTAAAAGCAGAACCCGCCGTACAGGTTTTAAATAAACAGGTAGAGGACATTACAGGAGGTTCCATCTCGGAAAAAACCATGATGACCGGATTATCCATCGGCATGTCAATCTCCCTTGGATTATCTATTCTAAGAGTCATGACAGGTCTTCCCTTACTGTCTCTCCTGCTTCCTGGCTACGCCCTGGCCCTTGGCCTGTCTTTTGTGGTGCCGCCGATTTTTACATCCATTGCCTTTGATTCGGGTGGTGTCGCTTCCGGCCCCATGACAGCTACCTTCCTGCTTCCCTTTGCCATGGGAGCCTGTGAAGCCCTGGGAGGAAATATAGTGACCGATGCCTTTGGCATCGTAGCCATGGTAGCCATGACGCCCCTGATCATCATACAGCTTATTGGCGTTTCTTATCAGTATAAAACTAAAAAAGCAAATGTTCCTGCGAATGCACCGCAGCTTAATATGGAGTTTGAATTTATTGATTTAGGAAAGGAGGAGGCTGATGATTTCCAATCGTAAAATAAACTGGATCACGGTTATCGTAGCCAGGGGAAAGGGCGAAAAAGCAGCTTCTGTTTTTAAAGCACATCATCAGGAACTGCTTCACATTACCAGAGGACATGGAACCGCAAGTTCTGCGATCAAGGACTGCCTGGGATTTGACGAGCCGGAAAAGGATCTGGTTATGGGAATTGTGGAGGAAGGGGCTACCAGGCGCTTATTATCCTCTCTCCATGAAACATTGGAGCTTGAAAAACCAGGCTATGGCATTGTATTTACCATCCCCCTTTCAGGGATCAGCGCCGCAGCTTCCAGTATTTTAGAAAATGCCCCGTCAGGCGGGAATCTGCCTGCATCCACAGATTATCACAAGGAGGATCGCTCTATGCCAGATACCACCAAATACGAACTAATTGCTGCTGTCATCAATACCGACCTTTCCGCTCCCATTATGGAAGCTGCCAGAAATGCCGGCTGCAAGGGAGGAACCCTGGTCAAAGCCAGAGAAGCTCTTGCTGATGATTCAAGAAAGCTTTTTGGTCTGACTCTTTCCAGTGAAAAGGAAATTCTCCTCATCCTGGTTCACTCTACGGATAAGCAGACAGTTCTTAAATCCATCTGCGAAACCGTGTTAAAAGAAACCGGAGAACATGCCATCGCTTTTTCTCTTCCCGTAGATGAAGTGGCTGGACTCAGCGCTCTGGAAAAATGAGAAAATCCTCACATGGACCGGCCGCCTTTCTTTTATTGTTTCAATCCTTGATACAGTGCCCGGAGAAGTTCTCCCTCCGGGTCCTGGCTCAGCTCCCAGACCATAGCACCGCCTAATTTCTTTGATTTGATATAATCCGTTTTATAGCCTATGGACTTTGGATCCTCATAGCTTATAAAGATCGTACCGTTAAACAGCCAGGGAACCTTTGACTGGGAATGGAAATGGCTGGTATAGCCGGGTTTATTTAAGTAATTATCTTTAATGGCCTGATATCCGATGGAATTAGAACCGCCAAAGGACTGGTATAAACCATTATTTGAATTATTTACAGAAGAATATAAATATCCGTAAAACGGGATGCCCATTACCATCTTTTCCGCCGGAAAGGATGCCCCCAGCCAGGCAATGACAGCCTTATCCACACTGGCTTTATACTGAGGAGAAGGATCATTGTTGTCATATAAAGGAGCTAGAAGGTCTGTATTGGAATCCCAGTATCCATGCAGATCATAGGTCATGACATTTGCATAATCCAGATACTGAGCCAGCTTTGACAGCTCCACATTGTTTATGTAAGATTTATCCGCTCCTCCTGCAATGGTCAGTAAGTAATGCTTATTGTCAGCAGCCCCCTGAGCATCCAGTTTTTCCCGGACTTTTTTAAGAAGAAGGGTGAAATTATGTTTATCTTCCCCGCACCTGGCATTTGTCTCCAGACCTCCGCTGACCGGATACTCCCAGTCCAGGTCTACTCCGTCAAATCCGTATTTTTTAATGAAATCACCGCAGCTATCTGCAAATGCAGTTCTGGTTTCCTCTGTCAGGGCCGCATCTGAGAATTTCCCGGACCAGTTCCAGCCTCCCACGGAAATTAAGGTTTTTAAATCCGGATTGGTCTGCTTTAAGGAATTTAAAAGCTTTATGTTGGAAGGATCCACATCAGGATATCCCAGGGTCAGCGTTAAGTCGGAACCAATGTTTGCAAAGGCATAATTAATATGGGTCAGTTTCCCGGCATCGATCTGGTTTGGATAGTAATTGTAATAAGCAGCCCATGCCGCATAATACCCAACTAATTTACCGGACTGAATAGGTGAGGACTTTGTCACAGGGAGAGCAGATGTTTCTGCGGCAAGAAAAGCAGCCGTTTCAGGATTATCTGCGGTGGTTTCCGGGGAAAGGGGTACCGGTGCGTCTGCAGAAGTGACCGTTGTGGGGCTTTGGGAGGATTCCCGTGAAATCCTGTCAGGCTTTTCAGCAAATGCTACCCAGCTAAAGAGCCACCCCAGGATGATCAGCATACAAATGGAAGCAGGCAGAAATATTTTCTTCATAGTACTTTTATTCATCACTTGATCCTTTTCTCTCTTTGGTTTTTACAAGTATATCATGCTGGTTATTCCTTGAACAATGCTCAAAAAATGGATCAAATACATATTTATGGATATATTTATCCTGGATTTTGCATTCCTGTAATTTCTTGCCGCATTATAATATCCTGTTGGAAAAAGCCCGTATGCCAGCTTTATTACAGGCATTCGGGCTTTATTCAGAGTCTGAAATACCGGAAAATCCTATGAGCACGAACCCATGGCAACAACTTTTCCGTCAGTCCAGACCATGGCGTATCCGCTCTAAGCGCAGTTCTGTTTTTATCTGCTCCATGGTTTTTCTGGTCAGCTTACCAGTCCTGGCATATTTTTCAAAAGTTACCGTTTGTTTCTCCTCTGCGAATTTCATTTCATCACTCTGTTTCTCCAGAATTTTTCGCAATTCTTCCATTTGATGCTTCTCTTCACTCAGCATATGCTCTTGATTGGCAATTCTTGTTTCCAGTATTGTAATTTCCCGGAGACTTTTGTCAGCTGATTTATTGTTTTCCCGGACTGGCCGCTGAACGGTGTGCACCATCTGCTCTTCTGGTATATCCCCCTTTTTGTCCGTAAAGTGCTGCTTCGGCCTTTTTGTTTCCTCCATATAAAATTCCTGGCTTCCATGTCTTTCCGCTATGGTTATTGCCGCGGTTTGGGAAACCAATTCCGGTAATTTCAGCATTTCTGAAGCCGTCTCCCGATATTCCATCTGCTCCCGATTCAAAAGCAGTTCAAGCTTCTGTTCCTGGCTTTCTACTTCTTTCTTAAGGATTTCCCGGCTGTCAAGCCTTTCCGCTATATCCGCTATAGCCATTGCCCCGGTTTGGGAAACCGGTTCCGGCAGTTTCAGCGTTTCTGAATCCATCTCCCCATATTCCATCTGCTCCTGCTTCAAAAACAGTTCAAGCTTCTCTTCCAGGCTCTTTACTTCTTTCTTAAGGATTTCCCGGCTGTTAAGCCTTTCCGCTATATCTGCTATATCCGCTATAGCCATTGCTCCGGTTTGGGAAGCCGATTCCGGCAGTTTCAGCGTTTCTAAAGCCATCTCCCCATATTCCATCTGCTCCTGCTTCAAAAACAGCTCAAGCTTCTCTTCCAGGCTCTTTACTTCTTTCTTAAATAATTCCCGATCGGCTAAATTCCCGGCAAAGGTCATTGCCGCAGTTTGAGAAATCATTTCCGGCAGTTTCATAATTATCTCCGGCAAATCTTTCTGCCAGATATTATTGAAAAATACAGGATTTTCGTAGAAAATATTGCTTCCTGACGGCAAATTTTGTCTCATAAACACGTTCTTTTCAAATCTCCCATCTTGAATAACCTCCAACAAACTGAGACTCCGGGCGTACTGCTCCGCCATTTGATTCATCCGTTGTGCAGCTGCTTTCAGCTTTTTCTCTTCCTCAGCCACGTTCTCTTTTTCTGTTTGATCATTATAATAAGAGTTAATAACACGATTCACTGTATCCGATATTTGGGTAAACATTTGTTTTCTGTATTTCAGATCAATAGATTGCCACTTTGACAAAAACTCCCCTTGTTCTGTATATCCGTTTTCCATCTTAACTGCCTGTTCGGTCATCTTTTCTTCCATAGCCTCTGCCACAGTATGGTAAACAGACTCCGGAAGCCTCATAATCAACTCCGGCAATTCCTTCTGCCAGGTGTTTTCCACTTCATTTACCCAGGTTTCCGTTTCTTTCAAAGTCTGTTCCAAAACAGCAGACGAATGCCTTAAAAACAAAACAGCGTCTGCAGACAGATTGCTTTTTAGAAATGTATTCTCATCTGAAAGCATTCCAGCTTCTAAAGATAAACCTGTTTCCGCAGGCAACCTGTTTACTGCAGATAAGCTGTCTGAAAGAGGCAAGCTATCTGCATCCTGCAAACTACTCTCTTGAAATATACCGGCTTCCAATGCATTGCTTCCAACAACTTCCAGCAGACGGATATTTCTGATATACTGTTCCTTCATCTCATACATGCGCTGCGCGACCGCTTTAAGTTTTTCCTGTTCCTTAGACGATTTCCCGATCTCTTTTCCCTCTCCTCCGGAATAAGAATCGACCACTCGGCTTACTACATCCGAAATCTTGAAAAGTATTTGCCGCCTGTTCTCCGGGTTAACTGCCTGCCACTTTAACAAAAGTTCAGAAGGCTCTATATTACCTATCTCCGTCCCTTCCGGCTGTCCGCCCGGATTCTCCGCCACAATCCCTGCCGCACTTTGATAAAGGGGATTCGGCAGTTTCATAATCAATTCCGGTAATTCCCGGAACCAGATATTTTCTATTTGGTTTATATTGTCCAGTGTTTCCTTTAAAGTTTGTTCTCTGACCTCCGGCGCAAATATATCCCCGTTCTCCGATAACAGATATTCCAGTGAAACCTGCCGCTCAATGGAATCCAGTAAACGGCTGCAGAGTATATCATATTCCATTATGCCATTCAACCTTTCCATTGCCCTGTTTAATTCAGCCTGTTCACTCTTTTTCTCTGCCGTTTTCATTTCAGAAGAAACAGACGCATGCTTCAAAATCCAAAGAACCTGATTAAGGATCTGCCGTCTTTCTTCTAACGTACTGGTCTGCCATATTGCCGTCAAGGCCTGCCCTCTGTTCCCGCTTCGTTCTTCTGCGAAAATCTGATCGCCTGTTTTTTCTGACAGCGCCGCATAAACCGGTTCCGGCAGTTGTGCCAGCAATTCCGGTATAGACTCCAAAGCAGACGCGCCCAGATGGTATACCCGTTTTTCAGCTTCCCGCAAGGCTGAAACATAACTCAATTCCTGTTCTGTTTTTTGCTGTTTTGTTTCCCTTAGCTTATCTCTTAAACTGCTTCCGTCCGGTTCCGATTGGTACTCCCGTCCCTTCTCCCTGCTCCAGGCTCTATGAAAGGACTGAAGCTGACGAAAAATGATTCCCGCAGACTCTTCATATTTCCATGGATCATTCTGCCGTATATCCGCGATCAGCTCCGTCTGTCTTATCTGGCCGATATAGTCCTTTACTATCTGCTTTTCAAAGGATTCAAGTTCCCTTCCAAGGCGTACCTTAATGAGGGATTCTGTCCTTTCAACGACATAATCCCTCATCATAGACAAATAAAATTCCTTCTGTTGGCGTTCTACCGACCGGCGGAACAATTCCTTCCCGTTTAAAATGCGGCTGTGACCGGAGACGGCGGCCAGCATGTGCTCAAAAGGCTTTCCCGCAGACATGGGAGCAATCGAAGAAAATGTCAGCTTTCCCCCGCTTGTGATTTCTCCTCTTCTCTCCAAAATGCTGTAAAAATGTGCCTTTTCAAGTTCTTCCAGCTTAACAAACGCCTGTTTTTTCTCCTCTTCTTCTAACTGAGCCCCCATGGTATATAAAGACCGTATCCATTCGGTGATTTTCCCGCCGCCACTGCCAAGCAGGCTTAAATTCATCTCAATATTCTGCCTTACATTTTCCAAAAAAACCCTAAGATTATATATATTTTCTCTGTTTTTCTGTTCCTGGTTTAAGTAAATGCGAAGAAGACTCAAGGTTACATGGATTGTCTCCGACCGCTGCAGGTTTTCACGATTTTCTTCCTCAGCCCTCGTCAGAAACTGCATCACCGCATGATTCCAGGGATAGTTTCCTGAAACTGCGTATTTCTCCATAATCTTCCGGGAAAAATCAGCAAATCTGGTTCCCTGTCCGATCAAGGTTCCCGCCGCCGGAAAAGGCCGGATTATTCCCTGCTTTTTATTATTCAATTCCGATTACCTCATTAAGGAAGAGGGACTTCCAAAATTCCCGTATGGGCCAATTCCAGCTTTTCAATGAAAATAGTGCTGGAATTGGCGTCCAGATCAGTGAACTTCTTTGACAAGATCAGGCCTTCATCAATACTGTAAATCTTTACAATATGTCCCTCTTTCTTTACAAAAATAAGAATATTGGTAAGTTGCATTCCCTGACGGAAAACGGAAAAGATTCCGCCTCCAAATGTGCTGGTCATGCCTTTCTCAAAAATAACGACATCCGGTTTCTGACGCGCTTTCTGCCTGACAACAGGATAATCATTGTTTCCGCCTTCTACAAATATATCCGTTTCAATCTCATTGCTGATATTTGTAATCTTGCTGAAATTCACCTGAATCAGATTAATCCGTACATCAAATTCAAATCCGCCGATAAATTCTCTTGTAGCTTCCTGGCTGAAGGCGCTGGCAACAGACGGTCCCTGTCCTTTCACATACCGTTTGACATTAACCCCGGTGCTTTTCTTTTGTTCAGGCGGCTGGTATCTTTTTTTCTCCGCCCTTTTCCCAGAAGCTGTTTCAGGAATGTATCTTTTCTTTCCATTGATAATCGGCATAACCGCACTTCACCTCCATTCCCTAAAGCTTGAATACATTTTCCGGTTCCTGATTCAGTTTTCTGTTGATTTTTGATATTTCTTTGCACCATCTAAGCCGGTCTTTGTGGTTGAGCCTCATAATTTCATCATGGTTCCAATGCATATAATATGCGATAAAAGCGGCTTCCTCATAGATTCTGTCTGCCGGATAAGTGCTTACAGACCGGCTTCCATAAAATTTACGGGCGCCTCAATTTCTTTTCCGCAGTGCGGGCAGATAGTTTTATATACCGGCATTTCCATTGTGTTCACCCGCTGATACAAATCCTGGAGATAAGCTAAATCCATCGTATACAGCTTCTCTATCACATTGGTATCCACTGCGGGCAGCGTTCCTAACTTCGTTATCACCCTGGCCAGAAGAATAACAGTTAAATACCCCGGATTCTGCTGCACTTTGGGATCTCTCAGCGGAAGAATTTCATCTCCTGCATTTGCCAGGCGCATAATACCGTCTCTATGTATGGTCCCTTCCCTGTCTACAAAGCCTCTGGGCAAAGCAAAGCTAAATTCCGTTTCAAATTCATACATGGCAAAGTCTCCTCCCCGCTTCCTACTGATAATAAAAACAATAGATCATCATTTAGGAAACGCGAACCATTCCTTCATGTGCAATTTCCAGTGTTTCAATCGCAACCTCAGAGGAGCTTGCATTAAAATCAGGCGCCGTATATTTCATGGGCCATGCATTGATTACCTGCCAGGAAGCAGCCGGAGCCTCTTCTTCATCTAACAGCGTAATGGTAATTGTCTTTCTGTCCGCAGCGCCGTCTACTCCTGAAATAATCCAGTCATAGAGCACCATGGAATCTGCGAGTCCCTGCTTCAAGGTGATATTGCTGTACTTTCTAAGCCCCGGAATTTTCATAGGAGTACGGACCATGTCACCCTCTCTGTACTCCATAACATCTATGGATACGTCAAAACCGCTTACTTCTGAAAAGCCGCCTGCATCCAATCCGTCAATCTCTACTTTATATCTGAATTTACCATGTGGATAAGCCATTTAAATATTCCCCTTTCTTTTTCGTTCTCCATTACTCTGCTGATTCATTGGTCTTTTGAGTGATTCTGAAGATTACAAATTCAGCCGGTTTAACCGGAGCAACGCCAATCACACAAATCAATCTTCCGTTATCAATATCATCCTGGCTCATGGTAGATCTTCCTATATTCACAAAGAAAGCTTCATCCGTAGAACTTCCCGCCAATGAACCGTTTCTCCACAGATTCGTCAAAAATACACTGATCGTCCTTTGTACACGCACCCATAAAACTTCATCATTGGGTTCAAATACCGCCCAGCTTGTATTTGCCTTAATGGACTCTTCTATGAAAATAAACAGACGGCGGACATTAATGTATTTCCAGCTTCCGTCACTGGAAACGGTTCTGGCTCCCCATACCCGAATACCCTGTCCCGGGAATACGCGGATCAGATTAACACCCTTCGGATTTAAAATGTCCTGCTCGCCCTTGTTGAACTGGCAGTCAAGACCCACACACGCCCTCACAACCTCGTTAGCCGGCGCTTTATGAACCCCTCTGCTGTTGTCGCTTCTCGCATAGATCCCTGCGGCGGAACCGGACGGCGGAATTGCCGTATTCTTCTTATCCAGCGGATCAAATACTTCCAGCCAGGGATGATAAAGAGCCGCATAGGTACTGTCAAATATATCCCTGTGCGCAATTACATCCTGCACTTTTTTGGATTCTCTCGGTATATCCAGAAGCGCAAAACGGCTTCCAAGGTTTTCGCAGTGAGCCACTAAAGTCAACTGCACATTGGGATCGGTCACTCCCGGAACAGCCATAATAGAAACCACGTCATTATCCACAAAAGACTGGATACCGGTTCTTCTGCCCGCTCCATTGTCTACGCCGATAAAGTCAGCCGCAGTAATGCTGCTTACGGAACCATTGCTGCCGCCGCTTAACACGACTGAAGACGGCGCGGTCTTTTCCGCCGTAAATTCATCAAAGGGCGCAACTGGATTTTCCGCCTGCTTTCCTGTATATTCAGCGATAATAATATCGGATTTAGCAGTTTTTTTGTCAAGATAACCCGGAGCCGACACATTAAAAGAAACATTTTCATAGGTTTCCGCAATGTCCTCATATTTTACCTCCAGGTTCATTTCACAGGTTGCAATCACTTTGCTCGGAAGAAGCTCCGTATCGGTTACGTCGCCTGCAAATTCTGTTTCAAAGGTTATGATATTATCCTGATTTGTTACCACGCGGTTGTACTCTGTCTCCGTTTTATTCTTAACGGTAAAAGCAACCACGTCGCCCGGCAGAAATCCCGCCCCGTTCTTTACCCGGTACTTCTTCCCGCTCTCACTTTCAATCACTTCCAGAACCTGCGTCCTGGCCTTGCTGGACGGCGTCACACTTACAGTCACCCTGTCTCCCCAGATTCCAGGGTTCTTGGCAATAAACCGTACGGATGCAGCCTCTTTGGACGGCGCAAATCCCATCGCCTGCTTTGCGTCGGAGGGAGCGACTCTGCTGATAAAGCACCTTGCGCCTCCATTGACAAAGAAATGTTCAACCGCATAAGCCAGAAAACGATATTCTCCAAATTCATTTTCCGATAAATACCCGCCATAGCTTCTTTTAAAATCCGCAAAATTTGTAACCAGCTGCGGTACGCCAAGAACCGGACCTTTTTCTGCCAATCCGATAAATCCTGCCGTGCTGGTGCCCACACCTTCCATTGGTTTGGCTCCTGAATCAAATTCTTCGACATATACTCCCGGTGATAAATACTCTGCCATAAAGTTTCCGGTTTCACATGATGATACTCATGAAACCAGATACCTCCTTTCCTTTTGTTTTTATTTCATTATACGAACCTGTTATCTACAATTCTATAAACAATCCTATCTTCCTGATTCTTTTTTTTCATCAGGTCCTGAATCCGGAGCCTTTTCATCCTGTTTTGTCTCTTCCTCTGTTTCGTCCCGGGATTGTTTTAATGCGTTTAACAGTACCGATACAAACCGGTCTCCAAAAGACCGGCGAGAAGTATCTTTTGACGGTTCTTTTTTCACATCCTTCATTGCCTGCACCAGCTTTTGGTTAAAGCCGGCTTCCATCTGCCTTTTTTGCAGCATCAGGCGCTCTTTTTCCTCTTTTACCCTGTTCAGCCTGCCGGCATGTTCTTCCATGCCATGTTCCCTCATGGTTCTTGCAGCTTCCTCCAGGCGGGTTTTCCGCTCCTGGTCCTTCTTTGTTTTCATAAAGGGCATCATCCTTTGAACTGTCTCCTGTTCATTCCCCGATAGATACTGTTTCATCCGTTCCATCATTTCAAAGCGGGAAACCTCGGGCTGATGTACAAAAGCAAACGCCCCTTCCCTTTGTCCTCCGGCATTGGCAAGTGTCTTTCCTCTTCCCATGGGGCGCTCTGTATGACGGCTTTCATAAAGCTGCTTTTCTTTCCCCGTAATTCCGGGACTGTTATGGCGCCGTTTTTCACTGACTAAAACAGTCAGTCCCCGGCGCTTATCCCCTCCGAAAGCAATCGTTCCGTAAGAATTTTCAAACCTTAAGGATTCTTTTATCCTGTCTTTCTTTTCCCGGTATGAATCATATCCGGTCAGTTCTTTCTTTTGCTCCCTGCCCACAGAGTTTTTAACCTGTAATGCACTTTCCGAATTCTTCCACAAGCCGGAAACCTGATTTTTTCTCTTTTCCTGATAAAACATGCCCTGTCCTTTCCCATCTGCCAGGTCAGTGAATATCCGGCAAAAGGATATGATACTCTCCTGTATCTTCCTTTGTGAGGGTCTTGCCGCTTTTTGCGAATTCGTTTTTTACTGCCATAAGAATTTCCTGCATTCCGATTTTCCGTTCTTTGGACGCCGCCAAAAAAGCTGCGTGAAGAACAATGTTACGGATATTGCTTCCTGAGAGTTCAAAATTTGACGCCAGGTAATCCAAATCCAGTTCCTCTGCAGGCATTTGCGCCGGTATGGCCCTCTCCCACAGTTCTTTACGCCGCGCACAGTCAGGAAACGGAAAGTCAATGACAAACTTTACCCTTCTTTTAAAAGCCTCGTCAAAATTCTGCAGCAAATTGGTGGCCAGAATCGTCACACCGTCATAGGCCTCCATTTTCTGCAAAAGAAAAGCTGCTTCCATGTTGTTATATTTATCGTTTGCATCCTTTACCTCTGTTCGTTTGGAAAACAGTACATCCGCTTCATCAAAAAACAGGATGATCTGGCTCTGTTTCGCCTGTTCAAAAATCTCATCCAGATTTTTTTCTGTTTCACCCACGTATTTGCTTACCACAGCAGACAATTCCACTTTATAAAGGTCGATTCCCAGTTCCGCCGCAACTGCCTGGGCCGCCATGGTTTTTCCTGTGCCGGGAGCTCCCGCAAAGATCATGCTGATCCCCCGCCCATAGGGCATTTTCTTCCCGAATCCCCATTCTTCATAAATCTTGTGCTTATACTTTACCTGATTGCAGGCTGCAAGGATACTCTCCTTTTGAAGTACAGGCAGCACTAAGTCATTCAGTCCATAAACCACGGGTATCCTGACTGCCCTTTTTACCATGCTCCGTTCAAAAAAGCTGTAGCATCCTCTCCGCAGGGACTCTTTATCAATGACTTTCTTTCCCCGGCTTTTGGCATTCTCATCCGCGTGCCTTAAGGCCTCCTTGATTTTTCCATGGGTAAAATGAAACAGGTTGGCCATCTCTTCTACATGGATGTCCCCGGCAAATGAATATCTCATTGCCTCCTGCCTCCATACATCCCGTTTTTCCAATAAACTTAAGTCACTGATTTCCAGCACCAGCCGTTTTAGCGCCCCGCCGTCCAGTGCTCTTAAAAATGGCCTTCGGCTGATGACAAATACAACTTCTGATACCCCTAAAAGCGAATGGATCAGTTCTTTTATGGGGCTGTCTGTCTCTGTTTTTGACAAGTCCTCCGGAAAACACAGAACCGGAAGCGCCTGAAACAGCACGCATTCCAGCAAAACACTGTCGGCCAGCCTCTCAAAAGACTCCCTGTGTCCGCACATTTCTTCCAGATTAATCAAATATGCCGTCCGCCCCAGTTTGCCGCAGGCAGTTTTCGCGCAAAAACGTCTCCCGGTTCCTGCTTCCCCGTAAAGCTCCACGATCCGTATGCCGTCCTCCAAAAGAGCGGCAATATCCGGCTGCTGCCTGCCAAGGGAAGGCTGCAGCTGATCTGGCTCCCATCTGGAAAGAATCCTGCTTAACCGTTTATCCTCTTCAAGCTCCCACAAAAGAAAAGAACGGATCCGTTTTTTTAACTGAAACTTATGTTCCATAAAAGGAACCAGCTCTTCTGACGTCTGAAAAAACATCTGCATAAAAGCCGACTCTTCCGAAAAGGTTTCACATAGCTCAGTCAATCCGGTTTTTTCATGCCAGGTAATTTCCGCAAGCCAGGGGGTTAAATAATCCCGGGAGCCGTCGTTGTGAAGATACGCACAATCTCCGGCCATATGAGGATTTACCTCATAACCCAGAGCCAGTAAAAGGAGGTGGCGCTCAAACGGACCGCAGTTCCGGATTCCGCATAAATATTCCAGAGGAAGGAACTCCCCTTTCTCCAGTTCTCTTTCTGACATTTTCCAAAACCTGTCTTCTTCTTTTTTAAGCTCGTCTGACAATCTCTGTACTGCGGCTTCCCCTGTTTCCTGAGCAGAATCCGCCGTCCGCAAAAATGCCAGTTTCATCTTCTGCGCAGCCAGATGCCTGACAGCCTCCATGTACTGCTCTTTTGCAACTACCGTCAATGTCTCTTTGCTCCTTTATCCATGCCAGTTACGCCCCCAGTGCTTCTTTATAAATCTCCACCAGCTCCCTGCCTGGTTTCATATCCAGATCCCGCTCCAAAAGAGAAACAAACCGGTCATATTCCGTCTTTACCATTTTTAAATTGCGCATGGCTCCGTAACATTTCAAAAGGCTTCCTGCCAATTCTTCGGAATAGCTGTTGACCACCATGGCATTCTTCAAAAAAAGGACCGCTTCCTGAAACTTCCCTTCCGCCGCTGCGTCCTCTGCCAGTATGGTACAGCCCTTTAAAAAACGGGTGTCATAATACTCCCGCTGTTCTGCCAGCCACTGGCTGTCCAGATCTTCCAGATAACGTCCCCAATAGACGGAAAACCGGTGCTTATGCTTTTTTAATTCTTCCGTATTATTCTGATCTGCCAGCGCGCACAGGCGGCGTATTTCTCCCAAATCCGTTTCTATTTTTTCCATATTGATGCAGTAAAGCTTATCCTTATACTGTATCAAATCCTCCATATGGTAGGCAGACAGTTCTTTCCGGATGTTATAGAGCATGTTGTGGAGCATTGTCACCGCGTGATCTGGCAGGTCTTCACTCCATAATTTCTTAAATAATTGATTTCTCCCAACTGCCTGTCCGTCCAGTTCTACCAGATAAGCAAACAGTTCTCCCCCTTTTCTCGTCCTCCATGAAAGGGGTTTTTGCTCTTTTAACACCGTCACCTGAAAATCCCCGAAAAATGTCACTTTTAATTTTCCAGGTGTTTCCTGCTTCTTTTCCGCCTCCAGACGGCTCAAAATTTCCAGTTCCTCTTTTTTTAAGAAGGGAAGACGGTAACGGTTTTCTTCCAGTAAAAACAGGGTATTGCTGATTTGCTTTTCATATTTTGAGGGGTTTTCCCGGTATTTCAGCAGCCCCTTATACAGCGCCCGGTACATTCCGAACTTATTTTCTTTTCCAAAGGAACTGTCGGCCTGATTTAAGTACTTTTCCATCCGTTCAAACAGACCTGCTTTATAGTAATACTGTGCTGCAATTCCCAGTGCTTCCGGACCCGGAGGCAAATTCTCTCCGGAGAGCGCCTTCTCTCCCATGATCCTGGCGTCTTCTTCCAGATAGGAAATGCAGCGGGCCAGAACCTGATCCTCCGGACTGTTCAGCATTTCACTTCCATACACTTCCATGATTTTTATAATCAAAGCGGTATATCCTGTCTTCACAGCCTGGCCCGCCGCCCGGGCATAATCCCCTTCTTCAAGGTAATATTGTGCACTTTTTCTGATGATCTCCTCCTGCACGTCTCTCCCTGCCCTTCCGTTTAAAAACAGCCGGAGGGCTTCACGGCAGCGTATCCTGACGAGCTCCTGCTCCACGCAGGAATACAGAAGGTTTTTTCTCAAAAGCTTCCGGATCATTGCTCCCGAATTGTTAATCTGCAAGACCCTGTCACAAATGCTGTCCTTTAATTCCTCCATTCCGGACGTCCGTACCATAAAATCCTTTTCTTCCCCGGAAAGGGAGTGAAAAACTTCCCATGACAGAAAGCTGTTTATCATGGAATCCTGAAATAAATAGGGCCAATGGATCAAACCGCTTCTCAGCTTCTGTTTCTCTATACAGGACAAGGCCAGCAAAAACCCTGCCGGCCATCCTTCCAGTACGGTGGCGCATTCATCAAGAATTCCTTCCCGGTCCTGTGCTCCATGACTCAGCACCCGGTCTGCCAATGCCCTCTGCTCTGTTTCCGTAAACGCCAGTTCAGACTCTTCCAACACCAGGGATGTTCCACTAATCACATACCGTGACATAAAATCCGGAATCTCTCCCCTGATCGTAAAAATCAGCTTTAGATTCTCCGGCAGACTAAAAATCAATTTCCGGATAAAATCCAGAATTTTATGGTTATAAATGCTTTCCAGGCCTTCTAAAACCAACAGGTATTGATGCCCTGCCTCCCGTTCCAGCTCTTCGCTGACTGCACACAGCATTTGCAGAAAACAGGTCTGCTCCTCCTGCCAGAGCACGCCGGCAAACAGGCGTTTGAAATAGGCGGCAAACCTCCACATATCATTGTCCGAGGAATCCATGGAGTACCAGAGTGTTTCTGCACCGCACTGCATACAATACTGTCTTGCCAGTTCCGTCTTTCCATACCCCGCCTTTCCATGAAATATCATAACAGGGGCGTCTGTGAGAAAAAGCTTTTCCAGCAGGTTTCCCCTCTTAAGGCTGTATCTGCACTCTTTGGGAATCCTTGTTTTGGAATTTAAAAGCTGAACTGATTGTTTTTTCATAAATGGTCCTCTGTTGTCTCAGCAAACTATGTAAGGTTCTAAAAACCATTAAGGAGTCGCAGGTTCATTCTTTGCTGAGATAAAATCGAGTATGGAAGAGCCTCCGCCAAGGAGGCCTCCTAAAATCCCCAGAATGCCTCCCGCTTTATCCATTTTTTCCGATCCTTGCTGTCCCTTCGCCTGCTTCACTCCGCCGATCGTGCCAAGAATTCCGCCTCCTAAACCGGCCAGTCCGCTTAACGCTCCCATAACGCCTCCGGCAACCTTAGTCTTATCCCAATTTCCCTTGTCATCTTTTGCGTTGACAATGTTACGTATTCCTGAGAAGATTCCCAAACCTCCGCCAAGAGCGCCCAGAATGCCGGAGGCAGCTCCTGCCACTCCCGCGCCTTTCTTATTTCCGCCTGCGGCCAGGCCGCCTCCTATCATATCCGCAATGCCTCCAAGCCCGCCTAATACACCACCTGCAATACCCAGACCGCCGCCGAGCTTACTCCCCTTTGGGTCTTTAGCCTCTTTTATCCCAGCCAAAATCCCCTGCACTCCTGAAGCTGCTCCTACCACCCCGGCACCCAAAGTTGATCCCCCTTTAGCTTCGTCTGAGGCATCCGTCAACGAAAGACCGGAATTAGCTGCTCCTGCCAGCGAGCCAAGGCCGCCCCCAAGCAAACTGGCTAAACCCCCGCCAAGCATATCAAGAAAACCACCCATTTTATTTTCCTCCCTGCTTTGTTGAATACTTCTTTAACAAGTTACCTTCCACTGTCTGATCAAAAGTCATGTCTCCGTTCCATATCCGGCAAAGCCCCGGATAAGCCGCAACAACCACTTCCATAATCAGCTCATAATCCACGACCGCATCGCTGACAGCTTCCTCCATGGTTCTGTCCGCAGGCAGTTTAAAGCAATCCCGCAGATATACATGATGGTCAGAAGGAGCGATTCCCAGGGTTCCAATGGGAAGGTAGGAATTCAGTTCTTCCACGGCCTTTTTAAGTTCAGGCATTGCTTCCTCTTTTGCCTCGCCGGTCAGTTTGATGTAGAGTTCAAGCAAAAGCACGTCCTCTCTGGCTGGATAAGTAATTCCCTGGACCACAACATGACTTTCCCGTTCTGCGGACGTGGCAAACACAGTCTTTAACATCCACTCTCCGTTTGCTTCATTTTTCATCAGAATATTATCACTGGTGAAGGTTTCCATCTTCTTTGATAACGCTTCAAAAA
>JAISYJ010000040.1:0-16333 GCA_031270005.1 Hungatella sp. | reverse complement strand
GAATCCCTAAATTATAACGAGCTGTTGCCGCAGCTTCTATTATACAACAATACAATAAATAAGCTAACCCACTACTTTTCGTTTACTGCGGCGTCGAAAAGACGTGGGGATTAGGAGGAGAACAGATAACCATGCGGTCAGAACTCAAAGGTCCTCCGCAGGATATTCCAATACGGCAGTCAGGCCGGGAAACCCCATAGGTCTCGCGCATACGTTCCCCATAAACGCATAACGTATCCAAAACTGCTCTCCAGTCTGATGTTGTCTGTATTTCCTTCCGGTCGATCCATATAATCGCATCGCCCTCCAGCCTGCAAAGAAACACCGCACACTTTGTTCCTCCAATATCAAATCCCATGATATGCATCATAATACCTCAGCCTTCTATGATTATAAGTAAGTTTGATTCGCCTGGCTGCCGGCCAAACGGATATCTTGCCTTCATTAAGTAAAATATGCCAACAGAGCAGGAACCGGCGAACCGGCCCTGCTCTTTTCCTGTTATAAAAAGTGTCTGCGTTTAACCCCCACTTATTTTAATGTATCTTTTGTAAGAACGGAAACGCCTGTATCTACGTTCTTGTCTCCTGTATCCTTGCCTTCCAGGGCATTAACAGCTGTCTTCATTCCTTCAAAACCCATAACATCAGGATTCTGAGCCATAGTCGCAAGGAGATAGCCATCTTTAATCAGCTGAAGGATCATATCAGATTTATCAAAGCCTACGCCGATCACAGTCTCGCCCGCTTCCTGTATGGCATTGCCGGTTCCTACGGTAGAGCCTTCATTGGCTCCGAAAATGCCTACGCAGCCCTGGGTAATATAGTTTGCTGCAATATCCTTGGATTTTGCCGCATCTCCTTCGCCGTACTGAGTTTCCAGTATTTCAAACTTTGTTCCCTCAAATGCTGAACGGAAGCCTTCTTCTCTGGCTACGGTAGATGCGGTTGCAGCATTCACGTTAACGATGCCGATCTTGCCTGATTCAATTCCTTTTTCCTTTAAGGCTTTGATCATTTCATCACCTGCAGTTTTTCCAGCAGCCTTGTTATCTGTTGCAAGGGTCTGGATCGCCGGCAGAGATGCTGCGGAGTCTACGTATACCACTTTTACTCCTGCGTCAATCGCTTCCTGTAAGGATGCAGTAACTGCGTCAGGACCGTTAGCCGCCAGCAAAATGGCCTCTGCGCCTCCAGCTACGGCATTGTTAATGCATTCGATCTGCTTTGCATCATCCTTTACATCAGGAGCCAGCCACTTATAATCTACATTTCCAAGCTCCTTTACAGCCTTCTGGGCGCCTGCATCCACATTTACCCAGTGCTGGTCCATTTGATCCATGGTGATTAAATAAACCTTGTGTGAGCCTCCGCCGGTAGACGCCTCTTTCGCTGTTTCTGCAGCTGTGGTTGCAGCTTCTGTTGCAGCAGCAGCTGTGGTTGCCCCGGTCGTAGCTGCAGCCTCCTTCTGCCCGCTGCTGCAGCCTGCCATAGACGCAATTACTCCCATAGAAAGAATAGCCGCCAATACTTTCCGCTTCATAAACCTTTTCCTCCTTAAAATTGGATATTTTAAAATCTGCCTATATCAAAGCCTCAGGCTCTAATACCATCATTATGGTTCTATCTTATTTTTCTTTCCCAGCTTTCCGCTTCGTACAATCACATCAATCAATACGGAGATCACTACAATGGCACCGATGACAATGTTTCGGATCGCAACCGGGGCGCCTGCAAACTGAAGTCCGTTCTGGAGCACGCCCCAGATGGAAGCACCGATTACCGTGCCAATTAAAATTCCCTGGCCTCCCAATGTAGAGACTCCTCCGATTACGGAAGCCGCCACAGCATACATTTCATAGGCATTGCCCGCATCCATGGTACCCATACCGCTTGTTGCACAGATCACAAGTCCTACGACACAGGAGCAAAAGGAACTGACCAAATAGGCCTTTGTAGTGGTGGCTACGATATTTACCCCCGATAGCTTGGAGGCCTCAATGTTACTTCCGATTGCATAAATGTGCCGTCCGGTCCTTGTTTTGCTTAATAGGAAATTAAATACCAGCCATAAAACAATGGATATGATCACTGTGTTATACACTCCGGCGACCTTTCCGTAATAAAAGAAATCCCGAAATCCCCTTGCCCCGTCACCAATGGCATCGGTATTGTAGTTGTTATTGACAATCTGAGCAACGCCCCTGGCAATTGTCATGGTACCTAAGGTTGCAATAAAGGGCGGAAGCTTGCACTTGGCTACCAGTAAACCGTTGACAACTCCTACGATCAGACAGCACATCAGGGTAAGGATTACCGCCACCCATGGATTCATGCCCTTTGTCATCATGGTCGCAGATATCATGCAGCTCATGCCGACAACAGAACCAATGGACAAATCAATATTGCCGGTGATCAATACATAGGACTGTCCGATGCCGATTAACAGGATCGGCGCAATCTGACGCAAAAGATTCGCAACATTTTTCCCGGAAAAGAATGTAGGGTTTATGATGCCGAAAACAACGCACATAACGATAAGTCCTAAACTAACGGTGACTACCTGCCCCATCCCGCGAACGGCGAACAGCCTTTTATACCAACTCTGTCTTTTACTATTCATGTTACCTCTCCTTGCCCTTTTCTTAACTGATCTTGCTTTCAAACTGAGTCGCATATTTGAGGATCAGATCCTGTGTCGCCTCAGCTGTCATCACTTCCCCTGTGATTTTCCCGTCACACATGACAATAATCCGGTCGCTGATACCAAGGACTTCCGGCATTTCCGATGAAACGAACAAAACGCCGATCCCCTTTTGTTTTAATTCGTTCATCAGGTTATAAATTTCTACCTTAGCCGCCACGTCGATGCCTCTGGTGGGTTCATCAAAGATCACTACCCGTGAATTCCTAGCCAGCCATTTACCCACCACCACCTTTTGCTGGTTACCGCCGGATAAGCTTCCGGCATCTACCTCAGCGTTGGGCAGTTTGATTTTTAAGGAAACCACTGTTTTATCTGTCATTTCCCTCTCTTTTTTCCTGTTGACGACTCCCAGTTTTCCGCATAGCATATCCAGATTGGGAAGGGCGATGTTGTCCCGTATGCTGAGTTTCGTACAAAGTCCGTCCTTTTTTCTGTCTTCCGGAGCCAGTACGATGCCTGCTTTTATGGAATCCTCTACCTTATGTATGATGACCTCTTTTCCATCCAGAAAAATCTGGCCGGATTCCTTTGGATCCGCTCCAAATATGGCCCTGGTAGTCTCTGTCCTTCCTGCCCCCATCAACCCGGCAATCCCCACGATTTCCCCTTCATGAAGCTCCAGGTTGATGCCCCGGACCATCCGTCCCGCATTTAAATTGCGAATCTCCAAAATCTTCTTCCCTTTTGGACAGGTAATGCGGGGGAATTTCTGTTTTATTTCACGGCCGACCATGTGGGAAATGATCTCATCCATCCGCTTCTGATCAAAATCCATGGATGTGATAAATCTTCCGTCTCTCATGATGGTGACCCGGTCCACGATATGTTTCAGTTCTTCCAGCCGGTGGGATATGTACACGATTCCGCAGCCTTCTTTCTTTAACTTTTTAATGATCGTAAACAGATCTGCGATTTCCTTTGAGGTCAGGGCTGACGTAGGCTCATCCATAATCAGAACCCTGGCATTCATGGAAAGCGCCTTGGCGATCTCAACCATCTGCTGCTTGGATACTGCCAGATTGCCCACCAGTTCCTCCGGATCTAATTCTATATTCATACGGCTTAAGATCTCGGCGGCCGCCTTGTTCATCTCTTTTTCAGAAAGGAGCATTCCCTTTGTCCGTTCCCGTCCCAGAAAAATATTTTCCGCTACGGTCAAATGCTGGCACATGTTCAGTTCCTGATGGATGATTGCTATCCCAAGTTCCTTTGCCTTCTGTGTGGTCATTTCCCGGATATTGTCCCCAAATACTTCGATGGTTCCTCCATCTCTTGGATAGACGCCGCTTAAAATTTTAACAAGCGTCGATTTTCCTGCACCATTTTCACCCAGCAATGCCATAACTTCTCCTGATTTTAAGTAAAATGAAACATCGTCAAGCGCTTTTACACCAGGGAACGTCTTTATAATATTCTGCATCCGAACAATATCTTCCTGCATACCTATCACCCTCATATTTCTCTCAAATTCTAGCTTCTGTAAACAGTATATCATCAGAAATCCTTGGATAGTAGGGGAGATTCTTCCGTTTAAGGGGGGTATTCTTTGGCAATCAAATCCCTTGCAGAAATGAAAAACAGGCAGCCAGACCGCCTGTTAATCCTTTTCATTACCAGCCTACTTTATAAAATTCCTCTTTCGCGTATTCTGCCGCAACCTTTCCATCCTGAAGAATTATCATCCGGTCTGATACATCCATGTTGTCGGCAAGGTTGCTGGTGAGAATGAGTACGGAAATCCCGCTGTTTTTCAGCTCCTGGATCAGATCCAGCACATAACGCCTTAAGTACATGTCCCCTTTCGCCAGCGGCTGTACGCACACGGCAACCTTAGGGTGAAGGAGATGGATCCGGTAATAGGCAAGGCCGTATCTTTCCCGCAGGCTTAAACGGTCAATCTTTCCCGCATCAATGCAGGAGCCCACCTTTTTCATATATTCTTTCCGCACACTGCGAAGATGGCTGCGCTTTAAATTTCCGAACAACACCTTCCGGTCTAAAAGAAACGTCAGGTTTTCCATATAGCTCATGTCCCGAAACAGAAAGGTTTCTGCCGGATCATCCGGAATAACAGCTACCCCCTCCTTAAAAAAATCCGTAGGCTCCTCCCCTGCAAAGACCTTTTCTCCCAGGTAAATCCTGCCTGCCCGGATTCCTCTGCTGCCGGAAAGGACCTCCACCAGAGGCTCCCAGGTCTGGTTATCCGTATCCAGCAGCATCAGGCATTCCCCTTTTCTCAGAGAAAACCCCACCGGCTCTTTCCCATTTAAATGCACTCCATCTAACTTAAGAACTGCTTCCTCCTTAGGTTCCCGGATCTGGCTGCCGGACAAGTCAAAAGATATGGTATAAGGCTGAAGGGCCGTTTCCACCATTTCCTCTTTTTCAAATATCTTCCATATGATTCCCTGATGAAAAAGGGCTGCCCGGTCCGCAATCTGGAACACTTCCTGATGATGGTTGCCCATATAAAGAAATGCGGTCCCCCGCTTTGCCTGCTCCCTGATAATATCCTGAAACTGTTTTAGTTCCATCTGGCTTAAGAAATTGCTGATCCTGTCCAGAATAATGAACCGGCAGCCAGCCAGAATGGCTTTTAAAAGCTCAGTCACACAGCGTTCAAAGGCGCTTAAGGTTGAAACCCGGCGTTTGGGATCAATGGACAGCCCCAGCTCCGCCATCAAAAGCTCCACCTGATGATCCAGCACCCTGCTGTTAATCATATACTTTTTAAATCCCTTCCGCATAACAAACAGGTTATCGGATATGGTCAGGCTGTCTATGAGCCGTCCCCTTTCCTCAATGACATATACCCGGTTGTCGGTAAAGTCCGCATGGGAATAGTGATTTACCCGGGCGCCTTCATAATATACTCCGCCAAAGCTTATGGGAATATTATGGCAGATGAGGCGGATCAACTGGGAACAGCCCTTTGCATCGGATATGATGAGCCCCATAATTTCTCCCTGGAGAATATAAAAATCCAGATTATCCAGATAACGCTCTCCGTTTTCTTCCAGGGTAACATGATTCAGCCGGAGTATTTCCTTTCTCATCTCATCACCTCTTTGTCCTGTTAATCCTTTACAAGCGGAAGGGATATCTCCACATCCGTTCCTGCTTCCACCTGGCTGTAGACGTGGATGCCATATTCCTCTCCGAAGAGCAGCTTGATTCTGTTATTGACATTCTGGATGGCAATGCCACCTTTCCGGTCCATATCCGGGTTCACATCGTCTAAGGATAAGCTTTTAAGCTTTTCATTCAGCATCTTCACCCTTTCAGCCTCCATGCCAAGTCCGTCATCAGATACCTTGATGATCAACCGGGAGTCCGTCACCGAAATTTTAATGATCAAATGCCCTTCCCCTATTTTCCGTTCGATCCCATGATAAATGGAATTCTCAACAACAGGCTGCAAAGTCAGCTTTGGCAGACGGTATTGCAGGATCTCCATTTCATCCAGATCTTCTGAACATGCATACTGGATATTCAGCTGTAATTTTTTACCGAAGCGGAACTGCTGGATATAATAGTAGTTCTCAATATTTGCAAGCTCATCCTCTAAGTTTACCAGATGGTCTACATTGGAAATGGTATAACGGAAAAAGGTGGCAAGAGCCTCCGTCATCTCCGCTATGCTGTCCACCCTTAGGCTTAACGCCTCACTCCGTATGCCTTCCAGTGTATTGTACAAAAAATGTGGATTGATCTGGTTTTGCAGGGCAAGATATTCCGCCTGCTTTTTTGAAACATTGATCAGTTCCCTGGTTCCCAGCATTTCAAAAAACCTTTGATTTACTTTCTCGGATTCCGGGCAGTAGGGATAGCGTATTTTTAATAAGTCATTTAAAACACTGCCAGATGCAAACTGCCGTTCCACCCGTTTGGTTTCCTGCATGGGCTTATAAATTCCATAATATCCGATGTAAAAAAATAAGACCAAGAGAACGGAAGCCGCCATTATAAGCCAAATTTGCTCCGGCTGGCCCCTGGTTAAGTACAGGGCATAGCAAAGCAAAAGCATGAATCCGGTCAAAATGCCTGCCAAAAGAAAAATCACTCTGACGGACAGAAACCGAAACCTTTCCTTCATAATACGCCTCCCATCAGGAATAAAGCTTCCGGTATTCGTTTGGCTTTAAACCGGAATATTTGGTAAAGTTCTTTGTAAAATACTTTACATCGCTGTATCCAACTTCCTCACATATGGATGCAACACTTAAATTTGTTTCCTTTAAAAGACCTTTCGCCTGTTCCATACGCACCTCGGATAGAAACTCCAAAAAGTTCTTTCCTGTCTCTTTCTTGAACAGGGAACTGAAATATGTAGGATTGAATCCGGCAACGTCACTGACTGTTTCTAAGGTAATGGCTTCCCTATAATGGTCCCTGATGTATTTTTTGGCTATGCGGATGGGGCGGTTATTCTCCTGCATCTTTCCGGCCACAGCCTTATCATAGGAAGCGGAAATCTCTTTTATGAGATAGCGCAGAACCTCTCTTGCAGAAGAACAAAATTCCACTCCCTGATTAAACCGTTCCATAAAATTCTGTTCTATGGGGATCTTATGATTTTTCATGAAAAACAGATACAGGTTGCAGACCTCTCTGCACATCTGCAGAATTTCATGCCCGGTCATATCCGGCTGCTCCAAAAGCCCGTCTTTCAGCTTCATCAGGCAATCCCCCACCTGCTGCCTGTCCAGGCTTTCCAAAGCCGTGTTCATATTCTGGTTAAACTGAGTGAACCACTGGCTTGATGCCAGGTGAAAGGAGCTGCGCAGCTCCCCCTCTAAGAGTTTGCCGTTTCCGGCAACCAGACGCTGCTCCACCAAATACCTGGCGGATTTAAGAGAACTTCTTAGCTGGGCAATATTCCATACGGTTGTTCCAAACCCAATGGTCACCCGAAGCCCTTCCAGAATGGATTCCAGCACAGCAAGCTCGTTTAATATATTTTTACATTGCCGGCGGATGAACTTCCGGTTTTCCTCCCCATAATTCAGGAACAGATAAATATGGCTGTTTTCCACATACAATTCCCAGTCAAATACATGGCCTTTCAGCATCTGCTCTGCGATCTGAGTTGTCTTTTCTGTCAAAAAATCCAGGTTTTTCTCGTCAGGCATGGAAATTCCATCAAATTTGACACAAACGATCTGAAAGCATCCCTGTTTTAGCTGATAATAATACTGCTTATTGATTTCTTCCAGGCTGGAGCAATCCTGTTCGCTCCGGTCCCGGTACAGGACATTAGAAAACCAGGTGGTCCGCAGCCTCTCTGCGTCACTCTTCCTTGCCAGCCTGACCCGTTCCTCGTAGGTCAGCTGCTCGCTTTTTTCATTATACCTTACTCTTATCTTTTCCAGAGTTTCCGTTAGTTCCTGTTTTTTGATGGGTTTTAACAAATAATCACTGACCCCATATTTGATCGCTGTCTGGGCATATTCAAAATGGCGGTATCCGCTGATAATCACAAATTCCACACCTACATTCAGTTCCCGGGTCTTTTTCACCAGGTCCAGACCGTCATATCCCGGCATCCGGATATCCGTTATCACTACATCAGGAGAAAGGGCTTCTATCTTTTCAAGTGCCTCGATCCCATTATTTGCCACACCGCTGAGCTTCATATCCAGCGCTTGCCAATCGATCAGCTTCTCGATCAGCTGGCAGATCTTTTCTTCATCATCTGCTATCAATACTTTTAACATGATTATCCCCCTGCTTCGCCCCGATTCTTTTGTCATTATAACATGTTCGCCCCAGGGAAGGAAGTAGTGTAAAAAAAGAAAAGCAGGTTCCCATAGACGAAGTATCGTTTATGGCAATCTGCTGTCTTGCATTATATTTTTTTCTCAAGTCATATCTGCTGCAGCTATGACTTGCTGCTCTCTGATAATAATACTGCAATAAAAATCAGGATAAATCCAACTAAAATTCTAAGCGTTAAAGGTTCACCTAATAAAGCAATTGCAAACATTACGCCAAAAACTGACTCCAAAGATAATAATATAGAAGCCGTTCCTGCTGGAACATATTTCTGTCCAATATTTTGAATAGAAAAACATACTGCAGAAGCAAAAATTCCTAAATAAAATAGGGATCCAACTAAGTCTAATGAAAATACATTCAGGGACAATTTACCTTCCAATATAAATGCTAATATCCAACAGATAATTGCAGCGCAGGGCAACTGTATAATTGTCAAATTAATTGGATCATGTTTTTTAGTGTAAGTATCAATATATAAGATTTGTATACCATAACAAAAACTACATACCAAAGTCAAGACATCACCAATATTAACATAACGAATACCACTATTTAATGATAGAAATCCTATTCCCACAACTGCCAGAACCGCTGCAACAAAACTTTTTCTATGAATTTTAACTCTATAGAACAAAAAATTCATAAAAGGTACAATAATTACGTACAGCGTCGTTATAAAAGCATTATTACTTGCGGTTGTATATTTTAAACCGTAAGTTTGAAATATATAACTAATAGACAACCAAAAACCACATACGATACCAGGCCAAAAGATTGACTTATTAATATTTCTTAACCTAGAAAAGAATATTACTGCCAAAGCCAGGCCACCTATGCTGAACCGTATAGCCATAAGGTAAATCGGCGATATCTGGGAAACTGAATTTTTCATAACAACAAATGAACTTCCCCATATTATTGTTATAAAAACAAATCCAAAAGATGATATAACTTTTTTCTTATGTAAAGATATTGTTTTCTCTATCAAAATTGCACTCCTTGTTTAATTTCTTTTTGTCAATCCATAAATAATAAGTTTCAACAGAAAATAATTCTGCACACCATTGCCATATTTATTCTAATATAGCATTTTCTTTATCCTGAGCAAATTCATATATCACCGCCTCACTTCTGACAATTTTCCACTGAATATAATAACCATCTAAGAAATTGATATTATCAAGAAATTTTCTAATTACCTGGATCATGTTATTAACTATGCTTTTTATGTTACTAAATCGGTTTTCAAATACCTTTTTAGAATTTTAGTGAATGATATATGTACCTTTAAGTGTTTTTTAATACTCTGATGCAATAAATTCGAATTTTTCAAGTCATATTACTACTCAGCAGGTATTCTACTATAGCAACAAAATCCGAGAGTGATCTCCCGGACTTTGTATTTTGAATATTTATGGCAAGCTCTGTAAGGCCGATTATTCCAATCTTTCATTCCCACTTGAAAAATCGGAGGGAAATACTGATACATATCACCGCAATGGCAATCATCACCATAACCGGAATGAAAACCCTGTCCATTGGCAGTCCCAGTGAAGCAGCCTTAAGAAGTTTAATTCCCTGTGTCAATGGAAGGAGGTCTGCTGCTTTTTGAAACGCAGCAGGCATTACCTCATATGGCAGTGTGGCGCCTGAAAAAATAAGCATTGGAAAGTACAAAAGGCTGGCGGCGGCACCAGCTATTTTCGTGTTCGGCGCTAACCCGCCCACCAGCAGCCCAATGCTGAACATAGACATCATGACCAGCAAGTATGCTCCAAGGAACGGAAGCCATAAGCCTTTTAATTGATATCCGAAAAAAATCGCCCCAGTTACATAAACAAGGATAAGGGATGCAATAGAATAAAGTGCGTAAATGGCAACCTGCACCGCCAGGATAAGTGCGGGATCTGCGGGCGTTACCTTAAGCCGCTTTAAAATTTTTCTGCTTCGATAATCAGAGACAACCAGGGGAAGCCCCATCACACCTCCGGCACATATAGCAATGGCTGATACCGCGCCAAAAGATTGTTCCAGGAACGTATATTCTGCGCCATCAAAAGCGGGTTTGTCTCCAAAAACTGCTCCTAAGATTACAACCACAACAATAGGCATGCATATGGCAAAGATAAACATGTCAAGCCCACGAAGGGATAATTTTCCCTCTGTTTTTAGCAATGTTTTAAATGCTTTCATCATTCACCCTCCCGTCAGTATACCAAAGATATGCATCCTCAAGTTTTTCAAAAGGACTTGCCGCGACCGCTTCTTTTATGGAACCGCAAAATATGCTATTCCCATTCTTCAAAATCATGATCCTGTCACAAAGGGCTTCCACCTCATCCATGAAATGTGAGGTCAGCAAAATGGTGATTCCTCTTTCTTTTAACTTGGAAAGACTCCTCCACACGTCCCGCCGTGCCCTGGCATCCAAGCCTGTTGTCAGTTCATCCAAAAATACTACTTCGGGATCTGGGATCAGCGCAAGCACGATAAAAAGCCGTTGCTTCTGGCCACCAGAAAGTTCACTTACCAGGCTTTTTGACTTTTCCAAAAGTCCAAACTGTTCCAGAAGAACAACATAATCCAGGGTGTTCCTGTAGAGCGAAGCAGTAACTTCACAAAGCTCATCTACCTTGATTTTGTCCTGATAATTGGCCTCCTGAAATTGAACACCGACCCTTTCAAAAAGTTTTTTCCGGTCTTTTTGGGGATTCATTCCCAAAATGGATACCGTTCCGCTATCCTGCTTTTTCGTTCCCAGGATACATTCGATTGCGGTACTTTTACCCGCACCATTTGCCCCCAGCAAGCCAAACACTTCCCCGCGGCAAATTGAGATATTAATGTTCTCTATCGCTTTCATTTGGGCGTAAGACTTGCACAGCCCGTTTACCTCAATGGTTGATTCCATGCGATAAAATCCCTCCTTTTTTCTTTTCACAAAAAGAATAACACCAGAGCAAAGTCTGGTGTTAAAGTGTAGGGTTTGATACAAATTGTTTTTTCATCTTCTCAAGGTGCGCCAGCATTGCTTTCGCGTTTTCTTCCGCATAATGCAACGAAGTGAGAAGCTTATCACATACGGAAATAATATCGTCGCTTTCATCCGGCGTATCAATCACTTGCCGGATATCTGCGGCAGGATTCTGGGATAAAATATTCAGCATTCGTAAAATTGCAGAAAGGGAGTAATTTGCACAGCGCAGGGAACGTATGATTTTTAGCCGCCGAATATCCTCATCCGTATAGACCCGGTAGCCGTTTTGTTTTCGTTTTATAGTGAGCAGACCGTTCATTTCCCAATTTCTTAAAGCATCCATTGAAATTTGTAAATAATCAGCCGTTTCTTTTCTTGTTAAAACCATAGTCTTGGCTTCTCGTCCCTGGTTGATGCCTGATAACAGCTTTTGGGTAATCTCTATAGCCTCTTCCGCATTCCCCTGCTCATTTTTTATCTGCTGCAAATAATGTTCTGTTAAGGCAATTGCCTTGTCAAAATTTCCGGAAGCTGAGGTCTTAATAATCGTAATTGCCTGCTTTCTCAATCCGTTTTGCAAAACTTCGGCCTTTAGCGCAATTCTTACGAATTTAATCTGTTCCATATGAAAGTCTGTAAAAATGCGATAACCGTTTTCCTTCCGCTCTGGTTTGGGAATAAGCTCAAGCTCTTCATAAAGCCGTACTGTATTGGAATGGATTCCTGTACTACGGGCAATTTCAGATGTCATGTAAGTTTTCATTTAATCCATCACCGCCATTCTATTCCACCATAATAGCATCAATTAAAAGCCTGGTGTTATATTGGAGAGTTCAATTGTAACGAATAGGAACAAAAAGTGCAAGGTGGAGATGAAACCGGCATGTCTGCAAAAGAAAACAAGCATATGGTCCAACGGGAACGATATGCTTGTTTTCCAGTCAACCTGCCTTATAGAGCCATAAACACGATTCGCTCTTTACTTTACTATTTCAAATTCAACTGCCCCGGCAGCTCCAGGCGCTATCTCATATTTGTCAAATACTATAACCGGATTTCCATTTTCCTTCATATAAAATTTTGTCTCGTCAGAAATGCTTTCGAAACCGCCCTCCTCAGAAGTAAAAAAAGGAATGCCGATTTCTTTTGATTTTTCTTCCATCTGGCTATTAATGCTTTCGTTTACTTTATTGATGTAATCCTCTCCCAGAACATCTCCCAGTGATAACAGCTTTCCTGATTTTAAATCTATGTTATAGTACTTTTCCTGACTGTAGGCAGAGGTCCAGCTCTCTGTCCCCCTTACCACAAAAGAAAGATAGTCATCGCTTTGAGCCTTGATCTCATACCACACCTTGATTTCGATCTTATGTTCCGCCCATTCTGCCTCTGTTCCTCCTGTATCCAAAAATGCCTGTTTGTAATCCTGTGCACGCTGCAATGATTCATCCGCATATTTGCTGCATAGTTCCTGGATTTCTTCATTTACCTGCTTGGAAAGTCCATGGGTATCCTTTTGAATAAATTCCACTCCCGGCACTTCTACCGAAATTTTTTCATCCCCAACAGTCTTTTTATAGGAGCTTACGGTCAGTACCCTGGCGATGGCACCTACAACCGGAATCTGGTGCACCTCCTCTGCAAAAGCTGTGTTTATATTCAGCGCCGCAGTAAATGTAATAAGGAAAGCTGCCGCTGTTCCCAGTCCCAATTTATAAAACCTTCTATTTCCGATCCCAATATTATTCCTGCTGCTCGTTGCTTTTCTTCCTTCAAACTCCTCGATGGCACCTTGTATACGTCCGCTTAATTCCTCGGGAACGGGAGTCTCGTCGTATCTTTTTTTAGCATCCTCCAACTGATTCATAAATTTACCTCCTGAATATTCTGCTTTAATAATTTTAAGCCGCGGTACAGCCTTGCCTTTACCGTGTTTAAATTGGCATCGGTGATCTCTGCAATCTCTTTCAGCGACATTTCTTCAAAAAAACGAAGCTTAATGATGTTTTGTATTTCCACATCCAATCGGTTGATCTCGTTATAAAGGTCATCCGGTGGTTCATAGCCCCGTTCATAATAGGGAATCTCCAGACCCAGATCTTCTCCTGATGCGATCTCTTTTTTATTTTTCTTGAGAAAATAAATACTCTCGTTTACAAGGATCCTGTAAAACCATGTTTTAATGGCATCGGTATTTTTTAAGGATTCATAATGATCCAGCGCTTTTAATACCGCATTCTGAACAATATCCAGTGCATCCTCCTGGTTTTGGGCGTAGCTGAATGCCAGCCGGTAAAACTTTTTCTGGTTTTCAATGATGTAGCCTGTCATCTTATCATAAATCTCTTGTCTCATTCGTTACCCTTTCTGTCCTTTACCAGACTTTTTTGCCGTTCTGTTATATAGATGATTTCAGATGCAAAAAAGTTGCAGAAAATCATGACCGCCCGTAAAATGAGCAATGTCGTCATCTTGGTCAAAAAACATTTGACAAGGCAGCTAAACATGTTGCCTCGCCTTTCTTTCATATTGTGGCTTGAACTACTCCATTATAACGAAAAAGGTATTTTTTTGTACAACAAGCGACGCGCACCCGTATAGCGGGTGTTTTATATTTCGCTCGCTATGCGTGCTCAACAGGGTCACGGCCCATAATTAAAAATGGGTGCGAAAGCCGCCCATTTTCTTAACAGATTTTTTGAAATCGTGAAGAATAAGTGCATCAACTATACCCAACCGTTACACTATTGTGACGGTTCCCCCAAAACACAATACGGTGAGTTCGGATACACAAGAACCGCAATAAAGGTTGTTAGGATTTACTGGCGGCTCCTTATTTGTTGAAGATATGATAACAAGCTGATATAATTTAATTAAGCATAGAAATATAAGGCAAAAGATTGGATGGTGCATTTTGGAGATAAAAAGTATTTGCGAAAACAAGAAACAATTTCTGGATTTACTCTTATTAGCTGATGAACAAGAATATATGATAGACAAATATTTAGAACGGGGCGAGCTTTTTGCTTTATACGATATTGACTTAAAAAGTGTTTGCGTTGTTACACAGGAAAGCGATGATGTTTGTGAACTAAAAAACATTGCCACTTACGAAAAATGGCATGGTAAAGGGTATGGAAGCAAACTTTTAAACCACATATTTTCGTATTACAAAGGCAAATATACAACAATGCTTGTAGGAACAGGTGACAGCCCATGGATATTACGGTTCTATGAAAAAAACGGTTTTACGATTTCTCATAGGATTAAAAACTTTTTCACAGACAACTATGACCACCCAATGTTTGAAAATGGTGTTCAGCTGGTAGATATGGTTTATTTAAGTAAAGCTCTATAAATTATTCAGCTTTCGCAGCATACAGCCAATCAAATTTCGGGCCAATGGCTTAGGGGCAGAGTATAAGTCCAAACCGAATGCGGTAAAAGCAGTGCCGTACAATGGCAGAAATCCAGCCAGTCAAGGATTTAAGAGTGGAAATTTTGCAATAGCAAAATACTACTCGCCCATTAACTGGCCGGATAGGCGTATGTTGTTATTTTCCCGGTTCAACCTCATCCCAGCTGCACAACTCAATAAATTTGTTTGCTTTTATGTATATTTTACTATACAAAGCGGAGATTGTCACTTCCGTCGCTTCAATAAACACAGATTTATTTTCAATATAGGACTCCTTACTTTAATGAAGTACTCTTCCTTTTCCGGCTTCATTATATCATGCAATGCTTCTGGTTAAAAGAAGTAACCTTTGCCGGAACCTATATCATTATCAGCATCACTCATTGCTCTGCAGCCGGTCAATCACCACTGCAATGAGAATAATAACTCCCATGGCAATGGTCTGCCAGTAAGAGGATATGCCTAACAGACTCAATGCATTATTTATGATTCCAATGACAAAGAGTCCAAAGATCGTCTGTACCATACCGCCCCGTCCTCCGGACATGCTGGTGCCTCCCATAGCCACTGCAGCAATGGCATTCAGCTCATATCCGGCTGCAGCAGTTGCCTGACCGTTCTGCAGTTTCGAAGCCAGTACAGCACCTGCAAGGGCCGCTAAGATTCCGCAGATCATATAAACAGACATTTTGATCTTCCTGACCTGGATTCCGCTGAGCTTTGCAACCTCCGTATTGCTTCCTACCGCATAAATGTATCTGCCGTAACAGGTTCTTCCAAGAATAAAAATGGCAGTACCAATCACCAAAAACATGAGTATGACAGATACCGGCACCGGACCAACCGAGCGAAGTCCAACCCAGCCAAAAGAAGCCGGAAGTCCGAATATGGGTTTTGCATCTGTAAAAACATATCCCAGACCTCTTGCGGCATTCATCATCGCCAGTGTGGCGATAAAGGGCGGAACATTTAAAACAGATACAAATAAACCGTTGATGCTGCCGCAAATTCCTCCGACCACAACAGATGCTGCCACAATCACACACAAGCTCAGCCCTATGCCGGCATCCGGAAACAGCTTGATGCAGGCTGCTGCTGCAATACCGGCAAGTGCCGCAACAGAGCCAACGGATAAATCAATTCCATCAGAAAGAATCACAAACGTCATGCCGGTTGCAATCAATGCATTAATTGCAATTTGAATCAATACATTTTTAAAGTTACCGATGGTAGCAAACCTGGGAACAAACATCAGGCAAAGTGCAAATAAAAGGATCAGGAAAATCAGCATGGTATTGTCTTTTGCAAATGTCAGATATTTATTTGGTTTTTGTGTGTTCATTCTTATAACCCGCCTTTCTGCGAAAGGCACCGATGGGGTCATGAAACATTTCCAACTCCATCTTCCTTTCATCCTTTTTTCTTGTTATCCTCCTTTTGTAGGCAGCTGGCAT
>JAISYJ010000004.1:0-24752 GCA_031270005.1 Hungatella sp. | reverse complement strand
CATAAATATATTGTAGTAGAGAGGAGATGTGTAACAAGTGCTGTGGATTCTATTATAATTATTTAAAAACAGATAAACAATCATTATATTACTTTTATATATTTATCTGCCTGTTAGTTGCTTGTCTCGTTATCCTGTGTTTGGCAGTTGCTTTCATATGTTCCCTGAGTACTGCCTTCCGGTTTATTTCTTTAAAGGCTGCCAAATGCCAGTGATCTGCTTGGGGAGGGATAAAGTTCGTACATCCCTTTTTTCACAGCTGCCTATGAAGTATTCCTTTTTTTCCGGAAACCTTTCTTGTTTAAACCCTAAAACCAGGTTGTTCAGGAAGATTATTAGACCTATATATAAGTATAGAAGGAAACGTCCGTTAATCGCTTTTAGAGCGTCCATATGGCTGCATGGCTACAAGGTAATGAAGACAGGGGATTGGAGAGCAGAAGCGGCATATAAGGCCTTATAGGCTTAAGTTATATAAAGCGGGGAGTAGGAGAGGAGCAGGCAGCATTAACTGCAAGCAGCCGATGGGTATTGTAAAGGGGTATGTGCAAAGGGAAATATTGAATAAATCTGGAATTAAAGAAAAAAGGATCCTGAATCCGCATCAGCATTCAAGGAAAACTGGATTCAAAAACCGTACTGAGATAGTAATAGGAGATAGAATATTCATTATGTGATAGTTATGAGGGGAGATTTCCTAACAGGTCTTATGTGAGGCTGGTGAGAAAGATCCTCATATCGGTAAAACAGACAAAGCAAAAGACCGGGAGAATCATCTGATTTCCCGGTCTTTTCCGATGCATTCATGAGACACCGGGGACTCGAACCCCGGACAACTTGATTAAAAGTCAAGTGCTCTACCACCTGAGCTAGTATCCCATACTGGGCTAGTTGGATTCGAACCAACGAGTGCAGGAGTCAAAGTCCTGTGCCTTACCGCTTGGCGATAGCCCAATAAAACTTGTGATAAAAAAAAATTCCCTAGGAAGGGAAAGGTGAGTACAGGGATTCGAACCCTGGGCCTCCAGAGCCACAATCTGGCGCGATAACCAACTTCGCCATACCCACCATAAAATTTTCACATCTTGGTCAGAGATGTGAAACGAGCCTGAAGGGATTCGAACCCCCGACCCACGGCTTAGAAGGCCGTTGCTCTATCCAACTGAGCTACAGACTCAAAAGCGGGTGATGGGAATCGAACCCACGTATCTAGCTTGGAAGGCTAGTGTTCTACCATTGAACTACACCCGCAAAAGGCAAGAGAAACTAAAACTACCATTGACGGTTTTTCTCTTAAATCGGGGTGACAGGATTCGAACCTGCGACCCCCTGGTCCCAAACCAGGTACTCTAGCCAAGCTGAGCCACACCCCGATAGTGAAAGTATTTTTCGTCTTTCTCTTAGTTGCTTTTCCGCAACGCAAGAGTTATTATATATGATGGATATCATTTTGTCAATAATATTTTAGAAAAAATTTCAAATTCGTTATAAAGCCTGTATTTATGCGGTTTTTAAGGGAAAAACACCCCTGAAATGGGAGGAACCGGCAGGTACATATCATGTTCCTGCCGGTTGAGTATGAAAAATAAAAAGTCAATGTTAAAAGGGTGGGGTTCCTTTTCAATAATTAGTATACGCGGAAAATATGACGGAAGTTTGACTAAGCCATAAACATTTCATAAAAAAACTAAAAGAATTATGAGGAATATTTGAAGAAACAGAAAGTTTGCTTTTTTGGCTCTGGAATAGTCAGGCAGATATCCGCAATCCGTGACCTTGCTTGCTCATAACCGAATAGCAGCTATTGCTGCTTGTGCCGGTTAAAAAAGAGGAGGTCGTCTCTTTATCTTCTTTATGATATAATGGATCCAGATGAAAAGGTGGTACAGCCCACAACAGAAAGAAGGATTTAGAATGAAGTACTGGGAAGTTTATGAAAGCAAAATAGGACCTCTTACCTTGCTATGTGACGATGAAGCGCTTCTAAGTATAGATTTTGGAAGGCCAGAGCCTGAGGAAGCCATTAAAGAGCGAACCGGGCTGATCGAAAAAACCATCAGTCAATTGGAAGAATATATGATTGGAAAGAGAAAGACCTTTGATCTGCCTCTTAAGCCGGAAGGAACGGAATTTCAAAAAAAGGTCTGGGACGCACTTTTAACAATTCCCTATGGAGAAACGAAAAGCTATAAGGATATTGCGGTCCAGATTCATAATCCCAAAGGATGCCGTGCTGTGGGAATGGCAAATAACCGAAATCCCATACCTGTCATCATTCCCTGCCACCGGGTGATCGGAGCCAATGGAAGCCTGGTGGGATATGGCGGAGGCATGGACATAAAGGTGAAATTGCTGGAGCTGGAACGCCCGGCTGCTTCTCTATATAATTATTAAGAATTTTTGGTGATTCTTTCAGTTCCTTTAATCCCCTATACATTTGATTCAGATAATGTTATAATCCTCATCGTCACCAGGAATAAGATTGATGATGAGGAGTGATTAAAATGAGAAAAAACAAAATGCTGGCAGTAATTGCAATCGCCATGGCAGTCATGATGGCGGCTACGGCCTGTGGATCAAAAGATAATGGGAAGTCCTCACAGGATAATCCTACAGAAGTCAGTGCCGCTGAGACGAAAGTAACAGGAGATGAATCAGCAGGTACAGATGAAACTACATTAGGTGAGGATGATTCTGACAGTGAGGAAGACGGAAACGCCGAAACTACGGAAACGACTGCTTCTGATGCAGGAATCCTGTCTTCCGGTGTCTTTACTTCCAAATCCGGAAAATATCAGATTACACCGCCCCAGGGCTGGACCATTGAGGACGACGGAGATGAAAGCGCAGTGGCATTCACCTCTTCCAATGGCAGCGATATTCTGGAAGTTACTTATGTAGAAGGCGATGAGGCTGACGGAGCCAGAGAGGTCTATCCGGATACCATGGAAGAGTACAAGGAATTAGTCAGCCGTGGTGAGGATATGGAATTTGTCCGTTATAATGTAGAAAACGGCAGCGACGGAAGCCAGACCTTCCGCTATGCGATCCGGTATAAGACTTCTCAGGAGGGGGTCCGCTACTATGCAATTTCCGGTTCCTACAATGCTGCTACAAAGAAATATATCAGTGCGGCAGGAACGGTTGAATCACCGGACAGCGCGGTAGAAGGCCAGATTGAGGCAGCTCTGGATACCTTGAAACTGAAATAAAGCTGGAATATGATATCAAAAAAACAGGGGCTAAAGCGGAAATGTCTGCTTTAGCCCCTGTTTTTATAGTTTCATAAGGATGCCGTTAAGGAGAGCCACATCCTCCTCCTGGTGGGTGCTTATGATGACCAGCTTGTCACGGGTCTTTTCTTTGATGTATTGGATTACGGTCCGTTTTGTGTTCTCATCAAGACCGGTAAAGGGTTCGTCCATTAAGACCATGCCGCAAGGGACCGACAAGGCTCTTACAATGGCGACACGGCGTTTCATTCCGCCGCTTAAGGTGGATACGGGGCGGGATAAGGCTTCTTCCGGAAGAAGCCTTAAAAGCTCCTCTCTGGCCTGTTTTCTGCTTTGGGAGGAACGGCCGGGAATTACCATGGTAATGTTGTCGACCGGAGTAAATGACTCGCACAGACGGTTCTCCTGAAACACGGCGGAGGCTCTTGTGCCTTGAAGCCCTTCAATGGAGCCGGAGTCAGCCTGCTCAAGTCCCAGAAGGATACGTAAGAATGTGGTTTTTCCAGATCCTGAGGGCCCCATAAGACAGTAGATCTGGCCGGAATGAAGGGAAAACTTTATCTGCATGAACACTTTAAGACTTCCAAAGGATTTGGACAGATGATTCACCTTTAATTCCATGGGTCATACCTCCTGTTTTTTATGGGATTTCAAGCCGGCATCTGCAAGGCTTAAAAGCCATAAAAAGAATTTTTCGAAAAGGGCGCTGATCACGATAATGACCAGGGTCCAGGCAAAAAGGTCTGCAGTACTTAAATAAATTTTTGCCATATAGAGCTTTTCGCCGATGGAATGGTTTGGGACTCCGATCACCTCTGCAGCGACTCCGGATTTCCAGCCCATGCCCAAAGCCACCCTGCAGCCGCTTATAAGGTAGGGGAGAAGGGCGGGGCGGTAAATATAAAAGAGCTTCTTTTTGCCTTGCATATGGAAAACCCGGGCCATTTCCAAAAGTTTTGGATCAGTACTCTTAAATCCTGCCATGGTATTTATGTAAATAATGGGGAATACCACAAGAAAGGCAATAAAAACGGACAAATTCTCAGAACCTACCCAGATCAGGGCCAGTATGACAAAAGAAGCCACCGGAACCGACTTGATCAGGGACATAAGCGGTTCCAGCAAGTCCTTTAAAAGGGGGAAACGATATGCAGCTCCCCCGGCCAGGATTCCTGCCCCAAAAGCCAGAAGGAATCCAAGGCTTATCTTTCCAAAGGAGAAGGCAATGGTTTTCCAGAAGCCGGACATGGCTGCCTGAATCCATAGAGCCTGGATTACCTCCAAAGGGCCTACCAGTATGATGCTGTTGTGCACGAACATGCTTGCTGCCTGCCATGCCAGAAGCCAGAGAAAGATGATACCGGCCTTTTTAACCGGGAGAGCTGTTGGTTTCATAATGGGAATCTCCTTATAAAGCTTTGCCTTAATTACGGCATATAGTAGAAATCATCGGCTGGCAGCGTTCCGCCTACGGAAGACGGTTCCATATCGAAAAGAACCTTTAAGTAACCGCTTAACAGGGACTTCATCTGGTCTCCGTCCACATAGGTGATGCTGCAGTATGGGATGGCTTTTTCTGCAACCGGGGCTTTCTCAATAATTCCGGCAGCAGCTACCAGAGCTGCGGTTTCGTCTACATTGGCATTGGCAAATTCAGCGGATTCCTTATGCTCCGCCATAAAGGCAGCAATGGCTTCCCCGTGGTCTTTGATCACACCATTGCGGCAGATGGTAACTCCGGTCACAAGGCTGCCGTCGTTTTCACCGGCTGTGGCATCCCATTCCTTAGTCAGGTCAAGAACCATTTTAAGGGCGTCATTCTGAGCCATGGCTGCTGTTACAAAGGGCTGTGGAAGAAGACCCACTGCATCAGGCTTTTCCTTCAGGATCGAAGCGACCTCAGCGGCTTCGGATTTATATTCCAGGGTTACGTCGTCAGTGGTTAAGCCGTTGGCTTTAAGCACATGCTGAAGGGCATAGTCCGGTGTGGTTCCCTTGCCGGTTAAGTAAACGGTCTTTCCCTTTAAGTCTGCAGCTGTTTTGATGGAATCATCGGCAGATACCCCGTAGAGAACACCCAGGGTGTTAATATCCAGGACCGTCACCTCATGATTGGTTTTATTATAAATGATAGAGGCCATATTGGCGGGTACAAGTGCGACATCCAATTCCTTGTTTACAATTTTTCCAAGGAGTTCATCGGCAGCAGTCACCATGGTAAAATCATAGGAGCCTTTTGCATCGCCTTTTTCAGACTGGTCCATCAGCTTTACAAGGCCCATGGAGGTAGGCCCTTTCAGGGAACCGATTTTTAAGGTATAGCTGTCGGCAGGTTTTTGGGCCTCAGACGTTTCTTCTGCTGTCTCAGAGGCGGTTTCCTTTTCTGAGGCAGAGGCTGCCTGGGTATTTTCGGTGCCGCCCTTTGCACAGCCGGAGAGAAGGGCAGCCGTTACGGCAAAAGCCGTTAAAACTGATAATACTTTTTTCATAATGATCCTCGCTTTCTGTCCGTACCTGTCATGGTCTTTTTTTTACGATTATCGAAAAAATCCCACACCAACAGGCATGGGATTTCCGGTTTACGTATTCTCCTCGCCTTCGCCGTCAGGGATCCTTCCGGGTTAGTACGAACACCTTCAGTATATCATTATTCCCCCATATTTGTCAAAATATAGATACAGATATATGAGGAGATGTGGTATACTGTATATACCTATGTCTATCAAGTCTGACAGGAGTGTGAAACACCCTGCGGGTATCCCTGAATGTCCTCAAAGCGTGGACGGTAACAATGAAACACCCTGCGGGTATCCCTGTATGTCCGAAAGACGTGGACGGTAACAATGAAAGGAGAAAAAGGTATATGAATGAAGTATATGCAAAACTTAAGAATTGTTTGGAAAGTGTACGGGAGAAAACTGACTTTGTCCCGGAAATAGCTCTGATCCTGGGGTCTGGCCTTGGGGAATATGCAGAGGAGATAAAGGTGGAGGCATCCATTGATTATAAGGACATTGAAGGATTTCCGGTATCAACGGTGGCAGGACATAAAGGAAGGTTTGTATTCGGATATGTAAACGAGGTTCCGGTTGTCATCATGCAGGGGCGGGTACATTTCTATGAGGGGTACCCAATGACGGATGTAGTGCTTCCGGCCAGGCTGATGGGCCTTTTGGGAGCAAAGGTCCTGTTTCTGACCAACGCCTGCGGCGGTGTAAATAAGGAGTTTAAGCCAGGAGATTTCATGCTCTTAAGAGATCATATTGCAAGCTTTGTTCCATCTCCGTTAATCGGGGCTAATTTAGAAGAGCTGGGACCCAGATTTCCGGACATGAGTGATGTTTACAGCAAAGAGCTGCAGCAGATCATCAGAGAGGCAGCAGGAGAAGAAGAGATCAGTCTTAGGGAAGGTATTTACATGCAGCTTTCCGGCCCGGCTTATGAGTCTCCGGCAGAGGTACAAATGTGCCGCATTCTGGGAGCTGATGCTGTGGGAATGAGCACAGCCTGTGAAGCGGTAGCTGCAAACCACATGGGAATGAAGGTTTGCGGTATTTCCTGCATCACCAATATGGCCTGCGGCATTACGGATCAGCCTTTAAGCCATGGAGAGGTACAGGAGACAGCAGACCGGGTTGCACCTTTGTTTAAACGGCTGATTACAGCTTCTATTACAAAGATCGCGGGCAAATAGGAACGAAAGGCACAGGCAAGAGGTCTTGGAACCGGGGATAGCATGAATCCTTCCATGACTCTTGCCTTTGCCGGCCTTCCGGCGGCTTTCAAAGCTGCGGTTTCATACATATGGCCTGATTGACGCAGAGAAGCAGGAGATTGCAGAGACAATTATTTCCTGTATTTGAAAAAGAACAGGAAACCGATAAAAAATTATTGATAAAAATATAACGATATGCGATAATATTTAAAAAGGGCAATCAAATGCAAGGTATTTAATTGGAGGGAGAATATTCATGAGAGTAACAATTTGTATAGGGAGCGCATGCCATTTAAAGGGTTCCAGAGAAATCATCGCCCAGCTGCAGACCCTTGTGAAAGAGAACCGCCTGGAGGATAAGGTGGACTTAAACGGTTCCTTTTGCTGCGGTGACTGCGTAAATGGCGTTTGTGTGACCGTGGAGGGTCAATTATACTCTTTAAAACCAGAAGATACAAAGGAGTTTTTTGACAAAGAAATCATGGGGAGGCTGTAATCATGGGAATCATTGATTTCAAGGCTACTAAATGCAAGCATTGCTATAAGTGTATTCGTAACTGCGAAGTCAAGGCAGTCATGATTCGGGATGAGCGGGCTGAAATTATGCCGGATAAGTGCATTTTATGCGGAAAATGCATGCAGGTCTGTCCCCAGTCGGCTAAAACCCTGGTAAGTGATTTAGAACTGGTAAAGGGCTTTATTGACGCAGGGCTCCGGACGGTCATCTCCCTGGCCCCGTCTTATATGGGCTTGCTAAGCTATAAGACTATCGGCCAGGTAAACGGGGCGCTTCGGAAGCTGGGATTTGAGGACGTCCGGGAGACTTCGGAGGGAGCGGCTGTTGTAACAGCGGAATATGCAAGGCTTTTAGAAGAGGGGGAGATGGAGAATATCATCACCACCTGCTGTCCCAGCGTCAACGATTTAATTGAGATTTATTATCCCCAGCTGATTCCATATATGGCTCCTGTGGTATCTCCTATGATTGCCCATGGAAAGATGATAAAAGAAGAACTGGGACCTGAGGTAAAGGTGGTTTTTCTTGGACCATGCATAGCAAAGAAAAAGGAAGCAGGAGACCCCCGCCATGATGCCTATATTGATGCTGTCCTGAATTTCAATGATATTTCCAGATGGCTTTCCGAAGAGGAAATCACCATTGAAGACTGTGAGGATGTCCCGTTTACCAGGGATCCCAGAGTCAACCGCCTTTATCCGGTTACCAATGGAGTGGTGAATTCTGTTCTTGCCACGGAAGAGGGACGGGATGGATACCGGAAGTTTTATGTCCATGGCAGCCTTAACTGCATGGATCTATGCGAAAGCATGATGCGGGGAGGAATTAAAGGCTGCTTTATTGAGATGAATATGTGTTCCGGCGGCTGCATAAAAGGGCCCACCGTGGATGATGAGAGCGTATCCAGATTCAAGATCAAGCTTGATATGGAGGATGCCATTGAAAAGGAACCGGTGCCGATTGAGGAGCTGAACCCTGTCCTGGAACATATTTCCTTCAGGAAGTTGTTTATGGACCGGGCGCCAAGAGATGTCATGCCAACGGAAGTCCAGATCCAGGAGATATTAAAGATGACCGGAAAGACCAGGCCTGAGGATGAGTTAAACTGTGGTGCCTGCGGATATTCCACCTGCCGGGAAAAGGCCATAGCAGTTTTCCAGAAAAAGGCGGAGCTTAATATGTGCATTCCGTTTATGCATGAAAAGTCGGAGTCCTTATCTAATCTGGTGATGCAGACCTCTCCCAATATTGTTCTGATTGTGGATAAAGATATGAAGATATTAGAGTATTCTGCAGTAGGGGAAAAGTATTTTGGAAAGACCAGGCAGGAAGCCTTAACCATGTATTTATATGAGTTTATTGATCCTTCTGACTTTCAGTGGGTTTATAATACCCATCAGAAGATCCATGGAAAAAAGGTGACTTACGGGGAATACCGTATTTCCACTCTTCAGAATATTATATACATCGAAAAAGAAGATGTGGTATTAGCCACCTTCATAGATATCACCAAAGAGGAAGAACAGGCAAGGCAGGAATACGAAAAGAAGCTGGAGACCATTGAACTGGCACAGAAGGTCATTCACAAGCAGATGATGGTGGCCCAGGAAATTGCAGGTCTTTTAGGGGAAACCACTGCGGAGACCAAAACTACCTTAACAAAGCTATGCAGATCCTTATTGGATGAGGGAAGTGAAAGTGAGGTCAAGTGATGGGAGTTACCGTTGATGTTGCATACACGAGCCTGAATAAATTCAAGGAAGTATTGTGCGGAGATAAGGTAGAGCTTTTGCAGACCGAGGATTCCAATATCATGATTCTTGCCGACGGCATGGGCAGCGGGGTAAAGGCCAACATTTTAGCGACCATGACTTCCAAGATTCTTGGAACCATGTTCTTAAATGGTGCGACCCTTGATGAGTGTGTGGAAACCATTGTAGAAACTCTTCCGGTATGCCAGGTGCGCCAGGTGGCCTATTCGACCTTCAGCATTCTTCAGGTATTTCATGACGGCGAAGCCTATCTGGTAGAATTTGATAATCCCGGCTGTATCTTTATCAGGGACGGAAATCTGGTTTCCATACCTCAAAACGTCAGGGTTATCCGTGATAAAAGGATCAATGAATACCGTTTTAGGGTGAAAAAAGGAGATGCGCTGATCCTGATGAGCGACGGGACCATCCATGCAGGAGTTGGGAAACTTCTGAACTTTGGCTGGCTGTGGGAGGATGTTGCTTCCTATGCGGTGAAGCAGTACCGCCTGACCATATCCGCAGCCCGTCTTGCTTCTGTTTTGAGCCGTGCCTGTGATGAACTGTACCAGTACCGGCCCGGCGATGATACTACGGTTGCTGTTATGAGGATTATTGACCGCAAGCAGGTGCATTTGATGACAGGCCCTCCGAAAAAGCCGGAAGATGACTGCAGTATGGTGAATGATTTTATGTCAGGAGACGATACTGCCAAGAAAGTTGTCTGCGGAGGTACCAGTGCAAATATTGTTTCCAGGGTAACCGAAAAGAAGCTGTCAGTTTCCCTGGATTATGATGACCCGGAAATTCCGCCCATCGCTTATATCGACGGAATTGAACTGGTAACGGAAGGTGTTTTGACTTTAAATAAAGTTTTAAAGCTTTTAAAGCGTTATGTGGAGAATGAATCCGTTACAGAGGAGTTTTTCCTGGAACTGGATAAGCCAAACGGCGCTTCCATGGTAGCGAAAATGATCATTGAGGATTGTACGGAGCTTAATTTATACGTGGGAATGGCCATTAACAGCGCTTATCAGAACCCTGGCCTGCCCTTTGATTTGGGGATACGCCAGAATCTTGTGGAGCAGTTAAAGCATGTAGTGGAAGAAATGGGGAAAAGGGTTATAGTAACCTATTATTAAATTGAAATAGACATTGATACAGCCACGAAATGTGGAAGTTACAAGGAGGAAAAATATGGCAACAAATGATGCAACATTACTTCGTATAAAGCATCAGGTTTTAAATGAAGTGGCGAAGCTTGCATGGGAAGGGAAGCTGGAGGCAGAGAGGAATGAGATTCCTTATAAAATCATTCCAGGCCCCAAGGCCCAGTTCCGCTGCTGCATTTACAGGGAACGGGAAATCATCAGAGAAAGAATCCGCCTGGCGGAAGGCCTCTGTCCCAGCGGAAGGGATACGAAAAACGTAGTTCAGGTAATCAGCTCTGCCTGCGAGGACTGTCCCATTACCCGGTATGTGGTAACCGATAACTGCCAGCTGTGTATGGGCAAGGCATGCCAGGGTTCCTGTAATTTTAATGCCATCAGCATGGGACGTGACCGTGCTTATATTGATCCTGATAAATGCAAGGAATGCGGAAAATGTTCTCAGGCATGTCCTTATAATGCAATTGCGGACCTGACCCGTCCATGTAAAAAGAGCTGCCCTGTAGATGCTATCACCATGGATGAAAACGGCATTGTGGTCATTGACGAGAGCAAATGCATCCAGTGTGGTGCCTGCATTCACGGCTGCCCCTTCGGAGCCATTGATTCCAAGACTTTTCTTGTGGATGTTATTAACCTTATTAATGCAGGGAAACGGGTGGTTGCCATGGTCGCTCCGGCGACGGAAGGCCAGTACGGCCCGGAAATCACTATGGCAAGCTGGAGAACGGCCTTAAAGAAAATCGGCTTCCAGGATATGATTGAGGTTGCCCTGGGCGGCGATTTAACCGCTGCAGCAGAAGCGGAAGAATGGGCGGAGGCTTATAAGGATGGCAGGAAGATGACTACCTCCTGCTGTCCGGCATTTGTAAACATGATTAAACAGCATTATCCTATGCTCCTTGAGAATATGTCCACCACCGTATCTCCTATGTGTGCCGTATCCAGAATGGTGAAGGAAAAGGACCCCGAGACGATTACTGTTTTCATTGGGCCGTGTATTGCAAAGAAGAGTGAAACTTTGGATTTGAATATTATGGACAACGCAGATTATGCCCTGACCCTGGGAGAGATTGGGGCAATGATGGCAGCAAAGGGCGTGGAACTTGAGCCGGAGGAAAATACTTATCAGGCCGGATCCGTATTTGGTAAGCGTTTTGGAAATGGCGGCGGTGTGACTGCGGCTGTTCTGGAATGTTTAAAGGAATCGGGAGAAAGCACAGATATTGAAGTCCTTAAATGCAATGGGGCTGCTGAATGCAAGAAAGCTTTAATGCTCCTTAAGATTGGCAGGCTTCCTGGAGACTTCATAGAAGGAATGGCATGCGTGGGAGGCTGTGTAGGCGGCCCAAGCAGGCATAAGAGCGAGAATGAAGCAAAGAAAGCCCGTGATCTGCTGATCATACAGGCAGACGGAAGGGAAGTTCATGAGAACTTACGAAACCAGGGCCTTCAGGAAGTACCGATGCACAGACATTAATAAAAAAGCTATGGCTGTCCCTTTACGGGAACACCCATAGCTTTTTTATTTTACATTCCTGCGAACTGGTTCTTAACTTTGGAAAGTTTCTGCTGTTCTGCCTGATCTGTGGTATACCATCCCTTTGCGGACATTTTTTTGTAGATATCGCTTTGCATGCACAGGCTGTCGTTTAATGCGGTGTCAAAAGTCTGATGCACGTTCATGGTAGGGGATTCAATGGTTCCATGCAGGTATAAGTCACACACTCCTTTTGCGGTGTGGAGCAGATTCTCCATAATAGTCTTGTCATCCATATGTGATTCCTCCTTACACTAAGTTATAGAAGCTGTCGAAAATCTGCTGGTGCTTCTGCATAAGCTGCTGTGCACAAGCTTTTAATTCAGGATCCTGCAGATTCTGTGTCGCTTCCTGACACTGGGTTTTTAAAAATTTTTCGTGACCAAGAGCATCTTCAATATAATTTAATTCTTTTGGGCTCATGTCTCATCACCTCCAGTCTTAGTATGGAGCTTTTCACATAATCCATGCACACTGGGATTAATTCTTTATTGATGGATAAAAATGGAAATATTATGTATTTAAAATTAATTGTTTAAGCGTCTGATAATATCATAAGCTTTATCTTCATTCCTGACAAAGCCCTGAACGGTCGTATCGATTCCGCTGCTATTGCTGAAATCTACAAAGGCACTGCGGAGCTTTTCCATGAGCATGGAGGGCATGTCCTTTCTGACAGCCAGGGCATCCTTGGGAATTTCCTCTGTACGGGCAATAATGATCAGTTCATCCGTGAAAAGCCCGTCTGCATGCGCCTGATTGTAAACCTCGTCGTAGGTTGCGCCCGCGTCCACTTCTCCGGCCAGAATGGCATTTACAACATTATTGTGATTGCCTAAGAAAACGATCTTTTCAAAAATGGTGTCCGGGTCCATATGGTTTTGCTTTATCATATCCCGGGCGTACAGATAACCGGACGCGCTTTTTTTATCGACGTAGGCAAAGGTCTTTCCTTTTAAGTCATTGAGGGAATGCACCCTGCCGTCCTTGCGGGCCACAATGTACCCTTGGTAGGAGCAGCGGCCCTGGACCTTGGGAGTAACGAGCACATTTGCCCCACATTTTTCATGGGCATTGACATACGCAAACGGAGAAAACCAGCCAACGTCAATGATGCTCTTTTCCACACTTTCACTGAGTGCGTCATAGCTTCTGACAATAAGGGGGCGGCATTTCAGTCCCACGCTTGCGCATACCTGCTCAAGGATGGGCACATAGGTTTTGCGGATACGTTCGGGCTCGACAAAGGGATTGACACCAAAGATAATTTCATCGGGCTTTTTGAAAACCATGGCATCCTGCTGCAGTATTTCCGCAGTTTCGCCGATTTTGTTGCAGAAGGAAAGAATGGTTTCGTTTTTCTTCTGCTGGACATTTACCATATCAATGGCGGAGCTGGAAACATGGTGGGTCTTTTGTACCGCCTCTGCGACATTTTCCACTGCGTTTTCAATCTCAGCTGCCGTATTCTTCTGAATCAGCGACTCCTGGGTAAGGCCGGAAATCGCCTTCTGAACATTCTTAAGGATCGAGTTGATTTCCTGAATGATCTGAGAGGATTCCGTGACAATGTTGTCCACATTTTTCATCTTGTCGCCGATTTCGGTCATGGCTGCGTTGGATGACTGTATTTTATCCACAATATTTTTGACCACGCCTTCAATGACGGAGATCGCTTCGTTCGTCTGCATTGCGAGCCGCCGGATTTCCCCGGCAACAACGGAAAAGCCCCTGCCTGCTTCTCCGGCCCGGGCAGCCTCTATGGAAGCATTCAGTGCAAGAAGATTGGTCTGGCTGGATATCGTCCGGATAGAATCCACAATTTCATTGATTTTCGCAGAGGATTCTTTAAGCTCCAGGTTGCTGTCGGAAGCGGCCTTGATGACTGTCGTAAGATCCAGGATGAAACTCCCAATGCTCCGAAGGGTCTGCTCATTTTTGTCCAGCATTTCAATGGAGGTTTTGGAATGATCCTCGATTTTTATGATCCCGGAATTCAAATTGGTACATGCGCCCACCAGCTCATTGATGCTTGCATTGATTTCTTCCGAACTGGCCGCATTCTGTTCGCTGAGCTTTTCAATCTCATAAGAAAACTTTGCAACCTTTTCAAAGGTTTTCATGTTGTCATTGGAAAGCCAGATCAGCTGCTGGGAGTCAAAGCCCATGGTTTCCGCGATCTGAAAAAGCCGTTCCCCCAGGTTGTCCTGCTGGACGGGGCGGGATTCCCTGCTGTTCTTTCTAAACAGGACGGAGACGGCAGCCAGAATCAGGCTGCTCCCGATCACGGAATAGAGAAAACCGCCCATTCCGCTGAGTTGGAACAATAATCCTGCGGCCTGAAGAATGAGAATTGCAATTATAGAAATAAGGACTGGCTGTTTCGATGTAAAATTCATTTTTCTACCACCTTAGCAATCAAAAATTTTAGTTCAAAATTGATAAAGTTTCATTTCATTATTTTCATTTCTCTTATGTACATAATATTATTTTATTTCAAATCTTATAATCTAACAGTGCTCTGCTAGTTTTCCAGTCAGAATCAGTTCCCGATATATCTACGGCCTTTGTTCATGCAGAAAGCTCAGACGGAGCAGTCCATATTTCCCCAAGTTGCAAGCTCGGCTTTCTCCTTAATTTCAATGTTTGGATAAAGCAGACCGTCAATCTCTGTATATTCAAATTAAAACTTTGCCATAAAGCAAATCCTCCAACAAAGATTATTTACAATTCATCGGTAATCGTTTGGCCATACACTAAACAACTATGATTTTCGTAAACATCCTTATTGGAGGATTTCTAATTATAAAGGGTGTTTTTTAGTCAGGCGGATATTCGCAATCCGTGACCCTGCTTGATTCGGTTAAATTTCGTTTATTTTCCTCTTTACGTAAGTTGTGTGAAGCAGGTGATGAGCCTTTTCACTTCCCGGCTCTCCAAGGTAGGTTTCATAAAGTTCCTTGATTGCAGGGTTTTCGTGAGATTTACGAATGGTCTTGGCAGCATCTTCATCATAAAGAACCTTGGCGCGCAGGCTGCGGATATCGGTTGTATTGCGTACATGGCCAGGCTGCTGGGGCTGGCCGCCGCCGTTTACACATCCGCCGGGGCATCCCATGATCTCGATGAAGTGATAGTCTGCTTCTCCGGATTTTACCCGGTTAAGGAGTTCTCTTGCATTGCCCAGGCCGGAAGCAACTGCAACATTGACATCCATATCGCCTACACGGTAGGTGGCCTCCTTAATTCCCTCTGTTCCCCGGACATCGTTGAAGTCAGGTCTTTCAAGCTCTTCGCCGGTCAGGCTTTCCACAGCGGTTCTTAAGGCTGCTTCCATAACGCCGCCGGTAGCTCCGAAGATAACGGCTGCACCGGTGCCAAGTCCTAACGGTGTATCAAAATCTTCGTCCGGAAGCTCTGTAAACCGGATTCCCGCCTGTTTGATCATTCTGGCCAGCTCTCTGGTGGTCATGGAATAATCTACGTCAGGAGTGCCGTTGGCATCCTGGTCATCTCTTCCGATCTCGAATTTCTTAGCAGTACATGGCATCACGCTGACGGATACAATATCCTCCGGATTCAGACCCATCTTTTCCGCATAGTAGGATTTGGCGATGGCGCCGAACATCTGCTGCGGTGATTTGCAGGAGGATAAATTCTCTGTCATATCCGGGAAGTAGTGCTCGCAGTATTTGATCCAGCCAGGAGAGCAGGAGGTGATCATAGGAAGAACGCCGCCGTTTTGCACTCGTTCAATGAATTCATGTGCTTCTTCCATAATGGTTAAATCGGCGCTGAAGTTGGTATCAAATACCTTGTCAAAGCCCAGTCTTCTTAACGCGGCAGCCATCTTGCCTTCCACATTGGTTCCGATGGGATAACCGAATTCTTCTCCCAGGCCTGCACGTACGGCGGGAGCGGTCTGGACGATCACATGCTTTGACGGATCTGCAATGGCAGCAGCCACTTCGTCAATGCTGCTCTTCTCATAGAGAGCGCCGGTAGGACATACTGCGATGCACTGTCCGCAGGAGACACAGCTTGTTTCACCAAGTCCCTTGTCAAAGGCGGAGCCGATAACGGTAGCAAATCCACGCTCATTAGGTCCGATCACGCCGATTCCCTGAACCTTTTCACAGACAGCGGAACAACGGCGGCACAGGATACATTTGCTGTTGTCACGCACCATATGGGCTGCACTTTCATCAGGGGTTGTAGAAGTTTTTGCTCCATCGTAATAATCATCCACTTCAACGCCCAGTTCCTTACATAAGGTCTGTAACTCACAGTTTCCGCTGCGGACACAGGATAAACAGGAACGGTCGTGATTGGAAAGGATCAGCTGAAGCGTTTTCTTTCTGTAATCACGCAGCTTGGGTGTATTGGTCCATACTTCCATTCCAGGATTAATTGGGTATACGCAGGAAGCAGCCAGTCTGCCGCCATTGATCTCAACGGTACAGATACGGCAGGCAGCGATTTCATTCATATCTTTTAAAAAGCATAAAGTCGGTATCTCAACATGGGCCAGTCTGGCAGCTTCCAGGATGGTGGAGCCTGCCGGAGCGCTTACGTCCATGCCATTGATTTTTATTGTGATATTCTCCATGATCCAATTTCCCTCCATTATTTCTTGTAGACAGCGTCAAACTTACATTTCTCCATACATACGCCGCACTTGATGCACTTCTCAGGATCAATGACATGTGGGTTCTTAACGGAACCGGAGATAGCGTTAGCCGGACAGTTTCTGGCACAAAGGGTACAGCCCTTACATTTCTCAGCATCAATATGGTAGGAGAGAAGCGCCTTGCACACACCAGCCGGACATGTCTTGTCGATAATATGGGCATTGTATTCGTCGCGGAAGAACTTAAGGGTTGACAGAACCGGGTTTGGCGCTGTCTGGCCTAATCCGCAGGCAGAGTTTTCCTTTATATAGTAGCACAGCTCTTCCAGACGGTCTAAATCTTCCAGTTTAGCTTGTCCCTTGGTGATTTTTTCGAGGATCTCCAGCATACGTTTTGTACCGATACGGCATGGCGTACATTTTCCGCAGGATTCTTCTACAGTGAATTCCAGGAAGAATTTTGCGATATCAACCATACAGTCGGTTTCATCCATTACGATCAGACCGCCGGAGCCCATCATGGAGCCGATTGATATCAGGTTGTCGTAATCGATAGGAATATCGTAATGTTCCATTGGGATACAGCCGCCGGATGGTCCGCCGGTCTGGGCAGCCTTGAACTTTTTGCCGTTTGGAATGCCGCCGCCGATTTCTTCGATGATCTCACGGAGAGTAGTTCCCATAGGAACTTCTACCAGTCCGGTGTTATGGATCTTTCCGCCTAAAGCGAATACCTTTGTTCCCTTGGATTTCTCAGTACCCATGGAAGCAAACCATTCTGATCCGTTTAAGATGATCTGAGGAATATTTGCATAAGTTTCAACATTATTTAAGATGGTTGGCTTGCCGAATAAACCTTTCTGTGCCGGGAACGGAGGACGCGGCCTTGGCTCTCCGCGGTTGCCTTCGATGGAAACCATAAGGGCAGTTTCTTCGCCGCATACGAATGCACCGGCACCTAAACGAAGGTCAATGTCAAAGGAGAATCCTGATCCAAAGATATCGTTGCCTAAAAGCTCCATCTCTCTGGCCTGGTCAATGGCGATTTTTAAACGCTGTACGGCGATCGGATACTCAGCACGCACGTAGATGTAACCCTGGGAAGCGCCGATTGCGTAGCCGGCAATGGTCATAGCCTCCAAAAGGGCATGAGGATCTCCCTCTAATACGGAACGGTCCATAAATGCGCCTGGATCGCCCTCGTCTGCGTTACAACAGACATACTTCTGGTCCGCATCGTTTTGCCTGGCCAGCTTCCATTTGAGGCCGGTAGGGAAACCTGCGCCGCCTCGCCCTCTTAATCCGCTGTCTAAGAGAGTCTGGATCACCTCGTCTGGAGTCATCTCGGTAAGAACCTTACCAAGGGCCTGATATCCGCCGGTACCAATGTATTCTTCGATTTCTTCCGGGTTGATGACACCGCAGTTGCGCAGAGCAATTCTGTGCTGTTTCTTATAGAAGTCCGTATCACTTAAAGCCTTAATACCAGCTGGAGTCACTGTCTCATCATAAAGCAGTCTTTCCACCGGACGTCCTTTTAATAAGTGCTCGGATACGATTTCTGTAATATCATCTTCTTTTACCATTGCATAGAAGGTGGCATCCGGATAAATGATCATGATCGGGCCTAAAGCGCAAAGGCCGTGGCAGCCGGTCTGTACAACAGATACTTCCTGATCCAATCCCTGTTTCTTTAACTCATCTCTTAATTTAACCATAATCTGCTGGCTTCCGGAGGAAGTACATCCTGTGCCGCCGCAAACCAATACATGTGAACGATACATCCTGTTCCCTCCTTATTTGATGTCAGCTGAAGCCAACGTGTAGTTTTGAACAATATGGCCACCAAGTAAATGCTCTTTATAAACTTCTTCTGCTTTTTCAGGGGTCATCTTGATATAAGTAACTTTTTCTTTCCCAGGTTCCAGAATCTCAACGATCGGTTCATACTGGCATAAGCCGATGCATCCGGTCTGGGTAACGGAAAAACGGTCTGTCATCTGGTTTTCCTGAACCAGGTTTGACAATGTATTAAGAACAGGTCTTGCACCGCTGGCAATTCCGCATGTAGCCATGCCTACCAGAATGCGTGTGCGTCCGTGGTCTTCGCCGCGCATGCTGACCTGACCCTGCATCTTTTCTCGGATTGCTTTTAATTCTTCAAGAGTCTTCATGTTATTCCTCCAATTCAACTTTGATCCGACGGGCCTAAATGGCCGCGCCTCCGTCTGTTTCCAATTTGTTTTCACTGAGATATTCCTTTATGTAAGCCGATACCTCTGGGGTATCAAAGGGGATATCTCCTAAAATCTCGCGGAAGTTTCTGGTATCCAGCTCAAATGACGCCTTGTTGTAACGATAGATATAGAGAAAGTCTGTGTCCGGATGACAGGTAATAAGGGTTTCAATGGTGCTGTTTATATCACCAAGGGGCATACGGTCGATATGGGATAGTCCAAAAACAGCGGTTACCACCGTTCCGGTTCCCAGCTCTGACTCAATGGAAAAACTTCCGCCTGTGCTTTCCGCCGCGTATTTGAAAAACGGAACGCCAAGGCCCACCTTTCTGGTTTCTCTGGTGGTAAAAAAGGGGTCAGTCACCTGATGCACCTGCTCCTTTGTCATGCCGCAGCCGTTGTCCTTAATGGTGACAATCAGCTTATCTGCCACAGAATCAACAGATACAAGAATGGTAACCAGGGTAGCCCCTGCCCGTGTGGAGTTTTCCGCCACATCCAGAATATTTAAAGAAATCTCTGTCATCATAAGCGTAATTTTTATTCGTATTTAGCAAGAATATCAGGAACATCGTCAGCGGTCAGCCTGCCGTAGACTTCCCCGTTCACCATCATGACGGGAGCCAGGCCGCAGGCACCTACACAGCGGCAGGAATCAAGAGAATACTTTCCATCCGGTGTGCATTCACCGTTGGTAATTCCAAGGATTTCTTCAATCTTATGGAAGATGTCTCCGGAACCCTTTACATAACATGCAGTTCCAAGACAGACGGATATCTGGTACTTGCCCTTTGGCTGAAGTGCGAACTGGGCATAGAAAGTTGCAACACCATAAATTTTCTCAAGCGGTATGCCCGTTTCATCAGAAATTATGGTCTGGACTTCAATTGGAAGATAGCCATAAATCTCCTGTGCCTTTTGCATGATCGGCATGAGAGATCCCTTTGTGTCTCTTAGCAGGGCAATTGCTTCTTTTAAAGCAGCTTCCTGCTCCTTTGTCCCATTAAACTGGACGCCTTGTTTTTTACAAGCCATTTGATAACCTCCTTAAAATGTTGCTTATGCAATGTACCTGATATTTTAACATGTTATTGAGAAAAAATCTATAGTTTAATCAATATTCGACAAAAAAATAACAATCCTTCCGTGTAATATTTCTATACCTGACGTGTTATTTATGATATAATGATCAAAAATGATATGAATTGCGTGAATTGAGTGAATGAAGGAAAGGGGAGCGTCAATATGACAGTAAAAGATGTGAGAGATACACTTGGTGCCCGGGTGCTGGCAGGAGAGGACCATCTGGATGAGGAGGTCCGGAGTGCCTGCGGATCTGATATGATGAGCGATGTTCTGGCATTTTCCAAGGATCATTCAGTTCTTCTTACAGGACTTTGCAATCCTCAGGTGATTCGTACGGCGGAGATGCTTGACATTGTCTGTATCGTGTTTGTCAGAGGCAAGATGCCGGATGAGTCCATGCTTTTGATGGCGGAGGAACGGGGTCTCATTATTCTGTCCACCGGGCACCGCATGTTCTCGGCCTGCGGCATGCTTTATGAGGCCGGGCTCCATGGAGGTGCGGTTTCATGACGGATATGATAACGTTTCACTACAGGATTTCTCCCGACGATTTTACAAGGGCGGGAGAAGCCAGCAGTGATGTAAAGAGCAAGCTGAAAAAGATGGGGGTCACCCCGGAAGCTGTGCGCAAGGTGGCCATTGCTATGTATGAGGGGGAGATCAACATGGTAATCCACGCGCAAGGGGGAGAAATAACGGTCAGCATAACTCCGGACCGGATCGAGATGATCCTGGCTGATGTAGGCCCCGGAATACCGGATATCGGTTTGGCCATGCAGGCAGGATATTCCACTGCGCCGGACGCGGTACGTTCCCTTGGCTTTGGAGCCGGAATGGGGCTTCCTAATATGAAAAGGTATTCGGATGAGATGGAGATCGATACGGTAATAGGAAAAGGAACGACCATTTGTATGGTGGTGTATATATAACACCGCCAAAGCGTGCAGATACACCCTTCGGGTATACCTTTATGCCCAGAGGACGTGGGCGATAATGTGGAAATGAGGTGAAAAGGTGGATAAATTTTATCATTCGGTAAGGCTTGATGAAGAGCTATGCATGGGGTGCATCAATTGCATTAAACGGTGCCCTACCCAGGCCATCAGGGTGAGGAACGGGAAGGCACAGATCAACAGTAAATTCTGCATTGACTGCGGGGAGTGCATCAGGGTATGTCCTCATCATGCAAAACATGCCACATATGACAAGCTGGAGGCTATGAAACAGTATGAATATACGGTGGCATTGCCGCCGCCGTCCCTGTACAGCCAGTTTAACAATCTGGATGACGTGAATATTGTCTTAAATGCCCTTCTTATGATGGGATTTGATGATGTATTTGAAGTAAGTGCGGCGGCGGAGCTGGTAAGCGAGGCTACCAGGGAGTATTTAAGTGAAAATCCGGACAAGCTTCCGGCCATCAGCACTGCCTGCCCTTCTGTAGTGCGGCTCATCCGGGTCCGGTTTCCAAACCTGATCCCAAACCTGCTGCCTTTAATTCCTCCGGTGGAGGTGGCTGCCATTCTTGCGGCAAGGAAAGCCATGGAAAAGACCGGCCTTGAAAGGGAAAAGATCGGAATCATTTTCATTTCCCCCTGTCCCTCCAAGGTCACCTATGTAAAGTCCCCTCTGGGAACGGAGCACAGTGAGGTGGATAAGGTATTTGCCATAAAAGATTTGTATCCCCAGCTTTTGTCCTGCATGAAGGCGGTGGGAGATGATCCGCCGGAGATCGGGACCTCAGGTAAAATCGGAGTCAGCTGGGGGCGCAGCGGCGGAGAGGCAAGCGGCCTGTTTACTGAAGATTACCTGGCAGCAGATGGAATTGAAAATGTCATCCGGGTCCTTGAGGATATGGAGGACCAGAAATTTACGAATCTGAAATTTGTGGAGCTGAGCGCCTGCAACGGCGGCTGCGTGGGCGGGGTGCTCACAGTGGAAAACCCCTATGTAGCAGAGGTTAAGCTGAAACGGCTCCGGAAATACATGCCTGTGGCAAGGAACCATATGCATGCAGAGGCAGAGGAACTGGTGAAGTGGACCAAGGCGGTTCAATATGAACCGGTGTTTAATTTAGGTGAGACCATGATGGAAAGCTTTGCACGGCTTAATCAGGTGGAAAGACTTTTGAAGAAGCTTCCCGGCTTAGACTGCGGTTCCTGCGGGGCGCCTACCTGCAAGGCCCTGGCTGAGGACATCGTGCGGGGGGAGGCAGTGGAATCGGACTGCGTCTATTTCCTCAGGGACAATGTGCATAAGCTGTCAGAGGAGGTTTCCAGGCTGGCGGCCGGTATCGTGGAAGGCGACAGGGACAGTTATGAGAAATTCAAGGTCATGACAAAGTACATCGAAAGAATTTCTGATGAGATGACTCAGCTTGACAGAAAAGAGGGGAGAAAACGAAATGACCGTAAGAGAATTGATTGACAGTAATTTATTTGAAGTGATAAATGCAGGAGAAGAGCTTGACCGTGAGATAAAAAAGCCCTTTTGCTGTGATTTGTTAAGCATTGCAATGGGAAGAGCAGAAGAGGGGTGTGTATGGGTAACGGTGATGGGAAACATAAACACCCTTGCAGTAGCCTCTCTTGCCGACGCCGCCTGTGTGATCATGGCAGAAGGAACTGCTCTTGACGAAGCGGCTGTAAAAAAGGCGGCGGACCAGGAGATTACGGTTTTAAAAACAGAGCTGCCCATCTTTGAGGCTGCCCTGTTGATTTATCAAAGGCTGCCTCATGATGAACCTCACCTATGATCTTCATATTCATTCCTGCTTATCACCGTGTGGGGATGATGATATGACACCGGCAAATATCGTGGGAATGGCCGCCTTAAAAGGACTTGACGTGATCGCGGTGACGGATCATAATTCTTGCAAAAATTGTCCGGCTGTGCTGCATTTTGCAAAGGAATACGGAATTGTTGCCCTGCCGGGCATGGAGGTCTGTACATCAGAGGAGGTACATGCGGTATGCCTGTTTGACCACCTTGATAAGGCCATGGAGTTTGATGAGTACGTGTATGAACGGCTGATGGCATTTCCCAATAATGAGGAAATATTTGGAAAGCAGCAGATATATAATAAGGAAGATATCCTATGCGGAACAGTGCCCAATCTTCTCATTAACAGCGTGGACATCTCTTTTGACCAGCTATGGGGGCTGGCCCGGTCTTATGGAGGAGTCATGTTTCCCGCCCATATTGACAAATCTGCCAACAGCCTGATCTCCAACTTAGGCTTTGTGCCTCCTGACAGTCAGTTTGCCACGGCGGAGGTAAAAGACTTAAAAAAGCTTCATGAGCTTAGGAAAAACAACCCTTATCTGGAGGACTGCCGGATCATCAGCAATTCCGATGCCCATTATTTGAAGGACATTAATGAGCCAGGGCTGACAATCCAGGCAGAAGAAAAAAGCATGGAGGCAGTGGTCCGGGCGCTTTTGTACCATTAGACTTTTTTATTTAAGTTTGGAAATTTTCTTCCAATTTCCTCCTGTTTCCTGTATAGTAGTGGTTAGTATCCGTGAAACACCCTGCGGATATACCTGTACACCCGATAAAGCGGGGTGGGCCCTGCCCAAAAAGCATGGGCAAAAATTGGGAAACACCCTGGGGCATATTTATATGCCCCAAAAGCATGGGTAAAATGGGGAAAGGAGAAATGCAGCATGAAAAAATTATTACAATGGGGCTTCGGCCTGATGGCCGTGGCACTTGTGACAGCGTTCGTACCAGCGACACCGTTTCCTTCCATGGCGGATGAAGCGGCGTCTGGCCAGGAGGCAACGGAAGTACGAAATGGCTGGATAGATGAAAACCTGGGCCCTGGTGTAGCCAGGTGGGTAGATGGAAATGGAAATATTTCAGAGCAGCCGGGAAAGCAGGTGGAAGACGGGTCTGGTGGTGAGAGCCAGAGCAGTGCAAAAACCCAGGACGCAAATGCCGGAACTGCAGCAGAGGGGCAGCAGGAAGCCGCTTCAGAAGAAAGCCTTGAACAGACGGAGACAGGACGCAAAATTGACCCTTCAAGGCCCATGGTAGCTCTGACCTTTGATGACGGGCCTTTCGCTCCTGTGGGAAATCAGATTATGGATTGTCTGGCCCAGTACGGCGGAAAGGCCACGTTTTTCGTGGTGGGCAGCCGGGTTTCCTCTTATGGGACAGAACTGCAGCGCATGGTTGCAGAAGGACATGAAATCGGCAATCACACTTACGAGCACAAAAACCTGACCAAATTAAGCGGAGCCCAGATCCAGAGCCAGATCAACCTTTGCAATGATGCGGTACAAGCTGCCACCGGAGTCAGGCCTGCCCTGGTAAGAACACCGGGAGGAGCAAAAAATGGTACGGTCCTTGCAAATGTAAACGCTCCTGTGATTATGTGGAGCATTGATACACGGGACTGGAAGACGCGAAATGCCAGTAAGACGGTAAATGCGGTAATGAGCCAGGTTCGGGATGGAGATATCGTTCTGATGCATGAGCTTTATTCCCAGAGCGGAGCGGCTGCCCTTGAAATCATTCCCAGACTTACAGAGGCAGGTTACCAGCTTGTCACGGTAAGCGAGATGGCCGCGTTCCGGGGAGGAGCTGCCCCAGGCGGAGTTTATTTTCACTTTTATCCATAAAGGATGAAGGAACTGCAGATATTTTAACCGAATCAAGCAGGGTCGCGGATTGCGAATATCCCCTTGACTAAGGAATTGAAGATGTTTGAACACCCATATCAACTATGTGGGTGTTCAAACTTTTTTTTATAATAGGAAAGTTCGACTAAAGTCGAACGCCTAAATAAAACAGCCCGCTCAGAGGCGGGCACAACAAATAGACGGTGACTAAAAAAGGTCAATATAAAAACCTTCCTCAAATTCATC
>JAISYJ010000086.1:0-6610 GCA_031270005.1 Hungatella sp. | reverse complement strand
GTGCATTTCAAGGCGTTACCCTCTCATTCTACACTTTGGATTACTAGTTCTCCACTAGTTTGTTGAAAATTCACAACTCTAGCGTGCCTAACCTTTTCAGTTAGGAACGAGTCGCACCCCGATTTAACTCCACGCCAATAACTTCCTTAGCATATTTGCTGGCAACAATCCCTATGGTACCTATCCCGCAATAAGCATCAATCACCCGCTCCTTACCTGTAAGCCCGGCGGCTTTAATTGCTTTATTGTAAAGAATCTCCGTTTGCACCGGATTTACCTGATAAAAAGATTTGGAAGAAATACGGAAAAGGCAGCCACACAGGATGTCCTCAATATATCCTTTCCCATACAGCACGTGTTCCTTATCTCCTAGCACCATACTTGTCCCCCTGCCATTTACATTCTGTAGGATTGTAGTTATCTCCGGATGCTTTTCCCTCAGTGCTTTTACAAAGTTATTTTTAGAAGGAAAAATTGGCGAGGCGGTTACCAGGACAACCATAACCTCTCCCGTGGCAAATCCCCTCCGTATCAATACATGGCGCAATAATCCATATCCTGTATCCTCATCATAAGTGCGTATCTTAAAGGACTTCAACATACCTCTAATTGTCCCGATAATCTCATCCGCCTTCTGATCCTCGATCATACAGTTTTCCACCGGAACAACTCTATGGGAGTTAGCCTCATAAACGCCTGAAATTGGATTGCCTTTTTTGTCATGGTCAAATACTGCATGAACCTTATTACGATAATGATAAGGATTCTCCATTCCAATGATTGGTGCAACATGGCAATATGGCTTCAGCAATTTTTCCAGATACTTCTGCTTCTGTTCCAGCTGTTTTTCATAAGGCATATCCAAAAGCTGACAGCCACCGCAATTACGGGATACTGGACATTTTGAAGAGGAATTTCTTTCTCCCCTGCTTGCCTTATTAAGCATATTTCCACTCTGCCCGTTCCTGCTGCTGGTCTTGCTGGTATTCCTGCTGCCAGTCTTACTGCCAATGCTGCTGTCGTTTCTATCACCATTCCGACTACCAATGCTGCTATCGTTCCTGTTCCCATTCCTACTACCAATGCTGCTGTCGTTCCTGTTCCCATTTCTACTACCAATGCTGCTATCGTTCCTGTTTCCATTCCTGCTGCCAATGCTGCTATCGTTCCTGTTTCCATTCCTACTACCAATGCTGCTGCCGTTCTTACTGCCATTCATATTATCGCTTTTACTGCTGTTCCTGCCTCCTCCCTTTCCCTTTTTCTCCTCTATTTTCGCGTTATCACTGTCTTTTACCATTCTATCTTTTCTGAATCTCTCTTTTTTCAACCGGTTATCTATCATATATGCAATCTATCCTTCCTACATTTAGTCTCTTCCTATTATTAGTCTCTTTCAAATCTTTAATCTCTTTCTATTCCCTATCCCTTCACATAATAAAACCCCGACCGCCTCATAAAACACTTTCATTCCTACCTTTCCGCCGGGTTTTTTACTTTCTCTTTTCTTCACAGCTATTATAATACATCTCTACCTCCAAGACCACTAAAATCCTTCCACATCTTAAAAAATGCTTGTAATTTTTTCCCCCTCAGATATAATAAATCATAAAAAGACAAAAGGAAGTGTAATAAATGGTTCATACAAACGATACCTTTCACTTGGATAAAACCCTTTATGACGGGTGCCCCAATGATCTAACAGGGCGTCTTCCCAAGGAAATCCGCACCTATGAATTGCTGGATAAACTCAACATATCCTATCAGCGGGTGGATCACTCCCCGCTTCCCACCATAGAAGCCTGCCAGGAGGTTGATGCGCTGTTAAAAATAGAAATCTGCAAGAATCTGTTTCTCCGTAATGTCCAGAAAACCGATTTCTATCTCCTGCTGCTGCCAGGCGAAAAGAAATTCCGTACCGCTGCCCTTTCCAAGCAAATCGGCTCAGCCAGACTCTCTTTTGCTGAACCGGAATTTATGATGGAATTTCTGGACATCACCCCTGGCTCGGTTTCGGTCCTGGGGCTTATGAACGATAAAAACCGCCGTGTCAGGCTGTTGATCGATAAAGATGTACTGACCCACGAATTCTTTGCCTGCCACCCTTGTATCAATACGTCCAGCTTAAAATTTAAAACCGCGGACCTACTGGACAAGCTTCTCCCGGCAATCCAATGTGAATACACTCTGGTAGATTTACCCTCCGAACAGAAATGATCCCTGTTTATCCACAGGCATCTGCCAGATAGTAAAAATAAAAAATCTTAAAATTAAAAATCTTAAAGATGAAAGGTTTTAAAGGTAAAAGGTCTTAAAGATAAAGGCCTTATAGATAAATGGTCTTAAAGATAAAGGCCTTATAGATAAATGGTCTTAAAGATAAATGGTCTTAAAAATAAATGGTCTTAAAGATAAATGGTCTTAAAAATAAAAGGTCTTAAAAATAAAAGGTCTTAAAAATAAAAGGTCTTAAAAATAAAAGGTCTTAAAAATAAAAGGTCTTAAAAATAAAAGGTTTTAAAAACAAAATATTAAAGAATAAAAAAATGGGACAAGATACACACCTCCTGCCCCATTACATATTCCAATCTCCTATAATCCCCGGCCACAATCCACCTCCCATCAACCATCACCAAAAAAAGCAATCCGGTTCTTTCCGCCATGTTTTGCTTTATACATGGCCCGGTCTGCTTTGGAAAATAGCTTTTGATAATCCTCTCCCCGCTCTCCAGTGCTGGGAGCAATTCCAATGCTGACAGAAATATGCCATTTTTCTTCCGGTATAATCCTTTCTACCCTATCCAACAGATTATCCGCCCTTTCCCGGGCATTTTCTTCGGTTGTAAAAACAACAAATTCGTCTCCGCCTGCCCTTCCCACCAGATCCGGTTCCGGATAAATATCACAGAGCATTCCGCCTACCTGCATTAAAATCCTATCACCGGCCAGATGGCCGAAGCAGTCATTGATTTCCTTGAAATTATCAATATCGATCATGCAGAGCCAGCCCGATCCGCCGCTCTTTAACTTCTCCTCTACCCGGTATTTAAAGGCCATTTTGTTGTATAAACCGGTAAGTCCGTCTTTAAGGGACTGGAGTAAAAGCTGCTCTTCCCTTGCCTTCAGCCCGGTAATATCCTGAAGCTTTCCAATAAGCTTAACAGGAGCTTCTGTCCGGTCTTCCCATTGAGCGGTAAGCTTACAGCTGCACCAGTGATATGGTTCTCCCGTTTTCCCCAGGCAAAAATCAAAGGAACGGATCTCCCCTTCTTGGGGGGCATTGTCCCTATGCTTATGTAGAATCCGTTCAAAAGCCAGCAGATCTATCTGTCCTTTGGCGTTTGGTGACAGATAGAGCCTCCTATCTATATAAGAATATTCAAATAAAACCGTATCTTTAAAAAGATTTATGTTTCTGTACATTTGCTCCGTCTCACTAAAACGGAAGAACTCATGCTCGTTTACCGAATTCCACCTCTCGAACTGCCTTCCTGAATTTCCTGTCATGATCCTTCCCCCTGTACCTGCTGGAATCATTCATTCCGCTTCTTTTCCATTCGTATATGGTATATGATAACGCTTTTCATCCGTATATGCAACCAATTTTTAAGCCATTATTACGCATATAATACGTAGCATTTGCATACAATATCCTTTATGATTAACCTAGAGGTGATAATGTTGGATGAACAGTTTGTCAGGAATAGGATCACGGAGCTTCGTCTGAAAAAAGATATCTCCGAATATCAAATGAGCCTGGATCTGGGAAAAAACAAAAGCTATATCCAGGGAATTTCTTCAGGACGTTCCATGCCATCTATGAAACAATTTTTTGAAATCTGCGATTATCTTGAAATTACTCCCATAGAATTTTTTAAAACTGAAAAAAAAGAACAGCCTCTTCTAAGGGAAGCCGCTGCTTTGATGAAAGACTTGAGCAAAGAAGATTTGGAAGCAGTTTTTCCCATTTTACTGCGGCTCAAAGCAAATGCGGACATTCAAAAACAGACAGAACCGTGACTCACGGTTCTGCCTTGTTTTATCAGCTAAATAGCTCTTGTATTCTCTTTCAGCCATAATGCTTCCTCTCCTGTAAAATACGGGGAAAGGGCTTCATAAACGACTTTGTGATAATCATTTAACAGCTTTACGTCATTTTCCGTCATAATGGATTTATCAATGGCTTCCAGATCAATGGGAACCATGGTCAGGAATTCAAATTCCATAAATTGCCCATACTCATTCTTTTCAGCCTTCCTGCAAACAATCAGGTTCTCCGTACGGACGCCGTGACTGCCCTCTATATATACTCCAGGCTCATCGGAAGTAATCATGCCTTCCTCCAGGATACCATTGTCCTGGCGCTCCGGTACCATGCGCCACCGGATTCCATTGGGACGCTCATGGACATTTAGGAGATATCCTACTCCGTGGCCGGTCCCATGGTCAAAATTAATTCCGCGGCTCCAGAACGGCTCCCTTGCCACATAATCCAGGGTCAGTCCCCGGCATCCGTAAAGGAATTTCACTGCACCCAGCCGCAGCATGCTGATGACGGTAAGCGTAAAATGCTCTCTCTCTTTCTCTGTCAACGGCCCTACCGCAATGGTTCTGGTAACATCAGTTGTTCCTTCATAATACTGTCCGCCTGAATCCACCAGATAAAGTCCCTTAGGCTCTATATTCACATCACTTTCCGCTGTGGCCTTATAATGGCACATTGCTGCATTGGCGCCATAGGCGGAAATCGTGTCAAAACTCAGTCCCAGATTTCCCTCCTGCTGGGAGCGCAGATGATCCAGATACTCCTGGGCACTGACCTCTGTAATCGTTTCCTTTCCCACATTCTTCTTCAGCCAGTAGATGAATTTTACCATGGCCACTCCATCCTTTATATGGCCTTTTCTCATATTTTCCACTTCCACAGGATTTTTCATGGCCTTTGAAAGGGCGGTGGGATTCATTTTATCAACAATGCTGTTGGAGCTGTCAAGATTTTTTACAATGGCATAATTGATCTTACCCGTTTCTAAAAGAACCTTCTGGTTTCTTAACTGAAGAACTGCCGTGTAAATGTCATTGTAAGGGCATACCGTTACTGATAGGTTCTTTAAATAGGCTTTTACTTCATCCTTTAACACCTTTTCATTGATGAAGAGATAGAAACGGTCCAGGGTTATCATTGCATAGGAAAGGACTACCGGATTGCATTCCACATCATTTCCCCGGATATTTAAAAGCCATGCAATGTCATCCAGAGAAGTAAGGATATGAACGGTTGCCTTTTCCTTCTTCATCTGGCTTCTCAATTCTTCTATTTTCTCTGCAGAAGATTTTCCGCTATACTTTTCATCAAGGATCCAGACCGGTTTTGCAGACAGCTGGGGACGTTCCTTCCACAGAACATCTACCAGGTCCTCCTGATAAGCCAGGGTCACATTTTTATCGGCCAGAAGTTTTTCCAGTTCCTGTCCTAACTGGCAATTTACCACCCGTCCGTCAAATCCCAGACAGCCGCCTTCCGGGAGGACCTGATCCAGATATTCCCCAATTTCAGGAACATCAGGCTGTCCCATTCTCTGCAGGGTAATTCCGGTTCCCTCAAGCTGCTTTCCCGCCTGCACGAAATAACGGCCGTCAGTCCACAGACCGGCTCCAGCCTTTGTAATCACTGCCGTACCAGCTGATCCGCTGAATCCGGTCATAAATTCCCTGCATTTAAAATATTCTCCCACATACTCGGATTCATGAAAATCTGAGGTTGGAATCATATAAGCATCCATATGGTGCTCTGCCATCAGTTTTCTTAATTGTTCCAGTCTTTCCTGAATCATCGCTTTATCTCTCCTTTGGTTTCAAAATAATTCTCTATGGCTGCCCCAATTCCTTCGCTGTAAGTAGGATGGGCCCGCATGGCAAGCATAAGCTGTTCTGCGGTCAGACCGTTTGCAATAGCCGTTGCCATCTCGCTGATCATATCTGTTGCCCTGGGACATACGATCTGGGCTCCTATAAGAGTACCGGAATATTCCTCAAATACCAGATGAATGAACCCATTCTGCTCCCTGGTTATAATGGATTTTCCATTTCCGCTCATGGAGTAGCGGCCACAGCTCACCTTCATGCTGCAAGCGCTGGCAGCCTCCCTTGTAAGACCTACGGAAGCGATTTCCGGTTCCGTATAAATGCAGCTGGGTACCACAGGCAGCTTGACGAACATGCCGTTGGGCACAACAGAAAGCCGGATGGTATGACCGACTCCTGCAATCTTTTCCACTACATAGGTCCCCTGTGCGGCCGCCACATGAGCAAGCTTGATATTAGCCGCCACGTCGCCGATGGCATAAATTCCCGGTTCACTGGTTCTGAATTCTGAATCCACCTTCAGATGGCCATTCTCCATCTCAAGATTCACATCCTGTCCCATCAGCCCATGCAGGCAAGGAGCCCGTCCCGCTGCCATGAGGACCTGTCCGGAACGAATGGTTTGTTCCTCTCCATTTACATCAAAGATACATGTCAGCCCTTGATTGGGTTCCTCCCGGATTTCCTTAACTTTTGCCCTGCAATGGATCGCGATTCCTTTCCTTTTAAGCTCTTCTTCCAGGGC
>JAISYJ010000105.1:0-13079 GCA_031270005.1 Hungatella sp. | reverse complement strand
ATACATTATAAAGGAGAAATATAGGCGGTTTCCATCATCGGAAAGATGGTTTCCGCCAAACCGGAAAAGCGGTTTCCTGTCACCGGACAGACGGTGTAATTAGCGCCGGATTATTCACTTTTCGTAATTTAACGGAAAGGCAACCAAAAAGCACTGTAAGCATCCAACTACTAACATTTAAAAGTGGCGTTTCTGCATCTAGGCAGTTCGATAAAGGCTTTGGAATTTCTATGACTAAGAGAGAGTTATATGTTAATAACGGCAAGAAAATTGGAATTGCCGAAATAAAAATAAATACTATAAATAAGGTGAATGCAATATAATTAAAATGCCGATTACGCATATCGTTTTCCTCCAAGAGCATACATGATAATTACTTATTATCCTTTATTTAGAATAATAATAACATAATACATCAACATTTGCACTATGTTTCAACAATAAAACATCTCTTTTCTTATTAGTCACTGCTCCACAAACACCTATCCAAAATATATCTGACATATCATAGCTTGAGTTCAAATTAGTAGCTCTAAATACCAAATTTATTAGTAAAAGCACCCTTCCCAACCATATCATTTCGTACCCACAGCCCTTCCAGATGGATCTGGTTGTCATGAGCATCGTGATCCTCTGTATTGTATCGGCAATTTTGTACCTGGGAATTGCATTGCTGGAGAAGAAAATTAAATTTTAGTTTTTAGAAAGAACTTTAGCCTTATGGATTGTTATTTATCCATAAGGCTAAAGCTCCTTTATTATATAACTCAGATTCCCTGTACTATTTTAAAAAATGATTCCGTTACATTTGTGCAATCTTATGAGGATTTAAAATATTATTAGGGTCAAACACCTTTTTTATTCCGTTCATCAGGGTTAAATTTACCTCCGGCAGCGATTCCCTAAGATAAGGCTTCTTAGCAAAACCAATCCCATGTTCTCCGGAAACCTGGCCGCCCAGCTTCCTGGCCTTTTCATAAACATTCTCCATAGCTGCGCTCATGCGTTTTTCCCATTCCTCGTCGCTCAAATCATCTTTTAACATATAAGCATGGAGATTCCCGTCTCCTGCATGTCCGAAGCTCTTAATCCTTAACTCACACTCTTCTTGGAGGCCATGCAGATAAGTGACCATTTCATTGACTGAGCTTCTTGGAACCACCATATCAACCTCATCCATGTAGGTGGTAGAGCCTTTGATGGCTTCCAGGAATGCTCCCCTGGCCTTCCAGATGGAATCTTCCCTCTCCTCGGTATCAGAAATCAGAACATCCAAAGCACCCTGTTCCAGGCAGAGCTTTGCAACGCTGTCATATGCCTTTTCAATTTCTTCTGCCGAATTTCCGTCAAATTTCAAGAGCAGATAAGCGTCTGACTGTTTATCCGGAAATGCCTTTCCTAAATACTGCTCTGCATCAATAATAACTTCCCGCTGCATAAATTCAATGGCTGTTGGAATGGTCTTTGATTTGACAATTAAAGGAACCGTATTGATTGCATGATCCAGGGTAGGGAAGGGAATCAACAGGCTGATCACCATCTTGGGGCGGGGAATCAGCTTTAACGTGGCCTTTGTAATAAAACCGAGAGTTCCCTCCGCTCCGATCATTAAATCCTTAAGGGCATACCCGGAGCTGTTTTTTACGACCTTACCTCCGAATTCCGTAATCTCACCACTTGGAAGGACAACTTCCAGACCTCTTACATAGTCACGGGTCACTCCATATTTTACGGCACGCATGCCTCCTGCATTGGTGCTGATGTTCCCCCCAATGCTGGCAGATTTTTCGCCTGGATCCGGCGGGTAGAACAGATCATGATCTTCCACATAAGCAGAAAGCTCCATCAGCAGAACACCTGGCTCCACCGTAATTGTCAGATTATCCTCGTCCAGTTCAAGCACCTGATTCATTAGTGTGGTATCTATCATGATTCCGTGTTCCATTGCAACGGATGACCCCACCAGGCCGGTACCGGCCCCCCTTGGAGTCACTGGTATAACATTTTTATAAGCATACTTCATAATTTCCGATATTTCTTCTGCTGATTTTGCTTTTACTACAATGTCAGGATAGCTGCTGGTACCGCTTAATTCATCATGGCTGTACTCTTCATTAATAAAATCACCAATCAGAATACGCTCATCGTCCAGGATGATACTTTTTATGTAAGTAATATCATCTTTATCCAGTTTCTTATATTCCATGATTATACTCCTTTCTTCTCTTTTATCCTTGCAATCAGTTTAGGGAGAATTTCATAGAGATCGCCTACCAGACAATAATGAGCTGATTTGAAAATCGGCGCCTTAGGGTCGTTATTGATTGCAAATATGGTATCTGAATGGTTCATGCCGGCCACAAACTGAATGGCACCGGAAACTCCACAGGTGATGATCAGCTTCGGCCTGACAGTACGGCCGCTTAAACCAATCTGATATTTTGCATCCATCCAGCTGGATTCTGCCATTGGTCTGGTGCATGCCACCTGGCCTCCCATAAGATCTGCCAGCTCCCGGAGCATGCTTAAATCCTCTGCTTTTTTCACTCCTCTTCCTGCAACCACCAGAACTTCAGAGTTCTCAATAAAGGTCTCCTTCTCCTTTGGCAGAATATCAATGACATCCACATGACAGACAAGCTTTCCCTTATCTATATCACAATCCACGATTTCTCCGGATTTCACTTCTGAACGAGCCGGGGCATTCATGATTTTATACCGGACTGTAGCGATCTGAGGACGATGGTTCGGAGTCTTGATATGAGCCATAATGTTGCCGCCAAAGGCTGGCCGGATCTGGGATAAATCCGTATTTTCATTCATTTCCAGAATGGTACAATCCGCAGTCAGACCGGTTTTCATTCTGGCAGCCACTCTTGGCGCAAGCTGACGTCCTACGGTGGTTGCTCCTACCAGAATGGAGGAAGGCTTTACTTTTTTGATGAAATCTTCAAAAACTGCTGTATAGGGCTCTATTTTGAAACGAGCCAGCTCTTCCTTATCATATAGGAAGACTTTATCAGCTCCGTAATGGAGGATTTCTTCACTTTTTTCACGGATATCCTTTCCCATGAACAGAACATATACCTCCTGTCCGGTAACTGCTGCCATCTCCTTTGCCTTTCCAATCAGTTCAAAGGTGACCGGATGAATGTCGCCATCTACATGGTCTGCATAAACAGCAATTCCCTTCCATTCATCTTTGTTGATCTCAATCTTTTTTACGTCCTCCACATACTCTACTGCGCCCTCAGGACCCTTTTTTACACAAAGGCGGCACATCTTGCAGGCAGCATTTACGATAACTTTTCCATCCTGCTCCTCCAGCGCTCCAAAGGGACAGATTTTTATCAGTTCCTGATGATCAGGAATTCTCTCCTGATGTATAATTAACCTTGCCATCTCTTCACCTCCTAAACAAATTTCAGCTCTTCAATCTTGTCAAACAGCTTTTCCGCAAGCACGTCTCCTGATTCATCCCACACTTCTTTTTTATCGTTTGTTTCCGGAGGGAATATCTTCTGTACCTGAGTGGGCGATCCGTTAAGACCGTAATTCATTTCGTTCTTATCCTTCATATCATCAAGGGTGAGTACCTGAATCTGTCTGTCCTTTGTCTCTGATTTTTTTACATATGACGGGAGTCTTGGCTGAAAGATGTCTTTATCCACTGCTAAAAGGCATGGGAATTTTACTTTCGCCACCTCAACCTCATCGGGAAGATCCATATCTACCGTAATTCCATCTTCCTCTAGCTTCCGGATCCTCACCACATTGGATACGCTTGGAAGATTTAACCATTCCGATATTTCCGGGCCTACCTGCGCGGTGTCCCCGTCTGTTGTCTGCTTCCCGCAAAGAATTAAGTCATACTCTCCCATTGCCTTAATTCCCTGTGCCAGGGTATAGCTGGTCGCAAGGACATCGGCTCCCCCAAAACGTCTGTCTGACAAAAGCGTTCCATGGTCTGCCCCCATGGAAAATGCTTCTTTAATGACCTGCATGGCCTGAGGAGGTCCCATGGAAATAACGTCAACAATGCCTCCCATTTTCTCTTTGATCCGAAGGGCAGTTTCAATGGCATACAAGTCATAGGGATTCATCTTTGAAGCCGCTCCGTCTCTTTTTAACACGCCTGTAACAGGATCCACCTCAACTTTATTGCTGTCAGGTACCTGTTTGATGCAAACAAGGATCTTCATTCTTTTTCTTCCTTTCCTAATAAACCCTACTTCCAAAATACGCGATACAGCCGGCAATTATAATGAAAGCAGCGCTGAATTTCACTGCCTGATTTAATATCTTGCTCTCACTGCCTAACAAATTGGCTGCGGCAGCGCCAATGGCTATGCTCTGAGGGGATATGATTTTACCGATGGTGGCGCCTACGGTACTTGACGCAACCAGCCAGACCGGACTGATGCCCAGGTTTGCAGCTGTCTGAGCCTGCAGGCTGCCGAACAGAACACTGGAAGAAGTCCCGCTTCCTGTTACAAATGCACCCAGCGCACCTACAAGCGGAGCTGCAAACGGATAGAAGCTTCCTGTCAGTGCCAGCATCGTGCCTGCAATGGCGGCAATCATTCCGCTGTATCCCATAATTTTTGACATAGCCAATATGGTAACAATGGTCAGGATTGTTTTCCACATCTGTTTCATGGTACTGATAAATACCTTCCCCATAAGTCTGAAATCCGCTCCCTGTATCCTGCCGCCGATCACTGCCGCTGCTGCAATCAAAACCCCCGGTGTTGCCAGCCAGACAAACGTATATGGCTTTGCTCCCTCCCCTGTGTAAATGGAAACCGATGTTTTAACAGCGGAAAGCATCTGATTTACAGGCGGAATCATTGGGGAAGTAAGGAGTAAAAATACAAAGATTAAAAGGAAAGGCATCCAGGCTTTTACTGCTTCCCTGCCCGTTATTTTATTTTTCCCGTTAGATTTATTCTCCTCAATCCCATATTCCGGATCCGGATTTTTAAACCATTTCTTCACAACACCTATGGTAATTGCCATGGAACAGATGGAACCGATGATCACCGGAAGCTCTGCCCCAAGAAAAGCTGCTGCAAGAAGCTCCGGTACCGCAAAAGATATTCCAGAAATAAGGGCAACCGGCCAGACTCCTTTTAAGGCCTTTACCGATTTTCCGATGATGCACACCATAAGAAAGGGTGCGATCAAAATAAACGGAGTCAATTGAAGAGCTGCTGCAAAGGCCACTTCCCCGCTTGGAAGTTCTGCAATCTGGGCTGCAGTGACCGTAGGAATTCCTACCGAACCAAATGCCGTAGGAGATGCATTGGCAACCAGACATGCTACTGTTACCGCAATCGGAGGAAAGCCCATACCGCACAGCATGCTGGCCGGAATTGCAATTGCAGTTCCAAAGCCTGCCATACCTTCCATAAAGCCTCCAAAGCACCAGCCGATGATCAGAAGGAGAATCCGCTTATCCCCGGATACTCCGGCCAGAATTTGTTTGATGCAGTCCATGCTTCCGGTTGCAATGCAAAGATTATATGTAAAAATGGCTGCAAGAATCACCAGGCTGATGGGCCATAGCGCAAGAGCAATTCCCTCTAAGCCTCCGGTCAGGCAATCTGCTGCCGGCATTTTAAAGAATGTCACAGATAGTACAATGGCAATTGCCAGTGCAATGGGACAGGCTTTAAATGCCGGAAGCTTTAACAGGCTCAATGCAATCATAAGCCATAAAATAGGTGATAGTGCCAAAAGAAAGATAATAATATTCATAAACGCCCCCAATACAACTTTCATGGTTCTCCCTACAGTGACCGAATCTTTTTGATCTCCTCTATCAGGATAGGGATCACCTTGGCGGCATCACCAACAATCCCTACATCCGCAATATCAAAAATAGGAGCATCCTCATCTTTATTGACTGCTACAATATATCCTGAGCCGATCATACCCGATACGTGCTGGGTCGCTCCTGATATCCCGCAGGCAATATATAGTTTTGGCGCCACAATTTTCCCAGACTGTCCCACCTGGTGGGAACGAGGTACCCATTCTGCCTCAATAGCCGGTCTTGTTGCCCCCACAACACCATGACAGGCTAAGGCAAGCTCCTCCACCAATTTAAAATTCTCCCTGCTTCCCATCCCACGGCCGCCGGATACAATAACCTCCGCTTCCTCAAGGTTGACCGTTTCTGCCATCTCTTTTACCACATCAACGATCCTCGTGTAAACAGCTTCTTCTGATTCCACCTTCTCTTCCATAATTTTACCGGTTCTTTCCGTCAAAAGTTCCTTTACAAAGGCTCCTGATCTGACGGTTGCAACTGCCGGTGTCCCCTTTATGACAAGATCATTGAGAATCGTCCCCCCGTAAACCGGGCAGGTAAAGATAAGATTTTGGTCTTTGTCTGATATATCCATTACATCCACAGCACAGCCCGTATGAAGTGCTCCTGCAACCATGGAAAGAAGATCTTTTCCCACCAGAGTTCCTGCTGAGAGAAGCAAGGAAGGCTTAAATTTCTCTGCCAGTTTTGTAAGGACTGTTCCGTATACCTCCATCTGATAACTCTCTTTTTTTACAATTACCGCTCTGTCTGCTCCTGCCATAATGGCAGTACGGGCCGCATCCACCAGATCTCTGCCGATTAAAACAGCAATTACCTCTTCTCCCCTGGCTTCTGCCAGCTTATGGGCTTTTGTAAGCACCTCCAGCGCACCGCCAACAGGAGTATCAGAAACGGTCTCAACATAAACCATAATATTTTTTCCATTTGAAACACTCATTTCTTTCTCCTCCTAAAAAATCCTGGCCTCTGCCATGACTGACATCGCCTGTGCAACTGCCTCTTGGGGGCTATCGGCCTTTATTTTAATGCCTGCTGCCCTCTTTGCCGGTTCAAACATCCGGATAACCTCCAGCATGCTCTCCCCTTCCTCAGAAGGTGTTAATTCCTTAATCTCCTTTTTTCTGGCAGCCATCTTACTTTTAATGGTGGGATACCTGGGATCGTAATTAGGCTTCTGAACCGTAACAACACAGGGAGCAGGCATTTCCATAATCCGATAGCCTTCCTCTGTTTCCTGCTTTATTTTCATCATGCCATCCCCAGGCTCTACCTGGATTACATTGGTTGCTGCCGGCAGGGAAAGTTCTTTTGCCAAAAGAAGTCCAACCTGGCTGGAGGCATAGTCTGTGGATTCCTTTCCGCAGAAAATAAGATCAAATTTTTTACCCAGATTTTCTTCTATATCATGGGCTGCTTTCCTTAATATCCTTGCAATGCTTAAGGGATCCAGAGACTCTGCATTTTCATGCTTTACCAGATATGCACCGTCTGCGCCCACGGCGAGACAGTTTTTCAGAGAATTTTTTACACCTTCATTACCAATAGAAACCACTGTGATTTCACCGCCCAAAGTTTCCTTTATTCTGGCAGCCATTTCAAGGGCATAGGTGTCGAAGGCATTTACCACCGGCGTTATCCCCTCCAAAGCCGGTTCTTTTGCAGCCGGATCCAGGGAGATTTCCACGGAGTCATCGGGTACCTGCTTGATACAAACTAACATTTCCATGATTGGCACACTCCTTCTTTATTTCCCAATGATATTGCCCGCAATAACAATTCTCTGGATTTCATTGGTTCCCTCAAAGATCTGGAATATCTTCGCGTCTCTTAACAGCTTTTCTACCGGATATTCCCGGCTGTATCCATAACCTCCAAACATCTGGATGGCTTCCGAAGCTACCTCCATGGCAATGTCTGAGGCATAGCATTTGGCAATGGCAGATTCCATGGTATAGGAAAGTCCCATATCCATCCTGGTCAGTGCATGGGCTACCATCTGACGGGCAGTCTCCGTCTTGATCTGCATATCGGCAACCTTAAACTGCATGGCCTGGTTTTTGATAACAGGTTTCCCGAACTGGATTCGTTCTTTCCCATACCCAACAGCCTCATCAATGCCTCTTTGTGCAATGCCTGCCGCAATACATCCCATCCAGGTACGGGCCTGATCCAGTGTCTTCATTGCAATGGAAAATCCCTTTCCTTCCTCACCGATTAAGTTGGAAGCCGGTATCCTTAAATCCTCTAAAACAACATCACAGGTATTAGAGGTCCTGATTCCCATTTTGTTTTCTTCTTTCCCTGTACTAAGTCCGGGAGTACCGGCTTCCACAAGGAACATGGACATTCCTTTTACCCCTTTTGTCTTATCTGTCATTGCAGTGACACAATAAAAGGAGGCAACTGCTCCGTTGGTGATGAAGCACTTTCTTCCATTCAATATGTAATTATCTCCATCCTTTACAGCCGTTGTCTTGCCTGCTCCTGCATCAGAGCCTGCCCCTGGTTCTGTCAGGCAGAACGCGCCAAATCCTCCATCCAAAACCATTTCACATACACGTTCTTTCTGTTCCCTGCTGCCTGCAATCAACACTGGTTTTAGGGCAAGGCCGCTGGCCGAAATCGTCGTGGCAAAGCCTGCATCTGCAATTGCCATCTGCTCGATCAAAGCAGCCACATCCACACGGCTTAATCCAGGTCCTCCGTATTCCTCCGGGACCTCGAGAGCCTGATAGCCCTGTTCAATGGCCTTATCATAAATAATCTTTGGCCATTCTCCGGACACGTCGTATTCCTTACACGCCTCCTTCACTTCCTTCTCGCAGAAATTTTTCACATCCTGTAACAGGTCCTGCGCTTCTTCTGATATCAAATATGCCATTTTTCTCTCCTCCTGGACAAATAAATTTTATGTTTTAAAGTTTATAGCAGATTTTTCCGGGATTCAAAATCATCTTTGGATCAAATACTTCCTTGATGCCCTTCATGAGGCGCATGCTTGTTTCACCTGCAAAAGCTGCCAGATACTCCATCTTACCGTAACCAATGCCGTGCTCACCGGAAATAAGACCTCCGCATTCCGACGCTTTTTTGTATATAATATCCATAAATTCTGCTACCTGCCGTTTGAATGCCTCTTCCTCCATTTCATTGGCACAGGTATAGATGTGTAAGTTTCCATCTCCTGCATGACCAAAGCTCTTTATGGAAAAATCATACCGGTTTTCCAGTGATTTAACAAAGGAGAGATAAGAAGGTATCTGATTTACCGGCACTACCACATCGCACTCATCCAGTAGCTTTGTTTCCGCCTCAATGGCTTCCAGGAAGGTGCTTCTGGCTTCCCAGGCTTCCTTCTTTTTCACCGGCGTATCTGCCACCAGGACGTCTACGGCTCCTTCCTCCAAAACCACCTCTGCCGCCTGCTCCGAAAGTTCTTCCAAAAGCTCCAGCTTATCACCGTCAAAGGTAATGAGTAAGTAAGCACCGATATCAACGCCGTCAACTTCCTTTGGAAATACATTCTTTCCCAGATACCGCTCCGAGGAAAGAACAATTTCTTTCTCCATGAACTCCAGTGCCTGGGGCTTTAAGCCGGCCATGAATATTTTAGGCACAGCCCCGATGCAGTCCTCAAGATTTTCAAAGGGAACAATGAGGCTTATGGTCTCTTTGGGCGCCTGAATTACCTTAAGAGTCAGCTCGGTGATAATCCCAAGGGTTCCTTCCGAGCCGATCATTAAATGAATCAGGCTGTAGCCGGTAGAGTTCTTGGAAACAGGTGCACCCAGCCTGATGATTTCGCCTGTAGGAAGTACCACGGTCATGGCCCTTACATAATCTCTGGTACAACCGTATTTAACGGCCCTCATGCCGCCTGCATTTGTTGAAACATTGCCTCCCAGGGTCGCAAACTTTTCCCCTGGATCCGGCGGATATAAAAGTCCCTGACGCACGGCATCCTCCGCAAGATCATTAAGCAGAACACCGGGCTGGACACGGACAACGAAATTTTCCTTGTCATAATCAAGGATCTTGTTCATTTTACTCATATCAAGTAAAACTCCGCCGTGAAGGGCCACTGCCGCTCCCGTAAGACCGGTTCCTGCTCCCCTTGGAATCACTGGAACATTGTTTGTAAAGCACAGTTTCACAACGGCAGCAATGTCCTCCGTACTGGTGGCATCAATTACCACATCTGGAATTCCTTTTCCATAGATCGGCATCTCATCGTGGAAATAATCCTCATTTATTTCTTCTTTCTCATGAACCTTACCCGGAACGATTTTCTTAAATTCCTCTATGAGTTCCGGGGTAACTTTGTTGTAAGTTACTTCTTCCATCTTATTTCTCCTTTACGGTAATTACAAAGTCTGTCTGCTCCTGACGATTACGGAAACCCCGTCAGGAATGACCGTAATTTTCCCATCAGTCTTACCCAGATAGTGATCTGCCATGGAAATTGCCTCTTCCACGCTGTCTGCATACTCCATCTGCATATTACGGACCATTTCCCTGGGAGCCTGGGTGACCATGATCACCTTATATTTTAAGAGAATCCTGCACAGAATCTGTGCCTCCCACTGATCCGGCACGGTTTTATCCCGGGGCGTATCAAGAAACCGGTTCATGATTGCATTTTTCTCTTCTCCCCCTGCAAAGGTATCGTAAAGGGACTGGCCTCCATGGCCGTCGCTGCAGCTTGATACCATGATGATGACACCCCCGGGAGTGCAGGTGGCCTCAGCTGCTGTCATGCCTTTTACCGACTGGTATATATTCTGGTCCAGGGGATATCCGCCGTTGGTAGTGATTACAATATCCGCCGGAATGGCATCGACTCCTGAGAGCTGGTCCACAAACTTACAGCCTTCCTTATGAGCTTCGTTAAAATGGCCCGCATAGGCCTTTATCACTTTCTTATTTTCATCCAGCACTACATTGACAATAAAAGCAAGTTTTGCCTGCTCTGCGGCGTAGACCATATCCCTATGTATGGGATTCCCCTCCAGAATACCGGTTCTTGCATACGGACTGTCAATAAACTCAGAGCAATGGTTTGCCATGACCGTCACCCCGCTTGAGACTCCCGGCAGCACGCTTTTTCTTCCGCCGGAAAACCCTGCAAAGAAATGGGGTTCTATAAAGCCTTCTGAGATAAGAAGATCTGCCTCTGCTGCTATCCGGTTAATCAGAAGCTTTCCCCCTGAGGGAAGGGTGTCTATGAAAACCATATCCTCATCCTTCTGGCTTTCATGAACAACAAAGCGGATATCCGTCCTATCAACAATCTCCTGACCGAACTTATCAATTAGTTCCTCTCTGGTGGTGGATCTGTGAAATCCGGTGGCAATGAGGATTGTAAGCTGCGCCTGAGGATTTCCTTCTTTGATTTCTTCTATGACCGCAGGCGCTATCACCCGGCTTGGAACCGGCCGGGTATGGTCGCTTGCTATCATGACAATGTTTTTCTTGCCCTTAACCAGTTCTTTCAGCCTTGGGGAGTGAATGGGGTGTTCCATGGCCTTTCGGACCAACTCCTCTTCCCCACCATCTGCCTGATAGCTGTGAGCCCCTGACATAAGCAGACCGTTTAATCTGCTGTCAGGAATATTCAAACTGATTTTTTCCCTTCCAAAGGGCAGCTGCACAACCGCCATATTTCTTTTTCCTCCTTATCCGTTATCCTTTGTATTGATAGAAACCGCTTCCTGTTTTCTGTCCAAGCTTTCCGCCCCGTACCATCTTCTTAAGCAGAGGATGTGGACGGTATTTGGGATCTCCTGTTTCCAAATAAAGCACCTCCATAATGGCAAGGACCACGTCAAGCCCGATTAAATCTCCCAGTTCCAGAGGTCCCATGGGATGGTTGGCTCCCAGCTTCATAGCACTGTCAATTCCCTCTGGATCAGCAACTCCTTCTGCATAAATTCCGATTCCCTCATTGATCATCGGTATGAGAATCCTGTTTACCACAAATCCTGCGGCCTCCTCTACCTGTACAGGAACCTTTCCTATGCTGGCTGCTATTTTCTTGATTTCTGTAATCATTTCAGGAGGAGTGTTAAGTCCTGCAATGACCTCCACCAGCTTCATAACCGGTGCCGGATTAAAAAAATGCATTCCTGCCACAGGCCGGTCAAGCCCTGCCCCAAGCTCTGTGATGGAGAGTGAAGACGTATTGCTTACAAACATTGCTTCTTTTTTGCATATATCCTGGAGTTCCTGAAACGTCTGTTTTTTTACTGCCATATCTTCAATGGCTGCTTCTACCACCAGATCGCAGTCCTGGCAGATATTGATCAGCCCTGTTTGAATTTTGGATAAAACTGCATCAGCACTTTCCTGTGTCATTTTTCCTTTTGCGACTCTCCGTTCCAGGCCCTTTGCAATTTTCTTTTTTCCATTTGCCGCAAACTCTTCCTTGATATCGCATAAAAATACTTCATACCCCTCTGTCTGGGCAAATGCCTGGGCAATTCCTGACCCCATGGTCCCTGCACCTATAATTCCGACTTTCATCCCATATCCCTCCTTCTATGTTTGTATGTGTTGGGAAAAATCTCCCCTGGCCTTACTTCATAAGAAACGTTCTCTCTTTCCGTTTTTCAAGAAATGCTCCCATTCCTTCCTTTTGATCCAGAGTCTCAAAGCAGTCTCCAAATAGCCGTTCTTCAATGGCGACCGCCTGATCCATATCCACCTGAAGACCGTCATTGATGGCTTTTTTACAATTTCTCACCGCAATGGGAGCATTATCAACAATTCCTTTTGCCATCTTTTTCGCCTCAGGAAGCAGCTCCGTTTGAGGGTATACGGCATTGACAAGGCCAATCCGGTAAGCTTCCTCTGCCTTTATATTTCTTGCAGTAAATATCATTTGTTTCGCCATTCCAGGGCCAATGATTCTTGCCAACCTCTGGGTGCCTCCAAAACCGGGGGTAATGCCAAGACCTGCCTCCGGCTGTCCAAACACGGCATTTTCAGAACAGATCCGTATGTCGCAGCTTAAGCAGAGTTCGCAGCCTCCGCCAAGCGCAAATCCATTTACTGCAGCTATGACCGGAAGGGGAAAGGTTTCCAGATGGCGGAAGATATGGTTTCCCCTTTTTCCAAAGGCCTCTCCTTCCTACTACAATATATTTATGGTTAATATCCCTTACAGCCAGTAAGGAATTATCCATCTTGTTGCTTAACTGTTAGAATGTAGGTAGCAATCGGTATATCGTCTCCCTTCCTT
>JAISYJ010000069.1:0-3400 GCA_031270005.1 Hungatella sp. | reverse complement strand
ACACTCGCCAGATTGATGATTTCAATATCAATTACTTTTTGAGGTATCCATTTTTCCGGATGCTTGTTTTGGTGCGCCAAAATGAGGATTATCCCAATATTTTTTTCACGTTAATTTATTTTTTCTATGACGCCTTTGAAAAATCAAAAGTAAACTGACCCGTCGATTGATTGAAATATGCCCTTACTGCTTCGGCAGACACTGTCGGCTCGGTTATACATGCCTCAACTACCTCTGTATTTGTAGTTTCCACAGTAACTTTTTCATTAAATCTCCAGGCATTCAAATGATAAAATGGTGTATAGTAAACTTCATTATCCGGGTGTAATCCTGACTTTAATAAGGAATCACCAGTAATCACACATGCCGGACAGCCCAAAAGAGATAATTGGATATAGCACATCTTAGCCGCTGTTGCATCAATATCCTGTGCCACGAATAACACATTTTTCTGATAATTAAGTCCATGTTCCTTGGCCACATTCGCAAATGCAATCAGCATAGCACCTGCCCCACAGGCTGGATCGCTGACTGATATATACCCCTTCTGTTCCAGTTCTTCCTGAAAATCTTCACATAATTGTATTTCCGCCATAAATTCACAAATATGATAAGGAGTAAAAAATTGCCCCTTCTGATGTTGGTTCAAGCCCAGGGCAATATAAATTTCCCCCAGAAAATCCTGCTTTGGATTGTCCTCAAATGCCATGGTGACAACACATAAAAGCTGGGCAAACATCTCCTGTTCCTCTTTTTCATAAGAGCGGATTATGGACAAATACCGCTGTTCTCTTTCTTCTTTCTCGGGAGTCGGCATCACATTTGTAAAAGCGTAAGTGGACATGGTAAGAAAATCATTCCACACTTCCCAGTCAGAACGTCTGCCTGCCAATCTGTTAAATAATGTAATAAACTCTTTTCCTCTCTCGTTATTCATGCGGTTTTTTCTTCCTTCTTAATAAAAAGAATGTTAGAAACGTTGGTTTTAGCGTATTCCTGGTAGACATCAGGATGTAAAAGCTTCAACTTCTCCAACCCTGTTTTATTAATTGCCGTTGTCGTTCTCTTTGTGTAGCCCACATGATAAATCACATTTCCTGTATTGAGTTCCCCCTTTTCTGCCTCACCCAATGCTCTCTGAACCGGAATATAAATTTCTTTAATCTGTTCCTTCACCTTTCTGGTCTGGCTTTCTAAGTCTGCCCGATTCTTGTCGAGCACTTCATATTTTTTCATTACCTCCTCTAACTCCATCGGCAAGACAATCTTCTTTCCTTCCTCGATCTTCCGGTATTTCCGGATTGCCTCTAAAACCAGGTCTGGACTTTCCATAAACTCTGGTTCCCTACCGGCCTGTACATAATTCACCCAGAAATCCCGCTCCAGTTCGATCATCTCCTCTTCCAGTTCCAAATCTCTTGTCAATGTCCTTATAAGTAACGTGTCTTCCTTATTTCCGTAGAGACAAAGAAAAATTACGCCTGCAACATTTGTAACACTCATATAGTGCATACCCTGCAGGACATAATGGTAGGGTATAGAATCATCAGCCCATTCATTTTTATTAAAGCTGAAACTGGTTTTACACTCCACAATCCATATCTTCCCGTCTTTCTCCACGAAAAAATCTATATCACCAATCATGAAGGGGTAAAGCGGATGGCGGAACATCTTTCTCACCGCATAGGGCTTCAGCCCGGTTTTCTTCATAAAGATCTGAACTACCAGTTCTTCCAGCCGGTGTCCAATCTCCAGTGAAACCCAGTTGCGTTCTTCTTCTATAACTAGCTGGTGCCCTATCTTATCATGGTAAAGTTCATTACTGGTCCTCCAGGGAGATACCCTGTAGATACTGGCAACGTCACTGCCTCCAATCCCACGCCTCCGGTATTCGAGCCATTGTTCCTCCGTAAGTTTCGTGATATCATCAACGACCACCTCCGGTTCATAGTTTAAATTCAGCACTCGTTCTCACCTCTTTCTTTTGTTTTATTACAGCTCTCCTGGAATATCATAATCGGTCCACCTTAGTGTTAAGCATCTGGAAATAGCTTCTTCTAAATCTGCCATAGCTTTTCCCTGGATACCATTTACCTCAGATAAAAAGATACTGGCACAAATCGCACAGTAAACCTCATATCCACTACATGTACCGTCCGTATAGGTAGCCTTAAACTGCTCAATGGTATCCGCAATCAATTTTTTTCCTATTTTTACCTGTTCCATTAATCCGGATATTACATTCACCGGATGGTTGAGGTAAATGTGGAACAACCGCTCCAGCCCTGTCAGAGCCTCCTCGTATCTTGCAAAAGCCATGGACATATTGATATCAAATTTTGCCATAGACGCTTTCTTTTGGTGTGCCAGCTTCAATGCTTTTCCAAGCACCAGCGGCCGCTTTTCTTCCCCAACAAGCAGAGAATAATAGATATTGGCTCCACTGGCTCCCACATCTGATGATGAAATCCGCACAGCCGCCGACAGTTTTTCATTCAAATCCTGCCGATTCTTTTTTAAGGCTTCCCGGTAAACCGATACCAGCTCTTCATCCTCAATCTCCCAGATAGCTGTTGCCATGGTGTGATCGAAATATCCTTCCTTAAACTTCGCTTCATCATATTTTCCATTAATATAGGAAGAAGCAGTGCCGAATATCTCCGGCATGGGCAATATGCAGTAGTCGTTCTCGTCACCGCCGTGGACAGCCCGCACTTTGCCTTCCTGAATCCGCAAAAGGGCATCACCTCTTGTCACCTTCAGGCAATCATTTAAAATCCTGGCCAGCTTCGACTTCTCCAGATCTGATAATGCTGTCCCGTTCACTCTGGCCCTACTTTTTAATGTAGCCAGGCTGGATTTCCCAAGTGGGTAGACCTCTCTTCCCATTTTCAGCAGAAGCCCTGTATTTTTACAGGTGTCCTTAATAATCCCTTCCTCCTTTAGTTCATCAGTGATCTTGTTGCACAGTGTCTCATTTTCTTCTGCCGGCAGTACACGTATGGAACTGCTGGGCCTGACATCCCAGGCCGCCCGCTCCTCCAGCTCGTTTAAAAATCCATGCATTTCATCTTCTGATGTAAATCTGATTGAAAAATCGTCCATATAATTCATTACTTTCTCCCTTCTTTAGCTGACTTCCTCCAGCATCAGTGCCGCTACTACGTGTCCGTTTTCAATGATCCATTCATAACCATACCCGGCGATTTCTACCAGTTCATCCAGGCTTAAAGAATCAGCGTTTTCCCATAAAATCTGTCTTTCATTCATTTGATTACTCTCCTTTCTACTACAATATATTTATGGTTAATATCCCTTACAGCCAGTAAGGAATTATCCATCTTGTTGCTTAACTGTTAGAATGTAGGTAGCAATCGGTATATCGTCTCCCTTCCTTGGA
>JAISYJ010000026.1:0-12296 GCA_031270005.1 Hungatella sp. | reverse complement strand
AGGCTGGAAAACTAGTTTAAAAATCCAGACGGCCAAGCTTATTAAAGTTACCCTTTTTTAGGAAAACAAAAAACTTCATTTTTTTCGTATCACCTCTTGACATTTCTTAGCTGGACTTTGTCTCGTAAGCGGAGGGATTGTAAGGGCTCATTGCGCGCAAAAAGAGCCTATACCAACAGGTATAGGCTCGGAACTATGCAATCATCCTATATGAATCCCTACGTTGGCATTACCCAAATCAGGTTATAAAGGTCGAAGTTGATGACTTCCTCTCAGCCCGCCTACGAGCTCCCTCTTGTGGCACTAGTGTAGCATTCCCCTTCCTGCTTGTCAAGGAAAACATCCCGGACCGGATGTCGGCCGGATATGGCGGCCTTCATCTCCCTTACGTAGTCGCAGACAGGCCCTGCACAGTCTTTTCCATATTCTGCGGCGATTTTCACAATGGCGCTGCCCACAATAACGCCGTCCGCATGTTTGCTCATTTCCCTTGCCTGCTCCGGTGTGGAGATGCCAAAGCCAATGGCGCAGGGAATATCCTTTGTCTCCTTTACAAGGGAAACCATCTCACTGATATCGGTGCCTATTTCATTTCTCACTCCGGTCACGCCCATGGAAGAAACGCAGTAGATAAACCCTTCCGATTCTGATGCAATGGCCCGAATGCGCTCCTTTGAAGTGGGAGCGATGAGAGAAATCAGTTCGACCCCGTATGTTTTGCAGAAGGGCAGCAGTTCCTCCCGTTCCTCAAAGGGCATATCCGGCACGATCAGGGCGTCAATGCCGCATTCCGCCGCATTTTTTATAAACCGTTCGCTTCCATAGACGAAAACAGGATTGATATAAGTCATAAAAGCCAGAGGAACATCGGTTTTTTCACGTATCCGTTTTACAGAATCAAAAAGCTTATCCGTGGTGGTTCCTGATGCCAGAGCCCTCATATCGGCTTCCTGTATTACGATCCCTTCTGCGATCGGGTCAGAAAAGGGGATTCCAAGCTCAATGAGATCCGCTCCGGCTAAAGCCATGGCAGGAATCAGCTCCTCTGTGGTGGCAAGGTCAGGATCTCCTGCCGTAATAAATGGGATAAATGCCTTTCCCCTTAAAAATACTTCACTTATTCTACTCATAGATTTCAACCCCCTTATAACGGGCAATGGCTGCCACATCCTTGTCGCCCCGCCCGGATAAATTAATGACAATGATATTTTCCTTTTCCATGGAAGGAGCGATCTTTCTGGCATAGGCGACTGCATGTGCGCTTTCAATGGCAGGAATGATCCCTTCCAGACGGGATAAGTATTCAAAGGCTTCCACAGCCTCCTGGTCTGTAACAGAGACGTAGTCAGCTCTTCCCGAATCATGAAGTGCCGCGTGCTCCGGCCCTATGCCCGGATAATCAAGTCCTGCGGAAATGGAGAACACAGGGGCGATCTGGCCGTACTCATCCTGGCAGAAATAGGACTTCATGCCGTGGAAGATTCCAAGAGAGCCTGTGGTAATGGTAGCCGCGTGCTTTCCTGTTTCAATGCCGTGTCCTGCGGCCTCGCAGCCCACCAGCTTCACGGAAGGCTCATTTACAAACTCATGGAAGATTCCCATGGCATTGCTTCCTCCGCCCACGCAGGCGATCACCATGTCAGGAAGCTTTCCTTCTGCCTCCTTTAGCTGTGTGCGTACCTCCTTGCCGATGATGCTCTGAAAGTCCCTGACAATGGTGGGAAATGGGTGAGGGCCCATGACAGACCCTAAAACATAATGGGTGTCAGCCACCCGGCTGGTCCATTCCCTCATGGTCTCGTTTACCGCATCCTTTAAGGTCTGGGTGCCGCTTGTTACAGCGTGGACCTTTGTGCCTAAAAGCTCCATGCGGAATACATTTAAGGCCTGACGGTCCGTATCCTCTTTTCCCATGAAGACCTCACATTCCATTCCCATGAGAGCGGCAGCGGTAGCAGTGGCAACGCCGTGCTGCCCGGCCCCTGTTTCAGCGATGACCCGGGTCTTTCCCATCTTCTTTGCAAGAAGGACCTGGCCCAGGGCGTTGTTGATTTTGTGGGAGCCGGTGTGGTTTAGATCCTCCCGTTTTAAATAGATTTTCGCTCCGCCCAAGTCTTTCGTCATCCGCTCTGCGTAGTAGAGCAGAGAGGGTCTTCCCGTATATTTGTTGTGAAGATCCTGAAGCTCTTTTAAGAACTCCTCGTCATGGCTGTATTTCTCATAAGCCTCTTCCAGTTCATTTACTGCATTCATCAGCGTTTCGGGGACAAACTGTCCGCCGTGCTGTCCAAACTTTCCTTTTGACATGGCTGTTCACTCCTTACTATTTGTATGATCTCTTTTATTTTTTTTGGGTCTTTTTTGCCCTCTGTTTCCACAGAACTGCTTAGATCCAGGCAAAAGGCCTTTGTTTTCATGGCCTGCTTTATGTTTGAGGCATCGATGCCTCCGGCCAGGAACCAGGGCTTTTTTATGTCCGGTATCATGGACCAGTTAAAGGTCTTCCCGCTGCCGCCGTAGAGTCCTTTGGCATAAGTATCAAAAAGCAGGAAGTCTGCGGGAAGGTCCTCTGCCTCCTTCATATCCTCTGGCTGCCGGACCCGTATGGCCTTTATGACAGGAAGGCCGGGGGCCAGGCGGCTTTTTAGTTCCATCATATAATCCCGGTCCTCATCGCCGTGAAGCTGGATAAGGTCAATGGTTTTATTCTCTGCAAGGGACAGGATATCCTCTATGGGGCTGTTTACGAAAACGCCCACTGCAGGTATCTCCGGCAGCAGCACCTCCTTAAGCAGCTTTGCCTCCGGTCCCGTAATACGGCGTTTTCCAGGAGCAAATACGAAGCCAGCGTAATCCGGCTTTAAGGCGTTTACTGCCAGAATGTCTTCCCTGCGGGTCAGGCCGCATATTTTGATCCGTTTTCTTTTGGAAATCATTGTGCTGCCCTCTTAAATCCGTTTAAGATTTCTTTTTTGTCAGGGGAACGCATCAGGCTTTCCCCGATCAGTACGGCATTGACCCCGGCTTCTGACAGGAGCCTGATGTCAGTCCCGCTTTTGATCCCGCTTTCCGCCACGAAAAGCACGTCAGAGGGAACCATGCTCCTTAAGCGGAGGCAATTGTTAAAATCCACCTCAAAGGTTTTTAAATTCCGGTTATTCACTCCGATGATCCTGGCTCCTGCCGATAAGGCGGAGTGGATCTCCTCTTCGTCATGGGCCTCCACAAGGGCGCTTAAGCCAAGGCTGCTGCACAGCCTTAATCCTTCTTTCAGGGCTTTTGTATCTAAGAGAGCGCAGATGAGAAGGACTGCGGCCGCGCCTATGGCCTTTGCTTCATAGATTTGGTAGGGGTCCACCGTGAAATCCTTTCTGAGAAGAGGGATATTCACCTCATGGCCGATCTCTGTTAAATAGCTGTTGTTTCCGAGGAAATATTCCGGTTCCGTGAGAACGGAAATGGCATCAGCCCCGGCAGCTTCGTAATCCTTTGCGATTTCCACATAGGGGAATACCGGAGCAATGAGGCCCTTTGAGGGAGAGGCACGCTTTACCTCGCAGATAAAGGAAATGCCTGGTGAGGAGAGGCTTTGCTGAAAGGAAAGACCTCTATCCTTTGTTGCCTCCAAGGCTTTAAATGCCAGTTGCTCCATGGTCTTCATGGGGATTTTTTCTTTTGCCGTCTCCGCCCGTTTTTTGGAGGCGGCTGCCAGGACGTCAAGTATCATAATGCCACCTCGCTGGTCATTTTTACAAACTCTTCAAGCTTTTCTGCGGCTTTTCCTGAATCAATGAGGTGAGCCGCTTTTTCGATGCATTGGGAAATGGTGCAGTAATCGATTCCCAGGTACAGGCTTAAGGCAGAGTTTAAGATGACGATATCCCGTTTTGGCCCATGGAGCTTACCATTTAAGATATCCCTGGTGATCTGGGCGTTCTCTGCAGGCGTGCCGCCCACCAGCTGTGAAAGGCTGCACCGCTTTAAGGAAAACTGCTCCGGTGTGATCTCATAGGGAGTCAGTTCTCCGAAACGGATTTCACACACATGGCTGGGGCCTGTGACTGTGGCCTCATCAAGTCCGTCATCTCCGCACACCACCAGTCCCCGTTTTACTCCCAGATTGCTTAATACCTGGGCCAGGGGTTCCACCAGCTTCCTGTCGTAGACTCCTAAAAGCTGCATGGTGGCTCCCGCCGGATTGGAGAGAGGGCCTAAGATATTAAAAATGGTCCGCACCCCAAGCTCTTTCCGCACCGGTCCGGCATATCTCATGGAAGAATGGTAGGCCTGGGAGAAGAGAAAGCACATGCCTGTTTTCTTTAATATTTCCCCTGACTGCTCCGCTGTAAGGTTTAACTTCACCCCAAGGTGCTCCAGCACATCAGCAGCCCCGCTTTTGCTGGAAACGCTGCGGTTGCCGTGCTTTGCCACGGGAACGCCCCCTGAAGCCACTACAAATGCGGTGGTGGTGGAAATGTTAAAGGTGCCGGCCTCGTCGCCGCCTGTGCCTACGATATCAATGACAGGAAAGTCCGGTTCCAGCCTTAAGGCCTTTTCCCGCATAACCGTGGCACAGGCAGTGATCTCGTCAATGGTTTCCCCTTTCATCCGCAGTCCCGTTAAAAATGCGGCCATCTGGGCCGGGGTGGTTTCCCCGCTCATGATCTCGTTCATGACCTCTTTTGCAGCCTCAAAGCTTAAATCCTGTCCTGAGATTACTTCATGGATTGCCTGCTGAATCATTTAATCTGCCTCCTTTATATGAATGGATAAGAAATTTTCAAGTATGGTAATCCCATTTGGCGTCAGGATGGATTCCGGATGGAACTGAAGCCCGTAAAGGGGATATTCCTTATGCTTTACTGCCATAATTTCCCCCATGTCATCGGTCCCGATTACGGTCAGGCAATGGGGAAGGGAATCTTTTGCGGCAATGAGAGAGTGGTACCTGGCGGCCAGGATCTGTTTTGGAAGCCCATGAAAGATGGGATCAGAAGCATCGATGGTAAGGAGGCTCTGTTTTCCGTGCATCAGCTTTCTTGCGTGGGTGATCTCGGCCCCGAATACTTCGCAGATTCCCTGGTGCCCTAAGCATACCCCAAGGATGGGGATTGTTCCGGAAAGCTTCCTTACCACGTCCTCGCAAATGCCTGCGTCCTTTGGATAGCCGGGACCAGGGGAGAGGATGATATGGCTGGGAGATGTCTCCCTTATTTCTTCCACGGTCATCTCATCGTTTCGTATGACCCTGATATCAGGATTTAAGCCGCCGGCCATCTGGACTAAGTTGTAGGAAAAGCTGTCGTAATTGTCAATTAAGAGAATCATCAGTCATTTACCTCCCCTGCAGTTTCAATGGCCCGGATCACGGCCTTTGCCTTGTTTTCCGATTCTTCGTATTCCCGTTCAGGAACGCTGTCTGCCACAATGCCGCCTCCTGCCTGAACATATACCTTTCCCTGGCTCTTTACCGCCATGCGTATGGCAATGCAGGTATCCATGTTTCCGGTGAAATCAATGTAGCCCAGAGCTCCTCCGTAAATGCCCCTTGGCTCTGCTTCCAGCTTCTCAATGATCTCACAGGCCCGGATTTTCGGAGCACCGGAAAGGGTGCCTGCCGGAAGGACCGCCTCTATGGCATGAAAGGCGTCCCGGACAGGGGTAATGTCCGCCTCCACCTGGGAGCAGATGTGCATGATCCGGGAATAACGGTGGATCATTTTATATCCTGTTACCTCTACGGTGGAAAACGCTGCGATTTTCCCTAAATCATTTCTTCCCAGGTCCACCAGCATGTTGTGCTCCGCCAGCTCCTTTTCGTCCGCCAGAAGTTCTTTGGAAAGCCTGTTGTCCTCCTCCTCATCTCTTCCTCTTGGTCTGGAGCCTGCCACAGGAAAGGTGGTGAGCCGCCCGTTCTTTAAACGGACCAGGGTTTCCGGGGAAGTGCTTATGATTTCCGTATCATCCATGTGGAGATATACCATATAGGGGGATGGATTGGTGGTTCTTAAGACCCGGTAGGCATTGAGAAGACTGTCCTCATAATCGCTTGTGAACTGTCTGGAAAGCACCGCCTGGAAAATGTCTCCGTCTACGATATAATCCTTTGCCCGCTCCACCATGGAACAGAATTCCTCTTTTGTCACATTGCACCGGAACTTAGGACGGCTTGTAACTGCGGATCTTTTTAGGGGGATATGTTCTCCGATCATGGCAGCCATGCTTTGAAGCCTTGTGCAGGCTTTCCCGTAATTTTCCATGACCCGGTCAGTTTTCATATTGACCACCAGGCTGATTTTCTGTTTCAGATGGTCATAAGCGATGACCGTATCAAACAGCATTAAGTCAAAATCATTGCAGGCACCTTTTTTTATGGACAGGACAGGTTCTGCATAGCCGATCATGCTGTAGGCAAAATACCCTACAAATCCTCCGGTAAAGGGGGGAAGTCCGGGAAGCTTTGGGGAGCGGTAATCCTTTAAAATATCCCGCAGCACATCATAGGGCTTCCTGGTATGGATCACCTGGTCTGCCTCCGGCTGGTTGTAATGATGTATTTTTACCACATGATCCTTTAAGGTGACTTTTAGGACCGGATCATAACCAAGAAAGGAGTAGCGTCCCCACTTTTCGCCTCCCTCAATGCTTTCAAGCAGATAATACCGGCTGCTGTTTGCTGTGATCTTTCGCAGCAGGGTAATGGGTGTGACAATGTCTGCAAATATTTCCCTGCAGACCGGGATGACGGGATAGGAAGCGGCAAGGGCTTCGATTTCCTTACAGTCCGGCGTGATGTTCATGGTTTATTACGCTCCTTTCTTAGTTATCACTCATGTTTTTTGCTGTTGACCAGCAGACACCTCATAGCAGGCAGTGAGGTAATTGGCCCTTGCAGAATTTGCCGGATACAGGAATGCAGGTATTCCTGCGTCTGGCTCATTGTCTGCAGAAATAAAAAAGGCCTCCGTCCCTCCTCCATACTGCTATGGATAAGAGGGACGAAAGCCTGATAATTACGGTTCCGTGGTACCACCCTGATTGGAGAAGATAGACTTCTCCCGCTTTACAGCACACCAACATGTGCCTCCCCTTGATAACGGATAGGAAACCCGTCGACATCTACTTCCGGTCATAAGACCGGTTTCAAGCCGCCCTCGCAGGTCCATTCAGACCAGACATCAACGCTTCCTCGCACCAACCGGAAGCTCTCTGTGCATGATGAAAAAATCTTACTTACTCCTGCTCGACAGTTTATCATTTTGTTTTGCTACAGTATATGAGATTAAAATTAAAATGTCAATACTTTTTTGAACTTTGACGAAAAAAATTGTACAATAAGATATCAGAAAAGTCGGAAACATAAAAGTTTTATATCTGAATCAGAAAATGTTAATTACAGTTTCCCCAAACTTTGAGAAAATTTTTTAATCCGGTGGAAAAATAAATGAAATTATATAAAAAATAAATATTTTATACATTCAGGTAAAAAAAACATACGAAAATTGCAAAAATATTTTATAAAGGAAAGGATGTGGTAACGTATATTTAAGTTTAGGAATGTTTCTGTTAAAAACTAATACTTAGAGTTTTATTAACTAGGGAGAGGAGAGTATGGTTATTTGCTTTAAAATACATCATATGTGGATAAAATGAAGAAATTACTTATTTTTCCGCCTGGTTGGACTCCGGTGGGACCTTATTTAGCATTGCCTGTTTTAAAATCATATTTAAAAGAACGGGAAAACATAGATATAAGCATTGCTGATTTGAATATTGAGTTCTATGATGAACTCTTATCTGTCAAACGTGTAAAAGAATCATTGGAGATTATAGAGAGACAAAGTTTGCTAAAAGGGCGGGATAAATTGACGTTTAATTTAGTAAAAGATTCAGCCTTGAAAATTGATATTGCCAAGTCAATAATCAGAGGAAAAGAATATTATGATTTACAAAAGAGAGAGTATGCTGAAAATATACTGAAAAATAGTTTGTTTGTAATTAGTAAATCAATAGAGGGTTGCTCGATTGATTTGAATAGAATTGATTTGAAATATAGTTACAAGCGGACTAAGGATATTCAAGAAGCAATTAAAGATGAGAAAACTAATCCTTTTATAAAATTTTATAAGGAAGGTATAATTGAAAGAATAAATAAAGAAAAAATAGAGTTTGTAGGTGTTTCAATTAGTGGATCATATCAGTTAATCTCAGCTTTGACATTATGTTCACTGGTTAAAAAATTATGTAAAAATGTGAAGCATATTTCGCTTGGAGGTAATTACATAACTCGATTGGCAATACATAATTTGGCTAATCACCATCCGTTCTATAAATATTTTGACTCTATTATGTTATACGATGGGGAAGCGGTTTTACCTCAATTGATAAAAGCTCTTGAAAATAATTCTGTATTAGATGGAATTAATAATCTATATTACGTTAATGAACATGATGAAATTTGCCGGAATAATATTATCGGAACTTCCATAGTAAATGATACGGTACCCGATTTTGATGGATTTCAATTAGAGAAATATTTGATGCCTGAACTAGTTCTTCCGATTTATACCAGCAGACAGTGCTTTAATAGATGTGCTTTTTGTACAATTCCAAGTGCAACCAGTGGAAAATATCGCACAATTCCAATTTCTAAAGTTTTACAAAATATGAAAGAACTTAATGCAAAATATCATTCACGCATATTTTCGTTTGTTGATGAGACTTTTGAGTCAGGAAGAATGGTAGAACTGGCGGAAATGTTAAATCATGAACAGTTAAAATTCTTTTGGCACGGAGAAACAAGATTTAGCCCAACATTGACAATAGAAAAATGCGATGAAATATATAGAAGTGGTTGCAGGCAAATTCAATTTGGTTTGGAATCCTATAACCAGCGTGTTTTGGATAAAATGAAAAAGAATATAAAAATTGAATGGGTTGATATGAATATACATAACTGCCTAAAAAGCGGAATACCGGTTCATCTGTTTTTTATGACTGGTTTTCCTACCGAGACAGAGGCTGAGGCTCTGAGGTCAATTAACTATACCACTAAGATTTTACATGAATCAAAGCATAAGTATCATGTTCCTTATTCCTCGAGAGGATTTCAGGAATTTGGTTTGGATATAGGCTCAGATGTATGGTATCATCCCGAAGAATATAGAATTAGTAAAATATATCGTGATGACAGAGGGGATTTATCTACAAATGTTACTTTTGACATAGCGGAAGGCTTATCGACAGAAGCAAGTAAAAAGCTGGTAAGCAAGTATCAATTTGAACATCAATCAGATAAGTTATTTGCACAATATATGTTATTGCCGGAGCGATTGCATGTTTCGGAGGTAACATGGATATTGGATTCTATAAATAAAACAAAATACAAAAGTACAAAAACCAAATTAATGTATGACATAAAAAAACAAAATAAAAATGCATTTATATTTTTTAATGAAAATGTCAGTTTTCAGGAAATTGAAGATTGTGCTTTTTCATATAACAAAGGTGTTGTTTTATATAACAGTATGAATCATTTTGTATTCTATGTGGATTGTAAATATAAAAATATAATAGAGAATCTGGTAAAAGGAATGACTTTACAAAATTTAATAAGTGATGATCAGGAAAAATTAATAGATGAGATAAACAAAATGATATATTTTGATTTTCTTAATATCAGTAATAGCAGTCATAAAGATAAATACTTTGAAGATTATGAAAAAACTGATTGTATATTAAATGATCAATTTGTTGTAAAAAAAGCAGATGATTCTGAAGGTATATATTTATTAAATGTAATTACCTGTGATATGTGTAAAATTAATGATTTTTCACTTTTGTTATTAGATTTTTTTAAGACCGGACAATCTCTGGAATGCTTAAAAGAGGAGTTAAAGAAAATCAAATTTAATTTTAAAGGTAAGGACCTGGACAATTTGTTTTTTATTATGCTTAATTCCAGGGTTCTAATACCTTTAGAATAAATATAATTGAGTGGAGGTGATAATATGGACAAACAATTACTTGAAAAACTTAATGAACTTGAAGAAAAAGAAATAGTTGCAGAGAGTTTGGAAAATCAGGATTATGTAATGAAATATTCACCTTGAAGTTTTGGAAATGTCTTTTAAGGGTATAAAGCTTTCGGAAAAGTTCTTTTTTCAATGAGGATATGTTTATTGAAGAAAGAACTTTTTCGATATATGAATTGGAAAAGTTAAATTATTATAAATAAAGAAAGAGGAATGGAAATGAAAGATGATTACGATATAACAGAAGAAGAACGAAAAAAAACAATTAAAAAATATTTAAACCAAGATGGAAGCATAATACAATTTCCAGCAAAACAAAAAGGGAAAATTATAATTTTAGGAGAGATTGTAAATAAATTTTCAGCTGAAATACATTATAGTGAAGTTGAAATTAATACAATTTTAAAAACAATTTATCATGATTACTCATATATTAGACGCTTACTGGTTGAATATGGATTTTTAGAACGTACAGATTCTGGTTCTGAATATTGGATTAAGGAGTAATAAGGTTGAAAGAAAAGTTCATCAATAAGCAGCTGGCGAAAGAAAACAAAAATTATAAAAAAAGCATTATTCTGCTGATTACAGGAAGAATTACTTCAAGATTCGGGTCAGCTTTTTATCTTATTGTTTTACCATTATTCATACTGAACATTTCAGGCAGCTTGGCCTGGTCAGGGATATTCTTTACTTTAACTGCGATTCCAGCAATTATTGTTACTCCATTTTTGGGATTAGTCGTGGATCGTTTTAACAGGAAAAAAATTATTATTTTGTGTGATTTAATAACAGCGATTTTATATTATATTTTATTTATTACAAATAGTTTAAACGATATTTACTTGGGAATTTTATTGTTTCTTACTATTATAATAAATATAATTAATAATATATTTGAGATAGCTTCCAAGGTTATTTTCACCGAAATCGCTCCATTGGAAGTGATTGAAAATTATAATGGAGTAAAGAGTTTTGGTGATAATGCGGCAACATTAATTGCACCGATAGCGGGGACGCTCATATTTGGCCTATGGGGATTAAAACTAATATTAGTAATCATGGTTATTTTGTATATGGTATCTGCTGTTCAGGAAAGTTTTATACAGTATACTCCATGTAAGCGTGATTTACAGGAAAGATCCAATTGGGTTAAAGAACTTGGTGATGGAATATATTTTGTTCGGAATAATAAGGAAATATTAAGTCTTTTTATTTTAATTATGGCTTTGAACTTTTTTGCAGGTGGAAGTGAAGAGGTGATGAATCCTGGGATTTTAATTCAAAAATATCACATATCCGAGGCATTATTTGGATTTACATCAACGTCTGCAATTATTGGGACATTTATTGCAGGTATCTTCATTTTTAAAAATAAAAAAATAAAATTACAAGAATATATGTATTATTTTATTATTGCAAACAGTGGTTTGATGATTGCAACAGGCGGGTTATCCATAATTTTCTATCAAATGAAATTTTTATATTTTTATTTGTTTTTATTTCTTCAATTTTTAATTGGTTTTTTTACTACCTGCGTAAATGTACCTTTGAGTTCCTACCTGCAAACTCATATTCCATTACAATATCAAGGCCGTTTTTTTGCTTTACTGGCATTTAGTGCCAATCTGCTGGTTCCATTGGGAATCCTTTACTCTGGTTTTTCTTCAGCTTTGATAGGTCCAGATGTCACTTATATTGTGAACAATCTATTTATTATCGTTATTCTTACGGTTTTGTTAAAAAGAGGAAGACCGAAACTATAAAATTTTATCTGTTATGCTGTCTTTCTTTTTACAATGTGTAATGATAAGCAAATCAGTCTGCCTGCGGGAGTCAATCCCATCCTGGGAGCCCTGGCGTGCTGTGTTGGCTCCCTGTTCTTCAGCTATTTTAATGACAGCTATTTCTGGGTGGTAAACCGGACTCTGGGAGTTGGGGAAGTAAAGGATCAGATTGCCACCTATTCCATCACTTCCACCATAGCACGGGCTGTGGGATTTGTTGAAGTTTTGATATTGAGTATTTTCCTGTAATCATTTATGATATACATAGGGGAATTTGTACGAAAAAACAGATGCCCTGCCTCCGGAGCTTCCGGCGGCAGGGATTTTTATGCTGAAACAGGTACAGGCTCCATAACATGCAAATTTCGGATCAGCTGACCGGCATTCTCACTAAGAGCTGACCGTTTAGTTTCGGATTACCTGACCGGACTTTTCAGTTAATCTGACCGGTAACATCCGCTTATGTTATAGTCTT
>JAISYJ010000144.1:0-11867 GCA_031270005.1 Hungatella sp. | reverse complement strand
CCATATCTTTCCAGGCCAGCGGATAACGGTGGTCTATTTTTCATATCCAAAAATCAAGATAAATTTAATCTAGAAAATTATCAATTTCCTATTGACTTTTTATTTGCAGGCTAATTTGTACATAAAAAGAGAGGACAGGCCAATAGATCACAAATACAATATATGTGAAAGGATTGATTTTATGGAATGGATTGAGGGATTAAATAAGTCAATGAACTATATTGAGGAGCATTTAACGGAAGAGATAGACTATGAACAAGCTGCAAAATTAGCCTGCTGTTCTACTTATCATTTTCAAAGAATGTTCGCATATATGGCAAATCTGCCTTTATCTGAATATATCAGGCGCAGGCGCATGTCCCTGGCCGCGGTTGATCTGCAGAATGGGGATAATAAAATTATTGATGTTGCACTTAAATACGGTTATAATTCTCCAACCGCTTTTAACCGGGCTTTCCAGAACATACATGGAATCGCACCATCCCTTCTAAAAGAAAGCGGTGCATCCATAAAATCATATCCGCCCATTAGTTTTAAAATAACAATAAAAGGAGTGGAGGAATTGAACTATCGGATAGAAAAAAAAGAATCGTTCCGGATTGCAGGTACGGTACAACCCTTACACCGTGAAATTGAAAAGAATTTTGAAATCGTACCTCAAATGTGGTACAAGGCTGCTGTTGACGGAACACTCCCTAAATTAGCCGCTATGATAGATGGATCCCCTGCGGGAATATTAGGGGTCAGCGTCTGCAATGACTTGGAAGAATGGCGGTACTTTATCGCCGCTGTCAGTACAAAAGAAATTGATGATACATTGGAGGAATATGTTGTTCCCCCTTTCACATGGGCTATATTTTCCGGAGAAGGCCAATGCCCCCAAGCAATACAAGAACTGGAGAAGCGAATTGTCACCGAATGGCTTCCCACTTCTGGATACGAATATGATAATGGACCGGATATTGAGGTCTATTTAAATCCTGACCCTCAAAATGCAAGATTTGAAGTGTGGATACCCGTTATTAAAAAATAATCAGGAGGGCATCTTGGATAGGACAAATGAAAACTTTAATGTTTTTCTTAAAGCAGTAGACGATCGTTATAAAGATTTCGTTGTAGAAATAAATGATTACCTTACACAAAATAATTGTAAATGTGAAATCAAGCCTGCTAAAAATGGAGTAATCGCTTCTTATAAACTTGAGACTACAAAAAAAGTCTTAGCAACTTTTGTGTTTCGGAAAACAGGAATGAGATTACGAATATATCCGGAGCACGTAAAAGCTTATGAAACCTTTTTAAATACTTTGCCGGAAATAATGAAAAAAGAAATAAAAAAAGCAACTGTGTGTAAGCGGTTAATAAATCCGGAGGAATGCAACTCTAAATGTCTCATGGGATATGACTTCCTTTTAGATGAGGAACATCATCAAAAATGTCGTTACATGGCGTTCATGCCTGCACTAAGTGAAGAAACCACCCCTTATATCAAAGCATTTCTAGAAAAAGAGCTGAACGCATAATAACTGCATGTAACAGCGGCCAATCATTCAAAGGGCATAACTGCTATGGAGGTATTCCAAAAAGCAGGCTCTGGGCGAACTGGCCGCTGATTTCATGACATTGTACTGCACTCTCCTTTGTTTTCACCGCTTACCGGAATTTAATAGGCTTCCAGATTGTCACACATTTTCATTAACACTTTACAGAATACGGCTATTTCTTCTTCTGGAATATGGTCGCAGATAAGTTCTTCAAACTGCTGAAATACTTTTCTTACCTCTTCGGCTTCAGCAACCCCATTTTCTGTAAGACTGATCAGAACGGAACGTCTGCAGTCCGGATTATTTTCCCTGAGAAGGAACCCCATATCCTGCAATTTGTCTATATTTCTTGACATGGTGGCCGCATCGAAAAGGCATCGGTCTGCCAGCTCTTTTTGGGTGACATGGTCCTTTTGTAAAAGATGATATAAGACCCTGGCATGTCCCTGCCCAGGCGTCAATCCGATATTTGACAGAAGCGGGGAAACAATCTGTTTTCTGGCCTTTTCTTCACGAACCAATAGCTCTCTCACATTATGTCGCTTCATATATTTTTCATCCCTTTCCCTTCGCTGAAGGCACAAATAAGTCATAAAACAGGTTGTGCCCTATTCTAATTCAAACTGTCCTGTATGCAGTTGATAATATTTCCCTTTTTCCTGCAGCAATTCGTCATGGCTGCCCCGCTCAATAATCTCTCCTTTTTCAAGAACCAAAATGGCGTCTGAGTTTCTTACGGTGGAAAGCCTGTGGGCAATGACAAATACCGTCCGGTCTTTCATAAGGGCATCCATACCTTTTTCAATGAGTTTTTCCGTTCGTGTGTCAATGGAACTGGTGGCTTCATCCATGACAAGAACAGGCGGCTGTGATATGGCAGCCCTGGCAATGGCGATCAGCTGCCTCTGCCCCTGCGATAAATTGCTGCCGTCACTTTCTAACATAGTATCATATCCTTTTGGAAGACGCCTTATAAAGGAATCCGCATTTGCGATTTTTGCGGCGGCCAGGATATCTTCATGGGAAGCATTCAGCCTTCCATACCGGATATTATCGGCAATGCTTCCGGTAAATAAGCGGGTTTCCTGAATGACCAGAGAGATGGAACGCCTTAAATCATCCTTTTTTATATTTCGGATATCGATTCCATCATAGGTTATGGTTCCTCCATTTAATTCATAAAATCGGTTGATCAGGTTGATGATGGTCGTCTTGCCCGCGCCGGTAGAACCGACGAATGCGATCTTCTGACCTGGCGTGGCATACAGGCTGATGCCGTTTAAAATAGTGTTTCCGCCTGTATAACCGAAAATCACATCGTGGAATCGCACGTCACCCTTTAAAGGGACCAGAAGATATCCGCGGTCCCGGTCAGGAACCTTCCAGGCAAACGAACCGGTATAAACATCCGTTTCCTTAAGGCTGCCATCCATCTCCTGCACCACCCTCTTTAAGGTGACGGTTCCTTCATCGCATTCAGGCTCTTCCTCCATCATATTAAAAATCTTTTCTGCACTGGCCAGCGCCACCATAAGAAAATTGATCTGCATGGTAAACTGGTTCATGGGCATGGCACTCTGCCTGACATAAACCAGATAGGAGGCCAGAGTCCCCATATTAATCAGTCCGGAAAGAGCAAACAGTCCGCCCACACAGGCAGAAATGGCATAATTAATGTAAGAAAGAGAAACAATCGTAGGAACGGTAATGCCTGTATAGGTTGCGGCCATTGTAGAGGAAATCCTCAATTTCTCATTCAGTTCACAAAATTTTTTAAGGTCCTGTTTTTCATGACGGAAAATCTTTTCTACTTTCTGCCCTTCCACCATTTCCTCTATATAACCATTAATATTTCCCAGATTTTTCTGCTGCTCTGCAAAATACTTTTTGCTGAGCTTTCCATTGTGACGAATATATATTAACATAATCAGAAGAAAAAATACAACGATTAATGACAGCTTCCAGTCCAGGAGAATTAACATAATAATGGTACCTGCGGAAGTGATAAAGCTCTGGATCAGCAATGTGAAGCTGTTGTTGAGCGCTTCCGAGATGGTGTCCACATCATTTGTAAAATGGCTCATCAGATCCCCGTGTGTATGGGTATCAAAAAATTCCAAAGGCAGCTTCTGGGTATGGCGGAATAAGTCTATCCTTATCTCACTGACCACCTGCTGGGAAACGTGGACCATCATTCGGTTATAAAGCAGACAGGAAATGGCTCCCGCCAGATAGATCAGCCCCATGATAAAAATCATTCTCACAAGACCGGGTATATTTCCCGGCAGAATATATTCGTTTATGACTGGTTTCAGCAAATAGGTTCCCATGATTCCCGAAAATGCACTGATGATTACCAGAATCGCTATGAACAGCATGGAAAACTTGTAATGGCCGATGTATCTCAAAAGCTTTACCATGGCTTTTTTTGTGTCTTGGGGTTTTACATGTCCGGTATTCTTCATAAGGACTGGCCGCCTCCTTTCTGCTGTGAAAAATAAATATCCTGATATATTTCATTATCGGCCAGAAGCTGTTCATGGGTTCCAATGGCATTTATTTTTCCGTCATCAAGAATAATGATCTGGTCGGCATCCATGATAGAGGAGATCCGCTGGCTGATAATGATCTTTGTCATTCCAGGAAGGGATTTTTCCAGGCCCTCTTTTATTTTTGCTTCTGTCTCGGTGTCAAGGGCGCTTGTGGAATCATCCAGAATAAGCACCTTTGGCGCTTTTAATATGGCTCTTGCAATGCAAAGCCGCTGTTTCTGTCCCCCTGAGACATTAACACCTCCCTGCCCCAGCTCCGTATCATATCCATGGTCCAGGCGGTCAATGAATTCGTCCACACAGGCAATGCTGCATGCTCTTTCTATTTCTTCATCCGTTGCATCCTCTTTTCCCCAGTAAAGATTTTCCTTCACCGAGCCGGAAAAAAGGGTATTTTTCTGTAACACCATGGCAATGGAATCTCTTAAATGGTCCTGGGTATATTCGTATATGGGATGGCCGTCGATGATAATATTACCGCTTGTCACCTCATAGAGTCTTGGAATCAGCTGCACCAGGGTACTTTTTGCAGCACCTGTCTGACCAATGATTCCAACAGTCTCACCAGTGCCAATCTCAAAGGAAATATCGGAAAGCACATATTCCTTTGCATCTTCCTTGTATTTGAAATATACGTTTTCAAACCGGATCCCCCCTTCCTTGATGGAGATATCCTTTGCCCGGTCATCATTGATGGTCGGTTCCTCATCTAAGACTTCTGAAATCCTCTTCCATGAGGTTAAGGACCGGGTAAACAAAAGAAACACATTGGAAAACATCATAAGGGAATTAAGCACCTGCAGCACATAGCTAAGAAAGCTGGTCAGTGCGCCTACCTTCATGTTTCCGATCATAACCAGGTTTCCGCCGAACCACAGGATACTTAATATGGTCCCGTACATGACAAACTGTAAGGCAGGCATATTTAAGGCCGCCAGGGAAAAGGACCTTTCAGAGGAATTCTGTAAATTCATGTTTCCCTCTTTAAATTTACTTATCTCATAATCACCCCGGACATAAGCCTTTACTACACGGATGGCGATCAGATTCTCCTGAATGATCCGGTTCACAAGATCAACGGCTCCCTGCATTTTTGAATACAAGGGTCTTACGTTTTTGATGATTGTAAATAAAATAACGGCCAATACAGGGGCCGCAATTAAAAATACCACAGCCAGTTCGGCATTCAGCCGAAAAGAAACGATCAATGCCGTCATCATCATCACCGGAGAACGGAAACCTGGACGCATTCCGTTTGTAATGGAATTCTGGATTGTGGTAATATCACTTGTAAGCCTTGTTACCAGAGAAGGGGTGCTGAACCGGTCCGTGTTAGCGAAAGAATAAGTCTGCATTTTCTGAAACTCAGCCATTCGGATCTGGGCCCCCACACCATTTCCGCAGATCGCGGTATACCGGGCGCATGCATGGCCCAGAAAAAGAGAGAGAACGGCAAAGAATACCATTTGAAATCCCTTTAGAAATATGTAATTTCTATCACCGTTTGCAACTCCCACATCAATGATATCAGCCATAATCATGGGGATAACTAATTCGAAAATGGTTTCAGCCTCAATAAAGATGATTGCAAGAATAAATTCTTTTTTGTATTTTTTTGCATAGTGAAATAAATTTTTCATATCAGGCTCCCGTATTAGTTGCTTTAGTAACTGTTGCATTTACAATAGTTGCGCACATAACTATTATATCCTGATTCATCGAATTGTCAATGGATTATAAAGTATTTGTCCATCATAAGAAAAATGCCTTATCCGGAATATGTGTAATTTGCGGGACAAGGTAAAGAGGTTGATAGACCTAATTCTCTACCAACCTCTTATGCACTGATTTTATTTTGTTCTGTATTATTGAATCTATTCCAGCCAATTGGAAATTCTCAATCCACTTCGCTGCCTGATCAGGTTAAATACTGGAAAACTGCCGAAACAGACTGGCCACATTCACCTGGCCATATCCCCATAAGTTATTTGGATAGGTGTATGAGCTGCCCCGCACCCCACTCCTCATCATCAGCCGGCTGACATTGACTCCGTTCATCGTGCTGTAATTTCCCCTGACAATGGCCCACTCAAAAACCATGGAAATAATGCCGGCTGTATGGGCAGCGGCAGCTCCTGATCCTGTTACAGAACCATATCCGCCTCCGGGAACCGCACAGGTCAGCTGGTAACCGGGAGCTGCAATATCCGGCTTTACGAGGCCCATTCTTGTATAACCTCTGCTTGATTCGCCAAGTATTGAGTTATTAAGCTGATTGAAAGCAGTCACAGTCAGCTGGCGATTGCCGTTTCCAGGTGCTGTGATGGTGGTATCTGGAGAGGAGTTAATAAAATAGGTCTGTTCAGATATAAGGCCGTCTGAAGGAAGCCAGGCATGATAGGCTAAGGGCTCATTTTCAATGCTCCTGATCCGAATACGCCAAATTCCGGGAATAGTGTTCTGAAAACGCACCAGGATCATCTGGTCTCCTGTCTCCTCTTCAAAAATATAATTGTTGACATAAAGGGTAGTAGGAGTAAAAACAAAGTTAAATATTCTGCAATCACCGATTGCAGGATAAACCTGCTGTGTGGATTCCCTGTTAGGTGAGGAAATGTCAATGGAAACCCGTCCTAGAGAATGTGACCAGATTTCCATGCCAAACATTTTATCATTTTCCCCTATTCTCAATTCAAAATCATTGTAATAAGGCTCTAATAGGGTGGAATTAAAATAATGCCTTTGGCTGTTTCCCTCATTACCGGCAGAGACGGATGTACCGATACCCGGCTGCAATACCAAGTCATTTAGGTAACCGCTTAAGGGGCTTCTCCCATCATGGCCTCCCTGGCTGCTGCCAACGGCGAAACAGGTAACCACAGGGCGGTTAAACCTTTCCTGAATGGTAAGGGAATAACGAAATCCAAGCATAAGATCAGATTCCTGAAAGCATAAAGCATCATCGGGAACAAAATAAAAACTCTTTAGATTCTGTTTTGCTTCCTTTAGTTTTACAATTACCAGATCAGACTGGGGAGCTACTCCACTAAAGGCCTCCCGTACGTTGGGGGTACCAGCGCTCACGCTTGCAATGGCTGTTCCGTGTCCGTTGGTGTCTGTTGATGGTACAACGGATAGGGGGTCTTCAGAATTCAATGCGGCATTGATTGTCTCCCGGCTGTATTCCGTACCAAAGGTAAACGTATCAGGTGGAGTTCCCTCCTGCTGAGTCTGGTCCCATATGGTGAGGATACGGGTGGAACCATCGCTGTTGCGGAAAGCAGGATGCTGATAATCAATACCTGTGTCAATGACTACAACGATTACGCCCTGTCCAAACAGGGCTAAGGCAGGATTCCGCTGCACCTCCCCAACACCGGTCTGTTCGAGATTGACCGTAGAATTGAGAGTAAACAAGGACGGAAAGGTGTGAACGGGGTACCTTGCCAATTCACAAATGTCTATGTCAGCAATCGGGATATGCAGCAGGGAATGCCGGTTGTTTAAATAGGTAATGCTATCATTGCTGGGAGTTGAAATTACTGGGTTAGTAAAGATTAAATCAAAATAATTGTTATCCAAAATTTTTTTCACAGTTAAATCTCCTTACGATTACTGACAGCAGCAATCATGCAATAGACAAAATGAAATTGGCTGTCTAAAATTGGAGTATCCCGATATCGATGACGGGCTGATATGCATATTAAATGTTATGCAGAAAGGGAAAGAATATGAGGGCTGGGCCAGAACCATTTACCATCAGAATCCAGATACCAGCTATCCTGTAGCCCAGATTCTGGTAGAGTTTAAACAGGTAGTAATGAAAACCGAAAAACAGAAACCTGTAATTCATTGGTGACATCAAAAAATCCATTGATGGCATTAAAATGGTAAGATTATAGTGATACTATTTACATTTTTTTCGTGAAAAGTAAGAGATCAATATTGCCTATGTTAACTCATGGCCTCATGGCAAATATTCTGCAACCTGTATATAGCAGTATACAACTGTCTTCATGTTGACAGGCAAAAAAAAATAGCGGAAACCTTGTAAATAAAGGCTTCCGCTACAAATAAAAAAAGCGCGAGACGGGACTCGAACCCGCGACCCCGACCTTGGCAAGGTAACTTCCTTATTATATGTAGTATACCTTAGTTACTTTATTTTCTTTAAGAAAAACTTTAAGCAATTTTATACTTTCCTGCTCGGAAAACCGAGCAGGCTACTTATCATGCAAATGGTAATTGGTACACAATACAAAAGACTATTACGGCGGCTAAATACCGAGGGCCGAGTGTAACACCGGCCCCGTTGCTTAATTTATCTTTGTCTTGTCTTCAACATGCCCTTTAATCAGCTTCACAATAGGCATAAGAAACGAAGGAATATCCACGCCGATATCAATAAGATTTTCAAGAGTTGATATTACCTCATTGCAAATCAACCAGGTTTTACGGGCTGTTCCTTTACAAATATTCGTTACCTGTAGCTTTTTTTGTGGGCTCTGCCCACACCCGACCTCTAGAATTATTAGGAAAAAATCGGGCATATTATAATTACCAACGGAATAAGGAAATAAATGGGCCGGTCAGACAGTTTGTCACAACTGTCTGACCGGTTTTCCTTTATAGATATTCATTCAATCGTTCTAGATAAAACAGCATCAACTGTCTGAGTACCAAGTCTCAATTCCGGTACCGCTGCGTCCATTTCTTTTTAGCATTTCATCACTCATAATATGATTTCTTTCTACATGTATCATTTTAATTCCCTTATTTCTCAAATATAGTTAATTATGATAATATTCGACTTGGTGTATATATATTAACTACAGCTACTCCAGTATTAATTAATTGTGGACCTGTATCAAATCCCCTTAATGCAGCAACTGCCTCAGCCATACCCAAATAGCCCATTGTAAATGGATTTTGTACCAATGTAGCTTTTATAGTATTATCTTTTATCATTTCCTGAATTATCTCTGTGATATCAAATCCAATACCGATAATATTTATATCATTTTCTCTCAAAGCATACCCCATCCCTAACGTAGATCCTTCATTCGTTGAAAAAACACCAACAAGATTGGGATTGTCTCTTATATATTTTTCCGTTGCTTGTTTTGCTAACTCTGGGTCACCATTCGTGTATATTGTTTCTAATATTTGATATGTGACAAACGGTTTAAAATAATCGCGAAATCCCATTTCCCGATTTACAGTCGTTCTGCTTTCAGGAGTTACCCCAATGATTCCTATTGAACCATTTGTGACACCAATCTCCTCTAATTCGTAAAACATATTTTCTCCAGCTATCTTACCAGCTGTATAATTATCTGTAGCTAAGGTTATGACTGCTTCTTCCAACGCTGGTGCATCAACATAAATGATTTTTACACCCTTTGCTTTCGCTTCTTCAACTGCCATTGAAATCTTTAAAGGATCACTCGCCGCTAACATTATTGCATCTGCTCCTGCTGCTACGGCATTATTAAATATTTGAATTTGTTTATTTACATCTCTCGTTAAGGGGGCGTCCCATTCATATGTAACACCTAACATAGAAGCCATTTCTCTAGCACCATTATCCATAACCGTCCAAAATTGATCACTTTTATCCATGGTTATTAAATAAATTTTATAGTTCTCATTTACTGTATGGTTCATTTCTACAACATCTCCTATATTAATAATTAATTTTAATGTTGGTCTAATTACATTCACACCTAGTGCTGAAATTCAGGCTTTACAACGAGTGTTCTGATACATCACCGACTTCCATAAAGAAGATATACTGTTATTAACATAATTATAGGCTGTAACAGTGGAGTATTTATCCAGGTAAATAAAATATCTGATTCTATTCCCGTATCTAAAATTCCGCTAAAATTGTAACACTTCTAATTCTTGAAATAAAATTCGAATCTATAGCAGAAGATGCTTTAATACTCATATAACCGGCATAACTTATACACGGATATTCAATTATATGCGAGGGAATTTCTTAATATCACTTCATTAAAATAGTGATTTAGCAAATCACAATATGGAGTATCATGCACGTATTTATCCGACTACGGGATGGATATCCGGTATTGTCAACGATAAAATTGCACAAGGGTATAAGGGTGGAGATATACAACTCGTTGGCTATGCCCCGCCTGATAGTTACCTGGGCGATTCATATGGCATTATAAAATGGGTGTTAGTGTTTAATGATATCGCACATTTGCAATTTATAAAGGCCAGGGAGAATACTACAGTTACCAGAGCAATCTCCAATACTGAAGGCTTTGATACAGGATGGGTGGTTCATTAAAATGATCATTTAATGGAGAAACGGAGCTGTCCGTGAAACAGCAGAAAGAGAGAAAAAATGAGAAAATATATTGGAAGTAAATTGATTGAAGCAGAACCTATGAGAAGAGGTGAATATAACAGTTATCGAGGTTGGGCTATTCCCGCAGATGAAGATCCGAAAGATGCCGGATACTTGGTAAGATATTCAGATACCTACGTAAGCTGGAGTCCTAAAGATATATTTGACAATGCGTATCTGGCCGTTGACGATAATAAGGAACTTCCATCTGGAGTAAGTATTGGCCCAAAGATGGTTGACAACTTCATCAGCTATACAGATACTCATACGTTAGGGGACAGAACTACGGTGGTTCGGTGTGTATTGCGAAATGGATTCGAAATTGTGGAATCAAGTTCATGCGTTGACCCGAAAAACTATTCAGAGAAGATGGGATATGAGATTTGTATGGGGAAGATCAAAGATAAAATTGGGGAACTTCTTGGCTTCCTGTTGCAGACGGCGTGGCACGGGATTGCATAGTTGCTATTTAATGGAGAAACGGAGCTGTCCGAAAAACAACAGAAAGAGAGAAAAAATGAATAGAGATAAATTAGAGCAGGCACTTGAATGCCTGATGGACAAAATTGAAAAGGAAAGCAAAAAAGAAACTAATAACAGTGAAAGCATTTTTACTTTAACAAAGGCTCTGAATGAATTAGTTTCAATCAGAGCCAGCTTTCCCGCTTAATTAGTATCGGGATTCGTGATTGCTTTTATAAAAGCGTTATAGAATTTTTCTATTTATATTATTAAATAAACTTGTAAACCAGTCCCTTATGGGGCTATTTTTATTGCCTGGAAACGGGCAGAAAGGAATTATATATGAACAAAAAAAATGATTCTTAATGATGGAACTGCAATTAGTTTGGAAACAGGCGCAAGCCTTACTGAGCTTACTGCGATTTTCAAAGACTGGACGGCTGCGGCTTCCATTATGCCGAAGCTGACGGAAGAAAACCTTGCAAGCGTCAAGGTACAGACCGGAGAGGGCGCGACCGTAGGAAATTATACTGATCTTGTTCTGCAGCCAGGGTCATGGGAAGAAAAAGCAGATGGTTTATACATCACTATCTCATTGCGTGAAAAGACAGATGTGGAAAAGCGTCTGGATAAAGTGGAATCAGGACAGGAAGTACAGGCAGGAGCTATAGGAGAACTGGTCGGAATGATGGGAGGTACACAATAATGGTGGCTTTTTATTTAATGAGAATTACAGATGGAAAAATGACGGTGGAAGAAGTACCACCAAAATGGCATGACGAAGTAGAAGAAAAATTAAAGGAAGAGTGAGGTGCATATTCCAGCCAAACAGCATAACCGTCCCGAAGGGACGGCATGCCATTCCGCTTTAAACTGCATGTTGCTGCGTTTGTTACTTTCTCATGTCTCTCCCATTGCACTCAAGGCGGT
>JAISYJ010000143.1:0-4710 GCA_031270005.1 Hungatella sp. | reverse complement strand
CCATATCTTTCCAGGCCAGCGGATAACGGTGGTCTATTTTTCATATCCAAAAATCAAGATAAATTTAATCTAGAAAATTATCAATTTCCTATTGACTTTTTATTTGCAGGCTAATTTGTTTTTATATTATCATCAAGGATCTTAATGATATGGATAGCCAGATATAATCCTTCCTGCTCTGTAAAACAGTAATGATAATGGTTCCAAAAAAAATCCCTGATCTTTTTCACACACTGAAACGTATCTTCGTAGCGCTCGCTTAATTGGCCTTTCAGCATCTCACTCATATCGGCATCTTTTACTTGTGAACCCTGGAAGATCCGTTGGGCCAGAAAACGCAAGTGGGTCACAAAACGGTAATAAACATAGCTTTCCTCGTCATAATCAATTAAAAAATGATATTTTACTATATTTAAAATCTCGCCAATGAGCTTTGTTATCTTTCCTGCATTTTCCATGCCTGATTCCAATTCCGCATTGACAAAATGCATGGCAAGGGTTGCTGCTTCATGATCATCATACAAGGTATCATAGAGTTTATTAAATTCCGCCACCATCTCCCTGCTTAGCCGGAACTCATCCTGATACATTTTCCTGATATCCCAAAGCATTCTGTTTTCCAGATAAGCCCCCAGCTTCCCGCGCTCAACCATACTGTTTAAATGGTCTGCAAGGGATATGACAAGAGAATTCTGCAAGGTACGGTTCAAATCCTTTTTGGCTTTCGTTACAAAACGACCGGCCAATTCAAAAATCCCATCTGGTATTTCCGAAAATAATTGAGTATACTGCGCAAGCTGTGACCGGTCGTCTAAAATGAATATTTTATCAATCAATTCACGTGATATCTCCTCATTTTTATGGGCTGAATGAGCAATTCCTTTTCCCATGACAACCAATTCACGCTCCTGCCCGTCTAAGACCAGCGCGGCATTATTATTTAAAAATTTGACAATCTTCATATTCCTGATCCTCCCCAAAAAGAAAACCCGCCTGATTCCAGGGATAAAAATCCCCGGAACCAAGCAGGTTTCGTATATGTTCACGCCATATTCACGATCCAACTGTGCTTCCTGATATTTACAAGTTTTCATCTGTTCACTTTTTAGATTTGGATTTACATTCTATCTGTGACCAACCCCTAACTGATGGATAAATACTAACATGCCGAATTTTAAAAGTCAACATTTTTCTGTTTTTTTTCTTGATTATTATATTATTTTTTCTATTTAATTTCATATTTTTATAAATATTATCATCATTATCACTATCTATTTTATCTTTTTAATATGATTTTTAGTGCTATATTGCCAATTTCCAAGTGTTGCAGCATTATGCAGTTCCAGGATAAGCCAAGGCAATTTTCTACACAGCTTATTACGATTAACACAAACCCGGTCAGCTTGAGTAAGCGGCTCCAGGAATCCCTCTTGCCAGCTTTGTATATCTGACAAATTCCCGCATAAATACTTTTTTTGTTTATCCTTTGACAAATCAGCCTAATTCTTATAATCTTACAAAAAACATAACTCCATCAAAAAAACCCCGTCTTGGTTGACAAACGAAAAAGAAGTGCATATAATATCCTGTAATCTCTTTGCACTGCATTACATCCAACTATGGATGCGAGATCAACGGTACAAACTGAGCAGGCGATGAACCTTTTTACAAAGGTCATGGGGCCGGGCCGCTTACTATGCGGCAACAGATTGCAATTATTGCACATCTGTGGGACAGTAGTATGGTTTATGAGAGGCAGTCTTCTCATAAAAAGGCGTAACTTTTCGCGCCGTCCATCCGATTATGAAAACATTTTTTGTTTTCATAATATGTTCCATAGGTGTGTTTTTTCATACCAAAATGGAACATAGACCCCGAAAATGAAGTGCCATAGAGCTATCAAACGAATGCCGAAAGGCTGAAACGGAGGTAACTTTTATGACAAACAACAAAGGTCACATGGCAGGTTTAACATCTGCCGAAGCAAAAGAATTGCAGGAGCATTACGGCAGGAACGAACTGACACCCCAGAAAAAGGAGAGCTTTTTTCGAAAGGTTGTTCACATTATCTGTGAGCCAATGTTTTTGCTGCTGATTGTTGCTGCAATTATCTATTTCATTCTGGGTGAGCCAAGAGACGGTGCCGTCATGCTCATTTTTGTAGGGGGCATGATCAGCATTGATGTCATACAGGAATGGAAAACCGACAAAACGCTTAAAGCGCTGAAGGATCTGTCAGCCCCTCATGTGACAGTGATCCGCGACAATAAGGAACAGATCATTGCCAGTGTTAACCTTGTACCCGGCGACCTGATGATGATCTGTGAGGGCATCAAAATTCCTGCAGACGGTATCATAGTAAAGTGTAACGACTTATGTGTCGATGAATCCTCTCTCACCGGCGAAGCAGAGTGCGTCTGGAAATTGCCTGCAGAAAACGCCGGCCCGGCGGACGAATACTGGCGAAGGGACTATTGCTACGCAGGCACCCTGGTCACCCAGGGGACGGCAACCGTTTGTGTTGATAAGATCGGCGCTGCCACGGAATACGGTAAAATCGGGGCAAATGTGGCCGCGGCGCCGGATGAGGATACCCCTCTGCAAAAGCAGACCCGCAGCCTTATTAAGCTTTGTGCCGGCATTGCTGCAGTGCTGTTTATCCTTGTGGGAATATTCACGTGGTTCAATATTCCGTATTATGACTTTCACGACCGGCTGATTGAAAGTATACTTTCCGGCATTACCCTTGCCATGGCCATGATACCCGAAGAATTTCCGGTTATTCTCATAGTTTTTCTTTCTATGGGTGCATGGCGCCTCGCAAAAAAACAGTCTTTGGTGCGTAAGCTGCCCTCTGTGGAAACATTGGGCGCGGTATCGGTACTTTGCGTTGATAAAACCGGAACCATTACCATGAATCAAATGACAGTGCAGGATGTATGGACACTGGATGGCGATGATCATGCCTTATGTGAAACCATGGGACTTGGCTGTGAAACAGACGCTTATGACCCCATGGAAAAAGCCATGCTTTCCCACTGCAGCAAACTTGGCATCACCAGGGATCATCTTTTCAGCGGGGAACTGGTGGGCGAATACACCTTTACCAACGAGCAGAAAATGATGGGGCATGTCTGGCGCAGAAACGAAGAGCTGGTCATTGCAGCAAAAGGCTCTCCTGAGCGGATTCTGACCATCTGCAATCTCAGTGATGAAGAAAGAAAAATCGTTGAACACAAAATCATGGAAATGTCCATGGAAGGCCTTCGAGTCATTGCAGTCGCTGCCGCAAAACTCCAATGTGAAGCAGAAATACCGGCTGAAATCACCGGATGCTCCCTGATACTCTGCGGCTTAATCGGGCTTGCCGATCCTCCAAGGGAAGGTGTAAAAGCCGATATAGCCGTCTGCACCAGGGCCGGTATCCGTGTGGTGATGATAACAGGCGACAATGGCATTACCGCTTCTTCCATTGCAAAAAAAATCAATATGCCTGACAGCGGCCATATTATTACCGGTGATATGCTAAATGAAATGAGTGATGAGGCGCTTCGTGACAAGGTAAAGGATGTTTCGATTTTCTCCCGTGTCGTGCCGGAACACAAAATGCGGATTGTTAAGGCATTTAAGGAAAACGGCGAAATCGTTGCCATGACAGGGGATGGGGTGAATGATGCCCCCGCACTGAAGTACGCCGATATTGGCATTGCCATGGGCAAGCGGGGCAGCGAGGTTTCCCGTGAAGCCGCGGGCCTGATTTTGATGGATGATAACTTTACAACCATTGTGGAGACTGTGAAGGATGGCAGACGCATCTATGACAACATCCGAAAAGCGGTCGGCTATGTATTTACCATCCACATCCCCATTGCATTTGCATCCTTGCTTGCCCCCATGCTTGGAATCGCGCCCACTGCACTTTTGCTGCTGCCGCTGCATGTTGTGCTGCTTGAGCTGTTGATTGATCCGACCTGCTCCATTGTACTGGAAAGGCAGCCGGCTGAAACGGATATTATGGAGCGCAGGCCCCGTGATCCGAAAGAAAAGCTGCTTACTCCGGCCCTTCTTTTCAAAAGTATCCTGCAGGGACTGGTCATATTCGCCGTTTCATTTTGCACCTATTATACGATACTTGGCGGCAATGAAGTAAATGCACCTGCAGCCCGTGCAATGGGGCTTACCATTATCATGCTTTCCAATTTGTTCCTGGTACAGGTAAACAGCTCTGACCATGATTTTGCAGTCCAGTCCATAAAACGTCTTGCAGGAGACAAGGTGATGTGGGCGGCAAACTTTGGTACATTTTTAATGGTTGGGATCAGCCTGTATTCTCCATTAAATGCATTTTTAAAACTGGCACCCCTGTCTGCTCCCATGCTTTTCACTGCTATAGGCATTGCTGCTTTCGCAGTATTCTGGTATGAAGCAGTGAAGCTGATAAAAAAGCTGATAAAAAATCAGGTTCCAAAGCCAGGCCATACGTGTTAAAATATACAATGCAAAGATAAAAACACAGTTCCGGTCGGTAGTCCGGACGCAGCGTCAGCTGTCAGTAACCTGCCTCCTTGGTTGTCCATTCTTTGTAAGGCATATAAATTAACGTGAAAAAAATATTGGGATAATCCTCATTTTGGCGCACCAAAACAAGCATCCGGAAAAATGGATACCTCAAAAAGTAATTGATATTGAAATCATCAATCTGGCGAGTGT
>JAISYJ010000142.1:0-58396 GCA_031270005.1 Hungatella sp. | reverse complement strand
CCATATCTTTCCAGGCCAGCGGATAACGGTGGTCTATTTTTCATATCCAAAAATCAAGATAAATTTAATCTAGAAAATTATCAATTTCCTATTGACTTTTTATTTGCAGGCTATTTTTACTTAGTACTATATTTTCCAACCGTATTTGACTTTCAAATCTCTACGTGATATAATAATGACACAAAAGGTAGTTAGCTCCACGGAGTGGCTTCACCATAGTATTAATTATTTATAAAAAACAACCATTTGCTTTGGTCGGCTAGGTGGTTGTTTTTTTGTGTCATTTGTATCATTTTTCTTACATATATCTTTGATAACATTATATGCTAATGTTATTGAACTAAGTATTATACTTAAGATCTCATATGTGCTAATGACGTTCACCATTATTTGAAACTTACTTAAATTTAATCAAACTTAATTAAATCTAATGTTCTATTCCTGCTTCTTAGAGTAGGCAACCCAAGAACTCTCCACAGGCTGACACCGTGTAACTCACGGCGTTGTATAGCTTTTATGCGTTTGCTAACGTATAGTTTTTCAAATTGATAGCCGCATTTACATCTCTGTTGTGTTGCGAATCACAGTGCTCACAAGTCCATTCTCTTACGTTCAACGGCATTTCGTCTGCTTTTGCACCACAGACATTGCAAGTCTTACTTGACGGAAACCATATCAGCTACGACAATTTTTACTCCCGCTGTTTCGGCTTTGTATTCCAACTGACGCCTGAACTCAAAGAAGCTCATATCAGCAACTGAACGAGCAAGTTTGTGATTGCTCATCATACCTTTGACATTCAAGTCCTCAATGCCGATTACTCCGTAATTCTGTATGAGCATTGTCGTAAGTTTGTGCGTTTCATCAGAGCGAATGTTTGCCATTCGAGCATAAAGCCGTGAAATTTGCTTTTTCGTCTTTATGAAGTTAGCCGACTTCTTTTCATTTTTCTTTGCACCAACTTTACGGGATAAAGATTGATTAAGCCGTCTTAATTTCTTTTCACACTGTCTACTTGCTTTTGAGCCTATAATCTCTGTTCCATCAGATAATGTAGCCAAAGTTTTAACACCTAAATCAACACCTACAGTTTGGTTCTTGCTCATAGAGGTTGTAGCATCAGGCATTTCAACTTGAATAGCTATGTACCACTTATCGGCAGTGCGGCTGATTGTGCACCAAGTATTCTTCCGTCAAATCTTAATTGTTCTGACAACCTGACCCACCCAAGATTAGGGATTTTTACGGATTTATCCTTGATTTTCAACTGGTCATTCGACAAAGAAAAGCTATCGTTAATGCCTTTCTTATGAAATTTAGGAAATCCTGCTCTTTTGGCAAAGAAATTTCTAAAAGCTTTGGCAAGTCCGTCTTTAATCGCCAACTGAGCCGCACACTTCGTTACTTCGAGCATCCACGGAAATTGTTCGCATTTTACAGCGTTCAATTCTTTACGCAATGCGGCTTCATTGAATTTAGAAGTGTTGTCCTGCTCATATTGCTCCTTCGCCTTTGCCAACGCCCAGTTATACGCAAATCTCGCTGTACCGCACGCTTTAGCAAAGTATGTCGCTTGTAAGTTATTAGGTTCAAGTCGGATTTTATGTGCTCGTATCATTCGTTACCTCCTCAACCGCTTTAGCCACACTGTCAAGCAATTTCTTGTTTTTCTTGCTTCTCAAACCATATAGACGTGCAGAAAATACAGTGATAATTTCTAATACGTCAGTAGCTAAATCTTCCTCAAATGTGGTGTCGTCTCCTTTGTTTATGATGACTACTTCCACGCCTTTTACCTCGCAGACTGCAAATACCAATTATGCTCCAAAGTGTAGAAGTCTGTCTTTATGAGTAAGAACTAACCACCCCACATTATCGTCAATAATAGCGTTTAGCAGCTTTTAAGCCCTTTCTTATGATAATTCATACCCGAGCCAAAGTCTGATATTATATCGAAAGTCCAGCCGTTTTTTGAGCAAAACAATTCTAATACCTGTTTTTGACGTTCCAAGTCATTTTTCTGGTCGTGACTCGACACTCTCGCATATGCGATTGTTTTGCGATTGTCCGCAAAATCAAACTTATGAACTGTTTCTGGTCTGATTTTAGCTAAATCGTAACACCTGTGTCCGCCCTCCGTTTTCATTGCAACGAGTCTCCCTTCCTCGTCCCATCGGCGCAACGTGATTTCAGACACTCCAAGTATTTTAGCCGCCTTGCTTATTGACACTAAATTATTCATACATCTATTTTAATATGCATTTCCCAATTTTTCAATAATAATTCTAATCATTTTGATATGTTATGAGAATGTTTGTATAATTATTATGTCTCAGCAACTAATCCCTTAGGGGAAACCACCCGGCAGACTAACTACCATTTTTATTTTACCATATATTCCCTCAATCGAATATAAAAATTTTCTTACATCTGGATAAGAATCGATTTTGCTATTACCATGCTCCCTATTTTTTTGTACAGCTTTGGTTTTCTCCTTTACCTCTGTTTTTATATCCCCGGCATACTCCTTTACACTATCAATAGTCTTTGAGTCTTTCCAAGTCTTCCAAAGCGTCATAATGAGCGTTGCTAAAATACCAAGTATTCCACCAACCAAAGCTTCCGCTGCTCCATTTGAAAAATCAATCTGAATCATTGATTTTTTTCCCTGTTTTCCCAAAAGTGCTGCACACTCTCCTAATAAGAAAATTGTAACAGGAAGAATTATTATTGGCAAGTCTCTTTTATGATAGGCCATAAAGCCAGCTACCACAGAAAGAGCGAAAAACAGCCAGAAATTTATAATTATAAATATCAGTTTTCCTGATTTTTTGGCAATAAAAAACCAACTACCTTATATTGATAATTGGTTTGTAGAGTTTCAGCTAAAACCTATAAATTTAATAACGTATTGCAAAAGTCAACTAATGCTCCTTCCTTTTTAGCTACAACGTATTTTTTAAGTAAATTCTTGCCTTCTTCACGTAAAATACCACCATAACATTTTGGAAGCGTGTATGATTGCAATACCTCATTGCTCGTTCTCCATCTGTCATTTAATAAAGATATGGCTCCATCAACAGGTGATTCTAACGCATAATATACTTCTCCTATAAAGAATCCCATTGCTGCACCTAAACACATCATACACGGCTCCAACGTAACAAAAAGCTGCATCTTTTTTCTTTCCTTAACCGGGTAACCTTTTTCATCCACTTCCCATAAAACTTTCATCTCTGCATGTCTAAGATAAATCTTACTACTTTCTCCAGAAGAATATGCTTTTCCTACAATTTCATTACCTTTAAAAATCACCGCCCCAACGGGCAGTTCACCATTTTTCAAGGCTATTTCACCTATTCGAATAGCTAGTTTCATTTTTTCTTCAACAGTCATCTATTTTCCCCTCAGTGCTATTTATAATAAAAACTATTTTAAAGGATTTCCTTCCAACTATCAATATTAAGTTTCCAATGTTCAGTAATCCGTCAAATTTACAGTTTTAAAATAAAATTTCAGCCCTAACTATTCTTTGTATTCTGATATTCTATCTAACGTAAGCTGCAACTTCTGGATTTTTTCATTAAAATGAATGATAATATCATTTTTTAAATACCAGTTACCCCCTGAGTTACTTATGACTGGTTTTAATTTTCCTTGTTTTACGTAATTGCATATCTGACTTTTAGAAACACCAAGAATAGTACTTACCTCAAGCGTAGTCAACAATTGTTCTGACAAGTTTGGTTTATTACCAAGTTTTTCAATTACAAAGTCATCTATATCATCGGACCAAGTCACTGATCTTTCATCGGCAGAGTACCGTTCTTTATTATCCTTTAATAAAGTACAATCTGTGAGGACTTTTATCTGCGCAGATCTTCTCCTGCCTTGTGAATCTGCAACAGGGCTAGCAAATTCCAAAGTATTGTCATCTATCTTAATTGCGAAGTCTTTAGGAGTAAAACATACAAAACTATTCATCTTTTTCTTCCTTTCATTTTTCAAAATATGTTTAATACCTTTATCGTTACTAAAATTCACTTTTTCGGAAAATACTAATTAATCCTCGTTGGTAAATGTAACCGGGACAATCATTTCAGGCAGGAAATTTACCTCATATCGGTATTTGTCAACATTGGCGCCGCTTACGTCTTCAATCACCCACAACGTCCAATCATTCAACCCAACGGAATGCTTTTTATATTCATTTGGCCCTGTTTCTACGACTGCTATGATGCGCTTGCTTTCAAGTGTGAATGAGAATGCTCCCACCAGCTCAAACATAGGCTTATCAGTCCTCGCATTCAAAACCGTCAACCTTCTGATTACGTTAAAGTTATCAGCCTCCTGCGACACATTAGCCGATACCTTGTCTGCCATACTCCCTTGAAGTTTACAAAGTCTCCTTTATCAAATTCTCTGGTATCAACTCGCATCCCCTTATCTTTCATTAGCCTACATATATCATCATACTTTTTATTCCCTTTATATTTTTTCATTTACCTCTCTCCTTAAAATTGTAGTTTATATTCTCCAAAGAGTGGCGACACAAAGCAATTGGACAGCATAAACAAAACTGCTATAGTGCCTACGGGAAAAATACCATCTTCCTTCATTGATACTCCTTTTCATCCACATGAACGGAACTGAGTTCCGTCCATTGCTAAATATATACTTTCTATTGTCCATATGTAAAACTTTTTTGGCTTTTCAATATTTAATTGTCAATGTACCCTAAATCCGAACGAATGATTTTACTTCTTGGTTTCCTGGTATTTCTTAAGCCATTCCATCTGCTCTTTATCCTCCAATTCCTTCTGCTTAGGATTGACCGCAAGTGTACAGCCAAGGACAAAAATATAGCCTAACAATACTATTCCAATAACAATAATGACTCCCATATGTTCCTCCCTTTGCGAACCACTAACTGTCTAACGCATTTTTCTTTACAATGGTCAAAGTGGCTACTACAGTGTCATACCCAATTTCCATTCCAGGCCTGCATAATAATTTCTGCCATAATGTACATAAGACCAAAAATATGAAACACCATAATAAACAAAAAGAAAACTTTATTGTAAGGTTTTTTATACTGTCTAATTAGATAACATACGCATATGATACAGAGGGCAATAAATAAGATAATACCAATAACTATTGCGATCTCTGGTGGAAATAAAACCGACATAAATTGCCCTCCCTTTTCCTGATCTTCTCTAATTGGCCTTCTCAGATATTTTTAATCTCCACTTTGACCATCTTCGTTCATTGCACAATAATGCAATATAGCTGAAGTTCATATTTGTATTTATTTACCTTTGTGCCTCCAATATCTTCAATCACGTACATGGAATCATCATTTAGACCAACGATATATTTTTGTAGGTACTGTCTCCCATTTCGCAGACAATACCGTTTTTCTTGCGATCCGGTACTATGGGCAATCTTCTACATGGTGAGTACAGCATTAGTTCCTGCCAAAGTCACAGTCCCGATCTGCCGCCACCAGCTCCTGTTATAAATTACAAAAAAAGAACTATCAGCAAAATACAAATGCCAATAGTTCTTACATGTCTTTATGATTAACGTTCCATTTATTGGTCACATTTAGGCTCCAATTCTCTAATCCTTTTCCGAGCGGAATCTAATTGATTACCTAATTCCCTGTTTCTCCTTGATAGATCTCTAATTTGTTCTTCCTTCATCCTAATAGCTTGAATTAACACAGCATTTTCTTGATAGATACTGTTTATTCCTTCCAGTAGATAGTCAGGTGTGGTCAAGGTAGCACTCAATTCACTTCTAAGCCTTTTTTGAAACTCAAGCTCTGTAACAAGTTTTCCTACATGATCAAGCAAGTTATTTCCTACTTGATCTGTAGTTTTCATTCCTGGAACCAGCTTTTCAATCACTTCATCCCTTATTTTCTTCACATTTTCATCCGTATTGGATACCCTTGGCTTCATTTCTGACGTATCTGCCTTAACCTCCCCAATCCTGTTAGAATCTTTTTTAAAGCAGTATTTATGTGTGGAAGTACTCGATTGGAATTGATGATAGATGTTGCGGACGAGTTTTTGGAGATGTTTGGAAGTGCGGGATGTAGATAAATGCCGATCGTACCGTTGTTGCTGTATCCGCAATATTTTCCGTATTCTCCATATTTTGGTTCAGCCAATCCCGCAATCCAGAGCTGTCCCAGTTGTTATTCCCAGAATCATAAGCAGTCAGGTCTCCTCCAATTATTTCATCACATAAAAATAAGGCCCTCGCTTTTTGGCAGCATCCATATAATCCGGATCAATACAGCAGAAGGTATAGGTAACTCCCACAATCGTCCGCTCCTGAACATCTCCGGTATACCAGAGCCGGTCCTGCGTCATATCCTCTCCAGGCTTTTTTAACATGTCTGCAAACGAAGGGAAGGCACCCATAAGAAGAAAGACGGCTATAAATCCCGCCGCCTTCAAGTTTCTCTCCCTCATTTCTCGCCTACTCCCCCACATTTACACACGTTGCAATACTGCGGTGGTTTTCGTCTTCTCTTGCCTCAAAGCTCACCTTCTGTCCTGCTTTCAGTTTTTTGAACCCGTCCATCTGGAGCTCGGAGAAATGGACATAATAATCAATCCCTTCCTCATCGGTGATAAATCCAAATCCTCTCTTTGCATCAAACCACTTGGTTGTTCCTGTTAATACTTCTGACATACGTATCTCTCCTTTTCCGGTGCCTCCCGCACCTGTATTTTGATATAGAAAAAGCAGGCTTCCTCTGCCTGCCGCTTAACGCCGGATACCGGCCTGTTCACTTACATAGATCTCTTGATGACTCTGGTGATGATTCCCTCTGCCACCTGGGTTTCATCATTAATCCTGGTGACAAGAAAACCGATTTCATCTTTACGTCCCGGAATACTTGCCGTATTACAGGAATGAGCGACTGCATTCACCCCATTATTCAGATGAATGAAGTAGGTTCCCTTATAGACATCGGTAATCTTTCCCACATATTTTCCCTGTTTGTGGAGCCGCATGAGATTTTCCCGGCTCGTATTAAACTGCGCCTCCTTCGCACTCACCTCAATCTCTATGTTTTCTGGCGATTCTACAGCCGTTTTTAAAACTTTTACCAAGACAATGTCCCCATTGGCAAATTTATCGTTGGCATCCACCATCCACTCCCAAGCCATATCCCTGGCTTTTAGGGAGCATTCCACGCCGAATACCTCCAGCCGGACCGCCTTTGGTGCCACCGCAATCACTCTGGCCTCCACAATTCTGCCAGAACGCATCATAGGATAACCGTCAGAGCCTTCTGTAAAGTAAAAAAGCTGCCGTTTTCTAAGCATGGCTTCTTTTCTGGAGGCAACGATACTCCGTGTCTTCTGGTCCATATCCCTTACGATAAAGTCAATCTCCGCGCCCAGCATGTTATTTGCCAGCCTTGTCTGTCGGTTGAGCGTATCTGCGTTTTCTCTGCCGTCTCCCTCCAGGTTAATCATCATCTCTTCCATCGGAATGATGACACGATATCCTTTGTACTGAATGACAGACACCGTCCAGCCGCTCTCCAGCTTCTCAATGCCTCCCAGCATACCGGACAGAATTTTCCTGGTACGAAATGCATTGATCAGCTCGTGCCAGTTTACATCTTCCTGCTCTCGCAAAGGTCTGGGCTGCCCATCCGTATCAATGGTCAGTATCCCCATATTGCCGGCTTGTTGCATCATTTTTTCAATTTCTTTCGATTCTCTCACCTCTTCCTCTTTTTGATTTAACACGCCAAAACCATCCTTTCCTCGTTTTATTTATAGAATCAGAGAGATTTTCCCCTGCTCTAAACATGAAAACATTAAAAAGCAGCTTCCCAATTCAGAAGCTGCTTCTTTCCTGTAAGTATAAAACTTTCATGATATCATTATAAAATAGATAGAATCCGGTGTCAATATTATAGGAGACGCAATAAAGTCGCAATTCTGTCTCATTTTTCAATATAGCAATTCTGCCTCCGATTATGGCAAAATACCTTCGGAATCTTCCCATACAATCCTGGAAAAATAACAGAATTCCCCCTCCACCCACCGGCATATACGGTTTCTTGTTAAATATTTTTCACTACACAGTTCCGGATTATCTTTCCTCCAGCCGGTATCCGTTAAAAATGCTTCCACACTATCATATGCAACAAGCGCATTTACCGCACGAAGTACTGCGCTCCCGTCTGTATAATCAATTTCAATTCCAAATTCATCCTTCATCATTCCTGTAAAAATCAGACGGATCAAAGGGTGTTCATACATCATCAGTCCCTGCATAGAACTCTCCTTTCCATAAACTTTAGTGAAATAAATCCTCCACCTTCTCTATCTTACCGTGTTCTTCCTCCCCTGAAGAAGCCTTCCTGTCATAGCTCCTTTGCTCGTGGTTCCTTCCTCCTTGCGATTGATTCTTTCTATGAAAAGAAAAAGACAAAGGTTCTTCCTCCGGCCTGAAATCTCCGGTTGCCGAAATCTCCGGCTTAATCCTCTGCGCCTCCTCCTGTCTCTCATGCTTTTCTTTTTCCGAGCTCCACTCCGGAACATGAATATCTGTTTTCTCCGGCTTCAACTTTTTTGACTGCGGATGCCTGGTATAATCAAACTTCCTGGTTCTTAATACTTTCTGTCCACGGACAATCAACAACGCCTGATCTAACGGAAATCTAAGGACTTCATCTGGGAGAAGAAGCATTCTTTTTCCAACAGAAGATGACTCGGAATAATCCGGCACATAATCAGATACCCGCATGGTTTGATAATTTTTCCTCACGGAAGATACTCCCACTGTAATTTCTCCGGACCGGTCACTAAAATAGGTGGCTGTGGTCATATCGTTACAGCCCAGGAAAAGGGACATATCGCACCCTCCTAAAATTTCCTCCCACTGTCCGTCCGGGTACCGATTCTGAAGCTGAGGAATATTTTGGAACAAAATACACATTCCCATCTGGCGGCTTCTCGCCGTTGCTAATTTTTTCTTAAAATCCGGCACCACTCCAAATAGCGATAGGTAAGCCTCTGGTGCAAACACCTCGGGCTTTCGCCCCGCTCCACACCGTGCATGATAGTTTCCCATCACACGGCGTTCCACCGACTAAGATTACTTTTTAGTGCCTATATAGTCTTCGAATTGTATTTCTTCCAGCTCCCTGTGTTCACGGAGCTTATTTATTTTGTTTTGCATTTCTTCGGTCAATGGTAGGTCTGCAAGCAACTTCCTTATTATTGTGGATTTCGTTGCACCTACCAGTTCCGACACTTCTTTTGACAGGATAATCAGATTCCTGTATGTGTCGTTTCGCTCTCCCTTGCAGGGTTTTATATGCTCGCATACCATATCTGAAACTGTCAGAATATTGTAGTTGACCTGTATGGTCTGAAACCGTTGTTCCGCTCATGGAATTTTGCTTCACAAAGCGGCTCCAGTATCTGTAAGATACATTGCTGTATCAGTCTGTCCCAGATGCTCGGAATCCCAATGGTCTGGTCTTTCCGTTATCTTTTGGAATTTCTACTCGTCTGACTTTTTTCGGCTGATAGTAGTTCAACTTGTTTCTGATGGTTTTTATGACTGCTTCGATAGGCAACGCCTGTATTTCTACAATTGTTTTCCCATCTGTACGGGAGTTTTACTCCCTCCATTTTTGTAGATGTTACGATATGCAAGTATGATATTCTGCTCTGACACTATCAGCGGCATAAGCCTGTCAAATGTCTTTCCATTCAAGCTATCTTCGTATAGACGGTAGCCTGTTTCTTTAACCGTTCCGCATTTCGTTCTGCTTTGTTTACAATTCGTTTTGCCATAGTAACCAGCTCCTTATCGGAGAATGATTTTTTCTTAGTCGCACCACGACAGCTATAAAAATCTCCTTTATGGTGATTACTACATAGACATGAAGGAAAATCTTAGTATCGGCTTGAGGCTATCCCTCCACCGCTTATTATCACGGCTTCACAGGTACTGTGCCTCTACTCTCACAACCACTAATGCACTTATTGTAGAAAGGTTCTTTCAGTTCCTTTCCTTTTCGATACAACTACGGTACTTTACCACTGATACAGTCAGCTCCCGTATTGGCTGCTTTCCACGTTCCACATAACTTAGGATTGTTGCCACTTAGGTCGTTCCTTTAGCCCTGCAAGCATTATCTTCAAGGGAAATCCTCAAGATACCTATATCCTGTAAATACAGAGGGCATTTCATACTAACAACTTTTACTTTGCCCCACTTGCGTACCTCTGGTACACTTGCATTTCTACAAGCCATTCGTTTAGAGCCGTACATTCGGAAACTTTGTCAGACCGCCATTTTGGTCATTCTAACCATATGACAACCCCACCCGCACTGTCACACACAACCCGTACCTCTACGAATCTTTCCTCGCCTTTCAGCGTTAGGGTGTGCTTCGCACGACTTCCCCGAGCTTATAACCCCAGCCGTCTGTATCCGGCTGACGCTATTCGGAGTATTAGTGAATCCCCTTCCGGGCGTTACCCCTTCATTTGAGATTTCAGTTATGCAGTTCTCTAAAACCACATTTATTAAATTATTTGTGACTTTAGGCTACGCTTTTGTCGGTTTTTCCTACCGTTTTGGGCGTAGAACGTGTCACACTATTCGGGAATTCATCCAGAATAAAAAATACTGGCACCGGCAGTTTCCGATCCGGCTGCCGGTCTGCAAATCTCACCAGCTTGATGCACAAAAAAGAAACAAACAACGTGGCCAGAACATCAAATGTGGAATCCTGATCCGATGTAATACAGAAATAAGCACATTTTTTTTGTCCTGGAAGGGTAAGGTCAATATCTTTATGGCTTGTAATCTCCTGCACCAGCTTATTCTGCATAATTTGGAGCCGGGTGCCCAGCCCAAGGATTGCATTCCCTTTCACCTTTTCCGCCTTTGAGAAGAGGCGGTACGGGCCTTTTGCCGGGTGCGTTTCCGGAAGTCCGTCAAAAATTGCATCAATCGCTTCCAGGCTTTGATTAAGAAGCAGCTTGTATGCCTCTGGAAATGTCCTGTCCTCTTCCTGGTACTCATTGAATACATACAGACAGAGGGCTTTTAAAAGATCCATTTCCGTATTGTCATAAAAATGGTCAAATTTGTCGGTCGTGTTGCGGATTACCACATCAACAAAAATATCAATCAGGGCTCCGTCATCAATTTCAGCCAGACAATCCCAGGCATCTGAGTTTTGGAGATTAATCAGATTCCACTGCTTGACAATATAACCATTTTCCTTCAAATAAACTGCCATATCTTCATAAAGTTCTGATTTTGGATCTGTCACAAATACGCTTTCTTGACGTTTTACACACTGAAAAATCATATTTCTCGATATAGCCCTGGATTTCATGCTTCCTTGTGAGCCACACACGGCAAAATTTCGATTGAGTCTGGAGTCTTTTGGCAGACTGATAACCAAGTCTTCCCGGAGATCAAGCCCTAATATAATTCCCTCCACCTTGTTTACATCTTTCTCAAGAAGCAGAACCTTCTCCCGTTCCTCCCTAGTCATATAGCCGGCCGTACCATAGGTTCCCTTATCCGAATATTCAAACTTCCTCTCTTCATCCATACGGGATCCGTCCCTCCTGCTCTGATATACAATGACAACTCCTATCAGGAGAAATAGAAACACCGCAAATAAAGAGCATTTTAGGCCCGATATAGAAAATATTCCGTGAAACAGACAGCGAAATGGATTTAAGCTGACAGTTCCTTTATTGGAAAATATCTGCTTTAACAGGCCCCCAACATAGAAGCCAAGCAGCAAAAAGGACAGGGCAAACAGCTTTTTCTTTGCTTTTTCCCTGTCCATATTTTTAAATTTATCCCACACCAGTTCCGGTCATCTCCCCTCTACCACTTCCCATTTCATGATACCGTGCGAGGTTTCCATAATAATTTCCCAGCGTATTAACCGCATTATAGAGAGTGGTTATCATTACTGCGCGGATATTATGGGCTTTCGTCGCATTTTGTGCCATAGAGTCAAGAATATACTGGAAGTGGAACATGTTCAGCCTTCTGAATTGTTTCTTAACGATGAGTGCCGGCATATCTGTTTTGTTCACGCGGATACTTGCAGCACTGGAAGCCATCACCTCCACTGTAATGCGGACAAACTCATCCAACCGCTCATCGTCCGGATAATCCTGTTTCAAAATTTCATATTCAATCCGCTGTTTCAGCATCTCCTCCTCCCTCTGATAGGATAAGATGGGATAATCTGTGTTGTAATCTTCTGTAGTATTCTCTGTATTTGTATCCCCGGTTCCAGATGGACGTTGCCCCTCTTTCGGTGGTACCCTCCCACTTATTTGAGTGATACCTCCCTCAAAAATAGGTGAGATGTCCAGCTTTTTTCTGTGAGAGGTTGTGCAGACTTCTGGGGTATCACTTATTTGGGTGGGATATCCCTCCTGTGCCATATCAGTCTCAGCTTCCGTCCAGATTTCCTCTACCGGATACGTCAACGTAAGGAGTACGTCCACCTCCAATTCGAGGAACAGTACATTTGGAACCTGCTGCCCATTGATTGTCAGGGTGCGGAAAACTCGTTTGATTACTCCCAATTTTTCCAATTCAATAACCGCATTGCTGGCATCCCGCTTTGATATGCCAAACTGATCCGCCAACTGCTGATAGCTTCTCTGTAACAGGTCCGAGTGAAATCGTTTCCGGAAACCGATGAGCTGACCACTGCCTTCGTCCCTGACCTCTGCGGCCCTGTACCAGTACACAATATCTGACAGAATCACAATCGCATTCAGATATGGTTTCCCTGTTGGTTTGCGTATGGTCTTATACCAGGCCGCCGGTATGATATTACCTGTGATGTTAATCCTGCTCATCCGGTCCACGGTTTTATTACCGGTTGTGAAATCACGATCCATAATATCTTCCCTCTTTCTGTTTTGAGGTAAAAAACGGCTGGCAAAGGCCAACCGTCTAAACTGTCAATAAACTACTCTTTTCTTTTATAAACAAACTGTCTTGTTAACGTCCGGATAGCATAGTTCTTGTCGCTGTTCAGTAAATAATCTTCAACTTCAAAGATTTGTCCTTTGGAAGAACCTGTAACCCGTTCTCGATTTCCAGGTTCTTCTATCTCCCTTCCAGATATCTAATTGCCTTCTCCCTCACGATCCCCTTTATGACAGCTTCGCTGCCCATGTATTCCCTCAGCACCTCCTCCTGATAATCAAAACAGTAGATGGTTCCCTTCCCATCCCGGTCCAGCTTTCCTCTGATTCTCTTTAATCTCCACATATCCAGATCATAGCAAAAATACACCGGGCTGCCCTTCATATCCACGCCGTCCGCTAAAGCCCCCTCCGTCTCATTTACTTTCCACAATGCGCTACCCAGAAATTCCCGCAAGCTCCTATCCTCCTCCGGTTTCAAAAGTAAGCGCATCTGGATCTGGGCCTCCTGAATCAGCGGAACAAAATACATCTGTTCATAGATATCGTCCAACATAAACAGGTTCCCTTTTACCCCACCTGTACTCTCCACCAGCCGTGCAAGCATCTCCATCTTCTTTCCAAACATCACCGCTCCTGCCGGGACACGGTATCCATTTCCCCGAAAAACAGTCTCCATACGGCTTCGCATGGTACGCTCTGTCTTTTTCGCCCACTTCATCAAACTGTCCATCGTGTTGTATACAATATATGGCGTCTTGGCAGTCAAGAGTACCCCGCAGGCCCTGGAACCGCCAATCTCCTTTGCCATGCTGCTTTTAAACTCTAAAGTCCCATAATATGCCCCCGTATCTGTCCATAGCGTCGCCTTTCGATCCTGTCCGGCTTCAGACGGAAGACGATGGAGAGTAGGTGAGAAAAAGTCCGGCTTACTGCTCTGATATATCTTAACGCCGGATATCGCTAAATATATCCATACCACACTCATCCGGTGCAGTCGCAAACGCTTGTCCGGCTCGCTTTTGATATGGTTTGTCTTTACGGAGCTGCAAAGAAACATGGCGAAATCTCCCGGCCACAGCTCCAACAGTTTCCTTTTCCCCTTCGCCCGGAGAACATACCCCCTCAATCCATCTTTACAGCGCAGGCCAATATACCCGGCCTGTTTTAACCGTGTTATCAAAGCCGCACTGTAGGAACACGAACCGACCGCATATGCGGCCCAATCTGCCGGCATTTCTCCGCTCAGTCCAATCAGCATCAGCAAACGGTCCGCCTTACTCTCCTGGCCCATGTCCATCACCTCACATATCAGCTCGTTTATTCCGTATGATACGAAACCTGTACCCTACCGACTCCATCCCTGGGTAAAATATCTCTCAAAACCTCCTCGTCCAGCCTTGCAAAACAGCATCTTTTGCAGAATCCGTACCCTATCGAAAAAGTAGCGAAAAATAAGGTTTAATTTTCTATACCACATTACCCAGAGCAAGCCGACTGATTCTTCATGTTTTCTCCCAGCCATCCAGGGAATTTTTCATTCTCCATAATCACCAGATAGGTGCGGTCCTCTTCCCCCAAACAAGTAGTATGATAACTGTTTAAATAAAGTCCGCTGTCTGCCTTTAAGAAGAAACTGCCCACTACGTCCAAAATATGCTTTTCCTCCAGATTATCATGGTCCCGTACCCTGGAAAGCGGCAGAGCGACATCATAGACATGCAAAAAGCATATGGTACAGCACTCATACCCTGGAACTTCCTCACTACTATCCTCCCGTTTCTCCTGCCAGCGTTTTAACGCCAAATAGAGCGGCTTATAAATATAATCCGTATAATCACTCTTCCTGTGAGGAATCAAAACAGGGAGTGAAATGGTCATAATCCCTTCCTGATAAGCCAGCTCTATCCTGTGAAGGCCTATCAAATCCTCTTTATACGCCTCATACTTCCTGGTATCAAAGGTTACCTCCAGCACCAGACGGCGCATTTTTTCCGTCAAACGTTCTGACTGTCTGGCAGCCTCCAGAATCAGATCATTAAAATTCTCATACTGGCTATTGATATACTCTTTCGTGCGGACCGATAAAAGCGTTCTGGCTTCCGCAACCTGTAAATCCAGCCTGCCCGCTGTTTTCTGCACATCATCAAGCTGCTGCCCCATCTTGGACAGGGTGTCAGCTTTCTCTTGATTTTGTATAGTATTCGATTTCTTCATCTCCCTTCATCAAACAATACCCGATTGCCGGTAAGTCCAGTTTCTCAATCACTTCCAGATCCGGCACAGCAACAATATGGCTGCAGGAATCCCTGCATTTTCGCTGGAATACGCTGTTCACCAACTTTACATCATTCAAACCGACATACAGGATATCAAATAATTCCTCCTCACTGATAAAAATAATGCGAACCGGGTACTCATCCCGGTCTGCCAGAAAATGCTCTGTGATTATTCTCTTTTTCATCAGACCGACCAGTACCCAGAATGCCTTCAACGTTCCTTCATCTCTAGTCGCATACGCAATTTCATTTAAATAAACCATCTTTGTGACCTGGCTGTTTTCTATCCGATGGTCTTTTGCCAGGCTCTTTAAGGCCCTGCTCACTGCGCGCTCCCGTCCAAAATAAGCATATATCTGCGATTTAAAAAGCACATTATATTTCTTTATTAACTCAAATACCTCTTTTTCCTGTACGATCCCCTCTTCCATTCTGCCCTCCTGTATAGAAATAAAACTTAGCTTAATTAAAAAGCCGAAAAATGAACATTAAATACAATACCTAACTTAACTATGGTGAAGCGGGTCCTTAAGACCGATCGCTCCAATATTTAACAAGAGTTTTGTATTTTAATAGAAGTTTTGTTTATTTAATCTGTAATTGTTTCAGTTTAGTTGAGTTTTGCTTCTTGTTTCCTCCTGTTATTTACCGGTCTTTTACGTCTTAAAGACGTAAAAAAAGCCATTACGTTTTGATGACGTATTAGCCTTGTATCTAAGCATATTCCCTTTGTTTATACGTATTATCTGCGTCTTATATACTTATGCAAAACGCTTTCCCAGCGCCCCCTTCCCATATCGCTCCAGCCTCTGCCGAAGTTCTTTTAAATCTTTCCGGTCCGTGGTAATTAAGTCCTTCTCCAACTGGCTTGCGCGAAACTCAACGATCAGATTATTGTTATTAGTGGAAATCATACCGTTTCCACGTTCAAAGCGCACAATGGACATCATCTCTGCCTCTGACAAATGCAATACCTCCTTAATCTGCTCTGCTTCATTATTCTCCATATTCAAGATAATCTTTGTCTTTGCATTATTGATAATCCCTCTTCCATATTTCCCGTCTTTCAGAGCGAAGAAATCTGTCAAATCCTGAGTTGCGCATACTCCTGATCCCCCGTAACCTCTGATCACCTTAAAAATCTCCAGCACATATTCAGCCGCCAGTTCATTGGACGCAGCTCCAATCAGCTTCCATACCTCATCGATGTAAATGGCCTTTTCTATAGTCCGATCCTCCTTTGCCTTGGACCATACAAAATCAAGTGCCACAAACATGCCGACCGTTAAGAAATCGCCGGAAAGCTCCGAAATATCCAGCACCACATATTTATTGGATAAATCCACATTGGTCTGCTGATTAAAACTGGAAGCAGAACCATGTACCATACGGTTTAAAATGTTGGCCAGCCGCTTTGTCTCCGGTTTCTCCATCAGAACCTCATACACATCACCGAGAATAGGCATTGTCTTATAACAATCCGGCCGTTCCGGATCAATCAGACTTTGGTTTTCATGGGTAATTCCTTTTTTGTTATACGTGATTATCAGAGCCTCGTCCAAAAGCTGTTTCTCTTCATGGCTCATGTCCGGAATCAGCAGCGAAAAAAATATGTGCAGATCCTGGATTTTAGAGGCAAGCTCGGAATGCTGGATAAGCGGTCCGTCCAGAATATCGCTGGCAGCCTTATCTGCTTTCCGTATCTCCATCACATTGATACAATTTGAGGATGCAGGCGAAATCTGAATAAAAGCGCCTCCGATATTTTCACAGGCCCGCGCAAACTCATGTCCCTTGTCTGGTGCAATAATAAAAACCTGTATCCCCTTTCTCCTCATTCGCAATGCCATGAGCTGCAATGTAAAAGTCTTTCCCGCCCCAGTGGTTCCTATTATGGCAATATTGGCGTTCTTATATATCTCCGAATTAAAGATGTCCACAATCACCAGAGAGCTGTTTGCCTTATTAACTCCCATCAAAATTCCATCCCGGTCCGACATCTCATAGCTGGTAAACGGATAGCAGCTTGCCACGCCGCTGGTCAGCAGATTCCGCTTCGATCTCTGATATAGGTTCTTATCCAGATTCAGAAGCGGAAGAGCGGACTGAAAGGCATCTTCCGCTTTAAACAGACAGGACATCGTATCAATATCCTGGGAATTTAAAAGCTTTTTCATCTCCCTGGCCCGCCACTCTACCTCATCGGCACTGTATCCGGTCACAGTAATCAGAATACTCATATAATACAAATCTTCACTGCTTCCCAGCCCGTTTTTAAGATAATATCCTGCCTGAATGGATCCCGCCAGATCATCGTAGTCACTGTTGGTATCTGACACCTCCTTGATTTTAGAACTGTTCAGCCTGATTCGCCGTCCAATCCGCTCCACGCTCTTTGCCCTATCCTGTTTATTCAGAAAGACATCAATATCTATCCCTGCGCCGGCATTCACCAGAAGGGACAGCCAGCCAGCTGGGACATGGCTTCTGTATCCGGTCGAGGGAATAAACAGATAAGTATGGTAGACGCCGTCTATAACGATATAATTTCCATGTTTAAAATCAATGGATTCCGGCGCAAAAAATTCTGTAATCGGTATATTTTCCACACTTTCCTCCCCGTTTTCCTGAATATACCAGCTTACAACCTCATTCATATGCTGTCCCAATGTTTTTACTGTACTGGTCCTCCGGTTTAGAATGTGGTAGAGCACCTCTACGCACGCCTCTGTGCCATGTTCCGGTATCAGCACCTCATTGCCGCATTGAGCTAGATATTTCTTGGCAGTCTGTACGGTGGTATTCAGTACAGCCACAATATCATTCTCACTCTGATTGCGGGTACTCCGGTAAGTCTCATACTCAAATATCAGAAAGAACCTGCGGGAGATTGCCTCGCGGGAGCCTACGGACCGGAGCAGAGACGCATAATCCTCCTGCAAGAGTCGGCAGCGCTCATCCGGTTCCTTTTCAATATCCTTCCGGATGTTTTCGAGGAATTTCGATATATCCGCCTTCTTTGACAACGCTTTAATTTGCAGCTTAACAGGCGCAATCTTCAAGTACCCGATAAAAGAGTAAATAATATTCCTCTGTTCCATCGGACTCCTGAGCAGAAAATTGACTGGCATAATCTCCACAATCTTAACATGCCTTCCATCGCTCGTATGGATAATTCCATCTGTGATTCCCGTAATCGGAAGACATCCGACTGCCAGTGTTCTCGATATCGGCCCGATATCAACCGGCCCTTCCGGCCGGAAAGACCTGCTGTGCTGCTTTACAACCTCTATCTTTTTCTCTTCCGCCCCAGATTCCCTCCGGCTATGTGCGCTTTCTCTTCTTTCTTGTCGATACTCTCTTTTTATCAGCTTTAACTGACATGCCATCTGATTCCGGCTCTTTTTCATTGTCCTTTTTTCCGCCATCTCCTTTCCTCTGTCTCCTTTCCTTGCGCTCCCTATTTCTGGTAAGCTTTTGCAATTTCCGGTTTCGTTCCAGCCGATACCCGGCATCCGGTGGTTTCAGTACCCTCCGCCGCTTGACATACCGCAGGAAACCCATTAAAAACGCAGTCAGACTCTCACCCTGTATCCCAATCAGAGAAATAATCATAACTGGCAGAATAGCAGCCACACCAATATAAATTTTGACCTTTAAAGTTGTTTCCAGCATCGTCAGTGGTTTTAACATAAAAAATACCAAGATTGCTGTCTCAACCACATTCCTGGTCCGTAATCTTCCGGATAATACTGTCCCCTCCTCTGCAAAATTGGGCGGAATAAAATACATATCAATTCTCTCTCTCTGTTCTGACAACTTACCAAATCACCTCTTTCCTGCTCATCGCTGTCTACCACCGGTCCAAAACCGGTAAATACCATACGCTGCTGCAAAAATAATAAATATCACATAGACCTCTGTCCACCGGACCGGCTTATCCTCTATCATTTCACTGTTACCGGCTTCCTCTGAAATATTGACGGAAGTCTTTGGCTTATGAGCCTTAGCCAGATCCTCATTCACCTGTATCCAGGTATCCCCATCTTCTTCTCCCGCACACTCCGCTAAAACGTGCAGTTCAAACAGACAGGTACTGCCCTCCTTCACCACTTGGTATCCCTCGCTAAAACTTACCTCGTAGTAATTCTCATTCCAGACAGCTTCAGCCGCCTTAATCTGATAACACCCTTCCGGCACCGGCAGATTTACACGGTATTTATTCTCAGGATTCAGATTACATATTTCTTCTGCATGAGTTTCTGTGTTTTCCAATACCACATCAATACTTCCTGAGAAATACCGGATTACATCACCACGGACTGCCAGGGTTCCGGATTTCTGTTCTGTATCCGTAAAATAATCCCCGTAGTCCTCCGCATCCAGGATACAATCTGCTTTTACCAGCACGCCGCCATTCTTAAATCTCACATAACAGCCGTTCTCCGAATCAAAGGACCAGCCATCACAAATCATCCTGCCGTCCTCCCCAAATCCATGTCCTTCCCCCCATTTCACAATAACCGGTATATCCTGATTCTTTGTTCCTTCCTGTGCACCATATACAGAATCTTGTATGAAAAGTATCAGCAGAAGGACAGCCAATATCTTCATAATCCAGCTTTTCACTCCAACCGCACCTCCTCTACATCCCAATAATCCAGAAAGCGCCGTCACCTAAGTTCCTGCCATATGACTTAATCGTGTCAACGCTGTACACCTTTCCAGTCCTGCTTCTGCTCCCCGGATCTGCAATCGTTATGTATCCCTGGGCATCCACTCCCGTAAGCACAATATAATGCCCGCTGTTTCCCGATATGGTATTGGGAGCACAGATTACTACCACCAGCTTTCCCTGCTTCAATGACTGAACCACTTCCGACATCCGATCCTTGCCGACACGTTTCACAGTCAGCCCCCAGTGTCGGGCGGCATTCGCTGGAAATGAATGGCTGGTTCCCTGTCCAGCAACATATTCTCCCTGCTTAATCGCATAATCTGCTGTCATTTCGGGTGTCACTGTCTCCTTTGTCAATGTGGAAATCACGATTGCCATGGCAGTTGGTCCACAGCCAGCGGATTTTATGGTACTGCTGCCAAATGCCATATTCGCCCATGGTTCTTCTCCCTGGTTATAATAGACCACCTCAGTCACGCACCCTGAAACCGTGTCATATGTAATCACATCACCTGTAATATCAATATCTCCCATGATACCGTCATCGGAAGCACCTACACCCGTAATGAATTCCTTCCAGCTAAACATCTGGAATAAAATATCCTCCATAGACCGTGTTCTATCCTGTATCGCTTGCAGCAGCTTTACCACCAGGCTGAACAGAGAACGGTTCGTAACATACCGATACTCATATCCTGTATTGGTTGGTGACAAATCACGGTTTAGTTTTAAAAGAATGGAGTATTGCGCAATTTCTATGGTATACTCTGTCTGCTCCTCACCTTCCCCTTCCGTTATTGTCTCTTCACGGATTCCCGTTAGGCTCCAGCCGAAAAACGTGTCCAATTCTGCCATAATCGTTGTCTTCATCATATTGAGCGATACCGTATCTGAAGGATTGAATAAAATTCCTACCGGTACATCAGTGCCGGTTCCTAACAGCGCCATTACTTTTGCCACATAAGCCGGCGTCTCCCCATTTTGTGGAATCCGATAGCCAGCGTCCCGCACCGCCCGGCCACCTGCATTGTAAGCTGCTATCGCAAGCTCCATTCCGTTTGAATAAACTGCAAATGCTTTGAGCTGGGAGGATATATACTTAGCTCCCCCCATAATATTCTGCTTTGGATTATACGGATCGGTCACTCCCAACTCTCTTGCCGTCGCTGGCATCAGTTGCATAATTCCAATCGCCCCGGCATATGACACTGCATTCGGGTTAAAATCAGACTCCACCTTTGCCATGGCTTTTAAAAGAGAAACAGATACATCATAGGTGGCAGCCGCCAGTTCAAAATACTCGTCATATTCACTGCTTAAATCCGTGGAAAAGGAATCAGAACCGCCGTATCCTTCAAAATTTCTTATCTGTGCGCCGCTCCATCTTTCCTCAAATATAACAGCCAGATACCTACTCAATTCAGGAACCAGCACAGACTCGTACTCGTCCCTGATAATCTCATATTCATCACAGCCTGAGCGGTCAAAATCACCCTCAATTTCCAGCAGAATGGAATCCCTTTTTTCTTCAATCATAGACAGAATCTCATTCTTTGTCTCTGGCTGTGATAACACAGTCTCTATGCGCGTCTGCAAATGTAACAATTCAGCTTGCCTTGCCTTGCTTACATAAGCATCAGGACCGCTAAAGCCAATGTAGGATAACACTAATGTCAGCAGATTTGCAGTAATATACATAAAAAGAAAAATCATGACAAGCAATGCACCAATAGCTTTCCAGAATGTTTTGCTGGCAACTACTGCTGCGATTGCCACTCCCAGCAGTCCGCCTGCGGCGGCTCCCACAGTTTGCCCCGCAGAAGCCCCACCGGTTTTGGCTGCGCCAAATGCTGCCTGGGCCGCCTGTACGGAATGAGCCGTCTGGTGCGCCTGATTGATTGCTTTCGCTGCCTGGGCCGCTTTTTCAGCCGCCTGGTCGGGAAAATCAGAATCCAGTCCGTCACCTCCGATCACGATCACCCCCTTCTGTTTTTCTTAGAACCAGGTTTTCCTTTTGCCGGCTGTCCTTTACAGGATTTTCTTTCTTTACCGGCGTTTTGGGTTTAATTTTTGGTGCTGCCGGCAGCACTTCTTTATACGTTTTTTCATAATGTATCTTGCCGTCCTTCTGCAAGGTAGCCTTAATACCAGACTGTACCGGTTCCATTTTCATCTCATAGAACTTCCTGCCATCCGCTTCCACAATCCTGTGCGGCGCAACTGGTTTCTCATATGTATCAGCCGCAAATCTGGCATACTTCACGCCATTGCGTTCAAACGTCTGATATTGCTGATTGTCTGGCGCCAAAGCTCCAGCCATATTCTGTCCTGGAACTGCCTGGCCACCTTCTGATATAGTCCCCGTTTCCTGGCCGCTCCCCGGCATCGTTCTTGATTCCTGGATACCACCCGGCATGGTCCCCCCTCCTGATGCATCTCCGACTTCCCGGCTTCCTCCTGTGACCGACATTCCTGTTTCCGCAGGACCTGACAATCCTGTCTGTACCGCCATACCACCATCAGCTCCCATGGCTATATCGGACTGCCCTGCGGCCACGCCACTCTCCTGCTCAGATACAAACGGAGCGTCCCCAGCCTGGGAAATGCCGATTTCCTGGTCCATAACTGGCCCAGAAGAACTACTCTGTTCATAGTCTCCTGTTTCTCCACTGATTTGAGCACCTTGATAGCCTGAATCAAGAGCAGCAGCAGCAGTACCCTGATCAAAGGCTTCACCTCCGGCTTCCATGGTTCCCATTTCACCTGCAGCACCAATTTCCATACCATCATAATCTGAAACCAGCCCACCTGTTTCCGCAGGATTGTACGATTCATCGGAGCCGAACGGTCCTTCCGGATATTCGTCTGCTGACTGCACTCCAACTCCCAAATTCTCAGCAGGATCTCCGTTCATTGGAGCCGAACCGTCTTGATAGGACGGAACATTCATATCTGCGCCAAAAGCATTATTCGACCTGGATTCCTCCGCCATACCATGGGACTTGTCTGGCTCACCTTCCTGGCCTCGTCTCGATGACGGCACACTTAAATCCGTATCGCCTCCTGCCATTGCGGCAGAAGTATCTCCCCAGGAAGCTTTCCCTTGTGAACCGTTTGCCGGACCTCCCATAGGAATAGGACTTCCAAAACCAGAGGCCATCTTTGCGGCTCCCGTGGCCATACCTCCTCCTCCTTTTCCGCCAGCCGGTGAACCATTTCCCCCAACCGGACTTCCAAAATGGGAAAATACCCGTCCCAGCATCATCATGACGCCAAGGCCGCCCATTCCCGGGCTTGTCCGGCCAAGATTGACTCCCAGCGACGCCATATAGGAATCCAGTTTAAACGCTATTTTTCCAAATCCCACCAGACAAAGAGTAGCCGCAAAAAACTTTGTAAATCCGTACCCGCTTGCCATCATATTTCCATAGCCGCTCAAATAAACTTTCAGACACCATGCGTCTAAGATAATAAGAACCACCTGACCGCCAAACATCTTGGACCAGGAAGCCAGAATATTATTGGTAGCCTTTGAGCCTCCGGTGGCAAATGCAAGAGGCGCTGTGTATGAAAATACCCCCAGCAAAACATAACGCTCCGCCATGATAAACAGCAGCTTTAAATAATTCCAAGCAACCATAAACTGGATAATCACCATTAAAAGTTGTATATTCAAAGAATCTATTCCCAGTCCTGAGGTAACAGCCTCTGCCACGGAAGTAAAGTCTGCAAAAGAGACAACCGTGATATGGGTTCCTGTCACCCAGTCATACGGAGTTCCTGCAACTTCAAGCACATAATTAACAATACCTTTGGCTCCTGTCACCATAAACAGACAAACACAGCTTCTGATTACAAGTTCCATGGGATCTTCCGAATTTAAATATTTCCCAAACATACCCTTCAAAAGCTGCCAGATAAAAATGAGCAATAAAATAGCAATCGCCAAAGGAACGATTGCCTCTCTGTATAAATCTTTTACCACACTGAATAGCTCTTCAAAGAGGTCCAGATCACAGGACAACAGTTCTGTGAACACCTGATTGACAATCTCCATCATGTCAATAATAAACTGTGAACACTGTTCCCGAACTGCTTCAAGGAGCATTTCTATCAGCCAGCCCATAGCACATTACGGTATCTTCTTTTTATTACTGCCTGTTCTTTCAGATACACCCTCCTTTCTGCCGGGGAAGCGCCGGCCAATCTGCTTTTGATTACGTTAGCCGCTAAACTCGCTCTTTGGTATAATTTTTTCCATATAAGTTACAATAGCCCCAAGTGTCATCAAAACCGCCCAGCACACCACAATTCTTTTGAGCCATGCCCGTGATTCATCCACGGTTTTCCCTGATTTTGAGAAGTTCATTAAGAATAAGCACACAGCGGAACACACGACTGCCGCAACCGTAGCAATTCCCGCCACGTCCTTGTAAACATTCTGCATTGCTCTTTTCGCAATCTCAAAAATATCATCTGCTGATACAGGCATAATCAAACATGCCGAGCATGTCACGACCATAAATGCAAAGAATGCAATCTGCGGAACACATGCGACCATGCGATTATTTTTAACCTGCCGCAGTTCAACTATCATTCCTATTGCTTCCAACTCCGCTTTTTCCTTTAGATTCGCCAAACGTGATTGTATTTTTCCAAAATGCAACTTCCTTTCACCTCCAGTTTTAATTTTCCAGACAATAAAAAGGCAACCATTCCGAAGAATGATTGCCAATGCCTTACGATTACAGTTTTGTCAGCTTTATGGCCTCCCATCATGTCCTCATGCATAAAATCTGACTATACCATTATAATTCTTTTAAAATTGTGTGTCAATGGTGTTACAGACGCAATAACGTCGCAAAACAGTAGCAATTATGCCGCATAGAAAAGAGATCGGATTTTTTATTTCCGCCCTCCGCAAAAACTATCTATTCCTTCCTTTTTCCTTAACTGGCCCTTTTCGCCATTGCCATTGAAACCGGGAAAAATTCAATCCTATAACGCAGGTTTGCGGTTTCAAAACATGCATAATCCGGGGCAACTTCTACAATCCGCTTGACCTCCGGCGTCTTTACCCTCCCGCCGTTATAAAAATAAGTGGCCGGTTTTCCTACCTGGAGCGGAAATTCCACAATCCCGGAAATCAGTACCTCCCGTTTCTCACATATGTCCGATACCATTTGTCTCATACGATACCTCCTCGCCAGACTGTTACTTCTGCTGTTTTAAATCGTACTGCTTGTTTATGTATTCACAACAGCATAGATTCTTTTCCTCCTGATCTTGCTTCTGATATTAATTTCATTCTTCTCTGCAGGTCCGAATCTTTTCCGGATCATTTGATAACCTTGTCCGGATCATTAAAATTATTTTCCTCAATACGAACATTGATATCTGGCCGATTTTTGTAATTCCACTCCTTTCTACTTTTAATCGCAAAAAAGACACCTAAACGCCAAGCATTTAAGTGTCTTTCTTTTCGTCCAAAAAGGACATACATATTAAGGCAATAACCGTTTTTTTGCTTCCAGTTTCAACCAGAACAAAAAGCATAATACATTCTTTAGAAGAATATATAAATCAATATCACTTTTAGAATACCACAACATATAGTGTCTGTCAATAATATCATTCAATATATGCTACAGTTGCTTTGTAAACTTATTAATGCAGTGTATCATCGTATGTACCTGTTCATAGTACAGATCTTCATCGAATTTGCCGCAAATCATAGCATTGTTGATAAGCAGCGGCCGATACATATCAATCAGCTTCATGATTGCTTCCTTATCTCCCATCTTGGCAAATTCTAACAGTCCCTCAAATTCAACCATTCCGAATCTCCTTTCTCAGCTTTTTCAGAGTATTGTAGTAAGTGTCAACCGCCTTTTTCAATGGCATACGGAGCCGTTCTGCAATCTCTTCAAAACCCATTCCATTGATGACGCGCCAGAAAATCAGTTTCTTCCTCTCATCATCAAGTTTCATCAGGGCCGCCAGCAGGCTTTCGTTTTCAATCAGATTGAGAAGCTGCGTAACATCACCAAAATCCTCACATAATCTGCTGACCTGTTCCTCCATGTGCTGGTAATAATCCCCCTGACAGGACGCTGCTTCTATATTAGCAGCGCTTTCTATAGGTGTCTCCAGTTCCTGGATTTTTATATTCCTCTTGATATATTTAATTTTAGTATTTCTGACCGCTGTTTTTAAATATGCGCTAAAAAAATCCTGCGTAGAAAACTCTTTATTCCTGCCTTTCATATTGATTCCTCCATTTCAAATTTGTTTTGGAAATGAAGGAACCCGGCGGTGACCGGCAATGCGGCATCCACTGATTCGTCGCATAATATATCAACTTTTGACAAGAAAATGCCGCCGGATCATATATACAGCGACTGTCTGAATTATTTAGAGATAATAATTCACATATTAATACGGATAATAGTTCATATACTTTTGCATAAGTATAGAATTGTTTTATTTTCCTTTTTTTAACGCGATGATACTATATAATTTCTTTGCTTGTCCTTTCCATACTTTCACGTTGATATGCTGCCTCTGTTTCCTGCAACCATAAAAAACACGCCAAAACCTGGGAATAGGCTGCATTTTTTTATTAGCATCCATTCCTGATTCTGACGTGATAGTGAACCATTATTTCATCTTATTTTATTGTATATAGTTCATTTTCATTTTTATCTTTTAAATGTAGTATTTATTAATATGAACTATTACACTCTATTGGAGGTGAACGATGGAAATGCTCCTTACTCAACTTGGTTCCATCATCAAGCAGGCAAGAATTGAAGAAGGTCTGACACAGGCGCAGCTGGCAGAAAGGGCAGATATAAGTACCCGCTATCTGATGGATATCGAAAATAAAAACGATATTCCAAGTCTAAAAGTTTTCATTTCTCTAGTCCGGGCCATGAGGCTTCCTTTAGATCCGCTTCTGTATCCAAATACAGAAAGTACGGAAAAACTGACTCGCCTTTTATCTCAGTGCAATGATAAACAGCTCGCAGTAATCACAGCTATGGCCGAAACTATGATTGATGTTGATTTCTGACATATTAATTATATCAGAAGCCAAATTCCATAACCTGACTTTTTTCTTGTATTTTTCATGTATTTTGGACAAAAAAAATCCGGACAAGCGACTGCAAACTCCACTGTCCGGATATATTCTATTCCCTGTAAGGCTATTTTAATATATAATATTTTAACTAAATGATACCGTTAATAACGTCCTCCTCAATTCGACTATAATCCACTGTGGTATTTTCGAATAAACTTTTCTGGTCCTGTGCATCCCCAAACTCCAAGATTTCATCGGCTCCACACACATCTTTCCGGAGAATGTATCCGCAGGAAGGACAAAAATTACTTGCTTCCGGAATGATAGCATCACATATTGGACATTCCCTGTCTGGCCTGTAATTATAGAAGATTTTTGAAAGTGCCTTTAGCTGAAATCCAAACTGAATAAAAAGCATCATGGCGGCAGTCATTTTCTTTCTATTCCAAAACCAGACAACAGCTGTTACCGGCAGCCAAATCAGACTAAATATCCCACAATACATAGCTTCCTGGTATATGACATCTATATTTCGTTTATTCATAAAGACCTCCTATTTTTTTGACATTTTCACCACTCCAACAACCTCATCATCACTGATAACGCCAATCATCCTGGAATCTCTGGAATAATCCCGGTTATCCCCCAGCACATAATAGCTTTGGGTTGGTACAACAACAAAATTCCTTACTGATTCATATGATCCTTTTAAATAATTCTCTTCCAATATACTTCCATTCAGCCATATCTTATCACCTGATATCAGCACCGCGTCACCCTCTGCCGCAATCACCCTCTTAATAATCCGTCTGTCCAGTTTTTCTGATTGGATTACCACAATATCGCCACGCTGAGGTAATACTCCCAGCTTCACAACTACAATGGCTCCAGGAAACAGCGTCGGTTCCATTGAACTTCCCTGCACTATGGCCAAACAGAAGTAATTCCCAATCCACAGAGCTGTCAATACTGCGAGTCCCATATACAAAATCATTTTCACTGCGTAACTTCTTTTCATTATCAATTGCAATATCCCTACTTTCTGCGAAATATATTACTTGAATTTTTCAAAAGAGCTATTTCTTCCTGATCCATCTCATACCCTTCTTCCATTCTGGTCATCACTTCATAACCAGCTTCCTCCTGATGATTATGGTAGGAAAACACCTCCTTCTGATCCCGCTGTAGCAGCTCATTTTCTCCTGGCATTGTCACTTCCCCATTGTATGCCAGGACGGCCCTCGCCACATACCGGGCAATCTTCCTTCCCTGGGAATTAAGAATCTGGGCAGCTCTCCGATGCCTGTCGTCATCAGGATCAAATCGGATTGTAAATCTATACTCATCTTTCTTTCCCATAACTATCCTCCAGACTAAGCCGCATGGTCGGCCAGGTATAGTTTCTTATATCCCTTCGCATTAGCCTGCGGATCATAAATAATGTGATACTCGCCTTGATACCGAATCCATACTTCCTTAATCACCTCTGCCAGCAGCATGGAACCGCCTCCCACAAATATAGTGGTAACAGAATTGAAATCAATGCCGATTTCCCGGAAAATCCCCAACGTGTTGACTACATATTCATAAACCACTTTTTTAATTAGGTCCTTGATTTCCTTAGATAACGCAGAGTTCTGTCTTCGAATTGCAACATCTATGTCTGAATCCTCCAGTAGAATATCCAACTGTTTTCTAACTCTGTTTTTTATCTCATTATATAAAGAAATAATTCCTTTTTCTAATGAGTCAAATACCTCCGTATCCGGTTCCCCATAACGAAGCAACAGATAATCCAGTGTAAAGCCTCCTATGTCAACAATAAATGCTTTCGATAACTCCCTCAGTTTCATATCCCTGGAATACATGACAGCAGCAGCATACGCCTGGATATAGGCCACCACCTCCCGGTAACAAACCATATAGTCCCTGGCTCCATAGCGGAAAGAAATCGACTCCTGCAGTCTTAAAAAATAGTTCTCAAATTTTTCATATAAACCAGAAAAATCGGCTGGCGGAAGCCCTACAAGAAGCTCCACACCAATCGGCACGTTTGGAATCGGGTGGTATAATCCTCTGTTGAGCCTATCCTCCAGTTCTTTTGCCACCCCCATAAGCGTAAGAATAAAATAACGTTCATCAAAAGTCTTGTCCCTCATATATGCAATCCGCTTATTTGATGGCGTATAAAACTTACCTTCATATTCCAGAACTTTGGTATCCGCCTTTGGCGGCATCATATCCATTTCATTGAGGCCGGACTGAAAGACAAAATGCTCTGTCTTAATCTGCTTGTTTCCTGTATCTACTGATATAATCATATTAAATCTCCTCTCTGTAATTCAACTGTCTGGTCTAAAACGTATACAATACGTCTGTTACATTTCTACTTTAATAAATTCACCTTCTGTATGTGAACCGTATTTTTAGAAAAATTAAATTTACTCCTCCGCCCAAGTTTTCTGGAAATGCTGTAGAAGTTCCCGGCTTTCATCCTCATATCCCCACAGAATGCCTTTTAATGCTTCCAGTGCCTCGTTGCGCCATCTGAAATAGGTCGCCCTGTGAATCCGTGGTATCTTAGGAAAATGCGGCTCTAAATTGTCCAGAATCTCTGACACGTTTTCTGGTTTATATGCAGACAGATAAGTATAATAAATCACCCAGTAAAACTTCTCCCCCTGTGGATGATGCCGCCGCATAAGCTCCACAGACTCATCAATCAGCCGCAGAAACTTATTGGAGCTGTTAATCGCTTCTACCCGTCCCCGTATATTTGCCGCATCGTCATTCAAATCCAGACCGGCCTCATATATCTGGTTTAAAAACTCTTCCACGTCGGAGCCATACTCCGCCTGAAACCTCCTTTTCACCTGGCCGATCTTGATCTGCATACGCCAGTTTACAGAACGGTAGATTTTCAGCAGGGTAATAATACCGTGATATGCTTCATTTTCTTTGCTTGTATCTTTGGTTGTTATGATTCCTGACCTTCCCATATTTCCTCCTGAATAATTGGGCAAATGGGTAAAATTGCAATAAAAAAGGACTGGTACCATATTTGAATGATTAAAATCCAAATACTGTCCAATCCTTGTTTTTAAGAGGTTTTCAGTGTAATCTGCCAACAAATTTTTTACGCCAATTAATTTTTTCGTTTACGCCAATTTTACGCCAATTAATGTTAAAAATATAAGAATTTATAAGAAGTTATAAGAGACTTAAAAATGCCCCAACCCCGCATGAATACTGGATTCTTACGGTTTTAGGGCATTTGTTTTCTCACTCCGAACAATTATTTCGCGTAATCTGTAACTCTGGACTCCCGGATCACGTTGACCTTGATCTGTCCCGGGTATTCCATGGATTCTTCAATCTTCTTGGAAATATCACGGGCTAAAAGCACCATATCGTCATCGTTAATCTGCTCCGGAACCACCATGATCCGAACTTCGCGTCCTGCCTGGATGGCAAAGGACTTGTCCACTCCCTTAAAGGAGTTGGTAATATCTTCTAACTGTTTTAATCTGTTTGTATATGTCTCCAAAGTCTCTCTTCTTGCTCCAGGCCTTGCTGCAGAAATAGTGTCTGCTGCCTGGACAATGCAAGCGATAAGGCTCTGAGGTTCAACATCGCCATGATGAGATTCCACAGTATTCAGCACGATTGCAGATTCCTTATATTTCTTACATAACTCCACACCCAGCTGAATATGAGAACCTTCCATCTCATGGTCAACGGCTTTTCCGATGTCATGTAGTAAACCGGCACGCTTGGCCATGCGGATATCAAGGCCGATCTCTCCGGCCAACAGCCCTGACAATTGGGCCACCTCCATGGAATGCTTTAAGGCATTCTGTCCGTAGCTTGTCCTGTATTTCAGTTTGCCCAGCAATCTGATGAGTTCTGGATGAAGTCCGTGAATGCCCACTTCAAGGGCAGCGGCTTCTCCTTCTTCACGCATATTGGTTTCTACCTCTTTTTGTGCCTTTTCCACCATTTCTTCAATTCTTGCAGGATGGATCCGTCCATCCACAATAAGGCGTTCCAATGCGATTCTGGCTACTTCTCTACGAACCGGATCAAATCCGGATAAAACAACTGCCTCAGGGGTATCGTCAATAATGAGTTCCACGCCCGTAAGGGTCTCTAACGTACGAATGTTACGGCCTTCCCTTCCGATGATTCTTCCTTTCATCTCATCATTGGGAAGCTGCACAACAGAAACTGTAGTTTCTGCCACATGGTCAGCAGCACATCTCTGAATGGCTGTCACCACATATTCTTTTGCTTTTTTCTCGGCTTCTTCTTTTGCTTTGTTGTCAAGTTCCTTAATTAATTTCGCAGTGTCATGTTTTACGTCATCTTCAACAGATTTTAAAAGATATTCTTTTGCCTGTTCGGAGGTAAGTCCGGAAATTTTTTCCAGTTCCTGAATGCCTTTTTCATAGAGAGATTCCACTTCGGTATTTCTCTTATTCAGGGCGTCCTCTCGAGCAGCCAGACCTGCTTCGCGTTTTTCCATAGCCTCGGACTTCTTGTCCAGGTTTTCTTCCTTGTTTAGTACTCTTCTTTCATAACGTTGAAGCTCAGCTCTTCTTTCCCTGGTTTCCTTTTCCAGTTCATTCTTAGTCTTTAAAGACTCTTCTTTTGCCTCAAGGAGAGCTTCGCGCTTCTTTGTCTCAGCGGTCTTTAATGCTTCATCTATTATTTCCCGGGATTTTTCTTCTGCAGAGCCAATCTTGCTTTCGTAAGCATTTTTACGATATGCGATGGCAGCAGACCAGGCAATAAAAGCAACTACTACTGATGCGACGATTGCAATCACTGCAGCCGTGAATACTGATACTGACACAGGAGCACCTCCTTATTTGATTTTCATTGTACAACAATACAACACTACAATTTTAAACTGTTTTATACATTATGTCAAGTATTTCGCCCCTGTTTCCGGTATACTTATACACATTTTCCTTGTTGTCAGTCATCACTATAAATGCTGCCTAAAACACGGCTTATGGCGTCATAGGAAAAACCTTTTCTTCCCAATGCCGCCATCATTTTGCTTCGCTGTTTAAAGTCCATTTCTTCCGGGTTTAAGCACTTCTTCTTCACATAGTTCTGTATCTGTGCCACCTCATCTACTGGCTGTTCACTAAGGAGCTCCCGGATCACCTCTTTGTCCAGTCCTTTTCTCTGCAGCTCGTACCGAATCTGCCGTTCGCTTTTCCGTCCTGAATTGAACTCCACGTATCTGCGTCCATAGTCCTGATCATTGATAAAATTATGCTTTTTTAAAAAATCTATGGCGTAATCGGCAGCCTCTTTCGGATATCCTCCGTCCTTTAACTTCCGTCTCAGTTCCTGTTCTGTCTTATCTGAGGATTTCAGAAGGAAAAGGACCCTTTCCCTGGCCCTTTTAAACAAAACCTCTTTAAGGATCACCTGATAAGTTTCCTCTGAAAGCGGCTTTCCTTCCTCAATTCCAAATTTTCTGATTTCCCCTCGATAAAGGACAAGAGTAAAGTCTTCCTCCAGAATGACTTTACTCCTGCGTTTATCAACGGGCACTATCTCTGCAACTGTCATATATGCCCCTTATTATACTTATTTACCTATTTCCGGTGTTCATGAACCCGCCGGTAAAATACTCCCTGGAATTATTCCTTAGAAGCCTGATCCTTGCTTTCTTCTGCCTTAATCCTCTTGCTTTCCTTTGGAGCAGCTGAACCAGTACCCTCCGGCGTTATGCTGCCTTCTTCATGAAGTCCATAATTTATACGGACCTTGTTCTCGACCTCCAGGCAAACAGCCGGATTATCCTGAAGATAGGTCTTGGCATTCTCACGTCCCTGGCCGATCTTAACGTTATTATAAGCAAACCATGCTCCGCTCTTTTCAACGATATTCTCTTTTACAGCCAGATCCAGGACATCTCCTTCCTTGGAAATACCTTTGCCGAACATGATGTCAAACTCTGCCTCCTTAAAGGGCGGTGCGATCTTATTCTTCACAACCTTTACGCGGACCCGGTTTCCTACTATATCTCCGCCCTGCTTCAAGGTCTCGATCTTACGGATATCCAGGCGGACAGACGCGTAGAACTTAAGAGCACGTCCTCCTGTGGTAGTCTCAGGGCTTCCAAACATCACTCCCACCTTTTCACGGAGCTGGTTGATGAAGAGAACAATACAATTGGACTTGCTGATAATGGCCGTCAGCTTTCTAAGAGCCTGGGACATCAGACGCGCCTGAAGGCCCACATGGGAATCACCCATATCTCCTTCGATCTCTGCCTTTGGTACAAGGGCTGCAACCGAGTCCACGATTACAATATCAACGGCTCCTGAACGGACCATGGTTTCCGTGATCTCTAATGCCTGCTCCCCGTTATCCGGCTGGGAAATATAAAGGTTATCAATATCCACTCCTATGTTCTTGGCATAAACAGGATCCAGTGCATGCTCCGCGTCAATAAATCCTGCGATACCGCCTCTCTTCTGAACCTCCGCGATCATATGAAGGGCAACGGTGGTCTTACCACTGGATTCCGGTCCATAGATTTCCACAACTCTTCCTTTGGGTATCCCGCCCAGGCCAAGAGCGATATCAAGGCTTAATGCCCCCGTAGGTACGGTCTCCACATTCATATTTGTGCCTGAGTCGCCCAGCTTCATAACAGAACCTTTTCCATATGCCTTTTCTATCTGAGTAAGGGCGGCATCAAGCGCCTTTAGCTTATCATCTTTATTCATATTATCCTCCGACGCGAACAAACGTTCTTTTTCTATTTATAATAATAGTATACTTCCGGGTAAATGTCAACCAGATTTTTATACTTCTAAGCTCAATACGCATCACACTCCTGGCCTGTCCGGCTGAAATTGATTCCTGATCTTTAGGGAAATGGGGGCGAAACACCTGAAACTGAATGAAAAGGAAGGCGGAACACCTCCTGACTTCAAGGCTACTATAGCATATATGAAAGATAGCTGCAAGCTATTTTAAGGGGAACATATCATGCCATGGGACATTCCCCTTCTGAGGGGTCTTTGCCCCTTTAAATTTAAGACGAATAATGAGAAAATATTAAAAGGCACTTGAAATTTTCAAGTGCCCCGTGTATAATCAAGTTAGAAAGAGGCTCAGATACAAAATCTGATGCCCTCTGTAGAGAATTCTAAAAAATAGCATCTTAAACTTTGGGCGTAGAGGATGCTATTTTTTGTTGTGTTTATTGTCTATGTATGACAGCGCCGTAAATATCACAAGCAATAATGTCAGTATTTCCATCATGCTCATAGGCATCACCCTCCTTTGTATAACAGAGGGCTCACAACTTTGCATCCTTATCTTTCTTGTTACACAAAGTTATTTTATCATGAATCTGTCAGCTGATCAAATCTTTTTACATATAAAAACACCCCTTATTCTTTCAGTTCCCAGCAGTATAATAAACTCCCGGTCCTTGATTTATCCGGCTTTTAAATTATTTTTACTAAAGCCTCTTTTTGTTGATTTATCAAGAAAATATCAAGGCTTCCACAGGTGCAAATTCTCCCGCAGAAGCCCTGACAGCACTCCTACATTTCCTTGTTACATCAGAAGCCTCTCCACATCAAGCATTCCCCAGCCCTGCTGATTCATGGGAAGCCCAAGGTCCACTGCCCGCTCCCTTAACATCAGCTTCACATCCCGGTTGCTCATATAGGGATATTTCTGAAGAAGAAGTGCAATCGCCCCGGAGACCAGAGGCGTCGACATGGAGGTCCCGCTTTTGGCAAGGTACTGCCCCGCTTCATTGGCGCAGCTAATGATTCCCGCCCCCGGTGCGATGATTTCCGGCTTGCAGATACAGGCACCGGTGGGACCTCTGCCGGAATAGTCAATCATCCGGTTTCCCATTACATTTACCTCTTTATAATCGTCTGAGCACCCTACCGTGATCACTTTCCGGCTGATCCCCGGAGTTGTGATCGTGTTCATGCCCGGTCCCATGTTTCCTGCAGCCACGCAGACCACCAGCCCGTCATCCCATGCCGCATTTACCCCCCGCACAAGAACAGAATTCTCTGTCATTCCTTTTTTCGAAAAGGAACCAACGGAAATATTTACAATCCTGATCCCATACCTTTCTTTGTTGTCACGAATCCATTTAAGTCCGGCGAGCACATCGGAAGCATAGCCGTTCCCTTTTTTATCCAATACCTTAAGCATGATGATATGGCACTCCGGTGCAACGCCCATATACATTCCGTTAGAAGCGCCGCCGCTCCCTGCGATGATTCCTGAAATATGGGTTCCATGACCGTTATCGTCATAGGTATCCCTTCTGCGGTGTACAATATCTACAAACTCCGCCATTCTATGTTCAAAGTCCTCATGAAGATAAATCCCCGTATCGAGAACTGCAACTCCAATTCCACGTCCTGTAAAGCCCATACGCTGGGCAGCATCACAATGTATTGCTTCTCTTACTTGATTCACAGTCCATTACCTGATTCCTTTTTTATTAGGATATTCCGGTTTGGCCCTAGTGGTTTCTTTTCCTCAGAAATACAATGGAAGATTTTAGCCAAATACCATTTACTTTCTGCCTGTCCCTTCCTATAATGGAGATAAAATAACAAATAAGGAGATTATTATCATGGAAAATCATCGATCCGATGCCACTTTGCTGACACAGAACCTGATCCGCATTGACAGTACGGATCCCGGTGCATACGAAAAAAATATTGGGAAATATATTTTTGACTGGCTTTCTTCCCTGTCTGTTCCCGTCATCAAAAAAGAGGTCCTCCCGGGCCGTTATAATATCATGGCAAAAATTAAAGGAGAAACCGACGACCCGGCCCTTGTTTATATCTGCCACATGGATACCGTGACCATTGGAGATGGCTGGACAAAAGCCCCCTTTGGAGCAGAGGTCATAAACGGAAGGATCTACGGCCGGGGAGCCTGCGACATGAAATCCGGACTGGCCTGTGCACTCTCCGCCTTTTCCGCCATGGCAAAGGAAGCTGCCTCCGGAAAACTCCCCAGGCATTCCTTTGTTTTCATCGGTACTGTTGATGAAGAAGACTTTATGCGGGGAGTTGAGGATGTGATAAAGGAAGGCTGGGTAACGGAAAAAAGCTTTGTTCTGGATACAGAGCCTACCAACGGGCAGATACAGGTTGCCCACAAAGGACGCACCTGGTTTGAAATCACTGTTACCGGAGTGACCGCCCATGCAAGCACTCCCTGGAAAGGAGCCGACGCCATTGCCGCCATGGCTGAAATCATTTCTGCCCTACGCCGCAGGATAGGAGAATGCCCTTCCCATGAGGATTTGGGCATATCTACCGTCACATTCGGCCAGATCGAGGGAGGATACCGCCCCTATGTGGTTCCTGACCGCTGCAAGGTCTGGATCGACATGCGTCTGGTCCCTCCTACGGACACGGCTGCTGCCGTCTCCATGGTGGAACAGGCCATCAGGGAAGCAGCAGCAGCTGTCCCCGGAATCACCGCTTCCTATGAGATTACAGGCGACAGGCCCTATATTGAAAAGGATGAAAGCTCTCCTTTATTAAAAGACCTGAAGGCCGCTGCAGAGGAAACTACGGGGGAGCCGGTGCCTGTTTCCTTTTTCCCAGGTTATACCGACACCGCCGTCATCGCAGGTAAGCTCCACAATCCTAACTGCATGTCCTACGGTCCAGGTGATCTGGAACTGGCCCATAAGCCGGATGAATTTGTTCCCTGTGAAGATATCCTGAGATGTGAAAAGGTGCTCACCAGGCTGGCACGCTCTATTCTCTTTTAAATATTTTCTGCTGGAAAATGATATTAAGAAAATCTTCATAATCTATTCAAACAATATACAAACTTTTCTAGAGTCAGTGTGCTATACTAATAACATAAGAAATGCACAATGTATCAAATATCCTTTCACCCTTTTTGAAATCCGAAAATCCTAAGAAAAATCTCCCCTGTGTCATGTGGCACAGGGATTTTTCTGTTCAGCTGAAAAAAACACGCTTTGCGGGCTTTTCTCAGCTGACGGGGCATTCGCCAAATGAATATACAAGCATATTTGTTCGGCTCATTGGCCGCGCATAAATAAGAGAGGAGCTTCTGAAACCCCGGAAGCCGCCTCTCCTATTTTTATAGTTTCTTACAAAACTATTAATATTTTATATCCTTCAAAACGTCACAAAAATCAAAGGTAGCAAAATAATCCCTGGGAGTCTCTGCCCTTCGGATCATCTGGACGGACCCATCTTCTTTTAAGAGCAGTTCTGCGGATTTTAATTTCCCGTTATAATTATATCCCATGGCAAAGCCGTGAGCCCCCGTATCGTGGATGAAAAGCAGATCACCTATGGATATTTCAGGAAGGTTCCGGTCAATGGCAAATTTGTCATTGTTTTCACAAAGAGATCCTACCACATCGTATTTATGGCTGCACACATCTCCCTCTTTCCCCATAACAGTGATATGATGGTAGGCCCCATACATGGCCGGCCTCATTAAGTTCACCGCACAGGCATCCACGCCGATGTATTCTTTGTGGGTATGCTTCTCATGGATGGCCCTTGTTACCAGTCCGCCGTAAGGCCCCAGCATAAAGCGTCCAAGTTCCGTGTAAATTGCCACATCTCCCATACCTTCCGGCACCAGAATTTCCTCATAGACCTCTCTGACTCCTTCTCCGATGGCCTTGATGTCATTAGGCTCCTCTCCCGGACGGTAAGGAATTCCGATCCCGCCTGACAGGTTAATGAAAGCAATATGGGCTCCCGTCTCTTTTTTAAGCTTTACCGCAAGTTCAAAAAGCACCTTTGCAAGAAGGGGATAATATTCATTGGTCACCGTGTTGCTGGCTAAAAATGCATGAATTCCGAAGTCTTTGGCTCCATTGTCTTTCAATATCCGGAAGGCCTCAAACATCTGCTCAGTGGTCATCCCATATTTGGAATCCCCCGGATTATCCATGATATCATTGCTGATCTTAAATATACCGCCTGGATTAAAACGGCAGCTGATGGTCTCCGGAATATGGCCGATGGCCTTCTTAAGAAAATCAATGTGGGTGATGTCATCCAGGTTAATGATGCCGCCGATTTGGTCCGCATACTGGAATTCCTCTGCAGGCGTGTCATTGGAAGAAAACATGATATGGTCACCGGAGAAGCCCAGACTGTCGGCCATCATAAGCTCCGTCATGGATGAGCAGTCCGCTCCGCACCCATAATCCTTTAAAATATTCAGGATAAATGGATTGGGTGTGGCCTTTACCGCAAAATACTCCCGGAATCCTTTATTCCAGGAAAATGCCTCCTTTAACTTCCGGGCATTCTCCCTGATCCCTTTTTCATCGTATATGTGAAAAGGCGTTGGATATTCTTTCACGATTTCCTCTAACTTCTCCCTGGTAACAAATGGTCTCTTGTCCATAGCGTTTCTCTCCTCTCGTAGCTTACCATATGCAAAAAGAGCCTGTCTCCGGCACATCTGCTGGTAAGCTACATTGTACCGGGGATAGACTCCTTTGTCTACACTTTTTTTGTATAAATATTCATAGTATGGGTAATCCGCAGTGCGCGCTCCCAAAGCCTGCGGCTTTACTCGCTCACGGGCATTTGCCCTATGAAATAGGCCATAGGAAGATTTTCTTATGTGCAAGCACAACGAAAATCTTCCTATGGCCTATTTCGTACTGCTCATTGCTTTCGTGAAAATCAGTCTACGGTTACTACTCTCATGATGTTTGTATGTGCTGCCGGTTCATTCTTTCTCACCGGATTTACCACCCCGGCAGTAACCACTACCGTTTCATTTTCCTTTACAATGCCTTTTGCCTTTAACAGTTCCATGGAGGAATAAATCAAGACGTCAGTAGACTCCGCACGTTTTGCATGGAACGGCCTTACGCCCCAGTATAACTGCATCTGACGAAGGGCGGAAGCGCTTGGTGACAGGCCGATGATCTGACTTTCCGGCCTCCATTTGGATAACATCCTTGTGGTAAAGCCGGTGATGCTTGGTGCCACGATCGCACTGGCTCCCAGATCATGAGCAGTCGCAACGGAAGAATAACATACGGCATTGGATACATTATGCACATTGACTGCAGAAACCTTACGCTCCCTGTATGCGCAGTAATCCAGATGCTTTTCTGTCTCCTCCACGATGGAAGCCATCATGGAAAGAGCTTCAACCGGATACTTGCCCATAGCGGTCTCGCCGGAAAGCATTACTGCATCCGTTCCGTCATAAACTGCATTTGCCACGTCCGTTACCTCCGCTCTGGTCGGGCGGGGATTGCGGATCATGGAATCCAACATCTGGGTTGCCGTAATAACAGGCTTGCAGGCTTCATTACACTTTTCTATGATTCTCTTCTGGATAAACGGAACCTCCTGGGCCGGGATCTCAACTCCCATATCGCCGCGGGCAACCATGATTCCGTCGCTGGCTTCGATGATTTCGTCCAGGTTTTCAATGCCTTCGGCATTTTCAATCTTGGCGATAACAGCCATATTGGAACCATACTCATCCAGTATTTTCTTGATTTCGTAAATGGCATCTGGCGTACGGACAAAGGAAGCTGCGATGAAGTCAAAGCCCTGATCAATACCGAACTTTATATCCATTTTATCCTTATCTGTAAGCGCAGGAAGCTTTACCTTAACATTGGGCACGTTTACGCCTTTTCTCTCTCCCAGTTCGCCGCCGTTAATGATCTTGCATGTGATTTCCTTGCCCTTTACCTCAAGGACTACCATTTCAATCAGACCATCGTCAATGAGGATACGGTTTCCCGGGATTACATCCTCATTCAGGCCATCATAGTTGATATGCCCTATTGTTTCATCTCCAACGATTTCTTCTGTTGTCAAGGTATAGATTTCTCCCTCTTTCAGATTCACCTTTTTGCCGTCCTTCAAAAGTCCGGTACGGATCTCCGGTCCTTTTGTATCAAGAAGCGCGGCAATCGGAAGGTCAAGTTCCTCGCGAATGCTCTTTAATGAATCAAGACGCATCTTTTGCTCTTCATAATCACCGTGTGAGAAGTTGAATCTGGCCACATCCATGCCATGTTCGGCAAGTGCCTTCATCATTGCGCGATCGTTGGTATTAGGTCCCATGGTGCAAATAATTTTGGTTCTCTTCATTATTATCCTCCGTAGCTAGTTGGTCGTATCACCGTTTGTGGGGTTGGACGGTGTTACATGTTTATGTGTATATAAATGCTCGGAACAGTATTCATAACTGCCTTCGCATTTTGAACAATAACGGAATTCCAGGTTTGGAGCGTCCTTTTCGGTCCGTCCGCATACGGCGCACCGGTGGTGTGTCCAGCCCTGGGGCTTTATCTTCATCTGCTTATGAAAATTCTGCTTTCTTTTGATCTCTTTCGGATTGAACCGGCTTAAATTCCTTGTCAAAAGGAAAAAGAGGATAAAGTTCAATAAGGACATGAATATCGTGACTCTGGTCGCTATATTGCCAGTGATAAAGCCATACATGAAATAAATCCCGTTAAAAATGGCCAGCCACTTGGCTTTTATAGGCATCACGAAAAACAAAAGGAATTCCAGATCCGGAAATGTGGCGGCAAAGGCAAAGAACAGGGAATAATTGAGAAATTCCGTCGTAAGATACACTGTCTTTCCCATGAAAATATACACGACCAGCGCCGCCGCCACATGGCCGATGACTCCCATGAAGAAATAGACATTAAAACGGAATGCTCCCCAGATCCTCTCTAAGTTTACTCCCAGCATGTAGTATAAATACATGCTGATCAGGCTCATGAAAACGCCGCCACCCGGCGGGTAAATCATGAAGGTGGCAATCCTCCACACCTGGCCGCCAAGTATCTTCCCGGCGTCAAGAGACAGGTACTGCCAGTAAAATCCCGGTGCAAGCATCTCCATTAAGAGTCCCACACCATACATGCCGATAATATAGTACATCAGATTCGGAATCGCGTACTTTCTGAATCTGCGTTCAAAATTTAAAAAAAATTTCATGCTTTCCTCTTTTCTGCCCACGCCTTTTAGGTACAGCGCCCCCCGCTTTACCGGGTGTAAAGGTATACCCCCAGGATATTTCATCCTTTTCTATTTTTACCAGGTTCACTGGCATTAAAACAGATCCTTTTTGGAGAAAATCCATGCTACAATCAGCGTCAGGGCCAACGTCAGGCCTAAAACGATGGCAAAACCATGGGGATTATCCGCAAAAGGCATGCCCATGGAATTAACATTCATTCCGTAAAAGCTTGCCACCATGGTCGGTATGGACATAACAATGGTAATGGTTGCCAGAAACTTCATTACAATATTTAAGTTGTTGGATATAACGGAAGCAAAGGCATCCATGGTTCCACTTAAAATCCCGCTGTAGATGTTGGCCATCTCAATGGCCTGCTTGTTCTCTACAATGACGTCTTCCAAAAGCTCCGTATCTTCCGGGTACTTTTTGATTTTTTCATTTCTCATCAGTTTTTCAAGCACCATCTCATTGGAACGCAGGGATGTGGTAAAGTACACAAGGCTCTTTTCCAGTTCCAAAAGCTCGATAAGCTCCCGGTTCTTCGTGGATTTGTGAAGCTTCTCTTCGACCACCCCGCTCTTTTTGTCAATAATCCTTAAATATTGCAGATACAAAGATGCATTCTTATACAGGATCTGCAGGATAAACCGGGTTTTCATATACGTGTGAAAATCCCTGACCCTGCCATCCATAAATGCATTGAGAACTGTGGTATCTTCCAGACAGACCGTAATAATGGCATCTTCCGTCGTTATGATACCCATTGGTATGGTAACATACCAGTCTTTGCCGCCACGTTCCTCTATGGTGGGAACGTCTACCAGGATAAGCGTGTAATGATCCTCTATCTGGATACGGGAACGCTCTTCCTCATCAAGAGGAGCCCTTAAGTCATCGGGATCGATTTTACAGGTATTGGCGATTTCCAGAATCTCTGTGGCAGTAGGATTGGTAAGGGCGATCCAGGAACCAGGAGAAAGCTCATCCTTTTGCTGAATCAGGCCGTCTTCTGTTTTATAAATCTGAATCATAGCTTTTCTCTCTTTCGCTGAAAATCTAAATAAAAACATTGGCAGACTTTGACTTATACATTATAATTTCCCAGGCCATTTTTGTCAAATGAAAAGGAAACCCTTTTCGTGAACTTAAACAAATTTTACTAGTTTTAACATTTTTTTAGCATGTTATGGCAATTGTATTATTTCTTATTTTATGTTAAACTGATGTTCGGTGAGTCAGCAACTTACTTTTACACAAAAGGAGGCAGGGGGAGACCCCGCACATATGATTACATATCGCACATTAGGAATCGATATCGGTTCCACTACGGTTAAAATAGCTATATTAAATGAAAATCATGATATCTTGTTCGCTGATTATGAGCGGCATTATGCAAACATACAGGAAACACTGGCAGGCCTTTTAAAAAAGGCCTATGATAAGTTGGGCCCTATGAATTTGCGCCCTGCCATCACAGGCTCCGGCGGATTAACCCTGTCCAGGCATTTAAAGGTTCCCTTTGTCCAGGAGGTGGTATCAGTCGCTACCTCTCTTAAGGATTATGCCCCGCAGACCGACGTGGCAATCGAACTGGGCGGAGAAGATGCAAAAATTATTTACTTCACCGGCGGCATTGACCAGCGCATGAACGGGATCTGTGCCGGCGGTACCGGGTCCTTTATCGATCAGATGGCAGCACTTTTACAGACCGATGCCTCCGGATTAAATGAATATGCGGCCAATTATAAGGCCATTTACCCCATTGCAGCACGCTGCGGCGTATTTGCAAAAACAGACATCCAGCCGCTCATCAATGAAGGGGCTACCAGGGAAGATCTTGCTGCTTCCATTTTTCAGGCAGTGGTGAATCAGACCATCAGCGGCCTGGCATGCGGAAAGCCGATCAGAGGCAATGTCGCTTTCCTTGGCGGTCCACTGCACTTCCTTCCTGAGCTTCAGAGGGCGTTTGTCCGCACCCTCCATTTATCCGGGGATGAGATCATCTCTCCGGAGCATTCCCATTTATTTGCCGCTATCGGTGCGGCCATGAATGCAGAGGAAACACAGGGAGGGGACATCTCCCTGGAGGAAATGATAAACCGTTTATCCTCCGGCATCCGGATGGAATTCGAAGTAAAACGCATGGAACCCCTGTTTGCGGATCAGGCTGACTTTGACGCATTCATAGAACGCCACAACAGCCACTGCGTCAAAAAGGGTGATTTATCCTCCTACCATGGAAAATGCTTTTTAGGAATCGATGCAGGCTCCACCACAACAAAGGTGGCCCTTGTAGGTGAAGACGGCACCCTGTTATATAAATTTTACAACAGCAATAACGGAAGCCCTCTTGCAACCGCGATCCGGGCAATGAGTGAAATCAAGGAACAATTGCCAAAGGACAGCCAGATCGTATGGTCCTGTTCCACAGGATACGGGGAAGCCCTGTTAAAATCAGCGTTCCTGCTTGATGAGGGCGAGGTGGAGACCATCTCCCACTACTATGCGGCAGCCTTTTTTGAGCCAGAGGTAGACTGCATCCTGGATATCGGCGGGCAGGACATGAAATGCATCCGCATCAAAAACGGTACCGTGGACAGCGTCCAGTTAAACGAGGCCTGCTCCTCGGGCTGCGGCTCCTTTATTGAAACCTTTGCAAACTCCTTAAATTATCAGGTAGAAAATTTTGCACAGGAAGCTATATTTGCCAAGAACCCCACTGACTTAGGGACCAGATGCACAGTATTCATGAATTCCAACGTAAAGCAGGCCCAAAAGGAAGGTGCCGAGGTATCCGATATTTCCGCAGGGCTCGCTTATTCTGTTATTAAAAATGCCCTGTTTAAAGTAATAAAGATCACAAACGCTTCCGATCTGGGCCAGCATGTAGTGGTTCAGGGCGGTACGTTTTACAACAATGCCGTTTTAAGAAGCTTTGAAAAGATTGCAGGCTGTGCAGCCATCCGCCCTGATATTGCAGGCATTATGGGAGCCTTCGGCGCAGCTCTCATTGCAAGGGAACGCTATGAGGAATCTAAAACAACCACCATGCTGAGTCTGGATAAAATTCTGGGACTGCATTACGAAACCTCCATGGCCCGCTGCAAGGGCTGTACCAACAACTGTGTGCTCACTGTTAACCGTTTTGACGGAGGCCGCCAGTTCATTACGGGAAACCGCTGTGAACGGGGCCTTGGCAAGGAAAAAGCAAAGAGGGAAATACCAAACCTTTTTGATTATAAAAACCGCCGTATGTTCGATTACGAGCCCCTTAGCCCGGATCTTGCGGAGCGGGGCACCATCGGCATTCCCAGGGTTTTAAACATGTATGAAAACTACCCCTTCTGGGCTGTTTTCTTTAAGGAACTGAAATTCCGGACCGTGCTCTCCCCTCAGTCCACCAGAAAGATCTATGAACTGGGCATTGAATCCATACCAAGCGAATCGGAATGCTATCCGGCAAAGATCGCCCACGGCCACATTGAATGGCTGATCAAGCAGGGAATCAAAACCATTTTTTATCCCTGCATTCCCTATGAGCGGAATGAGACCCCTGAGGCAGGAAACCACTTTAACTGTCCCATTGTCACCTCCTACGCAGAGAACATCAAGAACAACGTAGAAGGAATTAAGACGGAAAATATCCGTTTTTTAAACCCGTTCATGGCCTTTACCAACGAAGAAATACTCACCGGACGCCTGACAGAGATATTTACAAAGGAATTCCAGATCCCGGCGTCTCAAGTTGCTGCTGCTGCCGAAAAGGGCTGGAAGGAGCTTATGGCTTCCAGGACCGATATGGAGAAAAAGGGTGAGGAAACCTTAAAATGGCTGGAAGACAACGACCGCCATGGAATCGTGCTTGCGGGCCGCCCCTACCATGTGGACCCGGAAATCAACCACGGCATTCCGGAGCTTATTACCTCCTATGGATTTGCAGTGCTTACAGAGGATTCCGTCTCCCATCTGGCTGAAATCGAGCGCCCTCTGGTGGTTACTGACCAGTGGATGTACCACACCAGACTTTACCGGGCCGCCGCTCTCGTAAAAAAGGAGAACCGCCTGGACTTAATCCAGCTCAATTCCTTTGGCTGCGGTCTGGATGCAGTTACCACAGACCAGGTTAATGACATCTTAACCGGGTCCGGCAAGATCTATACGGTTTTAAAGATCGATGAGGTCAATAACCTGGGAGCCGCCAGGATCCGCATCCGTTCCCTGATCGCGGCACTACGGGTGCGTGACAAACGCCACTACGAGCAAAAGGTAGTTTCCAGCGCTTACCACAGGATTATGTTTACCAAAGAAATGAAAAAAGATTATACAATCCTGTGCCCTCAGATGTCACCCATTCATTTTGACTTAATTGAACCTGCCATCCGTTCCTTTGGCTACCGGGTAGAGGTCCTTCAGAACGATAACCGCTCAGCCATTGACACCGGATTAAAATACGTGAACAACGATGCCTGCTACCCGTCCCTTATCGTGGTGGGCCAGATTATGGATGCACTTCTTTCCGGCAAATACGACTTAGACCGCACTGCAGTATTCATGAGCCAGACCGGAGGCGGATGCCGGGCTTCCAATTACATCGGATTCATCAGGCGGGCCCTGGAGAGATCAGGCATGGGACATATCCCGGTCATATCCGTCAATGCAAACAACATGGAGACAAACCCGGGATTTACCATCACCCTGCCCATGCTGACAAAAGCCATGCAGGCAGTGGTATACGGCGACGTCTTTATGAGAGTTTTATATGCGACCCGCCCTTATGAAAAGGTGCCTGGCTCAGCCAATTCCCTTCATGAGAAATGGAAAGAACAGTGTATCAGGTCCTTGTCTAAGAAATCCCCGGACATGATGACCTTCTCCCGCAACATAAAGGGAATTATCAGGGATTTTGACAATCTTCCTAGAAACCCCGGCCAGAAGCCCAAGGTAGGAATCGTAGGGGAAATCCTTGTTAAGTTTTCTCCCCTGGCCAATAATCACATTGTAGAGCTTTTGGAATCGGAAGGCGCGGAAGCCGTTATGCCGGATTTGATGGACTTCCTTTTATACTGCTTCTACAACAATAACTTTAAGGCCCAGAAATTAGGCGGCAAGAAAGGCACCGCAGCCTTATCCAATATGGGGATTTCCCTGTTGGAATATTTCCGCAGGACTGCAAAGAAGGAGCTGTTAAAGAGCAGACACTTCACAGCCCCGGCCCACATCGGAAATCTGGCGGATATGGCAAAGGATTTTGTTTCCATCGGAAACCAGACCGGCGAGGGCTGGTTTTTGACCGGAGAAATGCTGGAGCTGATCCATAGCGGTACCAACAATATCGTGTGCACCCAGCCCTTTGGCTGTCTCCCCAACCACATCGTTGGAAAAGGCGTAATTAAGGAGCTTCGGAAAGCTTATCCTGGCTCCAATATCATTGCCGTGGACTATGATCCAGGTGCAAGCGAGGTAAACCAGTTAAACCGAATCAAGCTGATGCTCTCCACTGCCCAGAAAAATATGCGCAAAGGGGAAAACCCATCGGAAACAGTGTAAAAAAGATACCGGGAAGAGACGAATCTTCTTCCCGGTATCTTTGCATTTCACATCAGCCACATACTTTCTTTAATTCATATCTTTTGCATTGCGGGCTGCGATCCGGGGTTTATAGAGCATATTGATTATGCTCCCAAAAGAACCTTCCATAAACTTTGGCAGCATAGCACAGATGCTGTGTTTGGGCGGCGTTCTCCCCGCTTCTCATATTTATATTGCCAGAATGGAATCCAGGCACTGGTTTTTCACTGCATTTTTCAGTTCAAAGCAATAATCATGCAGATCGGCCTTTAGATAATCTCCCATTTTTTCCTGTCCATCATATACAGACCGAACCAGTTCATCAACCAGCCCTTCCATCTCCTGTTCCAATGAGACTGTATTGCTTCGGTTTACATAATTTATCAGCCGTTCCAGTTCACCCGAGGTATATCCCTGGGTATTAACCCTCTTACCAGCCATCCGGCAGCCCAGAATATTCCGCAGCACAATGCCTGCAAGATTAAGAATCAGCTCCCCATGATCAGGGGAATCAGCTCTCAGCACATGGAGAACATACTCATCCGGCAGTTTTCCAAAGAAAACCTGTTCCAGGCTGACACACTTCACAAAGGCGCTTATGGCATCAATTCCCCGCAAAGAATTCACTGGATACAAAACCGGATAATCCAGGGTAAGAATGTGATTCTGAGGCTGGAAACGGGGATCATAATACAAAAAGAAGGAGGGGATTCCCTTGACAAACGTATCATAATAACACCAGTTCTCATAATACTTAAAATCCGTTATTATTTTATTATACAGGATCTGGGTTTCCTTCACATTTCTTAACACCGTCTCATATCCCAGCCTATAAACCATTTTTGCATCCGTCTTCCCATTAACAGAAATAAGCTCCTGTCTTTTTTCCGGATCTTCCTCGTACTCATGGATACAGTAAAGAACAGCTTCCATGAGCTGCCTTGCCTTTTCATAGGTAATGGAGGTGCTTTCCTTTCCCGTATATTTATCTGCTAATTCTGCCACGATTGGCATTAACTCCTCCGCCTCAAAGCTCATCGTCTTCTTCCTCATACAGGTCCGGTCCAAAACGGGCGCGTCTGGCAAAGGCCTCCAATCCGGTATCCTCCAGATGATCAAGAGAGCCCTGGCATGGTCCGTCAAACTGGTCCTTCATGAATTCAATCAGTTCATCATCGGAAATTTCATCCAAAGATTCATTTTTATAAAGGTAGAACATATCCTGAAGCCTTCCCAGGGTATCAACATAATTGTCCTGATAAATATACGGGGAATCACAAAACGCAAAAATCAGTTTCGGAAGAATTCCAACCCCGAATTCCACCCTCTCCTGTTCCTTTAATGCATCTTTTCTCTCCCCGATAAGCAAAGCTGCCTCCTCATCTGTTAAAGCAAGTCCGAATTTCTTTGTATAATCATTGGCCTCTTTTACCCTGGCGATCTGAAAGCTGTCACTTGCAGTCTGCAGCCACTTCCCATCATCCATACAAACTCCTCCATTCTTTTGATAAATACAAAGTCTACTCCAGACAGGACTGAATTACAAGACTTGTAAAAAAGTCATTTTTGTGGTATTATTATTGCATAAGAGATAGGAAATTCCTGTCTCTTTTTTTTATTTCATCTTCCCTTTGCGGTCCAGGCTATCTCTGAGTCCAGTCCCCTATTTCCAGTCACAGGAACAGCTTCCAGAATATGGTGAAATTACGGTTTTCTTAACTTCTACGGCTTTTCTTACGCATTCTTACGCCTTTTTTACATCACTTGACCTTAGACCAACTCCATGGTTTAAAGTCATTCCATCAGCAAGACCTGCTGAAAAAAGTAACAAAAAGGGTTCTTATGAAAGGAGAACAAACATGAGAAAACAGAAACTTAAATGGCTGATTCCCTGCGCCGCAGCGATCTTTACCATAGGTGCATCCATGACCTCCTTTGCAGCACAGGGTTGGACACAGGAAAATGACACCTGGGTATACTACGATTCCAACGGAGACGTAACAACCGAATCTTGGCGCAAATCCGGTGACAACTGGTTCTATCTAAACGAAGATGGCGAGCTGGCTACAAGCAGCTTAATCGAATCCGACGGCAATTACTATTATGTAAATTCATCAGGAGCCATGGTTGCAAATGAATGGCGTGAAGTTACTGCCGAACAGGATGAAGAAGATGCGCCTGATACCTACTGGTACTACTTTGGCAGCAACGGAAAGGCCTTCAAGGCTCCTACCTCCGGCAAAACTTCCTTTAAATCCATAAAGGTTGCCAATGGAGAATTCCATAACTATTCCTTTGATTCAGAAGGAAGAATGCTGTTTGGCTGGGTCAATGAAGAATCCACACGCCAGACCGGCGACGACGCATGGAAGGACGGAATCTATTACTTAGGAGATTCCTCTGACGGCGCTCAAGCTAACGGCTGGAAATCCATTGAAGTTGAAGATTCAGAAAATGAAAAAGACAACTTTAACGGTGCTTACTGGTTCTATTTCGGTACCAACGGCAAGAAGATAAAGGATACCACCAAAACCATCAATGGCTTAAAATACCGCTTCAATGAAAATGGAGCCGCTGAATCCGAATGGTATGATTTAGCCTCCGCTTCAACAACAAGCTCTGGAAACCAGTATTACAATCTCCCAGAACAGTGCTGGCTTGCAAAAGGCTGGTTCAAGACTGTTCCTAGTGAAGAGGTTGATGCAGAAGCTTATGATGACGGTACAGAATACTGGTTCTATTCTTCCACCAACGGGCAGCTGACAACAAGCCAGATTAAGTCCATTAACGGTTTAAGCTATGCCTTCAACGAAAAGGGAGAAATGCTTCAGGGCCTTTATAAGCTGACCTTTGAATCAGGTAAAACAATCGCAACCTACGATGAGATCGAAACTGAAAGCGATTTCCCTGCAGTAGATGATGCAGCAGAGGTTTACTACTTCGGAACATCTCCAAAGGAAGGCGCTATGGCAACCGGCAAGACAACCATTGATATTGACGGCGAGAAATACACCTACAACTTCCGCAAGGCTGGAAGCAACAAGGGAGCCGGCTACAATACCATCACCGATGACAGCATCTACATTCAGGGCAGACTGATCAAGGCTGACAAAGATGAAAAGTATAAAGTGGTAGAATACAATGAGAAAGAGTACTTAGTCGGTACAAGCGGAAAGCTTGCAAAGAGCAAGACAAACGTTCAGGATGGCGACGGTAAATACTACAAGACCAACAGCGACGGAACCATCAAAGAATCCAGCTACGATAAGATAAAATAATAACATATAATAAGTCGGCAGCATTGGAATTTCCATGCTGCCGCCCTTTAATTTCTTTATGAAGCTGCATACACCTTTGCCCCTTCATGGATCTCTTCCGAGTCCACATGGTCAATAACCTTCTCTCCCTCTGTCAGCCCTTCTTTTATGACCGCCTGGGATGCGGTCCTGTATTCGATCTTAACGGGCTGCTTTTCCGCCTTTCCGTTTTTAATCACAAAGACGTACTTCTGATCATCCAGTTCAAAAACAGCACTTGAAGGGATCACCAGCTTGTTTTCCCCCTGATACAGGGTAAAGCGGATATTGGCCCCATACCCTTCCTTTCCTTCCAGCTCCGTATTTTCATCCATATCGATCTTCACATGCACCCTGTATTCATCCATTCCCAGGGCAGAGGTCCCTTTGGCTGCATAGTCATAGACCTGGCTTATGGTCCCGCTGTACATTTGGTCCTGATTCCTAAGCTGCAGGATCACTGTCACCTTATCTCCCGGGGAAAGATAGGGCGCAATGCTGGTAAGCACGTCAGACTCTGCCTGGACCTTTCCCCGCCCGCTTATGGTCGCTGCAGTTTCCCCTGACTGTATGTAGGACATATCCTTTACCGGAAGGGAGGTAACGATTCCAGCCCTGTCCGCAGCCACCACACACTTTTTCAATCTGTCTTCCAGCTGCTCCATGGTAGTTTCCTGGGATTTGATCTGGGCCTTTAACTGTTCCTCCACGCTTTCATAAAACCTTCCGTTAATGGTGGTTTCATCAATGCCGCCCGCCTTTAAGCTCTCTAAAAACCGGCGGCTTTCCTCATACCGGCTCTTTGCCTGCTCCCATGCCAGAGAGGCGTATTCATAAGAAGCCCTGTCTTTCTCCCATTCTATTTTGGAAATGCTTCCGGCCGAATACAGGGACTGGGAAGCATCAAAAAGAGTTTTTGCCGCCTGATAATCCGCCTCCTTTGCCGACACTTCCGCTCTTATGGAATCCAGATACTCCTGAGGGGATGACGTCATCACCTGTCCGATCCGGCTCTGCTCCAGCTTGGCCTTATACCCTGCCAGTGCGCTTTCACAAAGGGATTTTTCATGTAATAGATCCCTGTCATCAATGGTAAACAGGATATCTCCTGCCTTCACTCCATCATTCTCCCTGACCATGATCTCCTTTACCGGCCCTGATACCTCTGAAACCAGGCGGTATTCCCCTCCTGCCGTAATGGTTCCTTCCTCTGTATAACGGTCTTCTACATTTTCACAGGAAGCCGCCGCGGTCTGCACCTGGGTCCCCTTAAAACTTTTAACTGCAGTCCACCCTATGATCAGTACAAGGGCGATTCCTGCAGCCAGAAAGCACAATTTCTTTTTCCTGCCTTCCATTCGGATCTTCATAAGCTTACTCCCTTTCCTTTAAAATATCCGTGAGTCTTATCTTTCTTACAAACCGCGTCTGGGCCAGCAAAGAAGCCCCTGCCATTAAAAGACAGGTAAGAAACGCTATCCCATAGCAGGATGGCCGTATAGCCAGATCAATGGTATAGGAATCGGATATGACCAGATGCTCCAAAAGGTACTTTACCCCAATACTCCCAAGCACTCCTAAGACAATTCCCAGAATAAAGTAGACCACCTGTTCAAACAGGAGAATCCTTCCGATCTCCTTGTCCGTCCCTCCCATGATGATAAACGTTCCAAGCTCTGCAATCCGTTCCCTGATATTGATCATGGAAATATTATAAATGAGAATCCCCCCCGCCGCCACAGCCATAAAGGAAAACATCTGGACCATTGCCATCATGCTGCCCATCATGTCCCGGTAGCCTTCGGTGATGCGGCCGGTATCCACCATCCAGGTCACCCGGCTGGTTTTTAAAAGTTCTTCCCGGACTTCATTAAGCCTTCCTTTTTCCACCTTTAATAGAATGGTTCCAGCCATTGGGACTGAATCAAAAAAACGGAAAAATCCTTTTGCCGACATATAGCAGCCGCCTCCCAGGCTCTCCTTTATGACAGCTTTTACCGGAACCTTTACCGCTTCTGCAGTCAGGCCGGGAACAGAAACTTCCATAACATCCCCTTCCTTCAGATGGAGCTTATCTGCAATCCGGCTGTTTATAATAATCCCCTCCTCCGGCGGTTCATAAAACCGGCCGTAGAGATCCATGATCCTCCACATGTCAGATCCCCGGTTCAGTCCGTAAATCATGGAAAATTCCGACAGATTTTCATGCTTTAATTCCACTGCCTTCTGGATGACTGCTTCGCTCTTCCCCACGCCTCTGATTCCTTCCCCTGCCGATTCCCCCCGGAAGGGGGACACATAACGGTCCAGGGAAATTTGTATATCATAGGTCTGCACCTTCCTGAACTGATCGAGAAACATCTGATCTGCTACTCCATTAAAAGAAAAAAGCACAGAAGACATGGAAAAAGGAAATGCAATGGCCAGGATAATCAAAAAACCGCGAAAAGGGTTCCTCACCACAGAGCGGAGTCCCATTTTTTCCATGGCACCAAACCTGGAGGCCCAAAAAGCGGGCAGCCTTAAATTCCCTGCGGCAGCAGGAGCCTTTGCCCTCATGGCCTGGGCCGGAGTGATCTTTAAGATTCCCCTGACCCCTAAATAAACCGCCAGAAGTCCGGTCCCCACCGCGATGCCCATGCCGCTTATCCTTGTATTCATGTAGCTGTGATAGACCGTGTCCGGCAGATTAAAAAAATCCACATAAATAAGAAACATATATTTACCAAAAGGAACCGCCAGAATACTTCCGGCCAAAGCACCTAAAACCCCCACCTCGGCCCCCTGGTAAAGGTATGCCAAAATCAGTTCCCCGTCTCTCATTCCAAAGGATTTCATCGTGCCGATAAGGCTCTGGTCCCTGTCTATCATCTTTTTTAATACCACATAGAGCATGAACACGGAAATCGACATAAACAGGACAGGGAGTACCGTTCCCATGGAGTACAGCTCATTGATCTCTCCCTTTACCATATTATAGCTGACCTGGTCTTCCTTGGAAGAGAGAGAAATCAGGCCATACCCGGAAAGGCGGTCCATCAGCTGATAGCGCACGTCTTCATAGGTATATCCTTTTGCCAGCCGGAACCCCAGCTCATTCATGGAATCATTTTTCCCTGTCAGCTCCTCCATCCTGTTTTTTTCTATACAGGCAATGTCGTAAATCTCACCGTCAGGGATCATGGCTCCTCCGGGAGGAATGGCATATATGTAATCCGGCCCGTAACAGGTTCCGGCAAGTTCACATCTCACGCTTTTCCCATCAATCATGAGAGTGAGAGGTGTTCCGTTTTCGTATCCATATAATCCGGCCATCCGGTTGCCCAGATAAATGCTGTCCTTTCCCGTCCCCGTCCCTTTTAACATTAATCTGTTTAAGGAATCCGAGGAATCGTAAGACAGCAGATGCACCGTTACGATCTCCGTCTGGGAAGGGGCAAACAGTCTGACATCAACGGCCATTTTTCCGGAAACCTCTTCAATCCCCGGAATCTCCTTTAACCGTTCTAAATCCACCTCAGAGATTCCTGAAACCTGGGCAAATACATCTGCCATGGCGCTTCTGTCATAATAATGCTGCACCTGGTCCCCTAAGTTTCTCAATGTGTCCATCATAGCCACATAGACAAATATGCCGATGGCAATGATGAAAACCGCCCCAAAAAAAGACCCTGGATTTTGCCTGGCACACCGGACTACGTTCCTGCGGAAGCTTTTCACTACCAGACCACCTCCTCCGGCTTTAAAGGTTTTTCATTGACACGAATCCGTTCCAGACATCCATCCTTAAAATAAAAAACCCGGTCTGCAATCTCCGCAATGTTTTCATTATGGGTGATTAAAAGCACCGTCTTTTCATACTGCCTGTTAAAGTCTGACAACAGCTTTAATATCTGGCTTCCTGTGGCGCTGTCTAAGGCCCCCGTAGGTTCATCGCAAAGAAGGATATCAGGATTCTTGCACAAGGCCCTGGCAATGGCCACCCTCTGCTGCTGGCCTCCCGACAGCCTGCTCGGGAAATGGCCTGCCCTGTCCAAAAGCCCCACCTGCCCAAGCAGCGTTTCCGGATCCAAAGGATCCTTAGAAAGCTCTGCCGCCAGCTGCACATTTTCCAGTGCAGTCAGTCCTGGCATCAAATTATAAAACTGAAATATAAACCCGGCATGGGCCCGGCGATAGGCCGTAAGGCTCTTTAAGTCTCCCCAGGAAAGAGGCGTACCGTCGTAATAGACAGTCCCGCTGGTAACGGTTTCAATTCCGCCTAATATATTTAAAAGGGTGCTTTTTCCAGACCCGCTTGGCCCTAAAATCACAATAAATTCTCCCCGGAGAATCTCAAAAGAAACGTGCTTTAAGGCCTGGACCCTGACCTCACCCACTTCATAATCCTTGCACACCTTTTCTGCCCTGATTAAAGCCTCCATAAATCCTCCCTTCCTTTCTCTTTTCCCATCATACACCCATGTTATTATCAATGCAATCACCTGTTCATAGAGCCAGGTGATTGTTTTTATCAACAGTCTTCATTTATATAATCAAACGAAAAAAGAGACAAAAGAAAGCGCCGGAACCCAAATGTCCGGCGCTCTTTCTATTATCCCTCTTCTATCACACCAAGTTCAAAGACCTGGTTCCGATCATGAAGTATTACTGCTTCATTCCCCAATACACCTTTTCAGCTGTAACAGGCAATTCCCTTATTCTCACGCCTACCGCATTGGCTACTGCATCCGCAATGGCAGGAGAAGGCGTATTGATCACGATCTCACCAATGGACTTGGCTCCAAAAGGCCCTGTAGGCTCATAGCTGCTTTCAAATTCCACCCGGATATCTCCCACATCCTGCCTGGTCGGAAGCTTGTACTGCATGAAGGAATTCTGCAGCATCTGCCCCTTGGAGGAATAAGTGATATCTTCGTACATCGCCATGCCAATGCCCTGAGCGATTCCGCCCTCAGTCTGGATCCTGGCCAGATTGGGATTAATGGCTGTTCCGCAGTCCACAACCGCCACATAGTCCAGAAGCTCTACCTCACCGGTCTCCTTATCCACCTCAACCTCAGCCATTCCCACCATAAAGGGAGGCGGCGATACGGGAGACGTATGACTGGCTCCGGCAGTAAGCATGTCTTCATTAAAGCACATGACCCTGTTTCCTATATCCTTTAAGGATATTTCCAGCTCTCCCGACGGCTGGTAGACCCTATTTCCGTCAAATTCCAGGGAATCCTCCGGGCAGTCAAGATACCGGGCACCTTTTTTTATGATTTTTTCCCGCATCTCCTTGCAGGCCTTTACCACAGCCATTCCGGTCAGATACATGGTGCTGGAAGCATAAGAACCGGAATCATAAGGGGAAACATCCGTATCCGTTCCGTGGACCACGATCTCATCCAAATCGCATTCCAGGCAATCAGCAGCCACCTGGGCAAGGGTGGTGTCGCAGCCAGTTCCCATATCGGAAGCTCCGATCATAAGGGTGTAAAAGCCATCGTCATTAAGGCGCAGCTCTACGGAAGCCACATCCAGGCCGGATATGCTTGAACCCTGCATGGACATGGCTGCACCTACGCCCCGCACCTTTCCATTTCCCATGTCAACCCTGGGATACTTCTCATCCCAGCGGATCATCTCCCTGGCCCGGGCCATACACCGGTCTAAGGCACAGCTGTTTAAAGTTTCCCCATAGTAAGCAGGCATGACATCGCCTTCCCTTACCATGTTTAATTCCCTTAATTTTACGGAATCCATTCCAATCTTTTCCGCCAGCTCATTGACCGCAGATTCCACCGCAAATATACCCTGAGTGGCTCCGTATCCCCGGTAAGCCCCTGCGGACATGCGGTTTGTATAAACCACATCATATCCGAATCGGAAGGCTTTGGCCGTCCGGTAAAGGGGGATGGTCTTATGTCCGGATAAGCCTACTGTAGTAGGTCCGTGTTCTCCGTAAGCCCCTGTATTTGACAGGGTATACAAATCAATTGCCTGAATGATTCCTTCCTTATTGGCTCCCACCCGCACATGAACTTCCATCTCATGGCGGGGAGAAGAGGCGATCTGGGACTCATACCGGCTGTAGATCATCTTGGCCGGCCTGCCGGTCTTTATCGTCACGATTGCCGGATACACCTCAGCCACCACGGTCTGCTTTGCGCCGAAACCGCCGCCGATCCGAGGCTTGATCACGCGGATCCGGGACTTTGGAATATCCAGGGCATGTGCCAGGATCCTTCTCACATGAAAGGTGATCTGTGTGGATGCCACCATATTCAAACGCCCATAAGCGTCCAGATAGGAATAGGCCCGGAAGGTTTCCATCATTGCCTGCTGGTTTGCCTTTGTATGGTAAACCTGTTCCACCACATAATCACACTGCTTTAATACCTCATCAACGTTGCCATGCTCTTCCCTTCCGGAAGCGCATAAATTCCTTTTATTATCCCCTCCCACGGGACAGAGCGTGAGCCAGTCTTCTTCCGGATGGACTAACACCGGGTGATCCTTTGCCTGCTTAAAATCCAGTACCGGTTCCAAAACCTCATATTCTACCTTTAAAAGGCGCAGGGCATGATCCACCGCATCTTCCGTCTCACCGGCTACGATGGCCGCCGCATCTCCCACAAAACGCATCCTCTGGTCCAGAATCAGCCGGTCATAGGGGCTTGGCTCCGGATAGGACTGTCCTGCCATGGTAAACCGTTTCTGGGGAACATCTTTATAGGTAAGGATACAGGCGATTCCAGCCACCTTTTCCGCCTTTTCCTTATGGATCTCCTTGATCAGCGCATGGGCATGAGGGCTTCTTAGGACCTTTACGATGAGACAATCTCCGGGAGCCAGGTCATCGGTATACACAGGCTTTCCGGTTACCAGGGCCATGGCATCCTTCTTTTTCACAGAAGTATTTACCGTACGCATTTTATAATTCATCCCTATCTTCTCCTCTGCTTAAATATTTCTTTATTGCCCGAAGCTGTCCCATATAACCGCTGCACCGGCACAAATTCCCGGCCAGATACTCTTTTATCCCTTCATCATCAAGAACTTCTTCCCTTTCCATTGCCAGCACATTCATAATAAGTCCCGGACTGCAGAATCCGCACTGCTCCACTCCTTCTTCCGCCAGATACGTTCCAAACAATTTGGCTTCCTTTTCCACGCCTTCTAAGGTCACCACCTCACAGCCGTTTGCCCTGGCAGCTAAAAATGAGCAGGAAAGCCTTGATTTTCCATTGACTAACACCGTACAAAGCCCGCAGTTTTCCGTTTCACAACCGCATTTCACGCTGTAGCAGGCCTTCCTTCTAAGCAGCTGGAATAAGGTAGTGTCATCTGCAATTTCCTCATACACCAATTTTCCGTTCAATGTAAATTCGACCTCCATTTACCGTCCCTCCTGATCCAGCGCTTCTAAAAGCCTTTTTATGTATATTTCAGCCAAATGCTTCCGGTAATCTCCGCTTCCCCTCATGTTGGTACCATAGGTAAAGCTTTCTGATGCCTTTTTGGCGAGCTCTTCCTTAAGACAATCCTGGCCTTCTAAAAGCACGGCCAGCTCTGCCTTTGCCGGTCTTGCCCCTACGGAGACATAAAGCTTTCCAGCCTTTCGTGCCGCACAGCAGGCAATCACAGGAAAATCCGTTTTCGACATGCGCTGGGAGGCATAGGCCGCTTTCCTTCCATCCTTTTTTATATGAATGCGGACCAGGATATCCCTGTCACTCTTCATCCGGCAGAATTCCTCAAAAGGAACCATGCCTCCCTTGTATAGCTCCACATAGGTGTCAAGAGCCAGAAGACAGGTGATAATATCAGAAAACCCAAACCGGCCAAACACGCTTCCTCCTATGGTCGCTCCGTTGCGGAACTGGACTCCTACAATAGAACGGGTGCACTCTTTAAAAACGCCGTTAAAGCAGGCATTCAGACCTTCATGGGTTTCCAGCTGTCGCAGGGTGCACATGGCGCCTATGGAAAACTCGTCTTCCCTTTCCTCAATCCCGTCAAGCCCCAGCCCGGATAAGTCCACCAGCGTCATCTTCACCCGGTTCTGTACCTTCAGCCACATCATGCCTCCGCCTATGACACTGCTCTTTTTCTGATTCAGCGCAAAGGCCTCCTCCAGGTTTTCTGCTTTTACATAATTTTTAAATCGAATCATTGGAACTATCCTCCTGGCTCCCAAGCTTTCCTCGTTGTCTGCTAGCCGGTTTTCCCTTATCTATCAGTAAAACGCCGTTTTGCTTATTAGTATTTATTATAAATAATGCATTATATATTAGGAAAACCGAAAAGAGTATAACATACTCCTTCCGGTCTTGACAATGGCTTTATGGGTTTTTTATTAAATTCGTCAAAATTCGACAACAGATTCTCCTATTAAGGCATGACTTTCATCAAGGCATTTCGAAAATCCTTCCACTGTTTCACCGGGAATCACAAAATCACCTCTGTTTCCG
>JAISYJ010000095.1:0-17952 GCA_031270005.1 Hungatella sp. | reverse complement strand
GCTTGTTTCGAATGCAAAAATGATGTATATTAAAGCCACAAGTCATTGCCTGATACGTTATCAGAGCATCGTGGGTAAACTCTGCACCATTAAATCCGAAGATAAATTTACGCAGTCATAGCAATCTTTCTGATGGGATGTTTATAAAAAAATATGGTATACTGTAAATATAAACTGCTTTTTAAGAGGTAATACACATGGATAAAGAAAAGATAATTAAAAGCATTAAAATTGCCGCTGCCGCAGTGCTGGCGATTACCATTGCCGCTGAGCTTGGTTTAAAGTATTCTGCTACGGCCGGCATCATCACGGTACTCAGCATACAAAACACCAAGAGAGAAACCATTAAAAGCGCCAGAAACCGGACGCTGGCCTTTCTATGCGCGTTAATACTGGCTGCCGCTTCCTTCCGGCTTTTGGGCTTTACTCTTTTTGCATTTGCCTGGTACCTTCTGTTATTTGCCCTGCTATGCCTGTATGCGGACTGGGGAGAAGCAATTGCCATGGATTCCGTATTGATCACTCATTTTCTGTCCGAGAAGTCCATGTCCGCACCTCTCATAGGGAATGAGATCTCTTTGTTCCTGATCGGCACCACCGTTGGGGTTCTGGTCAATATGCATCTCCGAAGGAAAGAAAAAGTATTTAAGAAACTGGCAGATGATGTGGATTCCCAGATAAAGGGGATCTTAAGCCGCATGTCTCTTTGGCTGGTGGAGGAGGATAAAAGCGGATATGGTCCTGATTGTCTCATACAGCTAAAGGAAAGCCTGGACCTGGCAAGAATATGCGCGCTTAATAATTATAACAATGCACTTTGGAAAAAAGATTCCTATGAAGTGGATTATATACAGATGCGCCAGCAGCAAAGCATGGTGCTTCAGGAAATCTATGAAAATATCAAAAGCATCACCTGCCTTCCAAGACAGGCAAAGCAGGTGGCCCTGCTTCTTAAGGGAATTGAACAGGGATATCACAGGGAAAATACAGCAGAAGGGCTTTTAAAGGACTTAGACCTTCTATTTCAGGATTTAAAAAGCCATGAGCTCCCTTCTGGCCGGGAGGAATTTGAAGCCAGGGCCATTCTGTTTTATATTTTAAAGCAGATAAAAAAGCTGCTGATAATAAAGAGGGAATTTATTATGGCTCATCCCGGTTAAGAGCCGGCTGGTCCCTTCCCCGAATACCACTCCCGCTAAAAATGCCCTCCTTGCAGCAAATAGACGGCTCTCTCGTCCTATTTACCACAAAGGGAGCATATGATTGTATCCTGCTTAAAATCATCATGCAAAACCAAAATATCTCATAATACCTAAAAAGATGCCATAAGCAAATCCATACTGGTCATCGCGCAGCTTCTCAGCATCTGATAAGTTGCTTAAGTAAGCTAATTCAACAAGGTTGGCCGGCATATTGGCATTCCTTAATACATACAGGGATGGGTTCTCCCTGATTCCGTTGTTTATCGTTCCTGCTACCTGGTTTATTCCTTCCATGATCTGTTCTGCCAGCCACTGTGCCTGGCTGTAAAATTGATAAATGTATACCTCCGTGCCACGAATTGCCGGATTCGGATTCAGATTACAATGTATGCTGATAAAATAGTCGGCCGGCCATTCATTGGCCATGGCAACTCTTTGTGCCAGACTGGTAGTATTATTGGTTCCTAATACGGTATCAGGTTCCGGTCTGGATACACGCGCCTCAAACCTTGGGTCGCTGTTTAACAGATTTTGCAGATAAATTCCAACCTGAAAGTTGATCTCTGACTCACTTAAACCATTGGCCTCTGCCCCGCTGTTAAAAAATCCGCTGGGATTATGTCCTTGGTCAATAAATATTTTAATAGCCATATCAGCATTTCCTTTCATACTTAACTATAATAAATATATGACCTGATCCTGCAAATGCCACATTCTATTCAACTTTTTGGTTATTTTCACATACAAAAACACGAATTTTCCCTAGCAGATCCTGGGCAATCCCTCCCCATACAATACATCAATGGTTCTGCTTCCCTGCAGCCTGGTTTTCATGGTCACGCCCCTGCCCTCCAGAACAGTTCCGATAATTCTGGCGTTTTTCCCGTATTTGCTTTTCTGAACTGCCTGCAAAGCTTTTTGTGTCTGGTTTTCCGGAACCACCGCTATCATCTTTCCTTCATTTGCCATGTAAAGAGGGTCAAGTCCCAGAATATCGCTAAAACCCCGGACCTGGGGGCTGACCGGAAGAGTCTCCTCCCATATCTCCACCCTGCAGGAGGACTGCTCCGCTGCTTCATTAAGGACCGTAGCAAGTCCTCCCCTGGTAACATCCCTCATGCAATGGACCCGGATGTTTTCATCAAGAAGGTTTTTTACGATGGAGGAAAGAGGGGCACAATCACTTGCGATCTGATTTTCAATTCCCATCCGGTGAGACAGGATGGCCGCATGATGCTCTCCCAGATTACCGGAAAGAATGATGGAATCCTTTGGCCTGCAGTTTGAGATACTGATCCCTTCCTTCCGGATTTCTCCGATTCCAGAGGTATTAATATAAATTCCGCCGTTTCCTTCCACCACTTTTGTATCACCGGCTACAATCCTTACGGCCGCCTCTTTTGCTGCCAGGGCCATGGAAGCGGCGATCTCTTCGATGGTCTCAAGCTCCGCGCCTTCTTCTATAATAAAGCCTGCAGTCAGAAACTTAGGGACAGCCCCCATCATGGAAAGGTCGTTCACGGTCCCGCATACGGCAAGCTTTCCAATATTCCCGCCTTTAAAAAACAGGGGAGTGACTACAAAGGAATCCGTGGTATAGGCAATTTTCCCCTTTATATTCAGTACTGCGGAATCTTCCAGTTTATTTAAGGTTTTATTATTAAAATGCTTTAAAAACACCTCATTAATGAGATTGCCGGTCTGCTTTCCTCCGCTGCCGTAGGACATATCGATTTTCATGGCTTCGCCTCCTCTTATCATACTCTTTTTCAAAGTTAAATAGGATCATGAATTCTGATACCAGATGCCGCAGGATCCTTCCTGGGACACCATACAGGGACCGATTGCGTGAAGCGGGGTACAGACTGTCTTAAACAGCGGGCAACCGGTTGGATTGATCCGCCCAAGTATCACGTCCGTACACTTGCAGCCACTTGGCATATCCTCCTCAACCTCTTCTTCCCCGCTTCCGGCATCGCAGGCACTGAATTCTTTCTTAAGCCTTAAAGCCGATTTTTCTATGGTCCCGATTCCCCGCCAAAAGCCATCTCCGGCTTCAAAATACTCCTTAATAAGGGCGTCCGCCTTCTGGTTTCCTTCTTCGGTCACAGCGCTGGCATACATATTTTTCACTTCAAAACGCTGCTTCTTTAGCTGATTCATGATCTCATATATGGCAGCCAGGATATGCTCCCCCTCAAAGCCTGCTATAACAAAAGGCTTCCGGTATCTGGCGGCCAGCCCCCGGTATGCTCCGCTTCCGGTGATCACGCTGACATGTCCAGGGCTTAAAAACCCGTCAATACTCTTCTCTTTTTCACAGAGAAAGGAAAGAGCCGGCATAATGGTCTTCAGGGAAGTAAGTAATTTCAGATTTTCAAGCTTCTTCTGCAGGATTTCCTCAAGAAGCAGGGCATAAACAGGAGCCGTGGTTTCAAACCCCACTGCCGCAAAGATATACTGGATCTCTCTGTTTTTCTCCGCTTCCGCCACTGCCATAAGGGGAGAATACAGGATCTTTACCCTTCCTCCGGCCGCTCTTGCCTCTGTCAGGGTCATTCTGCTTCCTTTGACCTTCATCATATCTCCAAAGGTGAGGACGCAATGGTTCTCCTTTAGGGAATATTCCGTCAGCTTATCAATATAGGCGGGAGAGGTAACGCAGACCGGACAGCCCGGACCTGAAATCAACTGAATCTTAGGAGAGATCATGGTGCGGATTCCGTTTTTAAAGATGCTGGATGTGTGGGTCCCGCATACCTCCATGATCTTTACCGGCCTGCCGTCATAATGTTTCAGTTCACTGATCACCTGGTCAATCATATGCTACTGGTCCTCCTGAAGCTGGGAAAATATAGTGAGAATTTCCTCAGCTACGTCTTCCTTTAAGACATCAATGACACAACCGGCATGTATGAGAACATAATCTCCGATTTTGGCATCCACCAGCTTTATATTGGCATCGGTAATATTGTCCATAATGTTGACCTTTGCATAATCACCCTTTATCTGAATTATTTTTCCCGGTACTGCAACACACATGGCATCCTGTCCTTTCCAAATCCTTAATCCTTGATTTTAAATATTTATTTCCCAGGTAAGCCTGGCCCAGGCTTACGCCTCCATCATTCGGGGGAACCGCCTGATTCAAATAGACGTTAAAGCCTTTTTCCCTTAAAAGCCTGACTGTATGCCCTGTGAGCAGGGCATTCTGAAATACGCCGCCGCTTAAGGCCACGGCATTGCTTAAGTATTTGCTCCCCAGCCTTTCACAGATCGCTGCAACCGCTTGTGCCAGGGCAAGATGAAAGCCAAGTGCCAGGGAACCTGTTTCCTCCTTATTTCTCATGCCGCAGAGAGTCTCAAAGACCGGCCGGGGATCTAACTCCAGGATCCCTCCCCTTTCCTTTATTCCAAAACACAGGTCAGCCGGCTTTACGGCCTTCCTTTTGGCAAGCACTGCCTCTTTTTCCAGCAATATGGCACATTCCCCTTCATAATGGTTCTCATGCCCGATGTTTAAAACAGATGCCGCCCCATCAAACAGCCGCCCCATGCTGGATGTTAAGACCGTGTTGACGTTATGCTCCAGCGCGGCCTTTATCACACCCATTCTTTCATCCTGAACGTAAGCTTCAAGACCTGCAAAAAGCAAATAGCAGGACGCTGTTTTCCTGGCATCCCTCATGGAATTGTCTCCTCCCAGAATGGGAAACATGCTTACATGGGCTGCCCGTATGAAATCACTTCCTTCACAGACAAGAAATTCTCCGCCCCATATATTCCCGTCTGTGCCATAACCGGTCCCGTCAAAGGCTGCGCCGATCACAGGCCCTTTTAAATGGTGCTCAGCCAGGACCGACGCAATATGAGCATGATGGTGCTGTACCTTAAGGACAGGAAGCCCTAAAGCTTCTGCAAAATCCGTGGAATGGTAGTTTGGATGAAGATCACAGACTGCCAGCCCTGGGGCCATTTGAAACAGCCTGGTAATATCTTCATAGGATCTTTGAAATTCCTCCATAACAGCAGCTTCTTCCAGGTCCCCGAAATACTGGGATACCACTGCGCTTCCCTTTTGGCAGAGACAGAAGGCTGCCTTTAAATCTCCTCCCGCCGCAAAGATTCCGGTGTTTGTCCAGTCTGTCCCTTTCTCTCCTCTTCTCTCTTCCGTAGAAAGGAAAACAGGATAAGGGACATAGCCCCTGCTTCTTCGGAGCATCTGGGGTTTTCCCTCTATGATCCTGGCAACCGAATCATCTACGGAACGGACGATCCTTCTTTTATTATATAGCACCCCGTTTAAATAAGGAGATGAGAGTGCCAGCATGGGGCCATCCTCCCGAATGACAGGTTGTCCGGAAATATTGGCGCTTGTCATGATAAGAGGCCCAAGTTTTTCAGTCAGCATATATTGAAGGGGAGTGTAAGGCAGAAAAGCGCCGCAATAAATACTCCCGTTCCCCGTAGAAGGGGCCATAGAATCCTGTTTCACGGAAAGCAGCACGATTGGCCTTGCTTTTGATTCCAGCAGTGTTTTCTCTTCTTCTGAAACCAGACAGTGCTTTCTTATGTCCGAAATCTCCGGAAACATGACTGCAAAAGGCTTTTTCTCCCTGCCCTTTAATTTACGGAGCAGGATTACAGTATCTTCCATAAAAGGGGAGCAAACCAGATGATAGCCCCCAATACCCTTAACCGCAACGATCCCTCCCTTTGAGAGCACCTTTACCGCCTTTTCAAACCCTTCTTTTTCCAGCAGTTCCACGGGGCCATCTTCCTGATCCCGGTATATCAGGTAAGGACCGCAGTCATTGCACGATATGGTCTGGGCGTGAAAACGCCTGCTTTCGGGCGAGGTATATTCTTCCCGGCAAGCGCCGCACATGGAAAAGTCCTCCATGGAGGTACGGCTTCTGTCATAAGGCAGGTCTTCAATAATGGTATATCTGGGACCGCAGGACATGCAGCTTGTAAAGGGATTCCGGTATCTTCTGTCCGATGCATGGGAAAGCTCTCTCAAGCATTCCGGACAGACCGGCAGATCAGGCGGAATCACTAATATTTCCCCACTGGACCCGCTCTTTACAATGGAAAAATCTTTAAGCTCCATGAAAGGAAGTTCTTCGGCTTCCATCTTTATGATTTCATAACCGCCCCTTTTGTTTTCCTTAAGGTCAGCTAGAAAGCGGTCAAGGATCTCCCTTTCAGACTGTGCCACAATCTCAACGCAGCCGCCTGCATTGCGGACGGTCCCTTTTATCCCATATTGCCTGGCCCCACGATAAACAAGGGGCCGGAATCCAACCCCTTGTACAATGCCGTAAACCTTTATTTTTTTTGTAATGACCTTGCTTTTTCCATCATCCATTCCGCTACCTTTTCGTAACCTTCTCACGACTTTCCGGATGCCTTAATCACCGGAGCCTTTTAATTCAAAGCCCGGACTCCCTTCATAAAAAAGTCCTCGTCAAAATCAATATATGGCAAAAGATCACATTTATTCAATAAAATTAAATCGGCCTTCCCAAATGCCAGAGGATGTTTATACGGCTTATCACTGCCCCTGGCTCCCGCAGCTATTTTTAGAATAGAGATAATTATACAGAATTCCATGACGGATTTCATCTGTGATGATTTCAGTTATCATATTTATATGGAGGCGTGACTGCATGGCATAAAAAATCTTTCGGTATTTTTGTACTGCATTCTGCTCACCTAACAAAGCCTTTGACAGACCATTGCAATAGTTTTCAGGCGCCGCAAAGGGTTCCCCTTCTATAGAAGGTGCCATTTCGCCGGTCAAATCACGGTAGATTTGCCGGAACAATGCATAATGTCCCATTTCATTGTTCCGGATGCCGGAAATAATCTGTTTATCCTCCTCTGTGGGCGCCTGATCTATCAGCCACGAATAAAATATCCCGTCCTCAGTTTCTCCTGCAAGTGCTTCCTGGATCAATTCAAGGGCACCATCAAGATTCTGGGGATATATGAAAATTCCAAGATCCGCCACTTGTTGATACGAAAGGGAATAGGCTGCCGCCTCCCGGTATGGAGAAACATAACCATTAGAATAGGGATGGTAGCCTTCGTAATCATAATAACCCATTTTATAATCTCCTGATAAGATTCTTTCCATATTCTATGATATTTTCCCATGGCCGGTGCTGGTTTAAAGCAAAATAACTGGAAATATGATATTATTTCTATAGAAAGTCAGGCGGATCCCTGCAGGAAGCGGATCAACCAGATGCTTGATGAACTGCGTTCCGGTGATGCCTATATGGGCATGGCTTATTCCCCTAAAAAAAGTAAAAAGACCGGTTCTTCCTGACCGGTCTTTTTTTAACTCCCGGACCATTTCTTAATAATTCTTAATTCCCCTGAATTTCATTGTTATTCTATCCATAAATGATATAATTTTTCATATTAAAATAATAGAAAAGGAGGCTGCAGATCCATGAATGCATCACAGCAGATACTGGTAGTGGATGACGATGCAGACATCCGGGAGGTCCTTTGCATTCATTTGGAAAACAACGGCTATTCCGTATGGCCAGCAGCAAATGGATATGATGCGGTCGCGGCCGTAACAGGCAATCCTGATATTGATCTTATTATTTTAGACATCATGATGCCCGGTTTATCAGGAATCGATGCCTGTACCCAGATCCGGCAGATATCTTCTGCTCCCGTGTTGTTTTTAACCGCAAAATCAAAGGAAAGCGATAAAAGGCTGGCTTATGAAAACGGGGGCGACGATTATCTTGTAAAACCATTTTCACAGGCAGAGCTGCTCATGAAGGTCCGGTCTCTTTTAAGAAGATATGTTGTCTATAAAGGGAAAGGGGCACCCCTCTCCGGCATTTCGGAAATCCGCCTGCAGGATATCCTGATCGACACAGCAGGCCATTTTGTTTACCGGGAAAATCAAAAAATTGAGCTTACGGACACAGAATTCCAGGTTTTGATGTATCTGGTCAGGAACAGGGGAAAAGCCAAAGATGCACAGGCGATCTACGAGGGCGTATGGAACGATAAGTTCCTCCCTTCTTCCACCAATACGGTCATGGTACACATTTTAAAGCTCAGGAAAAAACTGGAACTGGATTTTAATAATCCTGCCATCATACGAACCGTTTGGGGAAAGGGCTATCAGATCGATGAAGCATAAATGGATCTCATCTTTGCGGTATAAACAAATATTTGTATTGCTCTTCGGTGCGGTCATCAGCTTTGGGATGTACTTTGCCGCCCTGGCCTTTGGCGATTATCTGGTGTCCAGGAACCATATGAATGAAGATGCCGCCTGTAAACGGCTGACCAATTATCAAAACTCTTTTGAAAATTACATTAATAAATACCATGTATCCGTGAAAAACGTAAGGTCCATTTCCAAATGGGTGAAGAACCATAAATACGTTTACGTGACCATTTTTAACGTCGATGAAATCATCTACGAATCCGGTTTCTGGAATGATGCCTACACGTCCTATGAGCCCACCGGCTCCATTGAGGAAAACATCAGGGAGGCCACACGGGATATCAGATTCAGCGACGGCATTTATTCTGTATCCATCATCGATTCTTCGGAAATAAAGTGGTATAACCTGGTATTCTATGTTTCATGGGGAGTCTTTTTCCTGTTTCTGTTTGTGATCCTGATCATCTATAACCACCGGATCATCGCCAGGATCATGCTTTTGTCAAAAGAGGTGTCCCTGATTGAAAAAGGGGATTTGGAGCAGCCGATTTATTATAAAGGAAATGATGAGATTTCCCTTCTGGCAAGAAACGCAGATAACATGAGAAATTCCATTATTACAAGGTATAAAAGTGAAAAGGAAGCCTGGGAGGCAAACAGTGAACTGATCACTTCCATATCTCATGACATACGAACGCCTCTTACATCCCTGATCGGCTATCTGGAAATACTGGACTCAAAAAGCTACCATTCGGAAGAGCAGCTTGATAAATACATAAAAAGCTGCAGGGAAAAATCCATTCAGTTAAAAGACTTATCGGACCGGCTGTTCCAGTATTTTCTTGTCTTCGGCAAGGAACGGATATTCATGCAGATGGAAACTTTTGATGCAAAAATCCTGCTCCAGCAGCTATTTATGGAGCACGTCTTTGACCTTGGCAATCTTGGATTTGATGTAAAAACTGAATTTGCAGAACAGCCCTGCAGCATAACTGCTGATATTCAATATTTAAGGCGGTTGTTTGATAACCTGTTTTCCAATGTTAAAAAATATGCCTGCGGGGATGAGCCGGTCATTGTTAAAAGCTATATAGACGGCAGTGACCTGATCATCACCATTTCCAATGAGATCCGCAAGGACAGCGTGTTTTTGGAAAGCACCAACATTGGACTGAAAACCTGCCAGAAAATAGCAGAACAAATGAACGGTACCTTTGAGATACAAAAAAACCGGACAAATTTCAAAGTCCGTATATCGTTTTCAATGGAACCAGTCTGAGAGGAGTAAAACCTATGAGAAACGTACTGGAGTATCTTGAACACTCAGCAGGGATCTATCCGGAAAAAATTGCTGCCCAAGACCTGAAAAAAAGCTGCTCCTATAAGGAACTGTTATTAAACGCCAAACGGATCGGCAGCTTTCTTTCCGGTTTTGAATCGCCAGGAAGCCCTGTTGTGGTTTTTATGGATAAAAGCGCGGAAGCATTGACCTCATTCATGGGAATTGTATATGCCGGGTGCTTTTATGTCCTGATCAGTCCGGCACAGCCGGCTGCCCGAATCCGGCAGATTCTTCATGTGCTGAATACAGGTTCCATCATTACCATGGAGGATACCGGGATCCTGGCGGAAGGCGTGGATTTTTCCGGCAATCTGTTTGATTACCATGAGATTGTAAAAAGCGAAATAAAAGAAGAAAACTTAAAGCTGATCCGCAGCCTGTCCCTGGATATAGATCCTCTGTACTGCAACTTTACTTCCGGTTCCACCGGCGTTCCAAAGGGCGTATTGGTCAGCCACCGGTCGGTCATTGATTTTATGGAATATTTTCCTTCCATGTTCGGCATAACCGGGGAGGATATTATCGGGAACCAGGCCCCCTTTGACTTTGATGTGTCTGTTAAAGATATTTATTCCACTCTTAAAGTGGGAGCCACCATGGTCATCATCCCAAAGAAATTATTCTCCATTCCCACGGAGCTTCTTGATTTCCTGTGTGAACGCCAGGTAACAACCTTGATCTGGGCGGTTTCCGCTCTGTGCCTGATCACCCAATTAAAGGGCTTCACCTATAAGGTTCCGTCCAGAATCAATAAGGTCTTATTCAGCGGCGAGGCAATGCCTGTGAAGCATTTAACGATCTGGCAGAAATACCTTCCTGATGCACGTTATGTAAACCTGTACGGACCTACGGAAATCACATGCAACTGTACCTACTACCCTGTGGACCGGATATTTGAAGCTCATGAAACCCTTCCCATAGGAAAGGCATTTCCCAATGAAAAGGTCTTCCTTCTGGATCAGGATGACAAACTGGTCACAGAAAAAGACCGGATTGGAGAGCTTTGCGTATCTGGAACAGCTCTGGCGTTGGGGTATTATAACAATCCGGAACAGACCAAACGGGCATTTGTCCAGAATCCCCTTAACACGCATTGCCTGGAAACGATTTACCGGACAGGGGATCTGGCTTTCTATCATGAAAACGGGGAGCTTTGCTTTGCCGGGCGTAAGGACTTCCAGATCAAGCATATGGGACACCGCATTGAATTGGAAGAAATCGAAACCGTCATAAACAGCTATCCTCTTATTCAGCGGGCCTGCTGCGTCTTTGATGAAGAAAAAAACAGGGTTATTGCATTTTACGTGGGCGATATGGAAGGAAGGGAAATTTCAGTGGGGCTGAGGGAATCCCTGCCAATTTATATGATTCCATCTGCCTTTTATTCCCTTCCGGAATTACCGGTTACTGCAAACGGAAAAATGGACAGAAAAAAATTATTGGAACTATGTAAAGGAAAACGGCCATGAACGAGAAAAAGTTTGAACACGCCATTCATGAATATAAAACTCCCTTCTACATTTTTGATACAGATATCCTGGCCATGCAGGTGAGAAAAATCAGAGATGTTCTTGGAGAGGACGTAGAATTATGCTATGCCATGAAGGCCAATCCATTTGTCATCAAGGATTTAGAAGAAATGGTGGATTCCTTTGAGGTCTGCTCTCCCGGTGAATTCGCCATCTGCGAAAGAGCCGGTATTAACATGGGGAAAGTCGTTATGTCTGGCGTACATAAGAGGCCTGTGGACGTGGAATATGCCTTAAAACACTATGGAGATAAGATCATTTATACTGCTGAATCTCTCTCCCACTGGCAGATTCTTACTGCTTATTCAGAAAACCTTCGTATCCCCATACGGGTCCTCCTCCGCCTGACCTCTGGAAACCAGTTCGGCATGGATGAAAGCCTGATCCGGCAAATCATTGCAGGCGGCACCCATGAATTTATAACAATTGAGGGGATCCAGTACTTTTCCGGTACACAAAAGAAATCCATAACGAAACTGGAAAACGAGCTTCAAATGCTGGACCACTTTTGCCGGGAATTAAACCAGGATCACGGCTTTACCGTCAAAAGACTGGAGTATGGGCCCGGACTTCCCATCTGCTACTTTGAAGAAGAGAAAAATGAAGAGGAGCAGATGTTAAACGGCCTTGCCGGGTTCATCAATAAGCTTACCTTCGGCGGCAGAATCGCATTGGAGATGGGCAGGTTCCTCACTGCTCCCTGCGGTTCTTACGTGACCAGCGTGGTAGATATGAAGATAAACAAAGGAGAGCCTTACTGTATCGTTGACGGCGGTATCCACCAGCTAAATTATTACGGGCAAATGCTTGCCATGAAAAAGCCCTCCATCCTTCATTTTAATCAGCGGGAAGGAGAAAAAAGGGAATGGACGGTCTGCGGCTCTCTTTGCACTATAAATGATGTGCTTGTAAAGCAATGCTCCTTTCAAAACCTTCAGACAGGAGACCAGCTCATTTTCCAAAAGACCGGCGCTTATTCGGTAACAGAAGGCATGTCCTTATTTTTAAGCCGGGATTTGCCTCAGATCCTTCTCTATTCTGCAAAAGAAAATTTCCGTGTTGCAAGACCACACGTTCAAACGGATATTTTAAATTATTTTAAACCTAAGGAGACGAAACCATGGAACAATTATTAGAAATCTTAAATGACATCAACTCAGGTATTGACTACGAAACAGAAACAAGGCTCATTGACGATGGGCTTTTAGACTCATTTTCCATTCTCTCCCTCATCCCGGAGCTTGAAGATGCATTTTGCATCGAGATCACTCCCATAGACATGGTACCCGCTAATTTCAACTCCGCCAAGGCAATTTGGGATATGATCCATCGATTAAAAGAGGAATAAAAGATGGCTTACAATTCACTCCTGTACCTCTTCATCTTTTTGCCGGTTGTATTGCTGGCCTACCAGCTTGCGCCCCAAAGCTTCCGTTATAAAGTACTGCTGATTGCCAGTTATGTTTTCTTCCTTTCCTTTAGCGGAAAACTGCTGGCATATCTGCTTTTTTCTACCCTTTCCATACACCACATGGGCCTATGGCTTGCTTCCTGCAAAAAAGATTATATGTCCGCAGCTTACGCCCCGGAAGATAAAAAGGCAAAAAAAGCGGCCTATGAGGCCAAACGCCGCAGGATCTTATGGCTTGGGATCGGATTGCAGCTTAGCATTTTATTGATTTTAAAATACTCTGGTTTCTTTTTTGAAAACTTCAATCTGGTATTAAAAGCAATATCCTTTCCAAGGCTTCTGCCTTCCATGAAATTCGCCCTGCCCATTGGGATTTCTTTTTACACCCTGCAGGCGGTTTCGTATCTGATCGATGTTTATTATGAAAAAATAGAGGCTGATGACAATTTAGGCAGACTGGCCTTGTACCTCTCCTTTTTTCCAACCCTTTTGGAAGGCCCGGTCTGCCGCTACTCACAGACTGCCAAAGCCCTCTACCAGGGGAAGCCATTGGAATACAAGAACGTTACCTACGGCCTTCAGCGGATGATGTGGGGATTATTTAAAAAGCTGGTAATTGCAGACCGTCTTAATCTGCTTGTGGAAACGATCTTTGATACTCCCAATCATTACGGCGGGATCATCGTTATTGCCGGAGCCATTTTATATACCTTTCAGCTATATGCGGATTTTTCAGGCTGCATTGACATGACCTTCGGTACCGGAGAAATGTTTGGGATCGCCATACCCGAAAATTTCCGTCAGCCTTTTTTCTCCAAAACTGCATCGGAATTCTGGAGGCGCTGGCACATCACCCTTGGTGCCTGGTTAAAGGATTATATTTTTTATCCCATATCCTTAACCAAGTTCGTCAAGAACCTGGGAAAGAAATCCCGGGCTAAATTTGGAAAACATGTAGGGCAGATCATTTCCTCTTCTGCTGCCCTGTTTGGTGTGTGGATCTTAAACGGGCTATGGCACGGAACCGGGTGGAATTATATTTTCTTTGGAATGTATTATTTTGTTCTTATTCTATTGGGGAATCTGCTGGAACCGGCCATTCAAAGGTTGACTAATGCTTTAAGGATCAACCGGACCTCCGCCTTGTACAAGAGCTTTCAAACAGTAAAGCTGCTTGTAATCGTGTTTACGGGAGAACTTTTCTTCCGTGCAAATGGCCTGACAGCCGGAATGAATATGTTTCGGTCCATTTTCACCGGCTTTCACTGGTCAGCGGTCACAGACGGCTCATTGCTTAAGCTTGGACTGTCCCTTCCTGATTTTATTGCCGTATTCTTAGGTTTTATTGCGGTATACACAGTGGGATTGATCCATGAACAGGGGATCTCCATCCGTGACAGGATTTCCGGCTGGAATATGTCTGCCCGCTGGAGCTTTCTTTACGCTGCTATCCTTCTTATCATTGTTTTGGGAGCTTACGGCGACGGATATTTACCTGCAAAACTTATTTATGCCGGATTTTAAGGGGTGATGAGATGAAAAGCAAAAACAGGATCAAATCAATTTTATTTTTAACCGGACTTTTTATTTTATTGTACATTACCTCCTACCTGCTCCTCCCCTACAATAACATGGGGGATAGCCTTTATAAAAAGGCAAACGGCATTCTAAAGGAGCCAAAAGACACCATAGATTATGTGGCGGTCGGAGACAGCGAATGCAGCGCCAGCATTTCCCCCATGGAGGTCTGGAATGCTTACGGCTATTCCGGATATAACTGCGGTGTTCCAAGCCAGCAATTACAGGATACTTACTACTTGCTGGAACGGCTGCTTAAAAACCAGCAGCCAAAAGTTGTTTTCCTGGAAACCAATGCATTTTACCGGGATTTCAAATATATCAACACCCTTGAAACTTCCATTGAAGAAACTGTGAAAAAAATATTTCCCATTTACAAATACCATGACAACTGGAAATATTTTCACTTTTACATGCTGAAAACCATAGGCCATAAGGTAAAGCTGGATTCTGCCATTGTTTATAAGGGATATCAATACAGTGCAATCGTAAATCCTTACAAAAGTGGGCCATATGTTACGGAAACAGAGGATGTTTATGTGATCGACGAACAGCCTTTGTTATACTTAAATAAAACCGTAAACCTGTGCAGGAATAAGGATATCCAGCTGATCCTCTACAGCGCACCGTCGCCAAAGTGCTGGTCCTACGCCAAGCACAATGCAGCCGCAGCCTTTGCAAACGAAAAACAGCTGACTTACATTGACTTAAATTTAGATATCGATACCCTGGGCATTGACTGGGCAAAAGACTCCCGTGATGACGGGGATCACTTAAACTACTTTGGAGCAAAAAAAGTGTCGGACTATATGGGTAAATTCTTGTCAGAACACACGGACCTGACCGATCACAGGAAGGATGAACGGTTTGCAGGCTGGAACAAAGAGCTGAAAAATTATCTTAAGCTTACGGAACAGAATTAACTCTTAAAGAGCATTGGGCAGCCGGAAAACAGGCTGTTTCCAATGCTCTTTTTTCACTATTTCTGTATGTAGCAGGACATGAAATCCGAGAGCTTTCTGCATGCCATTTTCAGCTGGTTTAATTCCGGGAGGTAAACGACCCGGAAATGATCCGGTTTTTCCCAGTGGAACCCGCCTCCATGAGTCAGCAGGATCTTCTTATCCTTTAAAAAGTCTAATACAAACCTTTCATCATCATAAATGTTAAATTTGCCGGTATCGATCTTCGGAAACATGTAAAAGGCTGCTTTGGGCTTTACCACCGAAATTCCCGGAATCTCATTTAGCGCCTGATACGTGTATTCTCTCTGTTCGTATATTCTCCCGCCCGGTACCATCAGTTTTTCAGTTTCTTCTTCCATCTCCAGCGCATCCTCGATCACGGACTGGGCCGGGACATTGGAGCAAAGCCGCATGGAGGATAACAGGTTTATCCCTTCCACATAGCCTTTTGCAAAGGATTTATCGCCGCAAAGGCTCATCCAGCCGCAGCGGTATCCTGCGATCAAATGGGATTTAGAAAGGCCATTGAACGTAATGGTCAAAAGGTCCGGTGCCAGGGAGGCAATGGATACATGCTCTAAACCGTCAAAGACAAGCCTGTCATAAATTTCATCTGCAAAAATGATCAGCCCATGTTTCCGGCTTAATTCGACGATCTCCTCCAGGATTTCCTTTGGATACAGGGTACCCGTAGGATTGTTGGGGTTAATGATGACGATTCCCTTGGTCCTGCTTGTGATTTTGCTTTTTATATCGTTGATATCCGGGTACCAGTCTGCCTTTTCATCGCAGGTATAATGGACGGCAGTTCCGCCTGAAAGAGTTACGGATGCAGTCCATAACGGATAGTCGGGAGAAGGGACCAAAATCTCATCCCCGCAGTTTAACAGCCCCTGCATGCTTAAGGTGATCAGCTCGCTTACGCCGTTTCCCGTGTATACATCATCCACAGTGACCTGGTCAATCCCTTTTTTCTTACAGTATTTGACGATTGCCCTTCTGGCAGAAAGAAGCCCCTTGGAATCCGAGTACCCTTCTGTATGGGACAAATTTTCGTTCATTCGTTTAAGCAGCTCCTCCGGCGCACGAAAACCAAAGGGGGCCGGATTCCCGATATTTAACTTTAATATATCAATTCCCTGGTCGATCATCCGGTTCGCTTCATCCATGACCGGACCTCTGATATCATAACACACATAATCTAACTTACTGGATTTTTCAAAATTCCTCATCACTGCTCTCCTCTTTCTAAGTAATTTAATAGATGAAGGTAATAAAAAAAACGCCCTAAACGTCGAAACGTTTAGGGCGAATATACAATCCGTGTTACCACCTAAATTCAGAGAAATCTCTGCACTCTCTACGATACCATCATATCGTGTCCCTGTAACGTGGGAATACGTTGAAGCCTACTAAACCATCTTCCTGGAATCAGGGAACATCGTTATTCGGTCCAAAGCTCCGAGACTGCTTCGATATACTAAAATAAAGATTCGCACCAACCATCTTCTCTCTGAAATTCATTGTATATGTACTATTTCTCTTCATTGCCTTTTCACTATTTCCGCAATAATAACACAGGCAGAAGGAATTGTCAATTACTAAAATATTTTAGCGTCACCATAGACTGACCCTGTCTCAAATTTCCCCATCTGCAGGAAACCGGATTCCTCCCCTGCGCCTTGCAGTTGTCTGGATCTCGCTTACAACCAGGGTGTGGTCCAGAAGCTGATAGCATTTTTCCAGATCATTGCCGCTGATCATATCCTGAAATTCCATGAATTCATTTATCATGCGGTGATCAAAGCTGTCTTCATTTACAAAGGATTTTGTATCATCATTCATAATGATTTCAAAGCTTCTGCAGATGCTGGCTGGCGTATCCTGATGGATGACCCCTTTCTCCCCCTGGATATAATTTGCAGCAGGAGCCTTGCAGTCCTTGGCGCCAACGCAGGTGCATTTAAATGTGCCGTAGTCCAATATCAGTATCCCGGAAGTATCAATCCCTCTCTCCACATTTGGGAAATATTCCACCTTAAGCGGCCTGCCGAATAATCCTGCAGCGTAATGGATGTTATAAATATTAATATCCATGAGCGCGCCGCCGGAACGCGCGGGATCAAAGGCAGGCAAAATAAGGCCTTCTTTAAAGCTGTCATATCTTCTGGAATACTGGGAATAGTTTAACTGCACGATTTTTATATTTCCCAGGGACGGCAGCAGTTCTTTTACTTTTTTATAATTTGGCAGATAAAGAGTTGTGACCGCTTCAAATAAAAACAGCTTCTTCTCTCTTGCCAGCCCGCTTAATATCAGGGCCTCCTCAAAGGTCGATGTAAAGGGCTTTTCAACAATCACATGCCTGCCTGCCTCCAGTGCCTCTTTCGTATACTGGAAATGCAAATGATTGGGCAAAGCCACATAAACCGTATCCACACCGCTGTTTAGGAAGTCCTGATAATCCGTAAAAATATGCTTTATATCATATTTTTCTCCAAGCTCCCTTCCCACAGCCTCACTTCTTTTCGTACAGCAAATGGCCGTCAGCTCCACCTTAGCTAAATAATGAACGATTGGCAGAAACTCCTTCACAATCATTATGACGATAGGTAAACTTTTGACATATTAATACGATGATTAATACATCTCCAGTTTTTCCCCCGTCCCACACCGTGCGTGCTAGTTTCCCAGCACACGGCGTTCCATCATAAAATC
>JAISYJ010000090.1:0-50523 GCA_031270005.1 Hungatella sp. | reverse complement strand
GCTTGTTTCGAATGCAAAAATGATGTATATTAAAGCCACAAGTCATTGCCTGATACGTTATCAGAGCATCGTGGGTAAACTCTGCACCATTAAATCCGAAGATAAATTTACGCAGTCATTAAGGGGTTACACTCTTTTTAATTTGCCTTGATTCTGGTATAATGGCACATATAATAAGGAAGTAAGGTAAATAAGGAGGTCTTTGGAAAATGATTTCATACAATCCACTATGGAAATTATTGGTAGATAAAGGATTGCACAAACAGGATTTACGAAGTCTGATAGGGTGTAGCTCTAACACAATTTCCAAAATGTCAAAAAATCAATATGTTTCTATGGCAAACATAGACGCAATATGCTTTGTTCTTAATTGCGAAATATCAGATATTATTGAATATATTGAAAACGGAAATCCAAAAGACAATATCGTAAACGATAATAAAAATATCGAAAACGATTGATAAAAAGCAGCAAAACATGATATACTTATTATAAGTTAAAGGAAAGGAAACAACGGATCATGAGCTGTTTAAAAGGTTCATAACCTGACTTTCCTATCGCTCTAACAAAGAGTGTAGTAATAAAAAAGTCCAGTAGAGTCAACTACCAGACTTTTCCGGGAATACTGAAATTTATCAATATTCACTCCTGGACAGTTTGAGTATAACACATTTCTTTAATAGTTGTCAAATCTGACAATTTAAAAAATTCCCAAAACAAAAAGGAGAATTAACCATTGTAACTTATTAACTAGCTTGCACAATGAAAAACAAATATCCATGTTTAGAAGTAGTTTGAGGGCTACGCAAGTCGTCATAAGTGCATATAACGAAAATTGAAAATATGGATATTTCAAACGGTCTACCTTATAGTATACTGTTTCTTTCCATACTGCGACCTTAAGCGGTATGGTGACTGGTATCATGGAATATGAATGTTGCCACAAAATAAAAAGAAGCAAGAAAACGCATATAAAGCCATTTTAAGGAGTTAGGCACTGTAGGAATGATATAGGGAAGAGATAGACCAAAAACCGCTGTAAGACTATTGTAAAGATGGATTTCACTGGCAATAAGAGGCAGACAAAAAGCGGTATAGAAGTGAATAAGCGATAACACAAATTTTTAGCCAGTAGGCTTGATCTATATAATTGCAGTCAAAAGAAATCGAAAAAAGAACGTGATGTAAGCGAGAAGCAATATAGTTTTATCAGTTATATAATGCAAGCGAAAATACACCATTGCAGTATATGGCAAGGGATATAATATGATTATGAGATTAAGTTGGAGAGGAAACCAACATTACAATGAAGATGTTTCGGCGTCCACAATAATGGAATTGAATAAACCATTTAAAATGAGCATACATAAGTATGTTGGTTGTGGAGATAGATTATATTTTACTTGTCCAGAACTTGGTTTTCCCCAAAAAGATTTGCAGACTGAAGATTGGGATAAAGCAGAAGAGTTTGCAGTGCAGCTTATGATGGAAAAGGCTGAATCAATCTACGAGAGAGTCAAGGAAATGCTATAAAAATCAAGTTTCATGATGAAATGGAGGGTATGGCTGAGTAGTTGGAATTTATTTACTAAGAGGAAGCCTGATCACTATGAGCCTATACTTTGCTTTTTGAATAATGGTCAACAAATTATCCTGGCACTAGATGAGGATAATCAGACATGGCTCATGTGATAGCTGGTGAAGCACAATTCTGTGATGATGCTGAGCAAAAATATGTGGGATCAGTAGTTTTGAATCGTGTTACCCATTCGAAGTACCCAAACACAATTAGAGGAGTTGTGTTTGAGAAAAAACAGTATTCCAGTGTGGCCGATGGCAATTATTATCGGGAACCAACGAAAAGTAATTGGGCAAATGCGAAATGGTTGCTTGAAAACGGGGGCATCCTTCCGGGATATGTTATCTATCAATCGAAGGGTAAACAGGGGCATAGCGTGTATTTGAAGACTAAGTGGCATCAATATTGCTACTAACTATATTATCGCTGTCTCTAAATAAGACAGCGATTTACATAAATTAAGAGGTGAAGTATTATTTGACTCAAGAAGAATTATTGAAATATGCTCTTAGTAATGGTATGATTAACTTGGCTGAAGTGTCAAAACAAGTTAAGATGGAAATGATTAATAGAATAGAAGAAGTCCATAATTACAAAATCACTCCGTTACAAGGAGCTAATGACCAAAGGTGGCAAACTTATGTAGTGGACAAAACTAAAAAAACAGGACGAAAGGTAGTTAAAGCTGCAACAAAAGAAAAACTTTATAAGAAATTAGCCGAGTATTACGGAATTACTGAAGATCCAAACGGATTAACAATGGCAGATATCTTTAAAGAATGGATTCCGTTTAAGAGAAGCATTACAAATTCTGAAAACACCATTTATAGGCATATAAACCATTGGAGAAGATATTGTAAAAACTGCAATATAGTACGTATGCCGATGAAAAATATAAATGCCATTCAGTTGGATTCGTGGGCTAATAGCATGATAAAAGACAATAATATGACTCGGAAAGAGTGGCAGAATATTAAAACAGTAATTAGTGGCATTTGGGATTATGCTTATAGAAGTGGAATTATATTAAGCGATCCATGGTTATCAATAAAAATTTCGGTGAAATTTAGGCAGATATCTAAAAGACCTCCAGAAACACAAGTGCTTATTGGTGATGATATAGACAAGCTAATCTTTAAATGTCAAGAACTGTATGAAACTACAAATAATGAAGCATACATCGCAATCATCTTTAATCTCTATTGTGGTTTAAGAGTTGGAGAATTGTATATCCTATGAATGGAAAATAGAGAATCATACAAAAACATATACAAGCAGATATGTCCCACTGATACCAAGAGCAATTCATATATTAAAAAATCTAATATCAAAAAACGGTGACTATTCCTCTAATGATAGATTCTTATTTACAAAGAATGGTAGTCATTTGAATACAAATCAAATAAGTGTGGCGTTATCGCATGCCTGTAAGCAAGCCGGTATTCATCAAAAATCAACGCATAAAATAAGAAAGACGTTTGCTAGTAAACTAGATGCAGATGGCGTTCCCACTGATGAAATAAGGACTTTACTAGGTCATACAGATGCTCAGACAACATTGGGATATATTTTTAATCCACTTCCAAAGGACGAAACATTAAATATGATTCAAAAATCATTCTAAAATATAGGTGTAGTCAAGTGTATTCAACGGATAAAAAAGGAAAAACCCCAAACTCCTTTATATACAAAGGAATTTAGGGTATATTAAAAGCAGGGGAAGAGGGGCTCGAACCCCCATTTACGGTTTTGGAGACCGTTGCTCTACCATTGAACTATTCCCCTATAAGTCGGCGTTACATCTTTGCCTGAGCACTTAGAGAGTATAGCATAGAAGTTTTTAAATTGCAACAGTTTTTAGAAAAAAATAAAAAATTTATTCTGCTGTTATTGAATCCCTGTTTGTGGTAAAATAGTATGGCAAAGGAAGTCCATGGGCAGAAGTTATATTTTATGGGCTTGGTTTGGCATTTTATATGAAAATCAAATGTTAAAACTGTTAAATTGAATTAGAATGAAAAGTATCATTGATAATGATTCCCAAAATAAAACTTGTCTCAACAAAAATATGCTTATCTACAAAGCTTTCCCTCGGAAATAATTACAGGATGTGCACAAAAAATGGCTATTTAATCGTTTATGAAACATAATTTGACAAATCATGTCAAACATGATATATATAATTTATAACTTTTTCTTCATTATAAAAAGGAGTTGTGATTATGAAACAGTTAAAGATTATGTTGCCAACTGTTGATGAGGCGAAGAAGTTTGTTGCTGCTGCTGTTAAATGTGATTTCGACATAGACGTATATTACAATAGAGTAACCATTGACGCAAAGTCTATATTAGGAGTATTGAGTTTAGATTTGACACAGGTTTTGACCGTTGAGTTTAACGGGGAAGATGCAGAGTTTGAGGCATTCCTGAAGGCGAAAGCTCCAGGTAAATGTTCAGCAGCATAAACAGACGCAAAGGAAAGAGGGAATTGTATGCCGCACGGCCTGCAGTTTCCTTTTTTAATTCACAGGTAAATTCGGATACCTTTATGCCCCAAAAACAGGGCAGGAAAAAGGAAAAGGAAAGAACGGGAAAGAAAAGGAAGGGGGGAACGCCGGAGTGGAGGAGGCAGAGAAAAAAATCCTGAAAATATCTGTCAGGAATCTGGTTGAGCTGGTACTGCGCTCCGGTGACCTGGATAACCGGCGGACCGGAGGGGCTGAGAAAACTGCCATGCAGGAAGGGAGCCGGATACACAGGAAGATCCAGCGCCGCATGGGAGCGGATTACCGGGCGGAAGTGGTGTTAAAGCATGAGGTGGAAGTGGATCAGTTTCAGATTCTGGTGGAGGGGCGGGCCGATGGCATCATTGAGAAGCCGGAAGGGGTGACCATTGATGAAATCAAAGGCATGTATATGGATTTATCCTATTTGTCAGAGCCCATTGAAGTACATTTAGCCCAGGCTATGTGCTATGGGTATTTTTACTGTTTTGACCATCAGCTGAATGGGGCTGTCATGCAGATGACCTACTGCAACATCGAAACAGAGGAAATACGGCGTTTTCGGGTGGAAAAATCCTTTGAAGAGCTGGAAAGCTGGTTTCAGGGCCTGATTCATGAGTACATTAAATGGGCAAGATATTTATACAACCATGGAATAAGAAGAGATGAGTCCATAAAAGAGCTTTCCTTTCCCTATCCCTACCGGAAGGGGCAGCGGGAGCTTGTGGTGGCTGTTTACCGGAGCATTGCCAGAAAGAGGAACCTTTTCATCCAGGCTCCTACGGGAATCGGAAAGACCCTTTCCACCGTTTATCCGGCAATTAAAGCCATTGGGGAAGGACTTGGAGACAAATTGTTTTATCTGACTGCAAAGACCATAACCAGAGGCGTGGCGGAAGAAGCCTTTGACATCTTGCGGGACCATGGGCTGTATCTGAATTCAGTGACCATAACGGCAAAGGAAAAGCTGTGCTTCCTTGAAAAACCAGAATGCAATCCAGATGCCTGTCCTTATGCCAAGGGGCATTTTGACCGGGTGGGAGATGCGGTTTACGATATCATACACAAGGAGACCGGGATCACCAGGGAAACGGTGCTCCGCTATGCAGAGGAATACCAGGTGTGTCCATTTGAATTCTGTCTGGATATCAGCAACTGGGTGGATTCCATCATCTGTGATTATAATTATGTATTTGATCCAAATATCCGCCTGAAACGGTATTTTTCCGAAGGCATTACCGGAGAATACCTGTTTTTGACAGATGAGGCCCATAACCTTGTTCCAAGAGCCAGGGAAATGTACAGCGCCACTGTCTATAAGGAGGACTTTCTTCTTATTAAAAAGATTTTGAAACCCATGAGCCCAAAACTTGTCAGGATGCTGGAGCGGTGCAACAAAGAACTTCTGGAAATGAAACGGGAATGCGAGGATTTTCAGATACTGGATGACATCCGTTTTTTTATGACCAGTATTATGACCCTTTTCGGGGAAATGGAAAAGTTTATGGAAGCCGGTGAGGAATTCCCGGACCGGGACCTGATTCTGGATTTCTATTTTAAACTGCGGGATCTTCTGAATATTTATGACCGCCTGGATGAGAATTACCGGATTTATACAGAGCTTTTGTCCGATGGGCGCTTTATGCTCAGGCTCTTTTGTGTAAATCCTGCAAAAAACTTAAAAGAGTGCCTGGACAAGGGGAACAGCACTGTGTTCTTTTCTGCCACACTGCTTCCGGTCCGGTATTATAAGGAGCTGCTAAGCGGTGACCAGGAGGAATATGCGGTGTATGCCCAGTCTCCTTTTGATCAGGAGAAGCGTCTTCTCATGGTCGCTTCTGATGTCAGCAGCCGCTATACCAGAAGAAACCGCCGGGAATACCAGAAGATAGTGGATTATATGCGTAAGATCGTGTCAGCCCATAAAGGGAACTACATGGTGTTTCTGCCGTCTTACCAGTATTTAAAGGCAGTAGAGGCGATACTTGAGGGAATGGGAGAAGTAAAACAGGAGTTTACTTGCATGTCCCAGGCAGCCCATATGAGCGAACAGGAGAGGGAGGAGTTCCTTATGGAATTTTCAGAGGAGCGGAAGGATTCCTTTGTGGCCCTTTGCGTTATGGGAGGCGTATTTTCAGAAGGCATTGATTTAAAGGAGGGCCGCCTGATCGGAGCCATTATCGTTGGCACAGGCCTTCCCATGGTCTGTACGGAGCAGGAGATCTTAAAGGGGTATTTCGATTCCAGGGAGCAGAATGGGTTTGATTATGCCTACCAGTATCCGGGGATGAACAAGGTCATGCAGGCAGCAGGAAGGGTGATTCGCACGGTCCGGGATGAAGGAGTCATCGCATTGCTTGATGAGCGTTTTTTAAAACCTGACTGCCAGGCCCTGTTTCCAAGGGAATGGGACGGGTATTATGAAGTGCAGCTGAAAAATGTGGATGAAGTGGTCCGCAACTTTTGGACCGGGCGAAAATAAAAGCTGCCGTCCAAAAGAGGCGGCAGCGAAAAATCCTTTATACTGGTCAAAGCATGTCCATGAATTGTTTGGAAGCCTGGGAAACGGGTATGTTTTCATTATAAGCCACGACCATCTGGCGGGTAGGAAGCTTTTCTGAAAGCTTTACCTGAAATAAGTCCCTGTCATTTTCAGGAATGCAGTAATCAGGGACAAATGCGATCCCCAAGCCAATGCGGGCCAGGTCGATTAAAAGGTCGTTGCTGCTCAGTTCAATTTCAGGAACCAGATCAAGCTGTTCCTTTTGGAACATGTGATGAAGGAATTCGCTGGTGGTACTTTTTCTTTCCAGCATCAGTATGGGATAGGTCTGGAGAGTCCCAAGGCTTACGGTCTGTCCTTTCAAAGGAAAATATTCCTGGTTGGCCACGAATACATCGGCAAATTCATTGATGACCCGGATGTTCTGGGAGCTTGAAAGCCCTGAGTTGGGGTAATTTGTAATGATAAAATCCACCTGCCCGATTTCCAGAAGATGAGCGCATTCAATGGAAGTCTGGTTGGTGACCTTAATGTGTACATTAGGGTAGGTTTTATGAAATTTATTTAAATATGGAACCAGGTAATAGCGGCAGATGGTGTCGCTGGCACCGATCCGCAATTGGCCGCCGTTTAAGGTATTGGCCTCCAGCAGCTGGTTTTCTCCCTTTTGGATCAGATTAATAGCCGGTTCTATGTGCTTTAGGAGGATGTCCCCTTCCGGGGTAAGCTGGACCTTTTTCGTGCTCCGGACAAAAAGGGTCTGGTTCAGCTTCTTCTCCAGCACCTTGATGGACTGGCTGACTGCCGACTGGGAGATGAAAAGCTGTTTGGATGCCTCCGAGAAGCTTAAGGTGGCGGCAACGTGGTAAAAGACTTTATAAAGTTCATAATTAATATCCATTATTAGTCCTCCTTATAAACATATGGATATTCTATCACGGATCTGATTGGTTTGTAAAGGCGTTTGACAAATTTCCTGGGGTGCGGTATAGTACGGGCACAAGAGCCAGGATATGAAAAAGAGAAGGAGCAAAATAAGAGTATGCATGATGATTTTTACCAGATGTATCTGGAAGAGATGGAACATATCCCTCCCTGTACCAGGGAAGAACAGGAAAGGCTTTTAAAGGAAGCTGCAGAGGGTAAGAAGGAAGCAAAAAAAAGGCTTGTGGAAGGAAATTTACGGGCTGCCCTGGAGCATGCCAGGGAATATGACGGCAGGGGCGTGCTTATGACGGATCTGGTCCAGGAAGCCAATATGGCTCTCATGATGGCTGTGGAAGAGTATATCCAGGCGGAAGACAGACCGGAGTTTGACAGCTATGCAGGCCAGAGGATCAGGATAGCCCTTGATGCAGCGGTGGAGGATCAGCAGTTTGCAAAGCAGACAGGAGAAGAACTGGCTGCCCGGGTGAATGTGCTCCAGCAGATATCCCAGCTTCTTGCAAAAGAACTGGGGCGAGAGGCTACGGTAGAAGAACTGGCAGACAAGATGAAAATGACCGTGGAAGAAATAAAGGGGATCATGAAGATTGCAATGGACGCCATGAGCATGAATGCCAAAACCATGGACTTAGAAGTCCTGGCAGGAGTGGAGGGCATTGAAATCACTGAGGATGAAGAGGCTGAAGATTACGATTACGAAGAATAAGAGACTGGGAGAGATGAAATGAAGATATATCTGATACGCCATGGACAGACGGACTGGAATATCCAGGGGAGGATCCAGGGAAGCCATGACATTCCCCTTAATGAAACGGGCCGCAGGCAGGCAGAACTGCTGGCAAAAGGCATGGATTCCCGTCCGGTTTCCAGGATTTTTTCCAGCACCTTGACCCGTGCCATGGAAACAGCCGAAAGGATCAGCAGCAGGCAAAAGGTGGAAATCTGCTTTATGCCCCAGCTTATAGAGGTGGAATTCGGCAAATGGGAAGGCATGACATGGGAGGAAATCATGGAAGCCTATCCAAAGGAATACAGGCTGTGGGCCTTAAGCCCTGACGAGGCAGCCCCTCCAGGCGGGGAAACCAGGGACCAGGTCATAAGCCGCTGCGTCCAGGTGGTCAGGGAAATATTAAGGATCACCGGCGGCAGAGAGGATATTGCCATCGTATCCCACGGCGCAACCATCGCTTATCTGGTTTCCTATATGATGCGCAATCATCCGGAGGTAGAAAGCATTATTGTGGAAAATGCAAGCATTACTACGGTCAATTACAGTCCGCTGACGGAAGATTTCATGCTTTTGGAAATGAATGATTCATCCCATATGGAAGAATAAAGAAAAAGAAGCAAGGAAGCCAAACGGCTTCCTTGCTTCTCTTGAACCGACACTTAATCAAATAGTGTTTCTATAAGGATTTTCACCATGGAAGGGGTGGTACGGATATACAGCCTATCCCTCCCGGCGCAGCGCAGGGAAGTCTGCATAAGTACTTCCTTTGAAGCGGAATCGTCGAAAATACTGACCATATTGGCGCAGGATTCCACAATAGAGTTAATCTGCCCGGCCTTTTCAATGAACTTTTCAATTTGTTCCTCTTGAAGCTGCAGGCATACTTCCAGATAGGGACTTTGTTCCTCTTTCTTTAAGCTGGCGTTTTCAAATGAATATTTTTGGGATAAGTCCTTTAATTGCTGATGAAGATCCATAAAATGTAGCACTCCTTTATAAAAAAATCTTTTATTACTATAGTGCAAATTTTTTAAACTTTCAAGTATTTTAATAAAAAATAACGAATTTTGTCGAAATATGTCGCAAACGACAGGGACCAGATGATACATAAGGCAGGCTGGTGATTTCCTTCTGCAGCCTACATTAATGATATTAACTATACTGATTAATAACATAAGATATATTAATTTTTCTAATCTATATATCCTGTGGTATGATTAATACACGAGAATAACAGGGAAGTTTCTGTTCGGATAAACAAATACCCTGCGGGTATCCCAGTATGCCCCAAAAGCATGGGCGAGAAGGAGGAAATCATGAGTGTAAGAAGAGTGTATGTTGAGAAGAAAACGGCCTATGCCGTAAAGGCGAATGAATTAAGAGAGGAAATCGCAGGCTATCTTGGTATCAATACAGTAACCGGTGTGAGAGTGCTGATCCGCTATGATATGGAGGCACTGTCTGATGAAGTCTATGGGCTGGCTCTTACTGCTGTTTTCTCAGAACCTCCCGTGGATGAGGTTTATGAAGAGGCTTTCCCGAAAAAGGAAGGGGATGTGGTTTTTACCGTAGAATACCTGCCGGGCCAGTTTGACCAGCGGGCTGATTCCGCGGAGCAGTGCGTGAAGCTGTTAAAAGAGGATGAAGAGCCTGTGATCAGATCCGCAACCACTTATGTGATCTCCGGCGCTCTTACAGAAACTCAGATTGCCGACATCAAATCCTACTGCATAAACCCGGTGGATTCCAGGGAAGCAGATGAAAGAAAGCCGGAGACTCTTGCTGCAATGTTTGAGACTCCGGAAGATGTGATTGTTTTTGATGGTTTTACAGGCCTTGCAGAGTACAAATTAAAAGAATTGTATGAGTCCTTAAATCTGGCAATGACATTTAAGGATTTTCTCCATATCAGGAGTTACTTTAAAGATAAAGAGCAGAGAGACCCGTCCATGACAGAGGTAAGGGTTCTTGATACCTATTGGTCTGATCACTGCCGCCATACCACATTCCAGACGGAATTAAAGGATGTGACATTTTTAGAGGGAGATTACCGCAAGCCCATTGAGGATACCTACAGGCAGTACCTGGCAGACAGGGAGGTGGTCTTAAAGGGAAAGAGCGGCAAGTTTGTATGCCTTATGGATCTTGCTCTCCTGGCGATGAAAAAGCTTCGCATGGAGGGAAAAGTGGAGGATTTGGAGGTATCCGATGAGATCAACGCCTGCAGCATTGTGGTTCCCGTCCTGATTGACGGTGTCAAAGAGGAATGGCTGGTGAATTTCAAAAATGAAACTCACAATCACCCTACGGAAATCGAACCCTTTGGCGGCGCGGCCACCTGCCTTGGCGGCGCGATCCGTGACCCGCTTTCCGGCCGTACCTACGTATATCAGGCCATGCGGGTAACCGGAGCGGCTGACCCAAGAAGGCCGTTAAGCGAAACATTAAAGGGAAAGCTTCCCCAGAGAAAGATCGTGACAGGTGCTGCAGACGGCTACAGCTCCTACGGAAACCAGATCGGTCTGGCAACCGGATATGTAAAGGAGATTTACCATCCGGATTACGTGGCAAAGAGAATGGAAATAGGAGCTGTCATAGGTGCTGCTCCAAGAAAGAATGTCATCCGGGAGACTTCGGATCCAGGGGACATGGTCATTCTCCTTGGGGGCCGTACCGGACGGGATGGCTGCGGCGGAGCTACCGGCTCCTCCAAGGTCCATACGGAAGCTTCCATTGAGACGTGCGGAGCAGAGGTCCAGAAGGGAAATGCGCCCACGGAACGAAAGATACAGCGTCTGTTCCGAAGAGAAGAAGTGAGCAGACTCATCAAGAAATGCAATGACTTTGGTGCAGGAGGTGTGTCAGTTGCCATAGGAGAGCTGGCAGACGGCCTGCGGATCGACCTGGATAAGGTGCCGAAGAAGTATGCAGGGCTGGACGGCACGGAAATTGCCATTTCCGAGTCCCAGGAACGCATGGCGGTTGTGGTTGATCCCGGGGATGCAGACCGGTTCCTGACCTATGCGGCAGAAGAAAACTTAGAAGCAGTGGCAGTGGCAGTGGTAACAGAAGAACCAAGGCTTGTGATGAGCTGGAGAGGAAAGACCATTGTGGACATCAGCCGGGCGTTCCTGGATACCAACGGAGCCCATCAGGAGGCTTCGGTTGTTGTGGAGGTTCCTGACAGAGAAAAAAATGTCTTTATGAGACGGGAGATCCCTGATATCAGGGAAGCCTGGCTGAAGCTGTTATCTGACTTAAACGTATGCTCTCAGAAAGGGCTTGTGGAAATGTTTGACAGTTCCATAGGGGCGGGAAGCGTGTTCATGCCCTATGGAGGCAGGTACCAGATGACAGAGACTCAGACCATGGTGGCAAAGCTTCCGGTGCTTCATGGAAGGACCGATACCGTAACCATGATGAGCTGCGGCTTTGATCCTTATCTGTCAAGCTGGAGTCCGTATCACGGCGCAGTTTATGCAGTATTGTCCTCTGTTGCCAAAATTGTGGCATCAGGCGGTGATTACAGAAGGATCCGTTTTACCTTCCAGGAGTATTTCCGCAGGATGACAGAGGATCCGGCACGCTGGAGCCAGCCTTTTTCCGCCCTTCTTGGGGCTTACAGCGCCCAGATCGGATTTGGCCTTCCTTCCATCGGAGGAAAGGACAGTATGTCAGGCACCTTCCGTGACATTGATGTGCCGCCGACCCTTGTTTCCTTTGCTGTGGATGTTGCAGAAGGCCGGCATATCATTACACCGGAATTAAAAAAGGCGGGAAGTAAGATCGTGGTATTCCGGATTGAGAGGGATTCCTATGATCTTCCGGTATACAGCCAGATCATGAAGGGGTATGAAGCTCTGTTTGAGGATATCTGCGCAGGCCGTATCATATCTGCCTATGCGGTAGAAGGCCATGGAATCTGCGAGGCAGTCAGCAAAATGGCTTTTGGAAACCGGATGGGCATAAGGATCGGGCACAATGTAGATCCAGGAGATTTCTTTAAGGCCGGCTGGGGAGATGTGGTATGTGAAGTTCCGGAAGGAAAGCTTGGGGAACTGGCAGTATCCTATACTGTCATCGGTGAAGTCACGGATAGGAGTATGTTTGAATACGGCAGTACAGCCATTGCCATAGATGAGGCGCTTAAGGTGTGGTCAAAGCCTCTGGAGGATGTGTTCCCTGTGGAATCAGGGGCAGAAAAGGCTCTTGTTTCGGAGCAGCTTTATGATACAAAGGATATTTACATCTGCAGGAACAAGGTGGCAAAACCCAATGTATTCATACCGGTATTTCCTGGTACAAACTGTGAGTATGACAGTGAAAGGGCCTTTGAAAGGGCAGGGGCCAATGTGGTGACAAAGGTCTTTCGGAATTTAACGGCCCAGGATATCAGGGAATCTGTGGAAGTATACCGCAGGGAAATATCCAAAGCCCAGATCGTCATGTTTCCCGGAGGATTTTCCGCCGGCGACGAACCCGATGGTTCTGCCAAGTTCTTTGCCAATCTGTTCCGGAACCAGGTGATCAAGGAGGAAATCGGGAAGCTGTTAGATGAAAGGGATGGCCTGATGCTTGGAATCTGCAATGGTTTCCAGGCCCTGATTAAGCTGGGGCTTGTGCCCGAAGGGATGATCACAGAGCAGCGGGAGGATTCTCCCACACTGGCGATGAATACCATTGGCCGCCATATTTCCAAGATGGTCTATACTAAGGTGGTGACCAATAAATCGCCATGGCTTTCAGGCACAGAGCTGGGAGGCATTTACTGCAATCCGGCTTCCCATGGTGAGGGACGGTTTGTCGCAGGAGAGGAATGGATAAAGAGGCTGTTTGACAACGGTCAGGTGGCTACCCAGTATGTGGATGATAAGGGCTGCCCTACAATGGATGAATGCTGGAATCCTAACGGCTCTTACATGGCGATTGAGGGAATTACAAGCCCTGACGGGCGGATCCTGGGCAAGATGGCCCATTCTGAGCGCCGCGGTGAATCAGTGGCCATGAACATTTACGGAGAGCAGGATATGAAGATTTTTGAATCCGGCGTGAAATATTTCCAGTGAGCAGAGTCTGCTCATTGCTTCCAGAAACAATTTGTGAAAACCGGAGTATTATAATTATAAAATATAAAGCGTTTCTTCTGCGGATAAGTATCTGCGGAAGAAACGTTTTTTGCTTTATGCCCCTTAAAATTGTAACACTTTTTAACGGCTGGAAGAAGGTATCTGTACTTGACAATCCATAAGTTTAAGCCTATGATTCATCCGGTATATTTTTATTTATTATTGAGATATTGGACAATAATAAAATTATGGAAAGATAATGCATCAGAGAGGAAATAAGGATATGTATTCAAATAAAAAAATAAAAAATATATTATTAGGAAATACATTGAAAACAATGATCTGGAAAGAGAGAAGATGGGAATTCTTTGGGGAGTGCCCATTATGGCAAGTGATGCGGTTTCTTCGGTGGCGTACGCAATTGAAGAAATGCTGCTGGTTCTGGCTCCCGTCCTGGGATTGTCGGCAGTTCATTACCTTGGGTATATTACTTTGCCGATCATACTGCTGTTTTTGGTTTTGGCATTTTCTTATTCCCAGATTATTGCAAATTACCCTAATGGCGGAGGCGCATCTATGGTAGCTGCCTCTGCCCTGATCATTGATTACGTGATGACAGTAGCGGTCAGCCTTTCTGCAGCAACGGCAGCCCTTATTTCCGCTTTTCCGGAATTTGCAGATTACCGCTTGTTGTTTGCCCTGCTTTTTTTATGCGTAATTACACTCCTTAATTTAAGGGGAATGAGGGAGTCTTCCAAGCTTTTCGGAGCTCCGACTTATGCATTCATCATTATCATGCTGGTGCTCATTGTAACTGGTTTTGTAAAGCTTATAACAGGGAATTTACCGCCGGTCCATTATTCTGAAAATCTTCAGCCTGTTGCAGGCGGAGCCGGGACTATTTCCCTGTTCCTTCTCCTTAGGGCTTTTTCTTCCGGATGTTCGGCCCTTACGGGAGTGGAGGCAGTGAGCAATGCGGTTCCAAGCTTTCGCGAGCCGTCACAGCGTAACGCCAAGCGTGTGCTCTTTATTCTGGTAGGGATCATTATTTCCATACTGGGAGGTTCGGTGCTGCTGGTCACTTCTTTAAATATCATACCCTTAGAGGGAAAGACGGTGATTTCCCAGCTTGGCATGGCAGTGTTCGGACCAGGGCCAATGTTTTATATTTTACAGTTTGCAACCTCCCTTATTTTGTTATTAGCTGCAAATACTGCATATAACGGCCTGCCTACGCTGCTGGCGATATTGGCGGATGATGGATTTGTGCCCCGCCAGTTCATGCACCGCGGGACGAGGCTCAGCTTTTCCAATGGAATTATGTTCATCTTTTTTGCAGTGGCATTTCTGCTGATTATATTTAAAGCAGAAACCCATTATCTGATCCCTTTTTATGCCATCGGAGTTTTTCTGTCATTTACCCTGTCCCAGGGCGGAATGCTGGTCAGATGGATCAGGGCGAAAGAAAAAGGCTATTGGTATAAAATGTGTATAAACGGCCTTGGTGCGATTATGACGGGTACGGGAACGATCATTGTATTTGTGACTAAATTTTCACAAGGCGCCTGGGCCCTGGCTATTCTCATACCGGTTATTGTTTTTATCATGCACCGTATTGAAACTCATTATCAGTTTGTCGGCAGGCAGTTGGCAGTCAACGACTTTATGTCCCATTATCACAAAAGCACCAGTCATGACACCAATCTTTGCATTGTGCTGACTGGAGGAATTAACCGGTCTGTGCTGAAAGCGCTGAATTATGCAAATTTAATCACTTCCAATGTGGTCGCTCTGCATATAGCCACGGATGAGAAGCAAGGTCAGCTGCTTCAGGAAAAATGGAAGGAAACAGGCATTGATGTACCTCTTGAAGTCATCATGTCGCCTTACCGGGAGCTTATTGAGCCGGTGGATGATTACATCAGCAAAAAAGAATCCAACTTGCTTCCGGGAGAAATGATCACGGTCGTTATGTGCCGTTTTATTGAAGAAAGCTGGTTCGCCAATATTCTTCATAACCAGACCACTTATTTCATTATGCAGAGGATGAGAAAGCACAGAAATGTTTCTACGGTTCTGGTTCCATATATTTACAGTACGGCATTTCAGCCTGCGCCAAAGCAGATAGACGGAAAAACAGATAAAGGCAGGGCATGAATGACAGAGCGTGAATGACAGGCAATAAGGCTTTTTCTATGACTGGAGTGGCAGATACACTTCTATGTAATTGATGGGTGTATCTGCTTTCTTTTCCTGGTTTTCCTTTGTGGCAGCCTTGAAGGCGCAGCTTAGTAAATGGCCGCTGTAGGCAATTCCCATAGGAGAATATCCATTTTGCCTTGCCCAGTCTGCTGCGTCTAAAACGGCTTGTGTTTCTAATACAGTGCTGTCTGAGGCGACTACGGTGTAGACACAGCGTTCCTGCTTTAGTATGGGATAGCCGTTTAATTCCTGTTTCATTTTCATGATGGAGGCAGTGTGTTCTGCGATCATGAAGAATTCGTTTATCTGGTCCGCATGATTCTCTTTTATCTGGTATTCCTGGCAGATATAACATAAATCAGAGATGCCTGCCTGATTGATGAAACGGTTGTCCGGCATCTGATAATGGGGGGGCATGGGTCTTAAGTCATAACGGTTTAAGCATTTTTCTACGTTTTGGTAGTGTTTATGTAAATGGGTCAGATGGATGAGGGATTGACAGTGCTTTTCCACCTGCTGTTTTTCCTCGGCGATTTTTTCCTGGATCATGGAACAGTAGGAAGGAAAGGAGCTTTTATACAGGATACGGCCGATATCCTCGATGCTGAAGTTAAGCCTTCTGTAAAACATGATGCTTGAGAGTTTTTTGATATCTTCATATGTATAGGTTCGGTAGCCGTTTTTTTGTTTTTCCGGTTGTATGATTCCCTTTTTTTCATAAAAGCGCAGGGTATCACGGCTTAAGCCTAAACGGTCGGAAACTTCTCCAATGCTGTATTTTTTCATTATGATTCCTCTTTTCAGTCCGCAGTGCAGCGAGTAAATCCTGTGGATTCACCTGCTCTGTTTCGCACTGCTCATTGCTTTCGTGGATAGTTTACCACAAAAACATGGGTTTTCGGCTTTACGGTTTTCTTTCTATGCTTACGAATTATTAACGGAAAGAAGCTTGAAATCGTAAAAAACTATGTTATGATAGTATCATAAAGAAAGCTTGTTCTTACTTAAGAGACTTGAGAAGGGGGTACTTTACATGGGAGAAGGCAAGAAGAAAATGGTCAAATGCCTGGTGTGCGGCGCTGTATTTGAGGAAGGAAATGAAGTGTGTCCGGTATGCGGCGTGGGTTCGGAAAATTTTATCCCTTATGAGGAGGAAGAAAGGAATTTCCATAAAAACACAGAGGAGTTATACTTAATACTTGGTAATGGTGCGGCCGGTGTCAGTGCGGCAGAGGCGATTCGGGAAAGAAATTCCACCTGTTCCATTGTTATGGTGACAAAAGAGGACTGTCTGCCTTATTCAAGGCCTATGCTGACAAAATCCGTCATGGGAAAGGATGAAAGGGATGAACTCCTTCTTCATGATCCGGCATGGTACAAAGAGAAACGTATCTTAAACCTTACGGGAAAACAGGCGGAGAAGATCGATACCAGGGAAAAGGAAGTCACCTTTGACGATGGGATCCGGCTTAAATATGACAAATGCATTTATGCATTGGGATCGGAGTGCTTCATTCCTCCAATACCTGGAAATGAAAAAAATGAGGTAGTCGCCATACGCCGGCTGTCCGACATTGAGAAGCTTAATTCCCTCCTTTCAGAATCAAAGCGTGCCGTGGTTATTGGCGGCGGAGTGCTGGGACTGGAGGCGGCCTGGGAACTGAAAAGGACAGGCCTTTTTGTGACGGTATTGGAGCACGGCGACCGGCTTATGAAGCGCCAGCTCGATCAGGAGGCCGGTGAGTTTTTAAAGTCCATTATTCTGGAAAAGGGCATTGATGTGAAATTCCAGGCAGCCACTCAGGAAATAGAAGGCAAGGACAAGGTGACCGGTGTCCGCTTAGAGGATGGTACGGTCCTGCCGGCAGATCTGGTGGTCATATCCGCAGGAGTCCGGGCCAATGTATCTCTGGCAGAAGATGCCGGGGCCGAAACTGGCCGGGCGGTAATCGTTAATGAGCACATGGAAACCACTGTGCCCGGCATTTATGCATGCGGTGACTGTGCGGAATATGAAGGGATCAATTATGCCATCTGGCCTCAGGCCGTGGAGATGGGAAAGGCAGCAGGAGCCAATGCCGCCGGAGAGAGGCTTTCCTATAAAACTGTGACAGCAGCCCTCACATTTAATGGCATGGATACTTCCCTGTTTGCGGTGGGTGATTCTGGAAAGGATCCTGGAAAAACCTATGAAGTACGGCGGGAAGAGGATAGGGAGAAGAAGATTTACAAATCGTATTATTATGAGGAAGGCAAGCTGACAGGCGCAATACTCATTGGCGATACGTCGGATATGGGAAGAATCCTGGAAGAGATTGAATAAAAGGTCAATAAAGAGGTGCAAAGGTCTTTTGAAGGACGTTTGCACCTCTTTGTTTTATTCCACTGAGATATGGTATTTTTCCAGCCAGTAGTTGATCTGAAGGATATAGGCAAGCATCTGGGGACCAGCCATGAGCTGACCGTACCAGGGCTTTCCGTAATCCGAAGGACTGGCCAGCAGTCTTTCCAGCTTCTTCCCATCAATAAACTCCATGACAGGAGCGGGACCATTGGCTATCATTTCTTCTACCCTTTTGATCAAAAGGGCCTCATAATTGGTATCATAGGTTTTGGGATAGGGAGATTTCCTGCGGAACAGGATATCATCAGGCAGAAGCCCCCTTCCAGCCTGGCGGAGGAGATTTTTAACGATTCCATCCCTTGTTTTCATATCCCAGGGGACATTCCACACGTATTCGATGATCCGGTGGTCTGCAAAGGGAACCCTGGCTTCAAGGCCCGAATACATGCTGCCGCGGTCCATCCGGTTTAATAAGGTCTGCATAAACCAGCGGAGATTCAGATAGGAAATCTCTCTCCTTCTGGCTTCTGTGGGATTATCAGAGGAAAGAACAGGCGTTTCTGCCACGGATTTTTCATAGGCCTCCATAACATACTCATCCATTTTAAGATAATCCAGGAATTCATCCTTTAGGACGGCCTTGCGGGGCCCTAAATCCATGGTCCAGGGGAAGGTCTGGGCTTTAAAGCATTCTTCCTTATGAAACCAGGGGTATCCTCCGAATATTTCATCTGCACACTCCCCGGTCAGAGCAACCTTATTAAACTTTTTGACCATGGAGCAGAAATGGAGCAGGGAGGAATCAATGTCCCCCATGGCCGGCAGGTCATGAGCAAGAACAGAGTCATAAAGCCGGTCCGCCTGGGTCACGTTGTCGCATTCCAGATAATGGTGGTCGGAGTCTAAGAATTTTACCATCTGGTCCACAAAGGGCCGGTCCTGTGAGGGCTGGAAGGGGCTGGCTTTAAAGAATTTATCATTGTTGACAAAATCAAAGGAAAAGGTAGTGAGCTGTCTGCCCTGTTTTTTTAACTCTGCAGTACAGACCGCTGAGACCAGGCTGGAATCCAACCCTCCTGACAAAAAGGTGCAGATGGGAACGTCGGAAACCATCTGTCGGCGGATGGAATCCTGAACCAGGAATGAGGTCTTTTCAATGGTTTCCTCATAGCTGTCCTCGTGGGGCCTGCTTTCCAGCTTCCAGTAGCATTTCAAACGGAAGCCGTCCCTGGAGCAGAGAAGCATGTGGCCCGGGAGTATTTCATTGATTCCCTTAAAGACTCCGCAGCCGCAGGTGTGGGCCGGTCCCAGGGAGAAGACCTCGTTTAAGCCTTTCCGGTCTAAAACAGGACGGATGCCGGGATATGCAAAAATTCCTTTCAGTTCCGAAGCAAAGATGATTTCTCCATCCCTTACGGTGTAATAAAGAGGCTTTATGCCGGAACGGTCCCGGCAGAGGTATAACCGTTCCCGGAATGGGTCCATAATGGCAATGGCAAAAATGCCGTTTAACTGTTTTACAAAATCAGGTCCGTATTCCATATATCCGGTTAAAATCACTTCCGTGTCAGAGGTGGTGGAAAAGGAATGGCCCCGTTCCTTTAGGTCCCGCCGAAGCTCCTTTGTATTGTAAATTTCTCCATTGTACACAATCCCAAAGGTTTTGCCTGCCTCAGTTTTTGTTATAGGCTGGCGGCCGGTGGTCAAGTCGATAATGGATAACCGGGCGTGTGACATGCCTCCCTGCTGAAAGAGCCATATTCCTGAATCGTCAGGCCCCCGGTGTCTCTGGGTTTCTGACATCTGTTCCAGGATGCTCTCATAATAGGCTTTATCTTTCTGGTAATCGCGATCAGGATTGTAAAAACCAGCAATTCCGCACATGGAAATCCCTCCTTAAAGCTGGATCATCTATAAAAGGAAACAGGCAGCAATAAAAGTAGCAAGAAAACCGATCATGACCGGAGGAAGATTTTTTCTGGCAAGCTCCAGGGGATTTACGTTGCAGATGGCTGCAACAGGTATAAGCCCCCAGGGGACGATGGTACCGCCGCCGACGAAAATTGCGGCAATCTGTCCAAGGGCAGCCAGAATAGGAACCGAAGCCCCTACTGCCGTACCAAAGGTGCGGGCCAGGGAGCCGGTAAGGGGAAGCCCGGAAAAACCTGAGCCGTCCAGGCCCGTTAATCCTCCGATCATCAGCTGGAAAAAGGCAGCCATATATTTATTGAGGGGAACGTTTTGAGCCAGCCAGATGGCCCAGTCATTCATAATCCCACTTTGGAACTGATCTCCCATGATGGAAGAGATCCCTTCTCCTCCTAAAAAGAAAAAGGCCCCGATGATGATGACGGGAGCAAAAATCCGTATGGCAAAGAGAAAGCCTTCAGTAACGTAAGATGTCACCTTTTCCAGAGAATGTTTGCCAAAGCCTAAAACTGCTCCAATGCACATGATCAGGACGGCTGTTCCTGAAACCATACTGGTGGCGTCTCCTCCCTTTAAGTCAAAAGCCAGCATAAGAAGGATGTCGGCCAGGAAAAGAAGAGGGGTCAGGATCGCCATTACAACCGACGCAATCCCGGTATCATGGTGTTCTTCCGTATTCTGGATATGGACTTCCTGACAGCAGGCTGCGATTCCGTTCCTGTTTAACAAATATGCAGAAACAACTGTAACAATACCCATTATCAAAAACAAAGGCCGCCCCTTGGTCAGGATGTCAGAGGCTGAGACGGAAGCCGCGCCTGCGGAAATGGCCGGAGCGCCCTGGATAACAAAATCGTAACTTAAAGCAATGCCATGGCCGAATAAGTTCATGGCCATGGCAGCTGCCAGAGGATCCAGACCGGCCCTGACTGCAAAGGGCAGCATGATCGCCCCTACCAAAGCCACAGATGGGGAAGGCCAGAGAAAGAGGGAAAATAACAGCATAGTGCCCCCCAGAATCCACCAGGTAAGGGAAGGGGATTTCATGACCTTTGACATGGGGATCATCATAAGATAGTCGCTTCCCACGTCTTTTAAGCATTTGGACAGGGCTGTAATAAGGGCAATGGTAGCGATGATTTCCATAAACTCCCTGGAAGCATACAAGATGGCGTTGAATACCGTCATGATGCCTCCGGCCAAGGACCTAAGGCCTACAAGGCCAAGGAGGAAGAGAAAAAGGACACAGACCAGGGGCGTATCCTTCCGGAGAATCATGACAGTCAGGATTACAATGACACCAATGAGATAAATATAGTGCAGAGGTGTGAGCACCAGATAAGGATCAAACATAGGAACCACTCCTGTGAAAAGAATATATTCTATACTATGATAAAAGAGAAAGGACAGTGTGATTTTTTTTCTGGCAGAACTTGAAATTTTCCTGTCCGCCTTTTATACTGAAGTTTATAAAGGAGAGGCCTATGCAGATAACATCCGTACATATTAAAAATTTTAAATCCATACAGGATATGGAAATTCAGAATGTGGAAAATGCCCTGATACTGGTGGGGAAGAACAATACGGGAAAAACAGGTGTCTTAGATGCCATACGGGCAGCTGCAGGCGCCTATGAGGTTACGGAAGAGGATTTTAACGAAAAGAAGCAGAATATAGAGATCACCATGACCCTGGCAATTACACCGGAGGATCTGGCTTCCTTTCACAGGGGAGGGGTGGTGAGCCAGTATAAGCGGTTTGATGCATGGCTCCATGATTTTGAAACAAAGCTTCCTTCTTACCGGGATGGAAGTCTGACCTTCACTTATCAGATCAACTGGAACGGTGTCGTCAGGTTTAAGGATGGATACCGGAAGAATAACCGGTATATCAGGGATATCTTCCCCAGGCTCTACTACATTGACTCGGAACGGGATTTAAACCAGTTTCAGAATGATCTGCTGCTTTTCCAGGAGGATGACCAGCTGTCAAAGCTAAGGACCCACGTATGTATGTTTGACAGCGCCAGGGAATGTAACCAGTGCTTTAAATGCATCGGACTGATCAACCAGAAGAAGCCGGAGGAGCTGCAGATTTATGAGACGGCTAAGCTGCTGGAATATAAGATGTATCAGTTGAACTTAAATAGTTTTGCTGAAAAGGTCAATGATAATTACAGAAAAAACGGCGGCTATGAGGAAATCCGCTTTTCCTTAAACTGCAATCCCTGTGAACTGTTTAAAGTAACAGCGGAGACTTATCATGTGGAAAGGGGAACGCTAAGCCCCATAAATAACTTGAGCAATGGCATGAAAAGCCTTTATATGCTGTCCCTTCTGGAGACCTATACAGAGGATGAAAAACGGATTCCCAGCATTGTCATTGTGGAAGACCCTGAGATTTTCCTCCACCCCCAGCTTCAGAAAGTATCCAGTGAGATCCTTTACCGGTTATCCAAAAAGAATCAGGTGATTTTTACCACCCATTCTCCCGGAATGCTGTTTAATTTCACCAGACGCCAGATCAGGCAGGTGGTGCTTGATCTGGACGGCTATTCCTTTGTCAGGGACAGAACCGATATTGATGCCATTCTGGATGATCTGGGTTATGGAGCCAACGATCTTTTAGGGGTCAGCTTTGTGTTCATTGTGGAGGGCAAACAGGATAAAAGCCGCCTGCCCCTGCTGTTGGAAAAATACTATTCGGAAATCTATGATAAGGAGGGGAATTTATCAAGAATTTCCATCATTACAACCAATAGTTGTACCAATATAAAGACGTATGCCAATTTAAAGTACATGAACCAGGTGTATTTAAGGGATCAGTTCCTGATGATCCGGGATGGGGACGGAAAGAACCCTGAGGAGCTGGCAGGCCAGCTTTGCCGGTATTATGATGACCGCAGTCTGGAGGAGGTCGACAAGCTTCCAAAGGTCACCAGAAGAAATGTACTTATACTAAAGTACTATTCCTTTGAAAATTATTTCCTCAATCCCAAAATCATGGCAAAGCTTGGAGTGGTGGAAAATGAAGATGCATTCTACCGGACTCTGTTTGACAAATGGAAGGAATACCTTTACCGGTTAAAGAGCGGAAAGCAGTTTGTGGAGATAGTGGGGAAGGATATGGAATCCCCGGAAGATTTAAAGGCCCATATGGAAGAATTTAAGATGTATATGCGGGGACATAACCTGTATGATATTTTTTACGGGCCATATAAAAAGCAGGAAGGGGAGCTGCTGAAACAATACATTGATCTGGCTCCCCGGGAAGATTTCAGCGATATTTTAGATGCCATTGATAAGTTCGTTTACTTTGAAAGCAGGAAGGCATAGGTATGAGCTTATATTTCAGGATCAATTTCCCAGTCCCTGAAATAGTATTTCATATCCCGCTCACCGATTTCCCTAATGACTCTGCATGGGCTTCCGTAGGCCACTACATTGGCCGGGATATCCCTGGTTACAACGCTTCCGGCTCCGATTACACTGTTTTCACCGATCCGGACCCCTGGAAGGATGATGGTCCCGGCTCCGACCCACACATTATCCTCAATGGTAACGGGCACGTTAAACTGAATCTGCCTCTTACGGATATCGGGGCGTATGGGATGAGCGGCTGTGTCCACCACCACGTTAGGGCCGAACATGACGTGATTTCCAATGTAGATATCGGCGTCATCCACAAGGGTTAAATTAAAGTTCACATAAACGCCATTGCCCATATGAACGTGCCTTCCCCAGTTGGCGTGGAGGGGGGGTTCTATGTAGCAGTTTTTTCCGATCTCGGCAAAAAGCTTCTTTAAGATTTCCTGCCGTTTTTCGCCTTCGGATGGGCGGGTCTGATTGAAGTCATATAGGATCTCCAGACAGCTGGTCTGCTCCGCGATCAGGGCATCATCATCACAGTCATAAAGCTTTCCGCTTCTCATTTTTTCTCTTAAATCCATGAAAACCTCCTTAGTAACGGGGCTGTCGGGCAGACAGCTTCTTTTTTCTTCATTATACCATGAAAGCAATGAGCCAAGCGCTGCAAAGCGGCATTTGGCGAATGCAACAGGATAATAGACGCTTGTGTCTATTATACCTTGTCTTTCTTTAAATGTCCATGTGATCAAATGTGCTGTGGTAGGCTACTGTGTAGCTGGTTCTTGGTGTGTAATGTGCCGTAAGACCGCAGTGCTCATTGCAAAAGTGCAAGAAAGTGCTATTACTTGGACAAATAAGCGCACGCTTTTTTCAGGCATGTATATTATAATCAGAATAAGAGATCTTTCGAGGAGGTATCAGGATGAATTATCTGATTGGAATTGATGTGGGGACATCGGCAACAAAGACCGTCCTGTTTGATGAAAAAGGCGGTGTGATTGCTTCCGCTTCCAGGGAATATCCCCTTTATCAGCCTAAGAACGGCTGGGCGGAGCAGAAGCCGGAAGACTGGAGAGAGGCAGTTCTTGATACCCTTTCCCAGGTCATGGCGAAGTCAGGGGTTTTAAAAGAGGATGTGAAAGGAATCGGTATCTCAGGTCAGATGCACGGACTTGTGATGCTTGATGAAAAGAATGAGGTGATACGTCCCTCTATTATCTGGTGTGACCAGAGGACCGCATCCGAAGTGGAAGACATGCTTACGCTTATGCCAAAAGAGCGCTGGATCGAAATCACTGCCAATCCGCCTCTTACCGGCTGGACAGCGGCCAAGATTTTATGGGTAAGGAAGAATGAGCCGGAGAATTACGGAAGGTGCAGGCACATCCTCCTTCCTAAGGATTATATCCGTTACGTATTAACCGGAGCCTTTGCCACTGAGGTCTCCGATGCCAGCGGAATGCAGCTTTTGGATGTGCCCGGCAGGTGCTGGTCTGAGGAGGTTTTAAATAAGCTGGATATTGATCCAAATCTTTTAGGAGAGGTGTTTGAATCCTGTGAGGTGACGGGAACCCTGCTTCCTGAGATCGCTGAAAGAACCGGACTTGACCAGGAAACAAAGGTCGTGGGAGGCGCTGGAGACAATGCGGCGGCTGCAGTCGGAACAGGGGTCGTGAAGGATGGAACGGCCTTTACAACCATAGGAACCTCTGGGGTTGTGTTTGCTCACAGCGGCCAGGTTACCATTGACCCTAAAGGAAGAGTCCACACCTGCTGCTGTGCGGTTCCGGGAGCATGGCATGTCATGGGAGTGACCCAGGGGGCCGGGCTGTCCTTAAAATGGTTTAAGGATAATTTCTGTCAGGATTATGTGGAAGAAGCAAACAGACAGGGAATCGATGTTTACGATCTCATCAACCGGGATGTGAACCAGGTGGAGGCAGGAAGCGATAAGCTTATTTATCTTCCGTATCTGATGGGGGAAAGGACTCCTCATCTGGATCCGGACTGCCGGGGTGTATTTTTTGGACTTTCCGCCATACATACGAGAAAGCACATGCTGAGGGCCGTAATGGAAGGGGTTTCTTATTCTCTCAGCGACTGCAATGATATTCTTAATGAAATGGGAATCAGGGTAGGAGAGATGATGGCATGCGGCGGCGGCGGAAAGAGCCAGGTATGGCGCCAGATGCTGGCGGATATGTATGACTGCCATGTAAAGACCGTGGCCCAGACAGAAGGACCGGCCCTGGGAGCTGCCATTTTAGCCGGAGTGGGGTGCGGAATCTTTAAGAGCGTTGAAGCTGCCTGTGACGCCCTGATCTCAGAGGATAAGTCTACAGGACCAGAGGAAAAACAGGCCGGCCTCTATAAGAAATACCATCAGTTATATAAGGAACTGTATGAGGATTTAAAGGGCAGCTATAAGAGGCTTGCAGCTTTGTAAATAACCGCAAAGGAAAAACAGGAGGGTGAAGATATGCGTTTTTTTATTGATACGGCAAATGTGGAAGAAATCAGAATGGCCAATGAAATGGGAATTATCTGCGGAGTTACTACAAATCCTTCCCTGATTGCAAAGGAAGGGCGTGATTTTAAGCAGGTGATCGGGGAAATCGCTTCTATTGTTGACGGACCCATCAGCGGAGAGGTGAAGGCCACCACCACTGATGCAGAAGGCATGATAAGGGAAGGGCGGGAAATCGCTGCGATCCATCCGAATATGGTGGTGAAGATCCCTATGACGGTGGAAGGCTTAAAGGCAGTGAAGGTGCTGAATGAAGAGAACATCCCAACTAACGTTACCCTGGTGTTTTCCGCTGCCCAGGCACTTTTGGCAGCAAGAGCGGGAGCTGCCTATGTTTCCCCATTTTTAGGACGTCTGGACGATATCTCCATGCCTGGAATCAATCTTATTGAAGACATTATGGAGATATTTCAGATACACAGGATCGAAACGGAGATTATTGCAGCCAGCGTGCGCAATCCCATTCATGTGATCGACTGTGCAAGAGCAGGGGCAGATATTGCAACGGTGCCGTATAAGGTACTGGTTCAGATGGCGCAGCACCCGCTTACAGACCAGGGAATTGAAAAGTTCAAAAAGGACTATCTGGCTGTGTTCGGAAAATGAAAAAGGAGAGGTAAAACCATGGGATTATCAATAAAACCAGTGACAGATCCTGCCTTTCGTATGTATGGGAAAGTGGTTACAGGATATGATGCAGGGGAACTGTTGGAAAAAATGGAGGAGACGCCCCTTCCGGAGGATGTGGTTTATGTCCCTTCCGCAGCGGAATTAGAGGAGCTGGCAGTTTCCAGGGAAATGGAAAAGAAGCTGTACGGCCAGCTGCCCATCCAGGTAGGCTACTGCAACGGCCACAATAAGAAGCTGAATGCAGTGGAATACCACAGAAATTCAGAGATCAATATTGCTGTGACGGATCTGGTCCTGATTTTAGGAAGGCAGCAGGACATTGCCCCGGATTATACATACGATTCGAGTAAGATGGAAGCATTCCTCATTCCGGCAGGGACCGTGATCGAGGTTTATGCCACGACTCTTCATTACGCACCCTGCCATGTGGAGGAAGGCGGCTTCCGATGTGTGGTCATCCTGCCGAAGGATACCAATACGGAGCTGGAGCCTGCAGGGGAAGCGGTGAATGAGGAAGACAGACTATTATTTTCCAGGAATAAATGGCTTATTGGACATAAAAAGGGCGGACTTCCGGAACAGGCTTTTATTGGCATATCAGGAGAAAATCTGTCTATTTGATAAATGTTTAACAATAAAATCAACAGGCATATTATCCCATGAAAAATGCCTGAACATTAACAGAAGGAGTCATAGAATGAATAATATCCCGGAATTAAAGGTAGGAATTGTAGCGGTAAGCAGGGACTGTTTCCCGGAATCCTTATCAGTGAACAGAAGAAAAGCACTGGTGGAGGCATATAGTGCAAAGTATGATGCCGAAAATATTTACGAATGTCCTGTATGTATCGTGGAAAGTGAAATCCATATGGTTCAGGCTTTGGAGGATGTGAAGAAAGCTGGCTGCGATGCACTGGTAGTCTATTTAGGAAACTTCGGACCTGAGATCTCAGAAACCCTTCTTGCAAAGCATTTTGACGGCCCGGTCATGTTTATTGCAGCAGCAGAGGAAAGCGGAGATAACTTAACCCAGGGACGCGGGGATGCGTATTGCGGAATGTTAAATGCAAGCTATAATTTAAAGCTTAGAAATATTAAAGCATACATACCGGAATATCCGGTGGGAACAGCTGAGGAATGTGCCGACATGATCGAGGAATTCCTTCCCATTGCCAGAACCCTGGTAGGACTTTCCCAGTTAAAAATCATAAGCTTCGGCCCCCGCCCCTTAAACTTCCTGGCCTGCAATGCCCCGATCAAACAGCTGTATAACCTGGGCGTGGAGATTGAAGAAAACTCGGAACTGGATTTATTCGAGGCCTTTAATAAGCATGCAAACGATCCAAGGATTCCTGATGTGGTAAAGGATATGGAAAAGGAGCTGGGAGAAGGAAACCAGAAGCCGGAAATTCTTCCAAAGCTTGCCCAGTATGAACTCACCCTTTTGGATTGGGTGGAGGCCCACAAGGGATACCGGAAATATGTAGCCATTGCAGGAAAATGCTGGCCTGCATTCCAGACCCAGTTTGGCTGTGTTCCCTGTTATGTAAACAGCCGTTTAACAGGAATGGGCATCCCGGTTTCCTGTGAAGTGGATATTTACGGAGCTCTCAGCGAATTCATCGGAACCTGCATAAGCATGGACGCCGTAACCCTGCTTGACATTAATAACACGGTTCCTGCCGATATGTATGATGGAGATATTAAGGGTAAGTATGATTATACCCACCAGGATACCTTTATGGGCTTCCATTGTGGAAATACATGCTCCAGAAAGCTTTCTTCCTGTTCCATGAAATACCAGATGATCATGGCAAGAGCGCTCCCAGAGGAGGTTACTCAGGGAACACTTGAGGGCGATATTGCGCCTGGTGATATTACATTCTTCCGCCTTCAGAGCACTGCAGACAATTTGCTCCGTGCATACGTTGCCCAGGGAGAGGTGCTTCCCGTAGCCACCCGTTCCTTTGGTTCTATCGGAGTTTTTGCTATTCCGGAAATGGGCAGGTTTTACCGCCATGTGCTGATCGAAAAGAACTTCCCTCATCATGGAGCAGTTGCTTTCGGACATTACGGAAAGGCCATATTTGAAGTGTTTAAGTACCTTGGGGTAGAAGAGATTGGATTTAACCAGCCAAAGGGAATGCTTTATAAAACAGAAAATCCATTTGGTTAAAAATTGCTCTGGGACTTAGCATACACCTAATAAGGATGTATCAAGAAGCATTGAGATTGGGCAGTTTGCGAGCGGAATGTGACAACAAAAGACGGACTATCGGCGTAAAGCAGATGATAGTCCGCCTTTTAAGTTGAGAGGAGCAGGGTGAAGCCATGGCACGTGCAATGGAGGTTCCAAAGGGATACCCTAAATACTTATACGATTTGCCGGCTCTTTTTGCCGTGTATCACAACGGATATTATTGAGAATAGAACAATTACAGCGTTTGCGGCAACTGTTCCCGCCCAAGTCATAGTCATGGTACCAAAGATGGGGGATGCCGCATTGAACATGGTGTGGAATAATACGCACATAAACACACCGCCTTTTCCTGATATTTTGTAGATTGCCCCATTGAAAAACCGAAACGCCATGAGTTGAACTGCAAACATCCAAAAGTTAATGAGTCCCTCTCCGTGATTCGTCCCCGGAATGAAGAAGAGAGGAATATGCCATAAAATCCAAATGATTCCAACAAAAACAGAAGACAAAACAAAGCCATATTTTTTGTCAAGCTCAGGCTGCAGTATGTACATCCAGCCAGATTCCTCCAAGCCACCGATAATAAGATTACCAGGCAGGGAAAGGAAGAACGTATAAAATGGAAGCACCATTTCCGTGCGGCCTGAAACTGCAATATGTATCAAAAAATACAGTGCAAGCCCTGCAGCAACGAACAAATAGAAAGAGATGTTATTTTTGGCGTAAAAAACAGTTTTCAACCATTCCTTAAAATCTGCTATTTTGTTATTTTTCTTCAGAACGATATAGGAAGCAATAGCGGGCGACAAAATATAGATTGCAAAAGGAATATTCATTACGAATTGCTGTAACGAGTAAACCCAATTGTGAACTGAATATCCGAATTGCCCAAGGGCAATCAAAGCTCCTGACACAAAATAGGCTATGGAAAATGTCAGCCCCGTAAATTGTACTATGATTTTTTTGTCTGTCATGATTTCTTCACCTCACATTTTGAAGTATACATTAAATTTTAACATTTTTAATTTTTATCACCTAATGTTTGCTTTCTGCCATTTTAAAGTTGTTACCCGTAAATCCTTTCACTTCTCCCGTATCGTCAAGGCCGCATTCATAGCTGTAATGCGCCTTTCCACGGTTCGTTTTTCTTCCTGCCCCCATTATACCATACCTTTCCACCAGCGTGAAAATTTTTCATTTTCAGCCCATTTATGACAACTTTTAAAGGGCAGTGGAATTTAGTCCTGCACTGGAATTTACTTTTTCAATTCAGCTCAGCCCGTTTTCCAACCTTGTGGATATACGGGAGGGGCGGTATAGCAGGTGGAAATCCATTACAACTGTGTCGCAGTGATTAAACTGCCGGATATGAAAGAAATAAACGGCAAAACGGCATAGCCAAAACTGACTATGCCGTGCGCTGTACAAATATTTTTTATTGGGGGTGTGCCTTACGGGAATCCTTCTTTTTTTTCGCGTTTTTAACCGAATCAAGTAAGTCCCCCGCTTCAAATGTGAAAATCATTAAGTGGTGGGTGGGGACTTGCTTGTGTCAGGTGGAGTGTCATCATCTTGCCGCTTCGCGACAAGAAGCAAGAGCTTCACCTGACAAGCAGCGACAGCTGCTATTTGGTTATGCCCGGTGGAGCGGGGCACGCTGTGAGCAAGTAGTGTCGCAAATTGCGGATATCCGCTTGACTTAGATAATTCCCTTCATAACCAAGACAGCCAGAATACAGGTTATTAAGATGATCCCTGCAGCAAGGGTCATGCCAAGATTGAACGTCCGCTTTTTTGGTGCATCCGTTGAAACCGGAATCATGAGATTGGATTTTCTCAACGTGTTGACTAACGGCTTATAGATAAGAAGAGTCAGGGCCGTGTTGATTCCTCCCTTTAAAATGTTAAAGGGGACGAATGCAGGGAGTAGAAGCTTTACCACGGCATCCCTTGGATATCCCATGTAAATTGGGGTGATCAGGTAGTTCCACAAAACCATGACCAGAGTCATGAGTAAGGTACCTGCCACCATGCCAAGGAATGCACCCGAAAGGGAATGGCGTTTCTTATAGAGGTAAGCTGCCGGACAGACAAATGCAACTGTAGAAAGAACGTTCATGATCAGTCCGATGATTCCGGTGCTGCTGATGGTGAACATCTCCACAAAAGACACGATGACAGAGATCAGTGCTGCTGACATTGGCCCGAATAAGAAGCCGCCGGTAAGGATAATAACATCCTTTGGCTCATACTCCAGGAAAGGCAGCATGGGGATCAGAGGGATCCGGATCGCCACAACGGCTACAAAGGCCAGTGCACAAAGCATGGCCATGAGGGTGAGTTTACTTGTTTGCTTTGTCATATTCATGGTAAAGCCTCCTGAAAAATAAGTAACACCTGAAAGTATGCCTTTCAGGTGTTAAAAATAGACAGGTGTATTATCACTATTTAACACATCTTCTTTCATCCAGACTATACTGTCGGTATTGGAATTACACCAATTCTGCACAATTTGCGCTCGCGGACTTTACCGCCGGTCGGGAATTTCACCCTGCCCTGAAGACAATTATATTCAAATGTTCTTGAATTATTATAACATTTTAAAAAATAAATGCAATATGTTGTTGCAATTTTTTTAATGCTTTGCTATAATATCGGACATGGGGGTATAGCTCAGCTGGGAGCGCGAGATGTCCGGTAAACGACCCCTCAAAGAAGAAGTAGATTTAAAGAAGTAAAATGCTGGAAACCCAGATAAATAAAGGGTTTTCGACCATATGGGGGTATAGCTCAGCTGGGAGAGCGCTTGAATGGCATTCAAGAGGTCATGGGTTCGAATCCCACTATCTCCACTTAAACAATAAGCCGCAGGCATGAAAGCTTGTGGCTTAAATCATAACTATAGGGACGGGACACTTGATAAATCAAGGGCAAAAAGGTACATTTTCAGTTTGAGAATGTGCCTCTTTTTTTGCCCTAATTGTAGATGACAAGGGGCTATTATTGAAGTTATGCAATATGGTAATTATTATGGAGAAGAAGTGGATAATCGAATAATAAATTACCATTATTTGATTGAATTATTTTACAATATGTCATAAAATAAATAAAGTACTCAAATTAAAGAATGTAGGTATGTATAAAATTATAAGAAATATTGGTTAATGATTTAAATAAAACTAAGCATGTAATAGCAATAATGTGTAGTTAGAAATTATTATTAAAGGGGAAACATCTATTATGAAATGGCCTCATATTATTCGGAATATGATCAAATATATTAAGTTACTACTATGTTAGAAAGGAAATATCCAATTATGATTATTACGCCACAACTTGAAGAAGAAATTAAAAAGGATATCGCTATATGTGAAAATTATCAAGAGCGTAATGGATCTCAAGCACTCTATGGTCAATTGGTTGCAAAATATAGCGTTGTCGATAAGAACTTCAGTAAAAACCTGTCAACCAGTGGCAAAGTTGTACCAGTTGGCGCTGAGTTTGACTATAGGCAGGAACTAAAAGCAATTGCTACAAAATTGAACATGTGGTTGATTACTGCTGACAGCATCGAAAAGATGGCAAAAGGTGAGAGCGTCGTGTCAATAGAAACGCATCCAACAATATTTATCAGCCATCGGTCAATCGATAAAGAGATTGCGGATATACTTCTTGATTTCTTTGTTAGAATGGGTATTTCAAGAGACCTTATATTTTGTTCTTCTCTCCCTGGAAATGATATTAACGAGAAGATTTCATCTGAGGTTAAGGATGCTATTAAAACAAGCGCTGTTAATATTGTTATTCTATCACAGGAGTATTATAAAAGCGCATATTGTTTAAATGAAGCCGGTATTATTTGGTTTATGGATTCAGTACCCGCCATTCCTATTGCGTTACCGGAAATATCGTCGGATAGTATGATCGGTTTTCTCAATAACGAATACAAAATTCGACGACTAGATTGTGATGATGATATTTCTTATATTTACGATACTGTTCGGAATGTAATTTCCGCACAACAGGTGAAAGCCAGTATAATAACTGCTGAGGTGCGAAAATTAAAAGATCAATACTTGAAATACATAGCCTCCAGGTCATTTGTTCCTACCGCTGCGACCCTCGAAAAAATAATTGAAGTTACTACTGATGATGAGCGTATTGTTCTCTATTACATCATTTTAAAAAAAGTTCGAAGATTGAAGAAAGAGGATTTATCTAGTTGGATAAATGATGAAGAAATCTATGATATCAATATAGATAATGCTTTTGATTTATTATCCTCGTTAGGTAGTGGTAAAATTGTTAATGGCACATTGGAACTGGATGTTAATGTTTTCAGGGACTACTCAACAAGGGCAGAAAGTATCCTTAGAGAATTAGCTCCTTGTATTAAGGAACATCGACAATTGGGTCGAGATACGTTTGAATCTATGTGGAACTCAGGTCAATTTGATGATGTTGTAAAATTGTTTTTGACGTATATAGTTGAAGAAAAAGTATCTTCTTTTGGTGATCGTTGGATGGCTGAAAAACAGATTGAACATATAAAAATGTGGGAAAGTAAGAATAGCATGGAGATAAAATTGTCCGAAAACTATGGAGCTTGCTTAAGTCTGTTTGTACAAAATCATTTGGTATATGACAGCGATTGGACAAGTTATGGAAATCCACGTGAATATAAGCTATGTGCTTCTTTAAAGACTTACTTATTAATCAAGGAATTCCCATACGCAGAAGAATTGATAGATATAAAACAAAAGTATCACTTCCAACCACCATTTTAGCAAATAAAAAGTTGAACCGTAATAATTTATTTCCATTATGTTTATGATGGACACCTGGATAAACAATAATGGTTAGCCGCCCGGTACACGAATCCGGCTTACCGAAATGAATGATCCCAATTCTCCCGTAACGCCGAACACCCAGGGAACGGTTGATTGGATCGATGACCAGTTTCAGATTCATATGAATTGGGATAACGGACGCACCCTAGCCCTTATACCAGGTGTGGACCATTTTTCTGTTATCCCAAGCAGCTTCAGACTTTGAAGCTATATATGCCGCTTACCATCAGGCTCTATGAGAAAAACGAATGGGGTGATACGGAGAATGAACCGGTAGAACTTGACAACCGAACTGCACTGACCTATGAAAATCACATCCTTGGCGCTCTTTTGAGGGAGCGGATGCCGCAGGAGGCTGAGCGTGGTCTCATGGAATATTATGACGAGGATGATAGTGTCAACAGAAACGTCCAGTCCTATGTCTTTACGGTGGAACCAGTAGACGGCAGGTTAATGGGCGTAGCTGAGTGCCGAGTGCACGGTGAACTGACCGCAGAGGAACTTAGTCTACTAAAGGAAGATGTCACATCACAGGCAGCAGATGGGTTTGGGGAAGGCTTCGAGCAAAGACCGATTAAAACTCCGGCTGGAGAAATTTATGTCAGCCTATGGAACTATAACAATGGCTGGAGTAGCATATTTTGATGTTGTTGGAGAATTTGATATATGTGTGACAAATCCGCCGTGGGGATTGCTTAAACCTCAAAAACTATTTAATACACGCTGTTCTGAAAGTGAGCTTAATGAATATAAAACTTCGATTGTAATGTATGATGATTACATGAAGCAAGAATTTAGTATATCATTGCCAACATCTAAATTTGGCAAATGGGGAACGAATCTTGGGCGATGTGGTTTGGAAGTTGCACTCAGGTTGGTACCTTCTTCAGGAGTATGTGGCTTTGTTTCACCTGCTTCATTATTTAATGATCAGGTATCTGTACCATTTAGAAAATGGATTTTTGAAAATTATTGTATAAATAGTGTAGCCTACTTCCCAGCGTTTCACGTATATCTTCAAGAGTTAGGGAGTTTATTGTTGTAGGAGTTACATAACCATCACAAAGAGCGAGAAGGCGTTCGTATATTTTTACTCCCGCTTTTATAGATAACATTTGTTCAATAATCTCGTGAACTAAAAAGGCATACCCATCTGAATAGGGAGAGTAAGTTATTTCACCAACCATGGAAATGATTTTTGCTAAACGTTTGTCTTTTTTACACAAGTACTGTATTTCAAGAGAGTCTTGATTTAAGACAAATTGTTACATGATATGAACCTCCTATTATGTAAAGCTATACAAAAATAATTATATCAGAAAATGTACATCTTTGATATAATTATTTTGTATATGAAAAAGGCAAGAAGGAGAACACAATGAGTCGAAAAACTGAAATTGAATTAACAAATATGTGCTTTGTATATGATGAAAATAGAATACTTGTACAGGAGAAAGTCGGGACGAGACATCAGGGAGGCTTAGTCTTTCCTGGCGGTCATATAGAAGAAGGCGAGTCATTGAGGGATTCAATGATTCGTGAAATAAAAGAAGAAACAGGATTAACAATATCAAATCCGCAACCATGTGGTTTTAAGGATTGGATACAAGAGGATGGAACTAGATACATAGTAATTTTATATAAGACCAACCAATTTGAAGGAGAGTTAAAGTCCTCAGATGAAGGTAGAGTATTTTGGCTAGATAGAGCAGATGCTGATAACTCAAACCTAATATGGAATATGAGAGAATTAATGGAGATTTTTGTAACTGATACATACAGTGAATTCTTTTTTAGGGTTGAAGAAGGTAAGAAACCAGGAGTAGAAAACCTTCTTGGTTAATGTGGGTTTGCTGTTTTATCATATGTAAGGAGGTATAAATTATGGCAGCCGGAAGAAGAGTTGATTTTACTCAAAAAGAAATGGAAGAAATGACTGGACTGGGTAGAGTTCAGTTTAAGAGAAATTTAGATCGAGTATGTGATATGTATGGAATTAAAGTAAGTGACTTTAAAAAGGAAATAGATAATCCAAACAGCCATTATACTTTCCCACCAGAAGTAGCGGAGTTGCTAGCATTACTTGTAAAAAATTTTGATTTTCATCCGTTGACACTAGCTAAAAAAGAAAAGGAAAATAAAATTGTAAAAGCAACGGACGTTGCAAATTACAATAATAAAATACTGGAAGATATTGATGAAATGGAAGATGTTTTTATGAAAGCCATATACTGCAGACCAGGTCATTATGCTGCTAATAATATTGCTTTTTGGACAGATGAATTTGTAAAACAGTTAACCAGGTTTATTTATAATCTTTCGGCTTTAAAATCTGAGAATATTGGTGACGCATTGGCACAATTTACAAAGAAGTTAGATGATATGAATTATTTCCTGTTTAGGGGAGAGTATTTCAGAAATGAAGTAATGGCATCTAATGAAGAAGCAACACCACTAGAATTCCGTATGACAGAATTAGATAAATCTATGAATGTTCAGAATAAGAGCATTGATTATATTATTGCGGATATGATAAAAGGTTTTCTCCCAACTGTAAGAGAAATTCGAAAAAAGAAGTTTCCAGAATACGAGCCACCATATGAGTTTATAAATAACAATCCGATCCTGGGTCTTAAGGCAGTTGTGGTTCCAGACGGAGAAGAAGCTGAGGATGATTTGTTCTTGGTACGAATGTTATACTATCGTCAAATGATAGCAGGAAGATTGCCATCAACATCATATGAAACAAATGAATTCAATTTAGAACATCTCCATGAGAAAAATAGTCAGTGGAGAAATAGAGTAGATGCAATTAAGGATGGCTCTTTTAAAGAACCTTCTGAATTATCTCTTGAAGAGAAGAAGAAAAATGTGAAAGCTAATATTGCAGATTACAAGGCATATATAGCAGAAGCAGAGAAAATTTTAGAAGAGTTGGAAAATGAAACAGAAGACTTGGAAAAGAATCCTTTGTTACTAGGATTGCAGACATCATTTGAGGAACATTGCACGACTGTTGACAAAGTAAACAAACGTCTTCACGAGTTTGTAGATAAACTTGTAGGAGAGGCAATGCAAGAGATTATGAAGTAAAGTGTACAACTTTTTTGTTTTCTGTACACATACTGCGATTTGGGTTTCTCTAAATTATAATAAGGTTAATCTGAAGTGGCCACCGAAGAGAAAATTATTATCAGGAGGTTGAAACCATGAGTAAATTTAAAACAGTATCAATGCAGTACATCCCAGGAGAGTATTACAAGACACAGGGACATAAGTCGGGAGAGAAAAATCACTACAATAAATCAGGACGATTCGTTAGACAGGATGGGTTCGGATGGGCAACAGAGTCAAGACCATCACAGCTTCTTCTTTATGTAGAAAGTGGGGAGAAATCGGTAGAGGTTCGCGTGGATCCTTATTTTAAGGAAGTTGTTGGAAGAATGACCGAAAATCGTGTTGGTAAAATAATGGATACTATGCCAGACGAGGTTCACGTAGAAAAGCGAGTATCATATTATGGAAATGAGTACCTTGCAGTTAAGTACTCAGAAATGGATGCTTGGAGAAAAGCAGCAGGACTGAAGAAAAAACGTTAATACTTAAATGAATAACTAAATTCTAGCCTTAGCAACCGGAATTTAAAATTGCATTTAGATCCATATGATTATTTGCATTGAATACATTTTAGGTAGTGTAATAAATTTTGTGTCTCTGGAAAGAAATGGCTTCTTTCTGGGAATGAATTAGATAAATAATTCATTTTCAGAAGGGAGCTTTTTCTATGGCAATTGCTAAAGAACAGTTACAACAAATCATCACAGACAACGACATTAAAAGTGTCGGGGATATTTACTCCTTATTTAAGGACAGTTTTAAAGACATGTTGCAGGAATTATTGGAAGCAGAACTGAATGCAACACTTGGTTATGAAAAAAACAAAAAAGAGGTTACGGATACTGATAACAAGCGCAATGGATACTCCCCCAAAACGGTAAAGAGTCAGTTTGGGCAATTAACTCTGGATATTCCAAGAGATAGAAATGGAGAATTTGAACCCCAAATCGTCCCCAAATATCAACGTGACATTTCTGGTATTGAAGAACAAGTCATTTCTCTTTATACAAGAGGAATGTCTACCAGGGATATTCATGACCAGCTTCATGATTTGTATGGGATCGAACTGTCTGCAGATATGGTCAGTAAAATTACAGACAAAATTTTACCTGAAATAAAGGAATGGCAATCTCGTCCTCTGGAACCTGTTTACCCCTTTATTTTTATGGATGCCATTCATTACAAGATTCGTGAAGACGGTCGTATTCTTAACCGCGCTGCGTATGTGGTTCTTGGTGTATCACTTGATGGTGACAAAGATATTCTGAGCATTAGCATTGGCGCAAATGAATCCTCAAAGTTCTGGCTTGGCGTGCTTAATGACTTAAAGAATCGCGGGGTACAAGATGTTCTGTTTTTTTGTGTAGATGGACTTGCTGGTTTTAAAGAAGCAATTCATGCCGTTTATCCCTAGGCAGAAGTACAACGGTGTATTATTCACATGCTGCGAAATTCTTTTAAATATGTATCTTATAAAGATATCAAAAAATTTGCAGCAGATTTCAAGGCAGTTTATAAGGCACCAACAGAGGACCTTGCTCTTTCTGAACTAGAGAATTTGAAAGAAATTTGGGGCAGGAAATATCCTTTTGCAATCTCCAACTGGGAACAAAACTGGGAACCATCATATCTTCGAATATTGTTTTTGATGAAAGAATATCGGAGTATGAGTGGTTTTCATTGAGAATTAAACGAAAGACATTTGCATCGAAGATGATTAACAATGAAATACTGGCTAGTATTGCAAAACTCTTTTATTCATCTAGAGAGAATGCGGAAGACACAGTAGATGAGATGGATGAAGATTGGTTTCATAAAATCCTAGAGCCCAAAGAAGCATTATATCATTTGGGATACATGGAGGATAAAATATCTCGTGAAGCCCTGATTGAAGCCATTCTGCCAATTCTTAAAGAAATAGAGAAAGATGAGAAATTCCAGACTAGAATTGATGAACGTAAGAACAATGTTAAAGCAAAGAAGAAGGAAGTCTACAGTGACATCTTTGTAGAAATGTGGAATATGCTAATCAGTCAGAATGAAGATATTGGAGAGGCTTATGACAAATGGCTTCAAGGAATTGGAACTTTGATTGAAGAAGAGTTAAATTCATTAATGCCTGCTAGTGATAATGAAACAGTTGATTTTAGTGTTCAGAAAGGAGACGTACTTCCTTATGGTGGAGAGATTTTAGAACGAATTTTTGATGCTAAAGAGCCAATCAGCTTGGTAGTTGAAGAAGTTACAATGACATCCAAGCCTAGTAAAGAACTGATTGATATATGTGGAAGAAAGAAAATACCACTTAGATTTTGTCTTAGAGACACAATGGGACTCACACAGGCAGCCATTGATTATAATTCTATGAAAGATGCGTTGGAAATTGCATTGAATTGTAACCCGGACAATATTCTATTGATGATAAATTTAGAAGACAGAGAAGATGTAATAAAGCCTTGTTGTGAAGCAATAACGAAAAAAATTGCGGTCATGAATGAGAGAAGAATTCCATTGAATATTTTCTTCTCCAAAGCAGATCAGACAGTAGAATCGTTTATCGACAAAATACCAAGAAATAATAAGGTACTTTCACAGAAGGATTATGATGATAATGTTCAGGCAGCTATTGAAAGTGTTGATGCGAAAATAAAAGATTATGTTGTTAATATGCCTCCAGTAAAATATCAGTGGGGAAGTCTCAGATTCAAGGAACAAGGAATTGACCCGGTTCAAACATCATTGGCATCAGATGCTGATTTACAGAATCACTTTAATCCGAATGGATTGTATCAATACATTAAGGATATGGTAAATGAAGCACAACAAAGCCTCCTACCAAGTGGATACAAAAACTTAGTTGTCCTTAATGTAAAAGATCCTAGTGAACCGGCTTGCAAGGTTGTTTTTGACAAGGAATGCGCAGAAAGTAAATTAAGGGAAATTCAACAGTATTTAGGTACAGAGAAATCTGTAATCAATGGGTACTTGATAAAAGAGGAATATCCTGTGCATTGGAGAAGTGTTCAAACGTACTACAGTAGATTGCAACAAGGTCTTGGCCATACAACACGTGCAAATGTTTATGCAAATTTTAGTATAAACATGAAAGGTGTGATACTTAGGTCATTACTACGAACTTATCCTGACATCAATTCTCTGTGTGATAAGACCCTTAAGATTAATACAGAGAATGTGAGTGATGATAGTAAGGCTCAGATTTCAGAAATGATAGCTAACGGTAGTGCGGCAACAATTATGGGGAATAGATATCTGTCCGTTCTTGATGTAGCTGCATTCAGATTATCATACACTAACGAAGAAGTAAGAAAATTGATTGATGAGATTTATTATGCACCAATTAGCTATGATGAATCCATGAAAAGAATGCAGAAAAAGTATCAGGAGTTCTTCTTGTCCGAACGATTCACAGAAATTTTGGTGAACGAACTAGAAAGTGCAATGACTCTTGTATTGAATAAGTCATTTATTGCATTGTAGGAAAACAACAAAAATGTATGGTCTGATTGACAAAAGAACAAACGTTCGACATAATAAGAACAGGCTCGCTACCTTAGGTAATTTGTTAAACAGGCCATACAATCCTTACTGGAGGTGTGTCCGATGACAGGAATTGAAACGATATTGCTACGGGAATTGTGTGACATATCAATGCGTCCTTATTCAGAAACAGAGCAGAATGCTGACGAGCAAGATGCGATAATAGATAAGATCTTCAAGTTGAGAGAAACACTAAGTCCAGAGCAGAAGCAGTTATTGAACCTACTGTTGGATAACATAAACAATGATGACAGCCGTTACTCGTATGAAGCTTTTAAAAGAGGTTTTCTTTTTGGAATGGTATTTGGTAAACGAGAAAATCCTATGGCACAGTGGTTTGGACAAGAAAAGCAGGGGTTAGACCACAAGATGTTGTGGTTTTTGACTGAAAAAATGAGCAAAAAATGGGGCTAAAAAATGCGATTTTTAGCCCCGTTTTTTTGGCTCTTCCACGGATGACATAGGATAGTTAAAGGCAAAATCTTTCCAGATTGCTTTTATAGATAGGGAAAAGGATGGGATATAGCTTAGCTGGGAGAGCGCTTAATGGCATTCAAGAGGTCATGGGTTCCAATCCCACTATTTCCACTTAAACAATAAGCCGCAGGCATGAAAGCTTGTGGCTTAAATTATAACTTATAGGGACGGGACACTTGATTGTAGATGACAAGGGGCATTGTTGAGATTATACAAAAGAGGCAGTTTATTATGGCGAGAATGTAGATAATCGAATGATAAATTCCCATTATTTGATTGAATTATTTTACAATTTGTCATAAAATAAATAAAGTACACAAGTTAAAAATATAGGTATGTATGAGTATAAGGAAAAAAAACTAAGCATGTCATAGCAATAATGGGAATTTGAAGCAATAATGTTGAAGAGGAATTTTTATGCATTACTTATAAAGAAAAAATGGAGAATATAATGACAAAGTAAGTTAATACCATATCGTAATAAATAGACAAGCAAAAATTACAAGATGGTTGATATCATAAAATCACTAGAATTGTGTTGTTGCAAATGGGGTTTGGCAGTCATGTTATTAAAAGTTATGTGAATTCTTTTTTGGGAAGGAGGAAAAAATATGATTTCAGATGAATTAAAGAATATTGTTGACCAACTTAATAAACAAGGAAAGATGCGTTTTCTTGATGGTGCATCAGAAGAGCAAATTGCGCTATTTGAAAAAGAACAAAAAATCATTCTTCCATTGAAATTCAAAGAATGGTTACTATTTTCTGATGGTGGAGAATATTTTTTACCTGCAGGTATTCAATTATACGGTGTAGCACATAAACCATTAATTGATGTTAATGATGAGGACAGACCGGATGACAAGTATATTGTTATTGGTGCGTTATCTTCTGGAGATCCTATTATATGCGAAAAAACAGGAGAGAAAATTTCAATCTATAATCAAGAAGTTGGAAGAATTGAGAGTGATGAAACATATGCAGATTTCTATGCTTTTTTAAATGACCTTTATGAGCTCCTTGGAATAGGAGGATGATTCTATGTCGAGAAGAACCTCTGAAGCAAATAAGGCAATTTCTGCAGCTTGGGCCAACGAACAACAGCTAGTTAGAGAAGGAAAAGGAACAAGAGATTGGACTCTAGAGCAACAACAGGATATTCTTGATAGAGGAAAAGTATACGATGATAATGGAAAAGCCTTTGAAGGTCATCACATGAAAAGTGCAGAAAAGTTTTCTGAGTACCAAGGAAATCCACAAAACATCCAATTCCTATCAAGATCAGAACATTTCAACGCTCACAAAGGGAACTTTCAAAATCCTACAAATGGCTTTTACAATCCTTGTACAGGCATAACTAATGATTTTGGACCTGATATATACAAACCATGTGAAATTATTGAATTAAGTAAACCTATACTCATTATATGTGATAATGTACAAGTAATTGATGATGGTACCGAGACAGTTATAAAGGATAACACGGATAGTGAAAGGCCAGACAGTACTCCTCTGGAAATCAAAGATTTGTCTGATAAGAACAAAGGTAAACCTACAAAAGTAAAACTGCAAGTTAAAAGTGGAAATGGATTGAAGCATTATTTAGCGAAAGTTGCAGATTTCTGTGTTCATCACAAAGATGAAATATTTACAGCAATAAAAATTGGAGGAACTTTAGCTGCTGGATATGCAGCTGCCAAAAACAATCAAAATGAGACTTCGAGCACAGAAGTTTCAAGTGGTAACGGAGATTTTGCGACAGCAAAGGAAGATATTGAACGTTCTTCACCACGAGAGCATTTTGTGTCAGGTTATGACCGTCAGCAAAATGGGAAAACAGTACATGTATCGCCATATCCTCGGGGGAGATACCGAAATGATTAATGATAAACAAAAGAGAGCAAGCCACCATAAGGAAAGATGCCATTATGATAATCTGTTCTCTTATTCATTAATTTTAATATTTACACCTAATTTGAATTTCACCGCAGAGCAGTCGTCGAAAATGGCGATTTTTTGTAGTAGCCTGCAGACGAGGCTGTCATCAAACACTGTGATCTCGCTGGGCTATTTCATCAGGAAATTGCAAAGCTCAGTAATTAGAGCCAGTCATTCCTCCAGGATGACGCTGTCGGTTTCTGATTTGACTTTTAGCTCCCGGAACTGCAAAATCTCTTTAGCAATGGCATGGTAGTCGACTCTGTTGTTGTCTTTCCTTAGGAGTGATGATAGTATAAAAATAGTACAATATAAACAAGACCATTTTCAATAAATATTATATGATATTATTTCAAAGCTAAGATGAGTGAGTAGGGATAGAGTCATGAAAATAAAAGAGAGAGGATTTTAGTTAGGCAGGGATAATAAGGTTTCCTCCAAGGCCAAACTGTGTCTTTCAGACATTAGAATCACTGCCTCAACACATGTGGAGACAGTTTGTTTGCTGACACGGAAACCGCAGTAAATCAAAGGGTTTCGGGGTTTTGAAGGTGGTATGTTGGTGTGCTTTTATGTTTTGTTGTACTGAAATATGTTTCCTCTTACTGAGGTGGGGTAAGGAAAATGAACATTTTGAAAAAGATTACTATATAAATATTATTGAAAACTGATAATGTAATTTTGATAGATGTAGGACGTGATATTTTAAAGGTTCAAGAGGGGTAGAGAATAAAAGAATTGAAACGTAGAAAAAGGGTATTGAAACTATAAGCGCAAACGTTTATTTTGCCGGATGGGGAGAAAATAGGAATTAAAGCAGTACCATGAAAGATGGAGGGGGATATTTATGAATTGGCAACACTTTCAAACGTATAATGAGGCAGCTACACGAGCATTTGAAGCAGTGTGTAATCAGCTGTTTGAATTATGGATAAATAGAGAATATAAAGATACTAAGCAATCTTATATTGTGGTAAATGGAGCTGGTGGAGATGGAGGAGTAGAGTCCTATGCTACGCTTGTAACTGGTGAAGAAATTGGTGTGCAGGCAAAATGGTTTCCAGACAGTATTACTATATCACAGTTTAATCAAATAAAAGGATCTATTGTAACGGCACTGGAAGTGCATCCAAAATTAATAAGATATATAGTATGCATACCTAGAGATTTATCAAATTTAAAAAAGGGCAAAGATGGGAAAATCGTTCAAGAGACAGAATATTCAAAATGGAATAAGATTGTCACAGATATAAAAGGTACTCATCCTGATATTGATATTATTCTCTGGGGTGACCATATGTTGGAAACTCAATTGCAATATGCAGAGGCAGCAGGGGCTAGACGATATTGGTTTGAAAAAGAGGAACTTACGAAAGAAGCCTTACAGCATTCTTTTGATAAACAAAAGAACGGATGGCTGATTCAACGATACATTCCTGTTTTACACAATCAAGGAAAAATACATAAAGAGATCAGTAATTTCTTAGGTGCATCGGAAGAATGTGCTTCTCTATTGGGAGAACTAAGATGCATAGAGAAAAATTACAGAATGTTAATTGATGAGATTAATGTCTTATGTGATTTGCTGAATGAGAGACAACTATATGTTGATAAAATTGAGCAACTGCAGGAGTTACACGAAAGAACAAAACAACAGCTTCGTGAACTATTAGGAATAGAAAATGCTTATCGATGTGAAAATGAAGTAGAGCCGTGGAAGGAATATATTTTAACATATGATGAACTTGGAAATTTGGATGAATGGATGGAAAAGTGTTCTCATGGGGATAGTTTTCGCCATTTTTGGGATGTTAGGAAGTTAATAGAAAAACTTTATAATGTCAATATGTCAAAACTAATAGAAGAACTGAAACAGAGATGCAATTTTGAAAAAATAATTGTAATCGGTGGACAAGGAACAGGAAAAACACATGGAATTGCGAATGTAGTTGAAACACAATTGGAGCGAAATTATCATATACCTATTCTAGTCCAGGCAAAGAGTATTTCACCTCAAGATGAATGGAAGGATATAATAATCCGTGTATTGGGTCTTTCCCAAGGATGGAGTGAAGAAGAGCTATGGTCTGCTTTAGAAGCAATATCGTATAGAAATGAAGCAAATAATCCATTGTCTGATATGAAGAAAGAGGAAATTCGTATTATTCCCAAAGTGGTAATTTGTATTGATGGCATAGATGAGATAAAACCATATGATCGTTGGAATGATAGGATAAATCAGGTAAATGTAATTACTTCCAAGCATCAAAGGATTAGATTTTGTTTTACAGGCCGCCCATATGCATTTGATAGTAAAAGAATGTTACTGGAACAAAATTTAAAAAAGATTACGTTATCCGATGATGGAGATGTTCCGGTAAGTACAATATACGATACCTATATTCAATATTATAATATTGATGACGAAGGCGTAAAATGGCTTCGCTACTCTATAAGTACTCCGTATGCGCTGAAATTGATGTGTGAACTTTATGCAGGAAAACGTATAGGGCAAATTGAAAAGTCCGATGTTACAGTAACTAACCTGTTACGAGAGAAGTTTAATAGGTTAAATGAGGAATTTAAAACCATAGCGGGATTTGAGGAAAATACAAATGATCAAATTGTAAAAATAGTCTTGCTGAAAATTAATCATATATTCGAAAGCCAAAATGAAGTTACACGAAATCAGTTAAAATCGGTTTTGAGAGGGCTGGATATTTATAATTATTTGCAGGAACCGGGAATAGATAAAATTCTGGATTTTTTAGAGAAACATTCTTTTCTACAATCATATCAGAAATGTGCTAAAAGTTTCTTTGAAGAAAATGAAACAATTTATTTTTTAGGAACACAGCCGGTCTATGATTATTTGAAAGCTCTTCGGTTGTTTGAAAGGAACGAATATTCAGACGACTTGAAATTGGACAATCAGGTTCTGGAGAATACTGGGGCATTGCAAATGTACGCAGTAATGGTTTTGGAGCATTATGGAAAGACATTGTGGCAGAATGAATCTTGCAGAGAGTATTTTTCATATGAAGAAGAGTTGTTTAGTGCAGTTGCATTTGCAGTGGTAAACGTGAATGAAAATATTTCCGGCAAATATGTAGAGTGGCTTAAAGATTTAATGTTTAACAATGCATATGCGTTATCCATGACGGTTAATAAAATAATTTTACCATTGGCCAGAAACAGAAAGCATCCACTGGGGAGTATGCTTCTTGATCAGTGTCTAAGTACATTTGTCAAACCGGCCAATAGGGATGTTATTTGGTCAATTCCTTCAGAACTCGATGGAAATGATGACTCTAACTGGGTTCGTTATGATGATATAGAATATACAAATGGATCATATAGACTGGAGAATGCAGATTGTTTTGACGGAATGCCGTTGGTTTGGGCATGGGGATTAACTTCAGTCGATAATAGCGTAAGGACAATGATTCGTCAGGAGATTACAAAATGGGGAATTGTACAAGCGGAAGAATTTTATAAGTTATTTGAGTATTTTGCTGATGTTAATGATATTCAAGCTAAAACCGATATTTTTGCAATTGCAATGGCGGTTACATATGTGTGTCGGAAAAATCAGACATATTTGAAATCAATTTCTAAATGGATATATCATAATATTTTTCAGTATAGAAAGATTAAAAATATGCATAATGCAGCAATCAGATATTATTCAAGAGCAATTATTGAATGTGCTTTTTTAGAAGGAGTAATCACTAATATACAGGTTGATAAATGTCGGCCACCATATAGAGTTGACTCATCGTTTGTGCCGTTTGCTCCCGAAGCGACAGCAGGAACAAGAATGGGAGGATATAAAACAATGGATTACGATCTAGCAAGATATGTACTGTGTGATCCATTAAATAGAATGTTCTTTTTGAATAGAACTTATAAGTATGAAATTGATAAGTTTGTAAAGAAATATGGAAAAAAATATAAGTTACCAGAGTTGACAAGTGAGAAGTGGATTTTAGGAAGTGCTTTTGGACTAGTGAAGGCAGCGGGGTGGTGCGAGGATATTTTTTACGGAAAACCAAATGGAGGGAAACCAGGAGAAAAGCTGGGATTAGATATTGCAATATGTAGAAAATTTAGACCAGCCACACATGGAAGTATCAGCCGTATTATGACGATTACAGAAAAATATACATGGTGTGCAAAAATGGAATTGTTAGGTTATTTAGCAGATATACTCCCTTATGGCGGATATGAAAATGGAAACACTTATGTAGGAGATTATGGTCAATTGGAAGACTACGTTAATCCCTATCAGGAATTATGCCAAGTAGACGTAGATAAAGTAATGGAGGAAACCGATTGGGTTTTGCCAGAAGAATTAACACCATCCATTAAAGGTTGTGATTATAGTAAAGATGGTATTCAAAAGTGGTTGTTTGAATCACCTATACCAAATTTTGAAAAATGGATTAATATACAACAAGGAACAATAACATTATTTGGATCACATTTTGTAAGCAATGAGGTGCAGGGTGCCACAACTATGATGTGGATATCTTCCGGTCTTATACATAAAGGGACTATACAATCGCTTGTAAAAAGGTTAAAGGATAGAGATTTTGCTGGAGAACTAATAAATGCTGCAGATATTCTTGCATATCCAACTTCAGATTGTTATGTTTCACCTTTGGAAGTATGCTGGTTTGATTGGAAAGAAGAACACAATTCTAGTTTGGTATATGGCAACAATATATTATATAAAAATGTTGCAAAATGTACTTGTGATATACAGGAGAGAGGCGAAATGGAATACGAGATGCCGTCTAAAAAAGTAAGGAAAATGATGGGAATTGTAAGTGGAGATGGTTATCACTATTACAATGATGAAGGTATTGAAATTGCAAGTTATAAGGATGCGGGAGAAAAGTATGGTGATAGTCAACATATGCTTCTTGTCAATGAAGAAATTTTTGTTTCAAAAGCTTCAGCATTGGATTTGCAGCCAGTCTGGATCATTAGAGTATTAAAAGAGATATCGAATAAAGCAAGAGAAAGATTGGATTGCTTTATGGACAGGGATGAGACTTATTTGGTTTGGAAGAACAGCAAACACTGGAAGATGCGGAAAATTGAATGGGAGGACTAGACATAGATATATTGGACAAGCACTTAAAATGAAAGTGATATGTTTCTACAACAGATAGGAGTAACCGTATGCCTTCTTAAGCGAAAATCCCGCTAAATCAAAGTAAACAACAGGAACAGTTAGACTACTTGATAATGGAAATGACAATATTCAATATAAGTCAGAAAATAATAATCCTGCGATAATTTCAGCAGAAACATATCAGACAGTGCAAATAGAAAAGGCTCACATGAGTAATGTGACAAAAGATGAAAGCGAAAATCAGAGAAAAAATAAGAAATACAGTTCGAAGAAATAGATAAGCTGAGATTCTGATATCAGGAGGAAAATATGAGAGAAACTAAAGAAAATAGCAATCAAAATAACTTTAATGGGACCACAAATTTTAATGGTCCAGCACAAGTTGCTGCAAGAGATATAATTAACAATATTTCGGGTGATTCTCAACAAGAGGCAAAATATACACCTGAACCAATATGGCGAAGTCCATTTACTCTAGCTGTTTTATCTTGGATTAGCGTGATTATTGGGATACTTGGAGTGTTTCCTATTGGCAAAATCGTAAAAAGTGCATTAAGTATCTTTGGTGGATCGTTGCAGGCATCATCAAATTTTGAAATTCAAATATATTCAATGACATTTGCAATACTAGCTTTTTTATTTATTTTATTTCTTAGCCTTAGGAGGATTACAAAAAATCAAACGAGACATCCCTTGCTTTTTAATTATGCAATTAGTGGTTATGGTGGAAGATTGACTCTAGAAAAGATACATATTGATAAATGTCCTCAATGCGGAGGAAAGATGAGATATTATAACAAGCCTGTAGAGTGGAAAGAAGTTCTTCGTAGTGATGGTAGCGTTAAAAATGAAGTTACAAAAAGGGTTCCAGCATTGGAATGTAAACGAAATTCAAAGCATTGGTACGAGGTTGACCCTGCTGAAGATAAAGTAAAATAGATTTTGTTAAGGTTGTATAAAATTAGTAAATTAGACTGATTTGAAAAATAGCTTAATTGAGATTGGATATCTCGACTTGATAAAATTATTACAAAACCCGCTAAAACACAATGATTTTACTACATTTCTTAAAAGTGTGAAATAGACTAACAATTCCACGTGGAAACAGTTTGTCTTCTATAGAGAAAACTGCAGTAAAACAGAGGTTCCTGCGATTTTGGAGGGAAAATAGATGTGTGTTTCAGTTTTCACAGAGTGGTTATGAGGAAATTGATTTACCACAGGGGATAGTCTTTTGGGAATGAATGATATACTTTTTGGCGAAAGGAAACTTTTTCGCAAAATAGAAATTTTGCAAGAAAGAGGAGGATGGAATGTGCGAGAGTGTTATGCTTGATGCTAGGCGTATGTTTGAACATGCGTGTGCGTTTTGTGATTGTGCAAAATATTGTGAAGTAGAACCTAATAATATAGAATATAGAATGCGCTCCCATACCGTATCGGGAATAGTAAATTCTGCATTTGCCTGTGAAGTGTTTATAAAATCTCTTTTAGTTTTTCATGGTAGGAGGGTAGAGAAAATAAAAAGTCATGAGTTAAGATTACTGTGGAAGAAATTCAAGGAAGAAGATTATAAAACAGCACTACTTGTTGAAGAGAGAATGCAAGAGTGGTTTAATTCTGGAAATGAAAATATGTTTGATGAATTATTAAGTAATGCTTCGGACGCTTTTGAATATTGGCGTTATATTTACGAAAAGCAAGATGGCAGTATAAATATAAATTTTTTGAGAGGATTCAGAAATTTGCTGAGAGAAGTTTGCTGTAATCAGTTGTTTGAAAAAACATGGAACGAGTACAAAAATATGGGGTAAGATTATTACCCAACTTTTGATAAGGCAGATATACTTTCGCTATGTAGTATAGAATAAAAATTCAGGGGAATGTTGAGACCGTTTGTTTGCTTTCAAAAAAACCTTGATTTTATGCGGTGTTGAGGGGATATCAAGTGAAAGATGAACCTGTGTTATTATATAGGTAAAGATAAATTTATATTTTCTTTCATGAGGATGGGGGAATGCAAGATTGTTTAAATTACTGCTTTTGCCAAATTGTATAGGGGTTTCGCTGAAAGGTACATATAAATTAGCGAAATCCTTATTTGAAGATAAAACATTTACCAGATAGATTATTTTTTTGGGAGAGGACACTTGAAATTGGTATGTCTTTGGTATAAAATAAAAGTACTTTTAATCACGCATATTCTTATCGAGGATTCTCTCAATATTTCCAAAAACAATAATATTTACAATTAGAAAATTAATATAGAAATACGAGAGGGGTAATATAATTTATGGGTTATAACTTTTTAGATTTAGCAAAAGAAATATTAGAACACGAAAACATGCCACTGTCAGTAGAGGAAATGTGGGAAGCGGCGAGCAGATATGGCTTACTGGAAAAACTGTCATCCTCCGGCAAAACCCCTATCCGCACTCTGTCAGCCAGAATATATGTAGACATTAAGAACAACCAGGAGTCGATATTTGAACAGGTAAGCAAGCGCCCGGCAAAGTTCTTCCTGAAAGGACTAACGGCAGGATTACAGGAGTATGAGGACAGGCAGGAGCGGACAGGAATGAAACTGAAATTTGCAGAACGGGATTTACACATCCTGCTTTCCAGTTTTGTGAATTCCGATGAACATTTTAAATGCTCCACAAAAACCATTTACCATGAGGTTTCCAAGCGTGAAAAGAGTGGTAAAAACAAATGGCTGCACCCGGATATTGTAGGGGTGCATTTCCCTTTTGAATCTTATACACCAAATACCCTTAAGCTATTTGATATTTTATGAATAATCCGGCGCTAATTACACCGTCTGTCCGGTGACAGGAAACCGCTTTTCCGGTTTGGCGGAAACCATCTTTCCGATGATGGAAACCGCCTATATTTCTCCTTTATAATGTATCC